>JBEBSD010000148.1:0-3214 GCA_040394475.1 Telluribacter humicola | reverse complement strand
GGGGAACAGGCACTGGGGAATGGGCGCTTAAATCGTGGTAGGGTGCAGGCTTGTTTCTCAGGTTATGAGACGGGGGTAGTGACTGGTTGAGGAGGGGAATGGGGAACAGGCACTGGGGAATGGGCGCTTAAATCGTGGTAGGGTGCAGGCTTGTTTCTCAGGTTATGAGACGGGGGTAGTGACTGGTTGAGGAGGGGAATGGGGACCAGGCACTGGGGAATGGGCGCTTAAATCGGGGTATCTCGCTCCGCCCGTTCCCCATACCCCGTTGCCCATTCCCCAAGCTACGGCAGGGGTAGTGGCTGGTTAAGGAGGAGAGCACTGGTGAATAGACGCCTAAATCATAGTATCTCGCTCCGCCCGTTCCCCATACCCCGTTGCCCATTCCCCAAGCTACGGCAGGGGTAGTGGCTGGTTAAGGAGGAGAGCACTGGTGAATAGACGCTTAAATTTACATTATTCCGACACTCATAGTCAGCTGATTACTTTCGTATTTTTCCTGATTAACCCCCTAACGTGAAACTTTTCGTGGAACATCTTTGGGGAATTGAATTGAATATTGGAAATTTGATCTCCTAATTTAAAAAGCGAAATGGGTAAAGTAATAGCAATAGCAAATCAAAAGGGCGGTGTTGGCAAAACAACAACGGCTATCAACCTGGCAGCCAGCCTTGCGGCCCTGGAATATAAAACACTGATTGTCGATGCTGATCCGCAGGCCAACTCAACTTCCGGACTGGGGTTTAATCCGAAGGAAATTGAGAACAGTATTTACGAATGCATGGTGGATGATATACGGGTGGGGGAAATTGCTATGCAAACGGAGTTTTTGAATCTTGACCTGTTGCCTTCCCATATCAACCTCGTGGGAGCTGAAATCGAAATGATCAACCTGCCCAACCGGGAGTACCGGATGAAGGAAGCGCTGGCAGAAGTGAAAGCCTATTATGATTATATTATCATCGACTGTTCACCTTCTCTGGGATTGATTACGATCAACAGTCTGACGGCATCTGATTCGGTTATTATCCCCGTACAATGCGAGTATTTCGCTTTGGAGGGACTGGGCAAGCTATTGAATACGATCACAATTATTCAATCACGGCTGAATACCAGCCTGGCTATTGAGGGAATCTTACTGACCATGTATGACCTGAGATTGCGTTTGTCCAATCAGGTCGTGACCGAAGTGACCAGCCATTTCCAGGATTTAGTATTCAATACCATCATCCCCCGAAATGTCAGGCTGAGCGAGTCGCCCAGCTTCGGGGTTCCCGTACTGGCGCAGGATGCAGACAGTAAAGGCGCGGTAAGTTACCTGAGCCTGGCAAGGGAGATTGTGGAAAGAAACAATCTCCAGAGAGCGTAAACCGGTTAAGTGTATGGATAATTTGCCAAAGAGGAATAAAATGACCGGCCTGGGCCGTGGCCTGGGGGCCTTGTTGAAGGATAATGACCGGCTGGGAGCAGATCCGCCGGTACGGCAGCAAGCCCAGGTGCCCTCGCTGAGCGGAATGACCGATGTAGACATCAATCTGATCGAGGTCAATCCCTATCAGCCGCGCACCCACTTCGACCGGGAGGCCTTGCAGGAACTGGCGGATTCTATCCGGACACAAGGGATTATCCAGCCGATTACGGTGCGTAAAATGGATAACGGCAGTTATCAGCTTATCGCTGGTGAACGGCGGTTGCAAGCTTCAAAATTAATCGGACTCCCCCGGATACCGGCCTATATACGGACTGCCAATGATCAGCAGATGCTGGAAATGGCATTGATTGAAAATATTCAACGGGAAAACCTGAATGCGATTGAGATTGCGTTAAGCTATCAGAGACTGATGCATGAATGCAACTTAAAACAGGAAGAGTTGGGAGACAGGGTAGGGAAAAACCGGACAACTGTCAATAACTACATGCGCCTGCTCCGGCTCCCTCCGAGCATCCAGGCGTCGGTCCGTGACAACCAGGTGAGCATGGGCCATGCAAGGGCGCTCATTACCATTGAAAGCCCGGAAGTACAGCTCCGGCTGTTTGATAAAATCATAGAAGAGGGATGGTCGGTCCGGAAGGTAGAAGAAGAAGTACGTAAACTTTCGTTACTTCCGTCAGGAAAAGAAAAGCATCCTGTAAAGAACAGCGTACGCCAGGAAATAAAAACCCTTCAGTTCCGGTTATCGTCTCTGGTCGGATCCAAGGTATCTGTTAAAAGCGACGAAAACCGGAAGGGAGAAATACGGATACCGTTTGCGTCGAAAGAGGAACTCGACCGCATATTGGACAATCTGAAAATAGAGCGCTAGTGTTGAAAGGCTGTGTATGTTTTTTCTTTTTTTTGTTACTGACTGCAGCCGTTGCCGCACAGGACGTAAACCCTCGCCCGGATACTTCTGAAACGGTCATTTTACGGGATGGTGACAAGGTCCGGCCGGAAGAGACTGTCGAAATGCTGCTGGATTCTGTCAACGTGTTATACCGGAAAGACAAACCTAAGTTTTACCCGGTACCTAAAAAAGCCCTGATGTATTCGCTGCTGACTCCCGGTCTGGCGGGCGGACAGTTTTATAACAGGGATTACTGGAAAATGCCGCTGGTCATTACCGGTTATGGGGTCAGTACTTATTTTATTGTACAAAATGTAAGGGGGTATAATGGCCTTACCAAAGCTTATAAAAGCTTCTATTACCTGGATCGGGAAAACGATGGCGATTTATACGGGCAGCGAAATCCGAATGTAAAGGAAGTAAGTGCGGAACTGGTTTGGGATAAGCGTACGCGGTCGCTCAATTTTGACCAGGTAAAGCGTGCAAAGGATTATTACAGACGGATGCGGGACTGGTCTTTCTTTGCGGCCGTGGCCGTCTATGCGCTGGCCGCCATTGAAACGAACGTGGCGGCACATCTTAAAACGTTTGATTTGTCCGACGACTTATCGCTTCGGATAGAACCTTCGTTGAGACACTCCAGCCTGAATGCTATGGCATCCGGAACTGTACCGGGTGGAATGGTGCCGGGTGTGCGGCTGGTAGTTTCAGTGAAATGAGGGATTAGGTTTTAGGTTATAGGTGTTAGGGATTAGGTGTTGGGCGGTTGGTTTTTGGATAGCAGGCGGGATGAAACGAAAAAGAGATTTTTAGACAGAAGAAATGGCCATGAGCAATCAGAAAATGGATTGCACAAAAAGCGGTGCGCCGCCCGCCGTCGATGAATAAAT
>JBEBSD010000147.1:0-3258 GCA_040394475.1 Telluribacter humicola | reverse complement strand
CCGACAGCTGATAGCCGATAGCTGAAAGCTGAAAGCTGTGGGCTCAGCTTCCTGGTTTCGACTCCTGGGTTCGACTCAGCTCACCCAACCACCCATCGTATTGGCCGATAGCTAACACCTAACACCTAACACCTCAAACCTCAAACCTAACACCTACTTCCCCACATTACGCCAGCCACTATACAAAAGCCTTTCATCGATAACAGGTTTAGGAAAAAACAAGCTTGCTACATATCCGACCCCGATCACGATCAGGTGACTATACACGCCGAGCATCAACTTGTGATGCGTAAAATTGAAGGCCCCGAAGTCAAGCAGCAACCGTTTGTTATCGTCGATGCCGATGGGGGTAGAGGTCAGGAAAGCATACGTTGTGAAGACAACGCAAGTGATAATCGCAATCGTAATTCCCTGGTTATTGGCGCGGTGGCTAAACAGTCCCAGGAGAAAAATACCGACAATTCCTCCCGAGAAAATGGCATATAAGGTAAACACAATACCCAGTACGCCTTCATCACCGGCGCTTAAGTAAATGATGGCTATTGCCATGGAAATCAAACCTGATAAAACGACGATGGTTTTGGACGCAAATAAATTTTGTTTGTCCGTTCTGCCAGGATAAAGCTTTTTGTAATAATCTTCCACCCCGACCGCTGCAAGAGAATTGAGATCCGCGCTCAGACTGCAGATGGCAGCCGAGATCATGGCAGAGAGAATCAAACCGACAACGCCGGTCGGTAGCTGGGTCATAATAAAATAGGGGAACACGGCGTCAGCACGTAAATCCGACGGGAGGGGATTTTGTTGATAAAATACGAACAGCGCGGTGCCGATCAGCATAAAAAGTGTCCAAACGGGAACCGTCAGTAAAATTCCCAGTAAGGAAGCCTTGATTGCCGACTTGTCGGTTTTGGCGGTCAGGTAGCGTTGCACAACCGTCTGATCGGTTGCGTACTTCTGGATAGCATAAAAGACGCCGTTGATTGCCATGACGACAAACGTCAGTTTGGTAAGATTCCACTCATAGGGGCCGAAACCCGTGCGGCCGTTTTCCGAAGCAACTTTCCAGATTTCGGCAGGGCCCCCTTCTACGGCATACATGAGCACGCCGATACAGATTATTCCACTGGCAAACAGCATGAATCCCTGGAAAACATCCAGCCAGATCACCGCTTCAATTCCACCCAGCAGGTTGATGATGATGATGATAGAGCCGACCACGACGATAATGGAAACCGTGTCGATGTTTGTCATTTTCTGAAGCGAAATAGCCAGTAGAAAAAACACCGTTCCCATCCCTGAAAATTGCCGCAGTACAAACGCGATCGAGCTGTAATAACGTGCAAAAGCACCAAACCGCCGTTCGAAATATTCATAGGTGCTCAGGTTAATGACTTTTCTGAAAATCGGTACAATGAACCATATGACAACCAGGAGTACGATGGGTACCATTAAGCCCTGAACCAGCAGTATCCAGTTGGAAGAATAACCCGTTCCCGGGTACGCCAGAAAGGTAACGCTGCTGATCAATGTCGCAAGCAGGGAAATTCCCAGTGCCCATGACGGAATTTTTCCTTTTGCCAGAAAATAGTTCTGGGTAGTCTTTTTAGCTTTCGCGAAGTAAAGGCCGAAGCCAAGGCTGCCGATCAGGAAAACGAGAATGATGCAATAATCCAATACATGCAAAGGCGAGTTCATAAGGATAAAATGCTGGTTAAGGTTCAGGTACGATCAGGGATGTTGCAGAGACGAATACAAGTTCTGGCTCCCTGTTCTGATTGTAAAAATGTAAACGATTACAGTTATATCAAAATATTTGCTGCTATTTTATCAAAAACCACCGCATTGCTTTCCGGGAAATTAATGGCGGACAGGGCGGGAATTCGTATTTTCAACTGCCGGTAAGTAGCGGTTCAGGGTATTTTTAATGATAATTGACTGTGTTACAGCTTAGAAATAGCCTTCTGCAGGAATGAGTGCCGGTGGAGAAACTTTTTGGAAAAATCCGGCAGGATATTTTTTTATTTAAAATTTAACCTTTAATATTGTTGCAATCGTTTACAAAGAATCTGATCATGTATGGCAAGTCCGAAGGGTGTCAGTCTGAAAGAAGTCGCAGATAAAGCCGGCGTTTCGACCGCAACGGTCTCCAGGGTGATCAATTCCAAGACGGGGGTGAAAGGGGAGACGGAACTGCGGGTTCAAAAAGTGATTAAGCAGCTGGGATATCGTCCCAACAGGGTTGCACAGCGTCTGCGGACAACCAGGGGAGCGAGTAAACTGATCGGGCTGCTGATTCCGGATATTCAGAATCCGTTCTACGTGGATATTATCCGTGGTATCGAGCAGTATGCCTATGCAAAGAACTTTGCAATTGTAATAGGCAACTTCTCTCAGAATGAAGAACGACAGAAATTTTACATAGATATATTGAAATCGGAGTCGGTAGATGCCTTCATCGTCGCGCCGTTTCCGGGGATGAACGAATATGTGAAGGAATTGGTCGAGGAAGGTTATGCTGTGGTATGCATCGACAGGGGACTTGCCAATGTGGACATGGATGTGGTCAAAGTAGATAACTTTCAGGGCGCGTTCAATGCCGTGGAACATCTGATCAAAGTAGGACATAAACGGATTGCCCATATATCGGGTAATGTACTGATCCCGACGACCATCGAAAGAATATCGGGATACGAGGCGGCGCTTAGTAAATACGGGATTGCTATTGACCGGGACATCGTCATTGGCAGAAACTCAGACTATAAAAGCGGCGTGGAACTGACAGCGCAGCTACTGGACATCCCTAACCCGCCCAGCGCGATTTTTACGTCTAACAACCTGCTGACCCTGGGTGCTCTGGAGACCATTCACAGCAGAGGCCTGAAAATTCCCGAAGAAGTTGCGATCGTCGGTTTTGATGATATGTATTGGGCTATGTCGCTCAACCCGCCGCTCACGGCAGTTCGGCAGTCGGGTTTTGAAATCGGCAGGATCACCATTGAATTGCTGCATCAGCGTATCGCCGACCCCACAAGGCCCTTTGTGAGCATTGTGTTGAAAACGGAGTTGATTGTCCGTAATTCCTGCGGTTACAAATTGAACACAAAAGTAACCTGAGCAAGGGGTACTTTTTTTGAAGTAAAAGTATGTATGGTGGGCTGTGTCCCCATCACCGTGGACTGTGTCCCCACCACCGTGGGCTGTGTCCCCACAGCCCACTACTAGGCTGGGGTGGCCGTGGTCGGGCCGGTAGCGTGA
>JBEBSD010000146.1:0-3387 GCA_040394475.1 Telluribacter humicola | reverse complement strand
ATGCGGTGAAGAAGCTCGTGGTGATCGAAGGGCTTGGCCCCTCGCCCAAGATGCTTGCCGAGCGCAAGAAGGTGAGCGACGAGCAGCGCATCCGCAACTGGATCGAGGAAGTGCATAAGCTCTCTTCCCGCCTGCCGCGCCGTTACGACAGCATCGAAGATGCCTATAAGCGGATGCAGGAAGAGAACCCGCATCTCTCGCCCGAGCGCGCGCGCCACCTCACCGTGCATGGTGTGAACCAGAATGAGGACGGCACCTATAGCTGGAAGTTTGACAATTATGTGCGCGCCTTCCCGCCCACGGGCTTCGATGAAGAAGTGACCACAAGGCTCTGGTCAAATATCACCTGCCCCACGCTTCTCATTCGCGGTACGGAAAGCTGGGCAAGCGATCCGGTGCAGGATGGCCGTGCCAGACATTTCAGGAATGCGAAGGTCGTGAATGTCGAAGGCGCGGGCCACTGGGTGCAGCACGACAAGCTCGAGGAATTTCTCGGGCTGGTGGATGATTTCCTGAAAGAGTGAGGCTTACTTCGTCGCGATTTTCAGCGCGGCGAGGGTTTCCCCTGATACCGGCGCACGCAAGGCACCTGCCATCGCATCGAAAAGCGATGAGATGAAGAAGGCGCGCGCGGCGTGGTTATCTGCCGCATCGCTCCGCCGCGTCCAGAGCGCGAGCGAGGTCAACGCCATCTCGATCATCAGGCGCTGGCGCTGGATCGCGATTTCGGGCGGCAGGTCACCCAGCGCCGCGACGATGAGACCATTGGCACGGTTGATGCCTTCAAATCCGCTGCGAAGGGCAATGGTCGGCAGGTCGAAATCAGGGTCGCTCAGCACCTGCGCCGCAAAGCGCACGAAGCGGATGCCTTCTTCCGTGTCGAGCAGTTCGGTCAGCGGCTCGAAGGTCGCGCGCAAAATTGCGTTCAGATCCTGTTCCTGGCCAGTGCCGATCAGGGCCTCGATCCGCTCCGCGCGCACACGGTCGATAGCGGCAGCACGATCAACAAAGATTGCCTGCACAAGCCGCGTTTTTGAGCCGAAGTGATAGTGAAGCGCGGATTCATTGCGCTGCCCTGCGGCTGCGTTGATCTCCTTCAACGTGACCGCATGAAGCCCGCGCTCCCCGAAAAGCCGCTCAGCTGCCTGCATCAGCCTGCGCCGCGTGTCACCACGCTTGCCCGGCTTCTCCCCGGCCTTATCGCTGGTCAACACTTCACCCCTACCGGCAGCGTAATGAGCCGCATTATGGAGGTCAAATGAAGCTTTTACCTGTCGAGCCGCATCGTCTTCAGCCGGAGCGAATTCGCAATTACGGACACTGACGACAGCGACATGGCGGCGGCGGCGAAGATGGGGCTGAGGAGGAGGCCGAAGACCGGGTAGAGGATACCCGCTGCGAGCGGCACACCGGCGGCGTTATAGACGAAGGCAAAAAAGAGGTTCTGGCGGATGTTGCGCATCGCCGCGCGGGAGAGTGCGCGGGCGCGGACGATGCCGATGAGGTCGCCTTTCACGAGCGTCAGGCCCGCGCTTTCCATCGCTACATCCGTGCCTGTGCCCATGGCGATGCCGACATCGGCTGCGGCGAGCGCGGGCGCGTCATTCACCCCGTCACCCGCCATGGCAACGATGTGGCCGCCGGCCTGAAGCCGCTTCACGATTTCGCTTTTCTTCTCCGGCAGAACTTCTGCCTCCACCTCGTCAATGCCGAGTTCTCTTGCAACGGCTTCCGCCGTGCGGCGACTGTCGCCCGTCAGCATGACGATGCGCAATCCTTCTTCATGCAACAGGCGGATTGCCTCTGCACTTGTTTCCTTGATCGGATCGGCAACGGCGATGAAGCCTGCGAGTTTGCCATCCACAGCGGCGAACACCACTGTTGCACCTTGGCCGCGCAGTTCTTCTGCGCGCGCCGCAAGCGGGGTCGCATCAACGCCAAGCTCGCCCATGAGCATGATGTTGCCGAGCGCGACGTGTCGGCTTGCAACCGTGCCCGTCACGCCTTTACCGGCGGGTGCGTCGAAATCTTCCACCGGAAGAAGCTCAAGCCCATCCGCCTTCGCGGCGGTGACGATGGCGGCGGCGAGGTGATGCTCGCTGCCATTTTCGAGGCTTGCCGAAAGCTGCAGCAACTCCTCGCGCGTGATCTCACCGTGAGGTTCAACCAGCCGAAGGACGGGGCGGCCTTCTGTCAGCGTGCCTGTCTTGTCGATGACGAGCGTATCTACTTTCTCGAAGCGTTCCAGCGCTTCCGCATTGCGGATGAGGACGCCGAGCGAGGCACCGCGCCCCGTCGCCACCATGATGGACATGGGCGTCGCAAGACCAAGCGCACAGGGGCAAGCAATGATGAGCACCGACACAGCCGCCACAAGCGCGTGGGCAAGGGCAGGCTCTGGCCCGACAAGCGCCCAGGCGACAAAAGCAATTACTGCGACAGCAAGCACGGCGGGGATGAAATAGCTAGCGACCTTGTCCGCCAGTGACTGGATAGGCGCGCGGGAGCGACCCGCCTCTGCCACCAGTGCAACAATGCGCGCGAGCATTGTTTCCTCGCCCACGCCTTCAGCGCGCATGATGAAGGAGCCTTGCCCGTTCAGCGTGCCGCCTATGACAGTGGCACCCGGCGCCTTTTCCACCGGCAGGCTTTCGCCTGTTACCATCGATTCATCAATCGCGCTGCGGCCTTCCTCCACGCGGCCATCAACCGGCACGCGCTCACCGGGACGGACGCGCAAGAGATCACCTTTCTGCACTTCCTCAAGCGGCACTTCTTCATCGCCTTTATCCGTCACGCGTCGGGCGGTGCGGGGCGCGAGATCAAGTAGCGCACGCAACGCATCGCCGGTGCGGTCCCGTGCGCGCAGTTCCAGCACCTGCCCGAGAAGCACCAGCACGATGATGACGGCAGAGGCTTCGAAATAGAGCGGCACGGCACCATGTCCCGTGCGAAAGGCATCCGGAAAAATGCCGGGCGCGAAGACGGCAACGAGCGAATAGAGATAGGCTGCACCCGTGCCAATCGCGATCAGCGTGAACATGTTGAGATTGCGCGTCTGAAGCGAGGCCCAGCCACGCTCGAAGAAAGGCAGCCCCGCCCAGAGCACCACGGGCGAGGCAAGGGCGAGCTGGAGGAAGCCCATGGCGCGCGCTTCAAGCGGAATGTGGAAGCCGAGCAAATGGCTCCCCATTTCAATCACGAAGAGCGGCAGCGCAAAGACGAGCCCGATCCAGAAGCGGCGCGTCATGTCTTTCAGTTCAGCATTTTCCGGCTTTTCGCGCGTGACAATCATCGGCTCCAGCGCCATACCGCAAATGGGGCAGGCGCCAGGCCCGTCCTGCACCACTTCCGGGTGCATGGGGCAGGTATATTTCGCGCCGGGCA
>JBEBSD010000145.1:0-4880 GCA_040394475.1 Telluribacter humicola | reverse complement strand
ACTGCGGGCGGTGTCTGCACAAACTGCTTACAGGCTGGTAATGGGATGGTCTGTGGGACACAGACCATGGTGGTGGTGCCGATAGCTGAAAGCCGACAGCTGATAGCCCAATAGCCGACCTCCGATAGCTGACAGCCGATAGCTGAAAACCGATAGCCACTACCAAAACGCCCAACCAATCGGATTAATCCTTACTTTTGTACCAATTTTCTAAAGGGTTCAATCAAAACATTCGATTCACAGTTAAATTTTTAGATGTAAAATGAAAATTGCAGTAGTAGGCGCTACCGGTTTGGTAGGCAGCGAAATCCTCAAAGTGCTTGAAGAACGGAATTTTCCCGTTACGGAATTACTCCCGGTAGCCTCCCAGCGATCCGTTGGCAAGGAAGTTACGTTCAAGGGTAAACAGTACAAGGTCGTGGGGTTTGAGGATGCGATCAAGGCCAAACCTGCCATTGCTATTTTCTCGGCCGGAGGCGGCACGTCCCTTGAACTGGCCCCCCGGTTTGCCGAAGCGGGAATCACCGTCATCGACAATTCGTCGGCCTGGCGGATGGACCCCTCTAAAAAGCTCGTAGTTCCTGAAATCAACGCCGCTACGCTCACTGCAGCGGATAAAATCATCGCCAATCCCAACTGCTCTACCATTCAGATGGTGGTGGTTCTGAACCCTTTGCATCAGCGTTATAAAATCAAACGGGTGGTGGTTTCAACCTATCAATCGGTTACCGGAACCGGTAAAGCCGCGGTGGACCAGCTTTTCGCTGAACGAAGAGGCGACCACAGCATTCCGAAAGTATACCCGCATACCATTGATCTTAACGTGTTGCCCCATATTGATGTCTTTCTTGAAAACGGCTATACCAAGGAAGAAATGAAGATGGTTAATGAAACCAAGAAGATCATGGGCGACAATGCTATTGCCGTCACCGCTACCACCGTACGGATTCCCACCATAGGCGGGCATTCCGAAGCCGTCAACATCGAATTTGAGCAGCCTTTTGATGTAGACGAAGTACGGGAGCTCCTTCGCCGGACAGCGGGCGTGGTCGTGCAGGATGACCCCCAAAATGCGGTCTATCCCATGCCGGTGACCGCCCACGGCAAAGATGAAACCTTTGTAGGACGGATACGGCGCGACGAATCACAGCCCAATACGTTGAACCTTTGGATTGTGGCGGACAACCTGCGTAAAGGTGCGGCCACCAATACCGTTCAAATTGCCGAGTATCTCAACCAACACGGACTCGTAGAAGCTTATTAAACCAAACAGGCGGGCAGCATCGGTTGCCCGCCTGTTTTCCGGTTCCGTTAACCTGCGTCCTGACCAATGAAGACAGTTTCTCTCACCTGGCTGTGTCTCCTGGCCGCACTCTCCCTGACCGCACAGGATTTCAAAGATCGCATTACGTTGGTTATTCACGGCGGCGCGGGTACGATTACCCGTGAACACATGACCGCGGAACAGGAAAAAGCGTACCGGGAGGCACTCCGGCGGTCCCTTCAGCAGGGCTACGCCATCCTCGAGGCGGGCGGCACGAGCCTGGATGCCGTTACGGCAGCTATTCTGGTACTGGAAGATTCTCCGCTGTTTAATGCAGGAAAGGGCGCTGTTTTCACCAATGAGGGTAAAAATGAGCTGGATGCTTCCATTATGGACGGGCAATCGGGCAGCGCCGGGGCCGTTGCCGGAGTGACCGTCGTCAAAAACCCCATCAAAGCTGCCAGGGCTGTTATGGAAAACTCCGCCCACGTGCTGATGACCGGGAAAGGAGCCGAAAAATTCGCAGCGGAACAGGGGCTCGAAATAGTGGATCCTTCTTATTTTTATACCGAAACAAGGTTCAACTCCCTCCGGAAAGCGCAGGAGCATGAAAAAGAGGAATCGGATCATCCGCAAAAAAACCAGCCGCCCCTGAAAACGCTGCCCAAATCGGGACACCGTTACGATCCGCCTGCCGCCGGTGAAGGAACAAAATTCGGCACCGTCGGCTGCGTCGCTCTTGATCAGTATGGAAACCTCGCGGCCGGTACCTCTACCGGAGGCATGACCAACAAACGCTACGGCCGCATCGGTGATTCTCCTCTTATAGGCGCCGGCACCTATGCCGATAATCACACCTGTGCCGTTTCGGCTACCGGCCATGGCGAATATTTCATCCGGTCGGTGGTTGCCTACGACATTGCAGCCTTGATGAACTATAAAAACCTGTCGCTGAAGGCGGCCGCTGATGAGGTGATCATGAAAAAACTGGTGCTCAAAGGAGGGGAAGGCGGTGTCATTGCGCTGGACCGGGAAGGGAACATTGCCATGCCCTTCAACACCAGCGGCATGTACCGTGGCTTTGTCCGCAAGGGCGGTGAACCCGAACTGTTTATATTCAAAGAGTAAGAGCAGCTATTACTTTCTCCCTCTTCTTCGTAAAAAACGGTACCCAACCGACACCGTCAGCTGGCTGAAACAATCATTGGGGGTATCACTGTAACTATCCGCCTCTTCCGGATTGAGTAACCGGTAACCGGAAGTGGCGTCCAGCTTGTCCGTCCGCGCAAAATACCATCTCAGATCAACCCCTGCTTTCCAGCAAGGCGTCAGATCATAGTCAAAAACCATCCCAACCGGAATGAGACGCTCGCGGGTTTGCCGGATACCGGGAGGCCCCTGCGGCGGTCCCCAACGGCGAAACAGCGGGGTTCGTGCACTGTTGGCGGGATGATTACTGAAGCGGATCCTTTCGCCCGTGTCAAGATCATAGGCGTTTGCCCTGAAAAACGCCAGCCCTATCCCTGCAATCAGGTGCAAATGGTACGGATTATCTTCTTCCCGGCTCAGGAATGCTCCTATATCCCAGCGCTGGACGGCCTCTACAGCATAATAATGGGTGCGAAACCCGGAATTGAAAAAAGCTTTCTTTTCCCCGCCTAGCGTTCCGTAGTGCACATCCACCCCTAACGACAAAGAAGAGGTCCTGAAATAAGTGGCCGTCAATCCTATCCCGGTCGCGCTGCGGATGTTCCGGTCCTTTAACTCCCCCCAGAAAAAAGTAGGGCCCGTACGAACCGTTACCCCAAAGGCCGAAGGGCTCATTTGTCCCCTTCTCAACATTCTCTTTTCCCAGCGGACTTTATTCAGCTGTGCCGTACCTTCCGATGCCAGCCCCAGGCACAGCGTCAAAAACAGTAGTTTTTTGAGTATCATGTTCGTTGTGTGTATAGTGTGCGAAAGTGAAGATACATTTTTTTCACATCTTCCGGGCAAATAAAAGATAATTTAAAGCTTCCAAAGCCGTCCATTACCTGTTACTTTTGTCATTTACTAAACTGAAGAGAACATGAGTGTTGTACCGTACAAAGAAAAGGATACTACCAAGCGGGAGCAGGTAGCAGAAATGTTTGATAACATTTCGCCGAAGTACGATCTGCTCAATCATGTGCTCAGCGCCGGAGTCGACCGCTACTGGCGGAAGCGGGCTATCGGCTTATTAAAGAAACAGCAGCCCCGGACGATTCTGGATATCGCTACCGGAACCGGTGATTTTGCGCTGGAGGCGCTTCGCCTGCATCCCGACAGTGTGATCGGGGTCGATATCTCGGAAGGGATGCTGCGGATTGCCCGTGAAAAAATAAAAAAGGCCGGGAAAGAGGCGATCATCTCTTTCCGGAAAGCCGATTCGGAAAGTCTTCCGTTTCAGGACAATTATTTTGATGCCGTTATCGTTTCGTTTGGAGTACGCAATTTCGAAAACCTGCCGGCCGGGCTGACTGACATGTTCCGGGTGCTGGCTGTCGGCGGTACCTGTGTGATTGTAGAATTTTCCAAACCTAAATTATTCCCGTTCAAACAATTGTACAACTTTTACTTTCAATACATTTTACCTGCTATTGGCAAATTTGTATCAAAAGACAATGCCGCTTATTCCTACTTGCCCGAATCGGTTCAGGCATTTCCGGATGGCCGCAATTTTCTGGATATTTTTGAAAAAGCAGGCTTTAAAAACGCAAAATGCATTCCTCTGACCTTCGGTATCTGTTCGGTTTATATCGGTCAAAAGTAAGTGGCCTTCTACTCCTCTTCTCTTTTTTTGCCAGCTTTCCGGTTTTGGGTCAGGGAAAAGGCTATGTGCGCCGGCACCTTGAATTCTATGACGACAAGCCGCTCCATTTCGGTTTTCTGTTTGCGCTGCCGGTAGCCCGGTATAGTCCGCGCTTCGACGCAGGTTATACCAACGATTCCACCCTGGCCCTGTCCTCGCCTGCCAAAACAGCGTTCCGCATGGGCTTTACCATTAACCATGCGCTGTCCAGACATTTCGATATCCGGACGACTCCCTCCGTGTCTCTTTACGGCCGGGAACTTGTTTATAACGGCCCTGCTTCCGAAAAAAGGAAGATTCGTGAATCGACCTGGATAGAGATCCCGCTGCTCCTGAAATACAAATCGGTCAGACGGAATAATTCCCGCATGTACCTGCTGGCAGGCACTACCATCGCGATCGAAACCAACGTTAAAAATAAAGTGCGGTTTGGAGAAGAGCAGCTCAATACGAAAAAGGCCGATCTGACCCTTGACTACGGAGTCGGCTTCGAACAGTTTTTCGAATTTTTCAAGTTCACTCCTGAGCTTCGGTTTTCTCACGGGCTGGTTAACATGATCGAAACATTCGGACCTCAGACGACCCCCGGAATCCGGCGTCTTACTACGAACACTATTTCCATCTACCTGAATTTCGAATAGCCCGGCAAAATTTCAACTATTTTCCAACTTTTTTTAGCCGAACTGTTGCATATTCAAATTCATCCTTTCATATTTGCAGACCCAAACGGGAACGGGAGTTTAGCTCAGTTGGTTCAGAGCATCTGCCTTACAAGCAGAGGGTCGG
>JBEBSD010000144.1:0-5266 GCA_040394475.1 Telluribacter humicola | reverse complement strand
GGTTCGACTCCTGGGTTCGACTCCGCTCACCCAACCACCCAACCACCCAACCACCTAACACCTAACACCTCAAACCTAACACCTCAAACCTAACACCCCAATGTCGGGCGAATAGCGTCCTGGCTTATATTTGCAGTCCGCAAATTACTTAAAAACTTTTTGCATAGAAAATAAAGAGAGATGGATCGTCTTGTTTTTCAGAAAGCAGCTGCCTATTGCGCCTATCAGGAACGAACCCAGGCAGAAGTAAGGGCGCGATTGAAAAAATGGGGGACGTGGGGTGACGCGGCCGAGGCAATCATCGCCGAACTGGTGGTGCAGAACTACCTGAGTGAGGAGCGTTTTGCAAAAGCCTATTCAGGGGGGAAGTTTCGTATGAAGAGCTGGGGCCGCCTGAAAATCAAGCAGGAGTTAGCCCGGAGGGGGTTAAGCAGTTACAATGTTGCACAAGGCATGGCGGAAATTACGGAAGGGGAATACCGGGAACGGCTGCGGCAATTACTACAGAAAAAATGGGATATGGTAGTGCGATCGGAAGCAAATCCCCTGAAAAGACGGCAGAAGCTGCTGCGTTATGCCGCCTCCAAAGGATATGAACAGGACCTGGTCATGGGGGTACTGGCGGAAATAACCGGGTAAGTGCTGCAAGAAGGTGTTCCGCGGGTGGCCACCTTCTTGCAGCACGAATCAGAAATCTTCGTCAAATGCTATTTTGGTCGATTCTTTTTCTTTTATATTGCTCATAACACCAGCTTTCTGGTAATCTCCTACCCGTTTTTCGAAGAAGTTTGTTTTTCCGGGCAGCGAGATCAGTTCCATAAAGTCGAAGGGATTGGAAGAACCGTATGGTTTCCGGCATCCCAGGCGGTCGAGCCAGAAATCGGCAACGTATTCGATGTATTGCTTCATCAGGTCAGCATTCATACCGATAAGCGACACCGGCAGGGCTTCGGAGATGAACTCCTTCTCGATTTCGACGGCATTCATGATGATTTCCAGGACGCGCTCTTCCGGGAGTTTGTTGACAATATGCTGCATATAGAGCAGGCAGGCAAATTCACAATGCAGGCCCTCGTCACGGGAAATCAGCTCGTTGGAGAATGAAAGCCCAGGCATCAGCCCCCGTTTTTTTAGCCAGAAAATAGAGCAGAAAGAGCCTGAGAAGAAAATCCCTTCCACGGCTGCAAACGCGATCAGCCGCTCTCCGAAATGAGGACTGTCAATCCATTTAAGCGCCCAATCCGCTTTTTTCTGGATGCAGGGGATCGTTTCAATCGCCCTGAGCAAGTGGTTTTTCTCCGCAGGGTCCTTGATGTATGTATCAATCAAAAGAGAGTAGGTCTCCGAATGGATATTTTCCATCGCGATCTGAAAACCATAAAAACACTTGGCTTCCGCATACTGAACCTCGCTTAAAAAGTTAACCGCCAGGTTTTCATTGACAATACCGTCGGATGCTGCAAAAAACGCCAGAATATGGGAAATGAAATGGCGTTCATTCGCACTCAGTCCTTCCCAATCCTGCTTATCCTGCCCCAGATCGATTTCTTCAGCGGTCCAGAAGGACGCTTCATGACGCTTATAAAGTTCCCAGATATCATGGTGTTTGATCGGGAAAAGCACAAAACGCAATGGGTCTTCAATCAATAAAGGTTCCTGGATACTGGCAGGCTGTGTCATAGTATAATCGATTTTATTGTAAACATATCGGATAAAAACAAAGCTACTCTATTCCGGGAGGATAAGCAACCACGAAAAGCGACTGATCCGAGGTTGTTTAGAAATGTTCTATTCAAACGGACGCTAACCGATTTAAGGTCAATGGTTTTAGAAATTAAATTCCTTTGAAAGTGAAACTGGTCGTAACGGCGGCGGCGGGGCTGCCGGCAATTTCACCTGAGGAATGCGTATTCCGGTCAGGAAATAGTAATTTTGGGACCAACCAACCACCTTTTCCTGATGGACGTAGTCATTGCAGCAACCCCCGCCCCGGAAAGTCTTGTTTTACGGCTGTTTGAACCGGGTGACCGGATGCACCCTGTTTTTAAAGCCGAAAACGGGGAGACCTGGTGGGAATCGGAAACGGAACTCTGGTTGGGAGTAGGGAAATCACCGGGAGTTGCGGGCCTGCATCAAACGATCCGGATGTTAATGCACCGGCGCAAGGACCGGTGGCCGGCCGTGGTGAGCCTCGATGCGGGGAAATACGGGGCAGAAAACCTGGAGGCCCTCATTACGGGAGTTTTCCTGGGCGGCTATTCGCTGCAGCTTTATAAATCGGACCCCGATCCGGTAAGTCCCCTGTTCGGTACGGAAGGAAAACTGGTACTGATAATGCCGGAAAGCAGCCCGGAGCGGGAAGCCGCCGTGTTCCGGAGCCGGCAGACGGCACTGACGCAGTTACGGATCATGGACCTGATGAACAGGCCGGGCAATAAAAAGAAGCCGGGAGAACTGGCCGGTTGGGTGGTCCGGTCCGGGGCCGAATTCGGATACGACGTCAACGTGCTGGAGAAGGAGGCGTTACAGCGGGAGGGGCTTCATGCACTGCTGGCGGTCAACCAGGGAAGTGCCGAACCGCCGGTGTTGGTTATTGCCCGGTATGAACCGCCGCAGTATAACAAGACGATCGCCCTGGTAGGGAAGGGCGTCACCTTTGATACGGGAGGCATCTCGGTGAAAGCGGCGGCGAATATGCACCTGATGAAGAGCGATATGGGAGGAGCGGCAGCGGTGTGGGGAACGGTAGAACTGGCCGCGCGGCTGAAGCTCCCGATTCGTGTAATCGGGGTGGTGCCGGTTACCGAAAATGCGATCGATGGCGCCTCGGTAAAGCCCGGGGACGTGATTGCATCGTATGCCGGGAAAACAATTGAAGTAATCGATACCGATGCCGAGGGGCGGCTCCTCCTGGCGGATGGACTGAGCTACGCCATCCGCAACTATCAGCCGGATGTGCTGATCGACCTGGCTACCCTCACAGGGAGCGTGATTCAAACATTGGGCTACCATGCAGCCGGTCTGTTTACCCCCAGTGACGCACTGGCAAAAGCATTGGAAAAGGCGGCGGAAGCAACGGGTGAAAGGGTATGGAGGCTGCCGTTATGGGAGGTTTATGACGAGGAGATCGCTTCTGAGATCGCGGATGTGAAGAATTTTCATGGAAAGCCGCTGGCAGGCGCTATTGTAGCGGCGAAATTTCTTGAGGCGTTTACAGAAGCGCATCCGCAGTGGGCACATCTTGACATTGCCGGTGTGGCCTTCGGCGATACAGCGTTTTTCCCGGGAAGGGCCGGCACGGCCTATGGAATCCGCCTGTTGCGAAACTACCTGGAACAGGAACTGGCAGGAGACGTACCGGGCTGATAATGAACAATTATGGACGGGACTACTTGCAAAATGTTTAATTTTTTCTAGTTTTGGGTAACCTCCGGATCGGGGGAGAAGGTTGCTGCCCGCCTTACGGATAGAAGAAACCGATAATGCCCGAACGGATCCATCCTGAAACTGAATCAATATCCATGGCAAAGTCGTTAACGTTCTTGTGTATCACCACTTATTTTAAAGGGAATGATTTTATCCGGGCCTGCAAGGAGGAGGGAAACATTGTGCTGCTTCTGACGGCTAAAAAACTGGAGACGAAGCCCTGGGCACGTGAGCATATCGACGAGTTTTTTTACCTCGAAGAACAGGGGCACGCCAATACTAATTTCCCTGAAATTGTGGCCGGGCTGGCCTACGTGCTGCGCTCCCGTAAAATTGACCGGGTGATCGCGCTGGATGATTATGATGTGGAAAAAGCCGCTTTTATAAGGGAGCAATTCAGGATTCCGGGCATGGGACAGACTACCGCCCGGTATTTCAGGGACAAGCTGGCCATGCGGATGAAAGCTTCCGAGTCTGCTATCCGGATTCCGGGATTCAGTGCACTGTTTAACGACGAGGCGATCCGGCAGTTTGTTGAAGAATATCCCGGTCCCTGGATGGTCAAGCCGCGCAGCGAAGCGTCAGCAGCCGGAATTTCGAAGTCGCATACGGCAGAAGAACTCTGGACGACCATAGAAGGGTTAGGAGAAAAGCGCCATGAATACCTGGTGGAGCAGTACAAATCGGGCGATGTCTACCATGTCGATGCCTTGTCGCTGCACAGCCGTGTTATTTTCAGCTGGTCGGGTATTTACCTGGCCCCTCCTTTTGACGTGGCGCACCACGGAGGGATTTTCCGGTCTGCAACCGTACCTTTCGGGACAGCCGAGGCCCATGCCCTTGAAACACTTTCGGTAGATGTCCTGAATGCCTTCGGGTTGGTCAACAGTGTGTCGCATACCGAGGTGATCCGCTCTCAGGAAGATGGTTTATTCTACTTTCTGGAAACTTCCTGCCGGGTAGGCGGGGCACATTTGGCCGAAATGGTCGAGGCGTCTTCCGGAATCAACCTGTGGCGGGAATGGGCGCTGATGGAAAGTGCGGTAGCCCGCGGGGAGACCTACAAAATACCGGCCTCCCGCAGAGATTATGCAGGAATTGTTGTTTCCCTGGCCCGTCAGCAGTGGCCGGACATGACGCCTTTCAGCGATCCGGAGGTTGTATGGAAGCTGGAAGAAGAATACCATGTAGGGTGTATCGTCCGCTCCAGGGAACGGGAAAAGGTTCTTGAACTGCTCGATCAGTATGCGGCAATTATCCGGTCGGATTACCACGCTTCTGCTCCTTCTTCTATCGATAAGGTTTCCTGAAACCGTTAGGGATGTTTAAAGGTTAATGCGACCTTGGTAACCCGGGGCGGATCGTAGGCAGTGCTTTCGGTAAGCATTTCAAACGATTTTTGGGTCAGGGTCTGATAAGGGATCTGCCAACTCCCGCTATTGGGAACGGTATCCTGCACCATTATCCCCTCTTCACTTGCCTCCCACAGGAGTATTACCATCCTGGAATCGTCCGGAAAGCTTCCGATAAATTGCCCGGAGGTCATAAAAGAAACGTTTTCCATAAACCGGTTAAAGGTAACTTCTCCGGGTGCCGGGCCGCCGGGTCGTTCAATCACTTGCCCGTCTCTGTACGTAGGTTTTCCATTAACCTTCACTTCGGAGAGCTGCCACTCTTTGGTACCCGTGAGCCATTGCCGGGCTTCTTCCGGTGAAGCGGGTTTAGGCGAACATCCGAACAGCGTCACCAGCAACCCGGCAAGCAGGCAATAGTTTAAAGAGAAGTAGTTGTTCATTGTGTAGGAATTTAGGGACTAGGTGTTAGGTGTTAGGTGTTAGGT
>JBEBSD010000143.1:0-5296 GCA_040394475.1 Telluribacter humicola | reverse complement strand
AATAAATTACGAAAAGTAGGTGGCGGAGAAAAAGGAGTTTTTAGAGATGCCAATATGATGGGTGTCGCCCTCTAGGAATTTCTCAAGCAAATTAAAAGCAATGAAATAGATCTCCGAGGAGTGCAATAACACATTTCCTGTCCGTAGAAATTTATTACAATGTTTCCCCGACGGGAAAATAAAATGATGTGCAGCGCCACTTGATTCAATCAACCCACCCCGGGATACGAAAATATTGGTCAGACCAATATTCAGCAAAAGCTTAATGTGTTTTTCTTCCATTTCTTGCCCTTCTGACAGACAAGCCAGTTTACCGTCCTTATCGAAACCATAGACCCGGATTGATTCTTTAAGGTGTTGTTCATGCAGGGTCGGTACTCCTTCAAATGCTTCGGCAAATTGGTCAATGAATATAGAAACGAGCTCTTCTTCTGCATAATTCGGCCCAAGGATGAGGATTTCGTCGGTTTGAAAATTGTAGTTGAAGTATTTACGGACCTCCCCTTTTACCTTGGTGATATTAAGGCCACCATCTTCACAAAACATTACCGTCACAGACTTAGATCTCAAATCATCTTCGTCGCCGGCTTCATATTTAGCGGAGTAAAAGTATATATCAGGCATTTACTAAATCATTTAGAGGATATACAAGCGTTACCACAGAGCCAATGGCTTTCCCAAAATCGCTGAATCGATCACTTGAATTCGAGTCCCTGTCAAATAACTCGATATCGCTAGGATTTACAACCTTATCACTTGAATAATGATTAGCCAGAAGATTTCGAAATAGTGAAGTATTCCCCGTTCGTAATAAAAAAACACCCCTCCGATTTAATATTTGTAGGATGCGATCCAATCCCCGGCCTTTTCTTACGCGATGAATTCCACTTGCTGAGGTGTTGTGTACCATAAGACAACGTTTTACAATATCGACTTGACGCTCAATCGGGATTTCAGCCAAACGCAGACCGGAGTACTGCGACGCAAATCCTATTCCGGTATCGAAAACTGATACTTCAATAAAAGCTAATCGCTGCTCGCCGTCAGGTACAAAATTTTGTGTTGAAAAATAGTCTACAAGACCCGTAAAGCCAGCATTTTTTTGATGGAACTGCGCAATCGTTAAGTAATGAAAATCCAGGTATAGACCCCGTATACTTTGCTTTAATGGAGCGTTGGTCATACTGGTTCGGCCCCATTCATGCGTATTTTTCATTAGCTCGTAGATGGCTTCGATAAGCTCCTGTCTATTTTTAGCTATGCTGTTTTTTGCTAAAGACGTATTTTGAGAAAGAAGACGTTTAACCGGCTTTTCCATAGCAAAATCGAAAGAGAATTCGTCTTCAATAAATTCATCTCCTCTGTAAAACGACTGCAGAAGCCCTTTCGCCTTGGGTACATGATCAACGTTCATTAATACGGATGTCGGTCCTTTTCCGACATCTTGACGTTGCATTTGATCATTCATCCATTCGTTGAACTTTCGAAGGAGCTTCTTTATGTTCTTTCCTTTCTTATCTTCAATGTTCCGATTCCAGCAATATGTAAGGACAGGATAAAAATAGTCGAGCTCGTAAAAGTCCCTGAAATATTTCCGTGCTAAGTCCAGCGATGAATTGCTAGCGGTGTCGATTGTGGTCAAATCCTCCGTTACCTCTACGTCTATTATTATCTTACCATCGTTTTGGATGAACCAGGACGCGACGAACTGGATAATCTGAGGAACCAATCCAAACTCATTATTTGCCCGCTTCCTTGTTAAAACGATATCCTGACTGCCATCTCCCAACTTTCGGTAGAACGCGCCCAGCGTGTCGACATTTGTTTGTTCATCAATGATGATCATTTGATTTACACTTTTTGATTATGCTTGATGGATAAAGGTAGACCAAACTTTTTCTTTTCGTCAAACGAAAATAATGAGATGCTACCTTCCGCCATCAATCTATGTAAAAATTAGCTAATCCTTAAACGCGGGCTGCTGTTAAATCCTAGAGGTCGAAGATCAAAGCATATAGCCAGATTGTACATAAGGCTAGAGTCAGTCTCGGCCCCTGACACCAACGATGGTGCCAGGGGGTCGATTACGCCCAGCCCGTCTATTTTTTTTTCAGAATATCGTAAGTCCGATCCTATAGGTACTTAAACCATGTTCCACCGTTAAAAAGTAATAGTTAAGTGAATTACTTAACAATATAAACAAAATTGTTTATATTTGCAGTATGAGCAACCGATTCGAAAAATACAAAGGCATTCATCCGGGAATAGTACTTGAGCGAGAGCTGAAAAAGCGGTTCCTTAAGCAGCGGACGCTTGCTTTATCGGTAGGAGAACATCCGCAGGCGTTAAATGCTATCGCCCGAGGAAAAAGAGGCCTCAATATACCGCTCGCACTAAAAATTGAAAGGGAGTTGAATATCGAAGAAGGATCGCTGGCCATTTTGCAGACCTGGTATGATATTAAAAAGGCTAGGGAAATGCATAAAACCCAGGTTCCTGATTTTTCTATCTTAAGAAAATCCCTGTTCTGGGATACGGATATAGACAGCATCGATTGGGAAAAACAATCCTCGGCCGTCATCCTCCGTGTTTTTGAGCGGGGTAATGAGGAGGAACAAAAAGAGATTACTCGTTTCTATGGTGCAGAGACAGTAAAATCTGCATTGGAGAGCAGACCTTTAGCAATTGATTCCTGGCTAAAATAGGATATGCTTTATTACCAAACGATTTCACCAGTTCTGAAAGACTGTCTGGATACATTAATGAAGGCTGAAGTTTTGTCCGGGTTCCGGCTTGTGGGAGGAACTTCTCTGAGCCTCCAACTCGGACACCGGATGTCCGTGGATATCGACCTTTTCAGTGATGTACCGTACGGAGAAATCGATTTCAAAGCTATTGACAAGTTCATTGATCAGGCATTCCCTTTTTCTGCCCATTTGGGAAACATAGCGCCCTCTTTTGGAAAATCTTATACGATAGGCGCCGACAGAGACGGCGCAATCAAGCTGGATATCTTTTATACAGATCCTTTTATTCAACCACCGTTGGTGATCAACAATATTCGACTGGCAACAATAGAAGAGATCACAGCCATGAAAATTGATGTGGTCCAACGTGGTGGACGAAAGAAAGATTTCTGGGATCTTCATGAGCTGTTTAACCATTTCCCGGTAGACGTCATGCTGGACCTACATAAACAGCGCTACGGATACGGGCACGAAAAAGAAGTGATCCTTCAAAAATTTACCGAGTTCAGCCGGGCTAACGATGATTTCGACCCGATATGTCTACGTGGGAAGTACTGGGAATTCATCAAGGAAGACATCGAAGAAGTGATCATAAAATATATGCGAGGTGCATAGCGGGAAACGAGTCATAAGTCTTATTTGATCGTATTTGATAATATTGCTCTAATAGCTATATAAGTAGCTGATATTCAGATGCTTTTTATTTGATTGTTATTTGATAGACTCCCAGTCTGCTAAAACGGGATTAAGATGGTTAGAATTCCAAGTATGAAGAAATATAAGATGCTGTTGTCGTCTAAATCCACAAAAATAATTATCTTCGTATTACGAAAATACTGAAAGACTAAAGCCAGTCAAAGCAGGTCAAAGAATTCGGTTGCCTTTTCGATTACCTATTTTAAAGAAGTGATATAAAATCCTGATTTACAGGTGCTACCAAGAATATTTTGCGATTCCAGCGGGATCACAGGAGGTGCTAGAAATAGCACTTTTTTTGTTTATATGGTGCTGAAAATCAGCCGGAAAGAAATTTCTTCTCTTTTTTGATTCATTTCGCTTCTTCTTAAATGGTGGTAAGAATGGTGGACATCATCCCAATAAATGGTGGACATCTCCGGCAGGGATCACAGTATCTTCAGGTAGCGTAAAATATTTAAATCAAATCGCTGCAATGTAGATCAAATGATACCGGCCGGGGCCTTTCCAAAGGACCCACGCCCTATTTTTGATTACCGAACACGTGTTTGATGTGCTGTGAGACCTGGAGGTCAAGCCAAAAGCTTCGACAACCTTTAAAATGTGGAGAAATGAAGATCAAACAAAGCCTTGAACTCCTTGCCTGGGTTCACAAGAGTAAAGTAAAGGCAAATGGAAAGGCCCCGTTGTACATCCGTATTACGATTCTGGGCAATCCGTCAAAAGAAATTCCGGTGGGCAGCGTTGAGCCCCGGAATTGGGATACCTCCTCAAAGACCGTCCTTAAAACCGAGCCTGAATACCGGGATACAAATAATCGGATAACCGAAATTTCCGGTGAGCTGATCCGGATTTACAAAAAGCTCTGCGTTCAGTACTCCGAAGAGGCTTCAACTCGATCTTGTTGGTCGGATCATCCGCTACCAGGCCCACGAACTCCCCAGAACTCAAAGCTGCTATTTTGGATACCGGTACGATGGCTTCCAGTTGCTTGGACTTATTGATGGAAATATCCGACCTATTAAGAGAGAGAGACTCTGGCGGTCCTGCATGATCTTGCCGATGTGTTCTGATAATTGCTTCGCCGTATCTCCCGGCACCTACCCGGAAATGATATTTCCGGTAATGTTCATGATAACATCGGCCTGTTCCCGACCATAGTCTTTTCGGAGCTGGGAAAGGACCTGGATATCCAGGGGCGCAGCTACTTTATTGCTCCTGGCTGTCGCTATCATGCCGTCAATGCCATTCAAATAAATCGTTGGAAACTCATCAAAAACCAGACTGTATTTTATTTTCCCTTTCCGGTTGACCGGCTTGATGAAACGGTTAGCAAAGAGTGAAAGCGCCTGCAGGTCTGATTTTCTGCGGGCTATCACCCATACATACCAGATCCATCATCCTTCGGGCAAATAATTTTCCCCCCCTTCATTTTAAATTTTTTCGAGCAGTTCTTCTTTGACAAATTCGTAGGCATCATCAACTTTATATATTATCGCTGGCTTGAGAAGACCCTCCATATCGCCAATAAATTCTTTATCACCAGCTTTCCTTTCCATGTTATCTATAAATTCCTGCTTAGAAACACTATGCTGCTCATTCGCCATGTAAAAATTCCAAGCTTCGACGATTTCGGATGGTTCAACACCGGTTTGTTTCATCGCATACCACATATCAAAAAGATCCCTGCCTTTACTACGCTGATACATAGCTCTCATTTTAGTTCCCAGTAATTCAGCTAATTCATACGTGGGAATTGAAGCTTGAGCTCTATACCACTCAGATTCCATTTTATAGGTGTAAATTCCGGTGAAACTGAGCCACCTGTTTCGGAGTAAACTGAGCCACCCTGT
>JBEBSD010000142.1:0-5437 GCA_040394475.1 Telluribacter humicola | reverse complement strand
TCGTGGTACAGTTCCTGCCTTCGACGGAGCTCAGGCATCGTTTTGGGGAGCTCAGGCATCGCAATTTCCCGATGGATGCCCTTCGGCTTCGCTCAGGAACCAGCTTTCCCGGTGGCTGAGCCCGTCGAAGCCTAGGGTTCGCGGTACAGGTCCTGCCTTCGACGCGCTCAGGCATCACTTCAGTATTACATTCCGTTTTCCGTAGGAAATAGCCAATTCCGGAAGAAGATCCGCTCGTCCAGCTATCAAAGCTTCTTTCTTTCGTCTACTCCAGCCCTGAATCTGTTTTTCTCTGTAGAAAGCATCGTCAATTCGTGCGTATTCTTCATAATAAACCAGATTAACAGGCAGTCTTTTCTTTGTATAATTTGCGCCCAAGCCAGTTTCATGCTGTTGTATTCTTAATTCCAGATTATTAGTACTGCCAGTATAGTATGATTTGTCCGCGCATTCCAATATGTACATCCAGCCTCTCATTGTGTTTTCTTAGTTTGAGTATAGTGTGAAGCCGAAGATAATGAACTCTGGACTTTAACAGAAGATTCAATGGGAGAATTTGTTCCAGTAAGCCTTCGACTCCGCTCAGGAACCGGTTTCCCCGGTGGCTGAGCCCGTCGAAGCCTAGGGTTCGTGGTACAGTTCCTGCCTTCGACGGCGCTCAGGCATCGTTTTGGGGAGCTCAGGCATCGGAAATATCCCCTGTGGCTGTCCTTCGGAAAGCTCTGGAACCGTCATCCCCGGTGGCTGTCCTTCGACTCCGCTCAGGAACCGGTCGAAGCCTAGGGATCGTGGTACAGTTCCCGCCTTCGACTCCGCTCAGGCGTCGTTTTGGAGCGCTCAGGCAGCGTCGAAGTCAAAAAAAACCGGCTATTGCATACCCAATCATCACCAGGCATAGAAAAACCTTCATGACAATGCCCGTTACGAAACCTACAAATGAACCTATTGCGGCTTTGAGGGCGGGTTGCCAGGTAGTGCCGCCGAGAAGTTCACCTGCGAAAGCGCCCAGAAAGGTGCCCAGGAAAATGCCGATTCCGGGAATCAGCAGGAGCCCGGCGATCATACCGACAATGGCCCCGATACTTCCGTAACGGGTGCCGCCGAACTTTTTAGTGCCCCAAACAGGGATATAATAATCCAGTACCGCAATAATGGCCGTGGCAATTCCGAGCGACCACAATACGGGAAGAGAGAAGGCGACAAAGTGACTCCAATGCAGCAACAGTAACCCCAGAAAACTGAGGGGTGGACCAGGGATAGGAAGAACGGCCCCGGCCAAACCCGCCAGTAGGCAGATGATTCCTGCAGTTAATAACAATACTTCCATAGGTGCTGTCCGGGTATATGGGGAGCAAGTAACAAAAAAACAAACCGTCATCCTATATTTGCAGGACAAGTGGAAGAAGGGCGGGACAAGCAGCGGTTTTTAGTTGGTTTTATAGTATTGTTACTAATCTATTCAGAATAAATGTCAAAAGTACTCATTATCGGGGCCGGTGGTGTCGGAAGTGTAGTAGCACATAAATGTGCTATGAATGCCGGCGTTTTTACAGAGATTATGCTGGCCAGCCGTACACGGTCGAAATGCGATAAGATCGCGGCGGATATTAAAGAAATGCACGGAGTGACCATCCAGACCGCTCAGGTAGACGCCGATATTGTGGCGGAAACAGTGAAGCTTATCAAACAGTTCCAGCCGGTGATGCTGATTAATGTGGCGCTTCCCTACCAGGACCTGACGCTGATGGAGGCTTGTCTTGCAACGGGGATCCACTATATGGATACGGCCAATTACGAGCCCAAAGACGTTGCTAAGTTTGAGTATAGCTGGCAATGGGCCTATCAGGAACGTTTTAAAGAAGCAGGACTGATGGCCTTACTGGGGTGCGGGTTTGACCCGGGTGTCACGCAGGTGTTTACAGCCTATGCCAATAAACATCATTTCGATGAAATGCACTACCTGGACATTATCGACTGTAATGCCGGCGATCATGGAAAGGCTTTTGCCACCAATTTCAATCCTGAAATCAATATAAGGGAGATCACGCAGCCGGGCAGGTATTGGGAAAACGGAGAATGGGTGGAGATCCCCGCACTATCGATCCATAAACCGATCGATTATCCGGGGATTGGTCCCAGGGAAAGCTATGTGCTGTACCATGAAGAGCTGGAGTCGCTTGTGAAAAACTTTCCCACTCTGAAGCGGGCCCGTTTCTGGATGACTTTCGGACAACAATATATTACCCATCTGGATGTGTTGCAAAATGTCGGCATGACCAGCATCCAGCCGATCCGCTTCCAGGGAATGGATATCGTTCCGCTGGAATTCCTGAAAGCGGTACTGCCGGCGCCTGATTCACTGGGAGAAAATTATCACGGGCAAACGTCGATCGGAGTTCAGATCAAAGGAATTGAAGCAGGCAAGGATAAAACCTATTACGTCTGGAACAATTGTGACCATGCTGAATGCTACCGGGAAGTCCGTGCCCAGGCGGTCAGTTATACAACCGGAGTGCCTGCGATGATCGGGGCGATGCTGATGCTCACCCACCCGGAATGGAAGCGACCGGGCGTCTGGAATTGTGAAGAACTTAACCCGGATCCGTTTATGGACCTCCTTAATGCGCACGGCCTCCCCTGGAATGAAGCGGTGAACCCGGTGCTTCCGCACGAATATCCGTCCTGAATTAACCGGCCCGGCAGGAAGCGTTCCGCCTGGAGAGCCGGGAGCACCGTGGCCTTTAACAAAACATACCGCCGGATCGAAACCCGGCGGTATGTTTTGTTAAAGGTTGGCTGACCTACCCTTGCTGCAGGGCGGGTTTCCGGGCCGCACGCTTTCCGGAGCGCTTTCGTTCTTCCTGGTCCCGGTTCCTGACAAAGTCGCGGTAGCGCCGGGCAGTGGCCAGTATGAGTCCTGCCATTAAAACGAAGGTCCCCAGCCACAAGATGTTGATCAGCGGTTTTTCGATCGCCTTCATGACGATGAAGTCCCGTTGTGTGGTGTTCACCGCAAAGGTAAATAGCCCTGTTTTAGGATCGATTTCGTTGAATTGCACCCGCAGGCCCAGTTCTTTATTGGTTTCTGCCTTGCGGCCAATGGTGTTATTGCGGATAATAAAAGCCGGGCTTAAAGTGGCTTCCTGCTCCTTATCCAATACCCGGATCATGGCTTTTACTGCAGCGTCCCCTTCCTGGAGCGGAACTCCGTCAACATCGCTGGTCTGTACGATATTGTCGAGTATGGCGACATAATCGTTGATAAAGAAGGTATCCCGGAGCGCCACTGTGAAGGTTTCGGTTTTACTCCATTGGGGTTCAGCAGTCGGATCCATTGACATGGCAATGTACGTATAAAGATCTTTGCCAAGATCCCGGCGGATTCCAGGAGATGAAACGATCCCGCCCATGCTCGGGTTGATCTGAACCCGCGGGAAGAGGGAGAATATTTTGCCGTTGGGATCCCTGTATTCGACTTCATAGTAATAGTTGTCGGGGAATATTTCAAGGGTATCTCCTTTCTGATAATAGGTTTTATCATTGAACACGATGTCGCGCGCCGCCACCGCCCGGTAGTCTTTTTCGATCATGTCGACCCAACTGGCAGGAACGTATTCTTTAATACCCCTCGCTTCGATCCGTATATCTTTCCAGGTAAGCAGGTAGTCGCCCATTCGTTCCGGTTTATTGAACCAGAGCATGACATTCTCCCGGTTTTCCTTGTTGTCATTTGCAGTGAAACTCTCATTCCGGCTAATCATCAGTCCGGAATTGTTCAACGAAACGACCCGTGTATATCCCGAGGAAAAGAGGATTCCGATGAGCATAAGGGCCACGCCGATATGGGTGACAGCCCCACCGCTGATTTTGTAATTGCCCCGGATGATTTTCAACAGGATGCTTCCGTTGGCCATCAGGGCAAAAATGGCTGCCGTCAGCAGGATGATATAGGAAAACTCCCTGACTTCTCCCAGGTAAATACAGAGTGAACTCAGCACCAGGGTGAGCAGGACAGGGATATACAGGGCTCCGAAATTATTTTTGCCGACCCGCCTCCACCAAAAATACTGGCCGACCCCGGTCAGCAGTACTACGATGACATAGAACCACAGTTGGAATTTGTTGTAATGGGCAATCTGGTCGGTGGGAAGCGCCAGGTTGAGCATGACCCCGAACAACTCTCCGATTTTATTATAAACGGGAATAGAGGTAGTGGCCAGGATCTGGAAACTAGAAAGACACAGTACGGTAGCCCCGATAAAGATCCAAAACTCACGGGAATAAGTAGAAACTTCTTCAGGATCGGAAGGTAGGTTCTTCCAGCGATAGGCCAGGAATCCTGCGGCCACCACTAGGAAAGTAAGCAGGTAAATCAATAACTGACCTGAAAGACCGAGATCGGTAAAGGAGTGGACCGAGGCATTGCCCAGCACCCCGCTCCGGGTCATAAAAGTGGAATACAGCACCAGGATGAACGCGGCAATGCAAAGGATAAAGGAAGTTTTAAGAGCGGTTGCATTTTTGCCGGAAATAATCATGGTATGAATCCCCGCGACCAGGATGACCCATGGGACAAATGACGTGTTTTCTACCGGGTCCCAGTTCCAGTATCCGCCGAAATTCAGGGTTTCATAGGCCCAGTATCCTCCCATTAAAATGCCGAGTCCGAGTATTGCAGCCGAAAATAATGCCCATGGCAGCGCGGGACGGATCCATCCGTGTGTGCTTTTCCGCCAGAGGCCGGCGATGGCATAGGAAAACGGAATAAGTGTAGTAGCAAAACCCAGGAAAAGCGTAGGCGGATGGATCACCATCCAGTAGTTCTGCAGCAACGGATTCAGGCCGTTCCCGTCCTTGGGTATGAAGTTGGGATCCATTTTCCAGACGGCCAGATCGGGCAATGCCTCTTTGAGCAGAAGAAATGGGGTAGAGCCGATTTTAAGGTCGATGCCCGGAATGATTACACCAAGGATCATCGACATCAGGAAGGCCTGCACCAGCGCAAATACGGCCATTACAGGAGCTTCCCAGGAACGGTTGGTGGTAATCAGAATGAGCCCGAGTACCATGTTCCAGAAAATCCAAAGCAGAAAGCTGCCTTCCTGGTTTTGCCAGAAACTGGAAATCACGTATCCTTTCGGAAGAGATTTGGAAGAGTTGCTCCAGGCATAATGGTATTCAAAATAATGGTTCAGGATAATCCAGTAAAGGCAGATAACCACTCCTATTACGGCTACTGAATGGACATAAAACCCGACCCGGGCCAACCGTTTCCAGTAGGTTTGTTCGGATAAAAGCGCCGCTGAAAATTCGGACCGGGCGTATGCATAAGTAGCTACTAAGGCTGTTACAAACGCAATAATCACAAAAAGATGTCCAAAACTACCTACTGCCAGATGGTACATGTATGAGTAGATTAATGTATTTAACTAATTAA
>JBEBSD010000141.1:0-5549 GCA_040394475.1 Telluribacter humicola | reverse complement strand
GCTATCAGCTATCGGACGTCGGCTATCAGCTATCGGACGTCAGCTATCAGCTATCAAAAGTCGGCTATCGGACATCGGCTATCAGTTGTACGAACTCATAATTCATAACTCATAACTCACAACTCATAACTCATAACTCATAACTCACAAACGTTTGCATAAAAAAAGAGATTCGGTAAAACCAAATCCCTTTCTACGTAAACCCTCCTCTATCTGTATAAACAGATAATGAACTGCTAAATTAAGAATGGTTGCTTTTAAATACAAATTAATTCCTGTTTTCTTATAAAATTTGTAATAATAAAAAGAAATAAATGCGTTTTACCAATATAAATGATATGGATGATACTTAAAATAGTCCAATTGTATACGGACTGGTAGTTGATATATGCAGAGGTTCCTTCTGAATGTTCAAAATTACTCCACCTGTACCCTAGTTTGTAGGAATAATTCTAAATAAACGCGTATTAATTCAAGTTTTTTAAGCGAAGACTATTCAGAACCACACTCACGCTGCTCAAGGCCATTGCGGCGCCGGCAACCATAGGATCGAGTAAAAAGCCGTTGATGGGATAAAGAATTCCGGCTGCCAGGGGGATGCCCAGGATATTGTAAATAAAGGCCCAGAAAAGATTCTGACGAATGGTCCGTACCGTTTGACGGGATACTTTAATCGCCAGCGGGATTTTACTGAGATCGCTGGATATAATTGTCATTTTGGCCACATCGATGGCAATGTCACTGCCTTTTCCCATGGCAATGCTGATGTCGGCCTGCGCCAGGGCATTGCTGTCATTGATACCGTCGCCCACCATTGCCACTATCTTACCCGCCTGCTGCAGTTTTTTGGTAAAAGCGGCTTTTTCCGCGGGAAGTACCTGGGCTTCGTAATGGTTAATCCCCAGTTGTTCGGCGACTGCTTTGGCACTCTGCGGGTTATCCCCTGTCAGCATATAGACTGCAATGCCGTCCCGGTGCAGCTGGTCGATGGCGGATTTGGAAGTACTTTTGATCTGGTCGGCAATCGCAATTCCACCATAAACCTGCTGTTCGTCGCTGAATAGAATCACGGTCCGTGCCAGTGCCAGCTGACCCGTAACCCAGTCTGTTACGTCGACGGTCATGGCGATCCCGGCTTCTTCCAGCAAACGGTGATTTCCAACCAGCCAGGTACGGTTATCCAAAGTTCCCCTGATGCCGCGGCCGGGAATATTCTCGACCTGCACACCTTCCAGATAGACGGCGGAATCTTTCAGACTCGCAACGATGGCATCTGCAAGCGGGTGCTCCGACGATTTTTCGATCGTATACAGCATATTGCGCAGCATGTCCTCTTCCGGGGTAAACCAATTCAAAGAAACCACGGCCGGTCTCCCCTCGGTAATGGTGCCGGTTTTGTCCAGGATAATGGCATTGATTTTTTTGGCAATTTCCAGGCTTTCCGCGTCTTTGACGAGGATTCCATGCGCTGCGGCTTTGCCTACGCCTACCATAATGGCGGTAGGGGTAGCCAGGCCCAGGGCGCACGGACAAGCAATCACGAGTACTGTTACCAGTGCCAACAAGGCATGGGTGAAACTATTTTCACCCCCCAACAGTATCCACACCACAAAGCTGAGGAGTGCAATACCAATGACTATGGGAACGAAAATACCGGCAATTTTGTCAACCAGCTTTTGAACGGGCGCTTTACTGCCCTGTGCCTCCCTGACCGTCCGGATGATCTGTGCCAGGACGGTGTTGCCGCCTACCTTTTCTGCCCGGAATTGAAAACTGCCTTTCTGGTTGATGGTTCCCGCAAAAACGGCTGCCCCTGCGGATTTGGCTACAGGGACCGGTTCGCCGCTGATCATGCTTTCATCGACATAGGAAGTGCCAAAGGAAACGGTTCCATCTACCGCGATACGTTCTCCCGGTTTGACCAGCAGGATAGCTCCTTCTTTAACAGCCACCACCGGCACTTCTGCCTGGCTGCCGTCGGGCTGAATGATCGTCACACTTTTGGGTTGCAGCCCCATCAGTTTCCGGATGGCCGAAGAGGTGTTGCCCTTTGCTTTTTCTTCCAGTAGCTTGCCCACCAGTATGAAGGCGATCACAACCGCCGCAGCTTCAAAATAAACATGCGCATGCAAGCCCCTTTCGTGCCAATACGATGGAAAAAGCGTATTGAAAACGCTGAAAATATACGCTGTTCCGGTACTGAGCGCTACCAGGGTATCCATATTGGCGGACCGGTGCCGGGCTTGTTTCCAGGCGCCGGTGAAAAAAGATTTGCCGAAATAAAATACCACCGGTGTAGCCAGCGCCCACATGATGTACGAGGCATAGGGCATGTCCATCAGGGGGGTCATCCCGATAATAATTAACGGAATCGCGCATGCCAGTGCCCCGAAAGTCCGTCTTTTGAGGGAACGGAACTGCGCCCGGTGCAGGGCATCGAGCGATTCCTGAGCCGATTCCCCGGTTTCGGTCATCAGATCATAACCATAGGATTGAAGGGTTTGCTTCAGCTGTTCCGGGTCGGTAACGGAGGGAATATATTCCAGCTCAAGGGTTGCATTGGCATAATTCACATCAGCTTTAATAACCCCTGCCTGTATGCGCAGCGCTTCTTGGACGGTACTGGCACAACCGGCACAGGACATGCCCAAAACCGGGAATGATTGCTTGATAGTAGGTACGTTGTAGCCCAGATCACGGATTCGCTGAACAGCTTGGGGAAGCGTTTCGGTCGGGGTTTCCGTTGAAATGAGTACCCGTTGATTATTGAACTCTACTTTTGCAGAGGTGATCCCGGCGACCTTGTTAAGCCCCTTTCCGACAATCAGCGCACAATGCTCACTGTTGACATCCTCAAGGGACAGGTAAATATCTTTGGAGGTTTTCATAAGGTGTCTGCTTGATGGCAGACAAAGGTCGGGAATTTATGCCGGAGCCGCCTTATACAATTCCGGGCCGTTGTTGCAGAATCCGGAGCGGAAAAGTAACACGGAGCTTCACGGAGGCAAAACACGGAGGTACACAGAGGGAAAGTAACGTAAAGAAGGCATTGAGCGGAAAAGTAACACGGAGCTTCACGGAGGCAAAACACGGAGGTACACAGAGGGAAAGTAACGTAAAGAAGGCATTGAGTGGAAAAGTAACACGGAGCTACACGGAGGAAAAACACGGAGTTGCACGGAGGAAAAACACGGAGTTGCGCAGAGGAAAAACACGGAGTTGCGCAGAGGAAAAGTAATATAGAAGAAGGCAATGAGTGGAATGGTAACACGGAGCTTCACGGAGGCAAAACACGGAGGTGCAGAGAGGAAATGTAACATAGGAGTAATCATGGACGGACAAATTAATCCCTCTGTGATTGCCTTCTATGTAATCCCTCGGTGTACCTCCGTGTTCTTTTTCTATAATCGGCCCGTACCCGGATTACCGCTTGCTGCCCTGGCCACTGGCCCTGGCGCCCGTTTGGCTGGGGACCAGTTTCGGGTTATCGGTTGCCGGAGCGATCAGCACGTATCCTTGCGAGAGGTCTTTGGTCTCGATGTCTATCATCGCAATGTAGGCGGGAATCAGAATTTCCTGCTTTTTGCGAGGAGAGAAATTCATATAGCCAAAACCTGTCCAGGTCGGACTGGCGGTTTCAAAAACGGGAGTTTTGGTTCTGCCCGAGAGTGCAGTCAGCTGCCGGTAAATCCGTTTGGCTCCTTCTTCCACCGATACGACCCTTTCCGTTCCAACCGATTTGCCCGTCGTTTTTCGTGCAATAAAGGTAAAGGCGTCCAGGTCCTGGTTACCGGTAAGCTTAATGCTGGCCGAAGCGGCTCCGTACACCGGTATTTTGTTGACAAAATGCCGGTAAGCTCCCACAGACCGGCATAGGACGTGCGGGGATTCTTTGCCATCCTTGGAGACAGAGGCGGCTTTTATCTGCCATAGCCGCTCAAATTCAAGACTTTCATTGTTCCCGATCATCTTGGGGAAATCGAATTGCCTGGCAGTGGTTTCCAGTTGTCCGATGAGCTCTTTTTGATCCGGTATTTTCTCGAAGAGTCGATCCATCGGTTCGAAACCTCCGGCAAACCGGAAGGCGCCGGAGGCATGGTGGACTTCCAGACGGGCATTTTCCTGCAGCCGGTACAGGGTGCGTTCGCGTTGCTGTACTTTATCGAACTTACGGAAGAGGCCCTCATGGGTCTGGCTTAACAGGTTGAGAAAACTTTCAGCCCTTTTTTGCGTTTCAGCCGTTTGCAGCTGTTGAATCGCCGGGAGTTCTATTTTTTCAGGAACGGCTTTGAACCCGGAAGCCAGTTTTTCTAGGAATGTTTTTTCTGACATGATTGAAATGTTCTTTTAACAGTGGAAATTGCTTAACCTTCTGACCAGCGAAACAAGAGCCGGACCATCTGTGCGTGACTGACATCGCTGAGCGTGGTACCATGACCCCAATAGTGATCCCGGTTCAGGAAGCTTTGACTCCAGCGGATATTGCCGTTATTGTAGACGTAGGCGTTGGCGGGGCATACCGTGATCGGGTGGTTGTCGACCCACCAGTCGGAAACCCCGTCGTGCCAGGCTTCGCTTACAGGATCGCCGTCTGTCAGGTTGTCACCGACATCTTCCCCGCATTCCTCAGTGGTCCATCCGTCGTACATATTCCCGTAGGCGCCGCAGTAGATATGCAATCCCTGAAAGATATTCCACAACGCCCCGACATTGCTTTTGTTAACTGTTTTGCAGGAAAAGGCCATAAACCATTCCAGCTGTATGTTCCCATACCGCCAGTTACTGCCCTGGGTCACCCAATTGGTCTGGGCTGTGTCAAATACCATGTAGGGGCCGTTGGCGGTGTTGTTGCCATGGGTTTCAAACCAGATCAGGTCCACGTTATCGGTCCATTGGTTGTCGTGTCCTCCTTGAGAGGTATCCCGGAAGTCGGTTTCAAAACAATTGGTTTCGGTCCAGTAGAACCGTTGCGTATGATTGGCTTCCCGGAGCTTTCTTCTCAGCCCGTTTGAGCGGTTGAAGGTGTAAGTCAAATCGTTTGCTCCATAACCAGCACTCCTGGCATGACTAAAATGCCGGATTGCCTCAATTCCGAATGTTGCCATTGAATTTGTTGTTTAGAATGAAATAAAAGCGTGGATATTACTTCTGGATCAATAAAGAGTAGCTACTTCCCGACGGATCCCGGTACGTTACTGGCGCACAGTATGCTTTCGTACGATCGTAATCCAAAGGTAAACCGGAAGAGAGCTGGTTTACAAGTAGTTGGCGGTATTGTTCGTGAACGGTAACCTTCAAAACACACAGCCTCGCGTTTCCTCTATCCTCAAATACCCAAAAACCCCATCCTCCGTGTCGCTGCGTGTTGCCACTCCGTGTACCTCCGTGTTATATTTCCGACGTTCCCGGGTACCCAAAACCTCATCCTCCGTGTCGCTGCGTGTTACCACTCCGTGTACCTCCGTGTTATATTTCCGACGTTCCCGGGTACCCAAAAACCCCATCCTCCGTGTCGCTGCGTGTTGCCACTCCGTGTACCTCCGTGTTAT
>JBEBSD010000140.1:0-6781 GCA_040394475.1 Telluribacter humicola | reverse complement strand
CATCGGAGATCAGCCATCGGAGATCAGCCATCGGAGATCAGCCATCGGAGATCAGCCATCGGAGATCAGTTGTCGGATTAGTTATAGGTGCCCGATAGCTGAAAGCCCATTGCTGATAGCTGATAGCCGAAAGCCGATAGCCCATCGCTGATAGCCGATAACCGACTTAAACCCAAACGCCAATCACCGTTACGGATTTCCGTATTTTTAACATTTTTTCTTATCTTGTGAGGCCCAAACAGGCACTTTGAAAACAGTCCGCTGTCCTTCTTCTCTGTTTCACATATGACGCCTATCACCTCACCCCATCTGTTAACCTCCGTAGGACTGGTTAGTCTGCTGTTATTTCTGAATTACAAAACCTTTGTCCAGGCGGATAAACGGCTGAATCCCTGGGTTATTTTTATCTTTTTCAGTACCATCCTGTTTCTACGTATACTTCATCTCCGGGATATCGAAATAGAAGTGGATACCAGTACCTGGATTGCCGCCTCTATTTCCATCGACCGGTCTCCTGATCCCCTTTGGAAATTGTTCCTTTTTTCGGACTCGCGTCCCCTGACCGTGCTTCCGCTGTATCTGCTGCTTCAGACAGGTCTTCCCCTCAATCATATTACCAGCGAGCTGGTGGCTGTTTTGTTGTCACTGGGAACCATCTATGTCGCCTACCGGGCGTTCTGTTACTGGCTTCCGCCTACCCGGGCATGGCTGGTGGTATCCTGTTATGCGCTGTTTACCGGCAGCATCAGCTCATCCACCTATGCACCGTACAACTCCGAAGTAATCAGTATTTTTCTGCTGACTGTGTGCCTTTACGGGTATCTCAACCTGCACCACCAGGCCTACCGGTCCACTGTTCTGCTGCTGGCGACAGGACTTCTCTTAGGTTCGCTGCTATACGCCAAATTCCAGAATGTCCCGATGGGACTCGTGATAGCGGGCTTCATCGCGGCCGGATTGATCCGGCTGAAAAAATGGCAGTCGCTCAGTCTTTTTATCCTGGCAGGTATACTACCCACCTTACTGGTCAACCTTCTTTATTTCAGCAAAGGTGATCTGAGCGGCTTCTGGTTCAACTACCTGCTCAATTACTTCGAATATTCCTATACGACGCAATTCCAGTCGCTGCCGCTTGCGCAACGCTTTTCTCCTGCGCGGGTCGCCCGCTTTATCCTGGATTATCCCGACTCCCGGTTCTTTTTTGCGACCGGCTTCGCGGGAGCATTCATCGGAGGAGTCTGGTTACTTACCGTCCGCCGGTTTCCTGTTCGCCTGCTCCTGCCCGTTCTGCTGCTGGCGACCAGCTTATACGCAGTGCTGCAGTCGGGCAATTCTTTCGGACACTACCTCCTTTACCTCTTCTTTCCCCTCCTCCTGTTTGTGGGAGCCCTAATTACCGGTTTGCCGCCTGCAAAAGGGAAAATACTGCTAATCCTCATCCTTGCAGCTGCCGGCTTCCAGGCACTGTACAACGTGGCTACCCCGTTCCGCCGGCCCGCCCCTGAAGACTTCCCGTATGACCAGCAGGTGGTCGCCCAGATCCGGCAGCACTCCGGAAGCACCGACAACATTGTCATATGGGGGTGGATTGACCGCTTCCATTATTTATCGCAACGCGCCTGCGGTTACCGGCTGGCACACACGCACCAGCTCTTTCTGAACTCTCAACTACTTCCCTACCGGATCGATTTGTTTTTATCGGATTTGAAAGAGAGCCGTCCCGCTTTGTTCCTGGAAGACCGGACCGGGCAGAACTCCACACTGCCGCAGCTTTTCAAACCCCTCGACAGTTATCCGCAAATCAGTCAGTACCTGCAGGAAAATTATACGTTGTTAACAATTATCAACGATATTGCCATTTATAAACGAACCGGTACTACGGCTCCCTACTGACCAGGAACGGAACGTACCTTCAATTTCTAATTCCTGACAAAGTGAGGACCTATTTCCTGCTCGTTACGTGGCTCTTTCTATGCGGCGGCCCGATCGCTACCAGGGGCCAAAAGCCAAATGAAAACTACCAGTATCACATCCATTCCACCAACTCGCCGGTCAGGATAGACGGGATTCCGGACGAGCCGGTGTGGTCGGCCGCACAGGTAGCTACCGATTTTTACATGATCCAGCCCATGGATACAAGCTTCGCCCAAGCGCGTACCGAAGTTCGCATGAGCTACGACCAAAACAATCTATACGTGCTGGTAATCAACTACAAACCACTGGAGGGGAGCCTGGTAGTGGAATCGCTCCGACGGGATTTCAGTTTTAACAAGAACGATAACTTTCTGCTCTTTATGGATACGTTCGACGACCGTACCAACGGCTTTTCGTTCGGTTCCAACGCGGCAGGAGCTCCCTGGGACGGCCAGCAGGTAGACGGCGGGACGGTCGATCTCAACTGGGAAAACCGATGGTACAGTGCCGTCCGTAACGAAAACGACAAATGGACCTGGGAAGCCGCCATCCCGTTTAAAAGCATCCGCTACAAACCGGGGATCACCCGGTGGGGAATTAATTTCAGCCGGCTGGATCTATCCATTTCCGAAAAATCCTCCTGGGCCCCTGTTCCCCGTAACCTGGCGTCAGCCAACCTGGCCTATACCGGCGTACTCGTTTGGGACCAGCCCCCGCCCAGTCCCGGCCCCAATATTTCGGTGATTCCCTACCTCGCAGGAAAACTGTCCAAAAACCAGGAAGCCGGTGAAAAGCAACGGCAATCCGGGGCGGTAGGAGGCGATATCAAGATCGGCATCACCCCATCACTGAACCTTGACCTGACGGTTAACCCGGATTTTTCACAAGTGGAAGTAGATGTTCAGCAAACCAACCTCGACCGTTTCGAACTTTTCTACCCGGAAAGGCGCCAGTTTTTCCTTGAAAACGCCGACATATTCGCCAATTTCGGATACGCCTCGGCGCGTCCTTTTTTCTCCAGAAGAATAGGACTGGACGCCCCTATCCTTTTTGGTGCACGCCTTAGCGGCAAGCTTGACAAGAACTGGAGAATCGGCGTTCTGGACACCCAAACGGCTGCCCAGGACTCTACCCCTGCCCAAAATTATGCCGTCGTTGCCCTTCAGCGCCGCCTCTTTGCCCGCTCCAATGTACGTTTTATGGCCGTAAACAAACAGGCGCTGCGGTACGATCCGCTGCGCAACCAGGCCTATAACCAGTACAACCGAAACATTGGAGCCGAGTTTAACCTTGCTTCCCGGAAAAATATCTGGACCGGGAAAATGATGTTTTTTAAATCATTTACCGACGGCGCTTTGTCGCAGCAGGACCAGCACATCAAAGCCTCCCGCCTGACGGATGGCTGGATACATGCCGCCGATATCATGTTTAACAAGCCTCATTTCTTCTGGCAATGGCAGCACGAGCACGCCGGCGCCGGGTATCGCGCCGAGGCCGGTTATGTGCCGAATGCCGCGCGTGGAAGGTACACCAAAATAAACCCTGGACTCGGCTATCTGTTTTTTGTCAAATCACCCGTGCTGATCAGCCACGGGCCCAAGCTGGCAGCCACCGCTTTCTGGGACGACCATTTCAGGAACAGCGACCGGGAATTTACGTTGTCCTATCTCTTCAATCTCAGGAACCGCGCCACAGCGGCGCTCTGGATAGCCGATTCGTATGTGCGCCTGCTGACTCCCTTCGACCCCACCAATTCCGGAAGGGAACAACTCGCTGCCGGCACCCGGCATCACTGGAATACAGCGGGTTTTGATTACGTTTCGGAGCCCCAGCGTGTTTATACCTATGCCGTAAGCGGCCGTTACGGCAGCTATTATAACGAAGGAACACGTGCCCAGTTCAAGGCTGATATCGGCTACCGCTTCCAGCCCTATGTCGCGGTGACGATGAGCGGGAATTACAATACTATCCGTGTTTCAGCCCTCCAGGATTACGTCCGCTTCTGGTTGGTGGGCCCGCGCATTGACGTCACGTTCCGCAACAATCTTTTCCTGACCACCTTTATCCAGTATAATGAACAGGCCGACAACATGAACCTCAATGCCCGCTTTCAGTGGCGATTCAAACCGGCTTCGGACTTCTTCCTGGTGTATACCGACAACTACCTGCCGGAAAACCTGCACGTAAAAAACAGGGCGCTGGTACTGAAATGCACCTATTGGCTCAACCTGTAAGCCGGAACCGCTGGTGGTAAAATGCAGAAAATTGCCCGGGACCGGCTCTTTAATACCTACTATATATATAAACTTTATAGATTAATACAAGACGGTACAATTTGTATACTGACGATGTTCTTAACCACGGCCGGCACATCGTCTTTTCATTTACACGACCAAACAAGTAATTACACCAACAATTCTTCTTTTAACAATATGCCAGACGAACGGATCAATAGGAAAGCTGTGGTCGTCACTGACACGGAGTTATGGGCTCGTCTGAGACAGGACGACAGGGAAGCGTTTTCCGGCATTTTCCGCAATTATCACCTGCAGCTGCTTCACTACGGAAATTCGATCACGCGTTATCATTCCCTTGTTGCGGACGCCATCCAGGATGTGTTCACCGACCTTTGGACCTACCGGCATTCACTCAGCACACCTGCTTCAGTCAAAGCTTACCTTTTATCCAGTCTTCGGAGACGAATTGCCAGGAAACTCGAACGGGATCGTATTTTCCCGAATAGCAGCGATATTGAAACCATTGAATACAGCGCTTCTTTCACCGTTCTCGACCAGTTGATCGAGGATGAAGATACCCTGAAACAAGTGCAGCAACTCAATCAATACCTCAACCAGCTCCCGCCCAGACAGAAGGAAGCACTTTATTTGCGCTATTACCAAAACCTTTCCCTGGAACAGATTGCCCTTTTAATGGAAATGAACAAGCAGTCTGTGGCGAACCTGCTACACCGTTCGCTGCGACACCTGCGGGAACTATGGATTGGCGAGATCCCCTACCTGGGGCTCTTGTATTGTCTCTGCCAGTAACGATCGAACCTTGCCGGTAACAAAATGGTCTGTAAAGACGCGGACTATGGTGCGATAGGCACAGTCGGTTTTCTGGCCGGTGACAAAATGGTCTGTGAGGACACAGACCATGGTGCGATAGGCACAGTCGGTTTTCTGGCCGGTGACAAAATGGTCTGTGGGACACAGACCATGGGTCGGCAACCGTTTCCACTTTCCTGTTTTTTTTTGAGATTTACTGAGTATGGCTTAAAAAGGCTGTCCTCTCCTCCTTTATAATCCTGGCTATATGCAACGCGATCGCTACACGACAACAGAAGATTTTTTGCAGGATCCTTCCTTCCGCCGGTGGGTACAGGAAGGCTGGGACGATACTGGCTGGGAATCCTGGTTAAAAGAGGCTCCGCACCACCAGGCGGCAGCCCGGGAAGCCCAGTTGCTGCTGCTGGCGATGGGAGTGCCGGAGCAGGCCCTTTCCGAAACGGCCACGGAAGATGCCCTTACGGATATCTGGGGACGTCTGCGTCAACTGGAAGCGCCCTCTGTCTCTCCTTTCAGGAAGCATTGGATCCCGTGGGCAGCGGCGGTCCTGCTGCTGACAGGAATCGGCTGGTATAGCTACCGGCAACAGCTTCCCATGCCTCCTGAAACGGAGCGGGCCATTCATGAGCTGAAAAAAAGCAACACCACCCATGCACCGCAGTTAATTACGCTGGCCGACGGGAGCTCTGTTTTGCTGCAGCCCGGGAGCGAGCTGCATTATCCCAGCCATTTCACAGGGCCGGAACGGAGGGTATTGCTCGTAGGAGAAGCCTTTTTTGAAGTCAGTAAAGACCCGTCCCATCCTTTTATTGTCGACGCCAACGAACTTGTGACCCGGGTGATCGGAACGAGTTTCCGTATAAAAGCATACCGGAACCAACCCAATGTGGAAGTGACCGTCAGGACCGGTCAGGTCCAGGTATCGGCGCGACGCCCTACCCGGTCTGAGCCGGCCCGGGAAATTTCTCTGTTCCCCAATGAGTCCATTCTTTTCGTGCGCGAAAATGCGGTATTTGAAAAACCCGTAGTGACGCAAAAGCAGCCCGGCCGGATCGAGCAGCTTCAGTTCGAATTTAAAGACACACCGGTAAGCCACATTTTCGAGACCATTGAAGCAGGTTACGGGATCCGTGTTCTTTATCCGGAAACCCTGTTGAAGGAATGCTACCTTTCGACTTCCCTGACGGATGAGCCCCTGCAGGAAAAGCTGAAAATCATTTGCGAAAGCCTTGGTAACAACTCCCGTTACGAGTTTACCGAAAACCAGATCACTATTTTTTCAAACGGATGTCACTAAAACAACAGCTACTATGACAGAACGATAAATCCAGACAAAAAAGGCGCAGAAGTGCTGCTACACGTTCTACGCCTCTGTTTCCTGCTTGTGACTGCTCACCCTTCTGCTAAAGGTGCAGGGACACGTTGCCCTATACAAGATCAGTATCGAACAAACCATTCAAAACTATGAAAAAATCTTTGACCATCAAACGATTGTTTCACCAGATCGTCTTCCAGTCAATGCAGCAGCTTTTATTAGTATTCCTGTTCAGCGGTATCGCCCTTTCCGCACCGGTAGCGGGGCAGCATATTCTTGACAAGAAAATCAGCTTTCAGGTGGATAACGTCACCCTGGAAAAAGCCTTGCACCAGCTGGAAAAAGCAGTCCCTATCAAATTCTCCTACAATTCCAGATCGCTGCCGTTACAGCAACCGGTCACCCTCCAGGCTACGAATGAGGAACTTTCGCGCATTCTTGACAAATTGCTTGCACCCTTTCAGATCACTTATAAACAAGTCAG
>JBEBSD010000139.1:0-7028 GCA_040394475.1 Telluribacter humicola | reverse complement strand
GGAATGGGGCCCGGGGAACGGGGAATGGGGAACGGGGAATGGGGAACGGGGAATGGGGAACGGGGAATGAGGAATGGGGAATGGGGAACGGACAGACGCGCGGAAATAGGATTTGCCGGGCAACGTGCGGTCCATAGAAATTTAGGGATTTAATTTTAACCGGGCGATGTCGTAAAATCAGGTAATAATTAATAAATTGCCCGGGTTATTTCAGAAGGTGACCCTTCAGATCAACAGCCAGCAGTAACTTACAGATAAGGTGTACAGGCTTTTTTCAGGTATTTCAAAACAGTGGGAGTATACGTCTTACTGGTTGGCGACAGCGGTTCTGATGCTGATGTTGCCTACAGACGCTGTGGCGCAACGGTATAAATGGAGTGTAACCGGAGTAGTGGGGGCGAGTATGGGGTACACGAAAGGCGACACCTTAACGGATCAGGGCCTGCTGCTGCCTACGTTTGGTCTTAAAGCGTCATACGAAACGACCTTAAGCAGAAAGGTAGGGCTGCTTACTTCGCTGGGGTATATCAACCGGGGGGCCGTCACCCGCGTAAATGCCGCCATCGACCCCGCTAAAAACCTGACATTGGGGCGTTTTGAAAGTGTTTCGAGGGACCATTTCGTTTCGGGCGACATCATGCTGCAGTACCGGTGGGTAAAACAGGAATCATCGGACGTGGTCCCCTATGTGAACCTTGGCATCCGGAATGATTTTTACATCGTGTCGAATTACAAAATCTCCAGTGATGATCCTTACTTTGCCTCTATCCGCACCGACATGCAATGGATGCGAACGCGGCATTACCGCCCTTATGTTGCCGGGATTGTCGGGGGTGTGGGATTGAAGGTAGATGACCTGGAGTTAGGAATAGAATACTATCACCAGGTCTACGGTTCTTACGCGATCCCGGTACACAACGCGGTCCATTATTCCCGGTTATTGAGCCGGTCGCTGCAGCTTACGTTGAGCTATAGTTTTTGAGGCGGGCGCCGGTTCCGTTTTCCGCACTGTATATAACCGTGCCGTAGTCAAAAGTAACGCCGGTAGCCGGATCGTCACGGAGTAAGAGGGAGCCATCCATATCTACGTAATCCAACAGCGGAAGCAGGTGGGCAATCGCTGAAATCCCGACGCTGCTCTCAGTCATGCAGCCCACCATTGTTTGTAAGCCTAGCGCCTTTGCCTGCCGGATCATGCGCCTTGCCGGGGTGAGTCCTCCGCATTTGGTCAGCTTGATGTTTACGCCATGAAACAATCCCCGGCACCGGAGCACGTCGGACTCTCCGATGCAGCTTTCGTCGGCAATGACCGGAATTTCAGAATGCTCATACACTTGTTTCATCCCCCGGGAATCCGAGGCCGGCAATGGCTGTTCGATAAACTCGACGTTCAGTTCTTTTAATTCGGCACTGCAGGCGATGGTCTGTGCCGCGGTCCAGGCGCAATTGGCGTCCACCCGGAAGCGGGCATCGGTATGGCGGCGCAATTCCCGGACAATGTCCAGGTCATGATCCGTCCCCAGTTTTATTTTGTACAGGGGCCAGGGAAACTCCCGGAGTTTTTCAACCATTTTCTCAACCGTATCAATGCCTATCGTATAATTGGTTGGGGGGTTATTCCCGGTTTTCAGCCCCCAGCTTTCGTAGAGCTTCTGTCCGTGCAGTCGGGCATAGTAGTCATGGGCCGCTTCATCAAGGGCGCAATGGGCGAAGGGGTTATTCTGCAGATACGGGAGCGTCAGTTCCCATAATTCTTCAGGCGACCCCCATTCATAGCGTTCAATCAGGGGCCTGAGTGATTGCAAAGCGGCTTCCATCGCAGGGACAGTCACCCCGTAATAGGTATTGGAAGTAGCCTCTCCATACCCTGAAATACCGTCGGCATTCAGCTCGACAATCAAGGTGGGCTGAACATCTCTGGAATCATGAGCAATGGTGAACGTATGCCGGAGTTGTAGGTCGAACCGATGAAGGAAGAGTTTCATGCCGAAGAGGTCAAAAGCGGAAAGAAGGGTTAGTTACGCATATCGAGTCCCCAGGATAATTTACTCCGCAGGGTATTAAAAAAGTTGTCATCGAGCATTTTGACCAGCCGGGCGACGAAACCGGCCTTGCGCACGACCAGCCGGGTCGAAACATCCACAATCAGCGAGCGGGAGTCGAGCGACAGCAGGAAATTATTGCTGCGGCTCTGTACTTCGAAGCTGAGCACGGCAGTGTCTTCCAAGACGATCGGGCGGACGTTCAGGTTGTGGGGACTTACAGGAGTGACGATAAGGTTTTTGGAACCGGGTACTAGTACAGGTCCTCCGCAGCTGAGGGAATACCCGGTAGATCCGGTGGGGGTGGAAACAATCAGCCCGTCGGCCCAATAGGAATTCAGGAAATCGCCGTTCAGGTAAGAGTGCACTGTAATCATGGACGAGGAGTCGGTTTTGGTAATGGCAAAGTCGTTCAAACCAAAATTTATCCCTTCAAACAAGTTCATGTTCGATGCCTCGACTTCCAGGATAGAGCGTGTTTCGATCCGGTATCTCCCGTTTTTCACAGCCTCGATCATTTCCCGGATCCGTTCAGGTGCAATCGTCGCTAAGAACCCCAGCCGGCCGACGTTAACCCCGATGACCGGGATTTGCCGGGGCCCTACCAGGGCGACGGTCTCCAGCAGGGTACCATCTCCCCCGAGGCTCATAATCAGCCGGGTATTAAGCAGTTCCTGTGAGGTAGTGAAAATGCCCTTTGGTGTATACGAAACACCCGATTCCTGAAGAAAGGCGTGGAAATCTGCCGAAACAAGCACTTCTATATTTCTGGAGGCCATCTCCTCGAACATATCCTGTATAAAAGGCCGGGCAGCTTCAGAAAAGCTTTTTCCGTGAATGGCAATTTTCATGAATCAGGTAGCTAAATAACGAAGGAGCAGGTCCAGCCGTTCTTGATCGATGCTGTCAACCGGATCGTTGGCGTGCGCTTCCCGGATAACATATCCAAAACGTTCAAGGGTAGCAAGGACTGATGTGATATTGACACGGTTGAGTTTGAGGGTAAGTAAAGACTCTTCCTGTGTATGGTAGTCGTAATGGATAGCGTATTGGCTGCTGACAATTTTTGCCCCTGCTGATTCGATCAGCCGGCTGATTTCAGAAAGGGAATAGTCGCGCTGATTAACCTGAAGGACCAGAATCGCGCCTTTTTCCTGGACACCCAGCGACACCGCAAACTGTTCGAGTAATTCTTCCTGGGAAATACTGCCTTTAAAGAGGCGGTCTTCTCCCAGTATCGGAATGATTCTCAGGCCAAACTGCCGGGAAATCCGGATGAGCTCATACAGGTGCTGGTCTTCGGTTGCATAGGTATCCGAATGTTGCAGCAATACCTCTGAAAGCAGTTGATCCGGTTCCGGGATTTCCAGCAGGAGTTCCTCTTCGGCAATGCCCTTATAGTCCTCATTATCAGCGACTACTAATTGTGGTAAACGGTTTTCGCTCATCCAGTCCAACGCCTCGCCCACAGTATTTGCAGGCCGCAGGGTGGGTAGCATCGGGTTAATCAACAGGGAAGCAATCATGGCCTTTGAGCGGTTACATTAATGGAAAACTAATTAAAAACCCGCTAATGGTCAAATATATGCGGAAGAACTTTTGGGCTTTCCCCAAAAATTACACCTGAACCGGCTGTGCCTGTTGTTGTTTACTTAACCATTCCGAGAGGATAGCATTGAATTTTTCAGGATGCTCCATCATGGGAGCATGGCAGCACTTGTCGATAAAATACAATTCTGAATTTGGAATAAGCCGGTTGAATTCATGGCCGACGTGCGGGGGAGTAATCGTGTCATTCAACCCCCAGACCAGCAAGGTCGGAACGGTAATTTGGTGTAATTCCTTGGAAAGGTTGTGCCGTTGGGCCGATTTGGCGATGCCGACAATGCTCATGCATTTGGGAATACTGGAAGTTACTTCAAAAACTTCGTCAATCAGTTCGGCTGTTGCGACCTTCGGATCGTAGAAGGTGTAGGCGACCCGCTCGGCGATGTAATCGCGGTTACCGCGTTTGGGGAACGATCCGCCCATACCGTTTTCAAACAGGCCGGAGCTTCCCGTCAATACCAGCTTCCGGACATTCTCCGGGTGCTTCAGGGTGTACAAAATTCCTACATGCCCGCCAAGGGAATTTCCGAGCACGGTCAGATGGGTAAGCCCTTTGAAGGCAACGAATTCCTCCAGAAACTCCAGCAGGGACCCCAGACTCGCCTTCCGGATGGGCAGGTCATAAATCGGTAAGACAGGGATAATGATCCGGTGGCTGTGGCGGAAGCCTTCTACTACCCCCTCCCAGTTGCTAAGGGCGCCGAAAAGTCCGTGCAAAAGCAAAAGTGTTTCTCCACGACCTTCTTCAATATAGCTGAATTTACCTTCTTTGTGAATTTGATATTCCATTGCGTAAGCTTTAATTAGCGGAACAGCTGTTATAAGAATTCAAACAAATTGCCGTTGACTTTGAATAATTATACTTTTAGTATAACCGTCTTTACAAGCTTTTTTTGGCAATAACACGGATTTTAAACCTTTGGTTCTTTGGTTTGAATACATTTGCGGTTACAAAGCTAGATTTTTTTTACGGATACGATTATAAAACGATGTGAAATTATTGCGAAGAATCTTGTAAATTTTCTATTATAGCCTAAAAGCGGAAAATGGGGTGACCAGAACCGGCCTCCGCGAAAAACCGAAATGAATCCTAAAAATAATTTTTTTGATACAAATGTCAGTTTCCTGCAGGGAATCGGGAGTCAGCGGGCAACCTTGTTGAATGAAGAACTGCGGGTACATACTTACAGGGATTTATTGCAGCATTATCCGTTTCGCTACGAGGACCGGACGGTTTTCCGCCGGATTGCCGAGCTCAATGAAACGATGGCTTCGGCGCAGCTAAAAGGACGTGTCGTGAGCTGGGCGGTGGAAGGGGAAGGATTTAAAAAACGATTGACGGCGAAGTTTACGGACGGCAGCGGGGTGCTGGAGCTGGTGTGGTTCCAGGCCATTGCCTGGCATCAGAAGGCTTTGCGGACGGCAGACTACGTGGTGTACGGAAAACCGGTCCTTTTCGGGGGCCGCTGGAGTATCACGCACCCGGACATCGAGTTGGCCGTGCCGGGAACAGCGCCGGCCGGAAGCTTCCAGCCAGTGTATTCGCTTACCGAAAAGCTCCGGAAAAGATACATCGACAGCCGCCTGCTTTCTAAAGCGATTGCCGGATTACTGCATCAGGGATATGCAAAAATTCCCGAGACGTTACCCGGGAAACTCCTGCAGCAATACCGGTTGTTGCCCAAGCGCGATGCGGTGGTCAATATCCATATTCCCCAGAGCGAGTACCTGCTGGCACAGGCCCAACGGCGGCTGAAGTTTGAAGAGCTCTTTTACAACCAGTTGCGGCTGATCAAAAATAAACTGCTGGTCCAGCGTTCGTTTCCGGGGGCAGTTTTCAGCCAGACGCACCTGGTGCATGTTTTCTACAGGGAACATTTGCCTTTTGAGCTGACCGGCGCCCAAAAAAAAGTGCTGCGGGAAATTCATGCAGACGTACAATCGGGGAAGCAAATGAACCGTCTGCTTCAGGGAGACGTCGGATCGGGAAAAACGATGGTTGCTTTTATAGCCAGCCTGATGGCGATTGACAATGGGTACCAGGTGTCGTTGATGGCGCCTACAGAAGTATTGGCCCGGCAGCATTTCCGGAACCTCGAAACACTGGCAGACAAGCTGGGGATTACGATCGGGCTGCTGACTGGCTCCACCCGGAAAAAAGAACGGGAAGTGTTGCACGAGGGGCTCCGGACGGGGGCGACGAAGCTCCTGGTAGGGACGCATGCCCTGTTGGAAGAGGTGGTACAGTTTGAAAACCTGGGGCTTTGCCTGATCGATGAACAACACCGGTTCGGAGTCGCCCAACGCGCACGCCTGTGGGAGAAGAACCCCCGGGTCAAACCGCATATACTCGTAATGACCGCCACCCCTATACCAAGGACCCTGGCGATGACTTTTTTCGGGGATCTTGATCAATCGGTTATCGACGAGCTGCCTCCGGGCCGGAAGCCGGTTCAAACGGTGCACCGGTTCGATTCACACCGGACATCTGTATTCGGTTTTCTGCGAAAGGAAATAGCAAAGGGGCGACAGGTCTACATCGTTTACCCGTTGATCGAAGAATCAGAGAAAATGGACATGAAGGATCTGATGGATGGTTATGAGAGCGTTTCGCGTTCGTTTCCGGATGTGCCTTTAAGCATTGTCCATGGCAAAATGAAGGCAAAGGACAAAGAATATGAGATGGGGCGCTTCCAGCGGAATGAAACCCGGATTCTCGTGGCTACGACAGTAATAGAGGTAGGAGTGGATGTGCCGAATGCATCGGTGATGGTGATTGAAAATGCCGAACGGTTTGGCCTCGCACAGCTCCATCAGCTGCGGGGCCGCGTGGGAAGGGGCGCCGATCAGTCCTATTGTATCCTGATGACCAGCTATAAGTTGTCGCAGGATACCCGCAAACGCATTGAAACCATGTGCCGGACCAATAACGGCTTCGAAATCGCCGAAGTGGACCTGGAGCTGCGCGGGCCGGGCGACTTGCTGGGTACCCAGCAGAGCGGAGCGCTGAATTTACTGATCGCGAATATCGCAACAGACGGCGCCATCCTGGAGGTGGCGCGTGCATCGGCGTTGGAAATTGTAACCAACGACCCGGATTTGAGCGCGCCCGAAAATGAGCCGATACGGACGCATGTCAGTACCATTAACACGAACGAAGTAAACTGGAGCAGGATCGGGTAGCAGGAATTCGGCTCCACCCTAACAGGATTAAAACCGGTAAAGAATAACACGGAGCTGCACGGAGGAAAAATAACACGGAGCTACACGGAGGAAAAGTAACACGGAGCCGCACGGAGGAAAAATAACACGGAGCTACACGGAGGAAAAATAACACGGAGCTACACGGAGGAAAAGTAACACGGAGCTACACGGAGG
>JBEBSD010000138.1:0-7052 GCA_040394475.1 Telluribacter humicola | reverse complement strand
CAATTTAGTTATTTATTACGGTAGCCGACAAAAGCCGGTCCGAACTAATACCTAACACCTAACACCTAAAATTTCCCTATACGTGAAGTACCTTTTTCTTTTTATCGGCCTTTTGGTCGGGATCAGCGGAATGGAGGCTCAGGCCGTCCGAACTTCGGAAGGAATGCATCCCGAGGCACAAATTGCTTTTGTCAAAAAACAGCTGAAGCAAAAAGAAGTACGCATTACCGCTGCGTATCAGCAGTTGCTACAGCATGCCGACAGTGCTTTAGCACATTCCAGCCATGCGCTGGCTGATTTCAACGTGCCCGGTTATTATCAGGATGCACAGGGGCATCGTACGAGTTCACGTTCCCTGCAATCCGATGCTTTTGACGCCTACGCCTGCGCCCTCGCCTACCGGTTGAGCAATAACACCCGCTATTTAGACAAGGCGCGTTATTTTTTAAATGGCTGGGCACAAACCAACACCGGTTATTCCAATGCCGACGGTCCGCTGGTAATGGCTTATTCGGGCACCGCCCTGGTAATCGCAGCAAGCCTGTTGCAAGATAGCTGGCCCGAACAGGACAAATTCCGGACCTGGGTGACACAAGTGTACAAAAAAGCTTGCGACGAAATCCGGCACCGGAAAAACAACTGGGCCGACTGGGGCAGGTTCGGCTCTGTTCTTTCCGCACAGTACCTTGGAGATGACGCTGAAATACGAGTCAATATTGACCTGATCCGTAGGGATCTATTTGACAAAATTACGGAAGACGGCCATATGCCTCATGAAACCAGGAGAGGGAACAACGGTATCTGGTATACTTATTTTTCACTGGCGCCGATCACAGCTGCCTGCTGGGTGGCGTATAATGCCACAGGCGAAAACCTATTTACTATGAGCCAGGGAGCTGCGTCATTGAAGTTTGCGCTCGACTACCTGTTTCATTACAACCTGCATGCCGATAGCTGGCCCTGGTTCGACAACCCTCGTCCGGGTACCGTGGCCAACTGGCCCGGCAACTTATTCGAAGCCCTGGCTCTAATTTATGACGATCCGAAATACAGCTCCTATACCAAAGCCGAACCTGCTATTTGCATTTCTTCCCATCATTTTGCCTGGAGTTTCCCAACCCTGATGCCTGCCCGATTTACCTACTAATCTCAATAGCCTTATGAAAGCGCCATAATCGCTAATCCTATGGCTGGCTACCCTTTATAGTTTTGCCCAACATCCTACGGGCCAGCACGATTATATCTCCCTTCCGGTAGCCGCCGGGATTCCCAATGCCGATCCCGATCTGGCTGCCATCCGGAAAGCTGTCGTCCGGGATTTACTGGAAGATCCACCAGGGGAAGCGGCGGTTGGGGAGTTGCTCCAAACCTTTCAGTCGGACGGGACATGGCCGGGAATTGACTATGAGGACGTCTCCAGGACCGGCTTTGAGCATCAAAAACACTTGGGCCATATTTATCAGTTGGGCAAAGCTTTCCGGGATACCGCCGCTACTTATTATCAAAGCGCTGCCATTAAATGGGTAGCGGCGACGGCATTGACTTACTGGTTCGCCAACGATTTCATCTGCGATAACTGGTGGTGGAATGAAATGGGGGTCCCGAACCAGATGATCAATATCCTGCTCGTTTTTGACGAGGCCCTTCCTGATTCCCAGCAACACGAAGGCATGCGGATTGCCGGACGTGCCAATATGGAAGCTTCGGGCGCCCGCCCGGGAGGAGATCAGATCCAGATTGCAGCCAGTTTTTTCATATGAACCATCTGTCACCGCGCTGCGGACCGTCCTGAGGCTTGTCGAACCACGCCCTTCGACGAGCCAGGGTGACCAATTGTTGGCTCAGGGTGACTGGTTGTTTGTCACTGGCAAGCAGGGTTACAAGATCCCCTTCTGAATGGATATCAGCAGCCATTTCCCTTGCTGATAATGGAAGGTATAGATCGTTTCCTGCTTATCAGGCGAATTGGCCAGGTTGAAGTTGAAACTGATTCCCGCTACGAGCATATTTCCCCGGGCATCGAATCGTATTTTACGTGGCTTGTCATCTCCTCGGTCTCCCAGAAAAGATAACGTCAGGACCGGAACCGGCTGTCCCACAAATTCACCTTTCCCGGTAAGTTGTATGCGGTATACTTCACTGCTCCTGGCCTTCCCAAAAAACAAATACTTTTCGTCATTGAAATAACTGATCCCCACTCCCATGGCATCGACACCTGACAGGGTGGTTATCACCTCCGGCTTTTCTCCCAACCGGATCACATATATACTTCCCGCCTCGTTCGCGGCGTCACTACCTGCTACCGAGGAAGCGTATAAAAGGTCGTTCTCACAATCCAATGCCAGTCCCAGCAACCCAAAGGGGTTATTAGGATTAACTGCCCGCATCGGTTCCAGCTGAATATAAGGGGTCATTTCACCCGTCCGGGTATGTACTTTGTAAATAGTATTTTGTTTCAGAGGATCGTTTTTCAGCGTATTCACAAAAGGGCGCGGAATGACAAAACTATTTCCCTCTTTGTCGGTGACCACCGCACCCAAATGTCCCGCGGCTTCCCATCCCGGCAACCGGAACGACTTGTAAGGTACCCCTTTCGCCGGAAACTGGATCAGAGAGAGGCCCGTCACTCCCCTTTCGGCTACACTGAAGCCAAAGGGCTTGCCCGGGACGAAACCAGCCCTTCCCAGGTATCCGGGCGCTCCTTTACATTCTTTAAGCTTCGTAATCCCTGTCTCATTGACCTCCTTTTTACCACACCCGGTGGTCAGCAGGAGAGTGCTCAGCACTATGATTAAACGCGTTCTTATCATTTGTATAAAAGGTTCGGCGATCGGCTTTCGGCTGCGTGGCGAGCCGTTTTTAATTGTACTCGGTTTGGCTTCTGATAGCTGAGGTCTGATTGCCGTGGCTATCTCATCTTACTGCATTCGATCCGGAATGAACATGGGTCCTGCGATACAAGGATACATAGCGGTCTGATAAATCCCGTCAACCAGTTGCGCCTCCGCCCAGCAATATTCCCTGCCTTTCGTATCGTCATTCCGTATCTGCGGAACATACCAGATCACTACCGGGCTGTCTTTCAACGATTCAGGCTGCGGGTCTATGAATTTTTCCGGCCCCTGCTGATAATCAGTATTGCAACAAGGGCCAATGGTAGGTAAATCACTTTCTCCTTCATCTATCTCCGGTTTGTATTTGGTAAAATATACATACGCATTGTCACCTCGTCCTCCGTCTCCAAACTGTCCGTTTCCAGGCACCATCCGATACTTTTGGGTACCTGTTGCGATTTGAAAAAGAGCGCCATCCGGGTCATACAACGTATTCGACTCCTGCAATCGCCAGCCCTCTGTGGCTACCGGCTGGTAATCCGTGCCTTTCCATTCCCCTATCTCATTGTCATTTCCAGCCAGGGCGATCCTGAAAACCGGGCGATACGTGCCATCATTCCCGCATCCCCGTCCAATACTGGCTGCTGCCACCCTGAACCGGCCATCCTCGTAAAACTCATACCTTTGAAAATACTGATAATTACAAGGAGACGGCCAGCCATCGCTTCTGAAAAACTGTTCCAGGCTGAACCCTACCTTACGGCCCTCGTGCACAATTTCTGCTATTCGGGGAGCATCTATCGCAACTACGGTTGCCGAACTGAAATAAGGGCACCCGACCGCATCGCTGTAACCAAAGCCGTCTGTCCGGCTGTAACTGACGTGCCAGTCAACCAGTTTAGCACTATTAAGAACGGGCTTGCCTTTAAAAGACACATCGGATATACGCAAGCCGTCATTACCTGTAATCATATACTGCAAATTCCAGTCGTTCCTTTTCAGATTGACTTCGGTTTCACAAAAACAATTCGTAATGGATTCGTTTTGTATCTTTCTCTCTGAAACCACGCTTGTCACCACAGGCGTTTCTCCCAGGTTGGTCCATCGTAAACCTGCCACTCTCAAGTCGGTCAGGTCGACGATGGTCCATAGGGCCTTTTTGTCTCTTACAAAGGTAGGCGCCACGCATAAATGTTTGCTTCTTTCACACCGGCTATTGTTCAGTGCCGTTTTTGTATCCGCCATCAGCGCATCGTGCAGCCCCGGTTTCACATCCAATGCTTGTTGTACCTTCTCATTTTCAATTGCCAGGCGAATCGCCATCATTCTTAAATGCTCCGGGAGTTCAGGTTGCATGGCCGTATAGTGCGCTACCTGAATCATTTGAGATGCCGGCAGCGACACCACTGCAACAGTGGTAATATTTTGTGCAAAATTGTACATTTCAACCCTATAGCAGCCTCCGTTTGCAAAGAACGGTTTGTTCTGCGGCAGCAAATCACTCTCCCTGGCCGCATATATTCCAAAAATTTCATTTCTGAAAGCATTCCCCACACTATCCCTTGCGTATTGCAGAAACGAAGGGTTTTCAAAACAGTGTTTCTGAACTTTTTCCTCTTCAGCGTTTAAAGTCCGCTGTAAGGGTACAATGGGCACTTCATCCTTTAACGCTCTCTTAATCAGTCCGATATACGCCTCAACTTCCGGGATTTCCGGCGAGTCCTCCGCTATCAGTTCAGCAGTCGCCGCCAAAGAGTCGGCCGGGACCGAATTTACTTTCGTAGTTCCGCCGGAGCATCCTACCATGGCCAGCAGGGCGATCCATAGCATTCCATAAACGTAAAGCCTGTCACTTATCATTTTTTTCTAATACGAGTTAAAAGGTGATTGAAAATCCGGTCGCACCGCAATGGTACTATCATTCAGGGTATCTAAAAAGTCGAGCAATTGTTGCTTCTCACCCGCAGTCATATCGATTCCGCCAATGGCAGGATGCTTATTGGGGTTTTGCCTGCCGTCTCCCTCCCATTTTCCATAATTCACGTCCCTGCCTCCTTTCCGGTAAACCTCCAGTACGTCGTGCAGGGTTTCAGCGCTGCCGTCATGGAAATACGGGGCCGTATATTTCAGGTTCCGTAAGGTAGGCACTTTGAATTTGCCCCTGTCTTCCATTCTGCCGGTCACTTCATACACCCCCTGGTCTGTTTCGGGATAATTGCCATCCCTGTAGTTGTACAATCCGATGTTTGCAAACTGATCTTCTGACCGCATGGTGGAATCAGCTCCGAAAAGGGGCGGACGATGACATTGTGCGCACCCAAAACCGGGCGAAAAGAACAATTCCGCTCCTGCAATCGCCGATGCACTGATCGCATCCGTTTCTCCCTCCCTAAAACGGTCATACGGGGCGGCATAACTGTTTAGAGAACGTACATAGGCTGAAAGGCATTCCTTCACGACCTCCCAGGTAAAGGAAGTCCCTGCTCCTGCTTCCTTTAACAGTGACTGGTAAACGGGGTCCCCGGAAAGGGTGGTGAGTACGTCTGTGTTTCCTTTTGAAAGCCCCATTTCAACCGGATGTATTCCAAATAAAGGGCCCTCCATCTGCTCTGCCACCGACGTGATATCGGGATTAGCCCAATTGAAAAAGTATTGCCTCGAGTTATTCACCAGCCCGGGTGTATTTCTGAAATGTAAATCTGCATAGATACCCGGGGATTTCCGGTAGCCATCGGTAAAGGCCAGTTTCGGATCATGGCAGCTGGAGCAGCTTTTGGCATTTGTTGCTGAAAGTCGTTTGTCAAAAAAAAGGTAATGTCCCATTTTCCTTTTGACCTCCTCCTGCTCCGCCCCCTTATACTGGCAGGCATTTAGGCCAATACAACTTACCCCACCGGCGATCCACCAACTCACCAAGGGTATCCACTTCCTGCATTTTTCATAAAAACTGTACAACATTTACTAGCACTTCATCCGTAACCAGCAAAAATAACAAGGCCCTTTCAATGTGCAACACGTTAAAAGGGCCTTGCCGTTAAAGATAAGATAATTATTTTGCTACAACTACCCGGTGTGAATTTGTCGAACCATCTTTATGTGTAATCCGGATCACGTAGATTCCAGGTGCAAATGCTTGGGTGTCGATCGTGCGGACCGGCACTGCACCTGAGCGATAGACCTGTTTCCCGGTTGCATCCCACATCGTGACGCCTGTTACACTGGTCCAGTCATCCAATTGAATACGCAGTAAGCCGGCGACAGGATTGGGAGAAAAAACAAGTGTACGCTTTCCGGACAGCGCCAGCGAACGAATTGCACTATACTCGAACGTACCGTCTTTATCGACCATTTTCAGACGGTAGTAATTAACTCCCGGAACTGGCGATGCATGCACGATCGTATAGCGTTCCAGGAGCTTGCTTTCTCCTCTTGCCCGTAAGGAACCCACTTCCTGCCAGACCTTTCCATCGGCACTGTGCTGCGCTTCAAAATAGTCGCTATTGGATTCTGCCGTTGTTTCCCAATAAAGCTGCACATTCCCTTCTTCGTTCGCAAGCCGGAAGTTTACCAACGTTACAGGAAGAGCGGCACACTCGGAATCGTCTTCGGCCCGCAAGACAACCGTAAGCGCATTACTCGTGGATCCGGTCAGTTCATCATTGATCCGGATACCTGAATAAATTCCACGGCCAAGGTCTGTCAATTCAACAACTCCGGTAGCCGAACTTACAACCGTCACAAAAGTAGGCAGCTCATTACCCAGCTTGTATTCTATGCGATACGAAGTATTGGGTTCGAATCCAGTTAACTGAATGATACCATCATTGGTTGTACAAATACTGGTCAATGTATGGGTTCCCAACGCAATCTCAGGAAGACAAGCCATCGTCACGCTTACACTGTTGCTCACCTGGCCGGTTTCCTCGTCGTTGATCCGGATCTGGGTATAGACACCCGCACCGAGATCTTCCAGGACAACCTCGCCCGAGGCATCGCTCGTTACGGTTACAAATACCGGCGAGCCGCCGTCTTTGATGTATTCGATACGATAGGAAGTACTGGCTTCAAAACCGGTCAGCGTAATGGAGCCATCCTCGCTGCTGCAGGTGGCAGGATAAACAGGCGTGCCCAACGCGATTTCAGGAAGACAGGTCAGCGTCACACTCAAACTGTTGCTCACCTGGCCGGTTTCCTCGTCGTTGATCCGGATCTGGGTAT
>JBEBSD010000137.1:0-7089 GCA_040394475.1 Telluribacter humicola | reverse complement strand
GGGGACTACTTGCAGGCGTCATCGGTCTCCTGACCGACTGTAGATAGGCTGCTTTTAGTAGAACCGGTCTGGAGACCAATGACACTCGGGCGTAGTCTCCAGACTACGCCCAACTTGGGGCAATTTCAGCGACACCCTACAAGCCGGCCATTAGAAACGGCTTTTCAACAATCTGAAAAAAAATTGGGAAACCGAAAAGTTGCATTTATATTTGCAACCGATCAGTTTCTCTTCTAAACAAAATGGCGAATGCGTAGAGACACCTTTCAAGCCACTGCAGACTCCCAGCTGCACGTAGTCCCCAGTTGCAAGTAGTCTGGGGACTACTTGCAGGCGTCATCGGTCTCCTGACCGACTGTAGATAGGCTGCTTTTAGTAGAACCGGTCTGGAGACCAATGACACTCGGGCGTAGTCTGGAGACTACGCCCAACTTGAGAAGTTCTCTTCTATTTCCCGTTTAAAATTGATCTAATTCAAATGCGTATTCATAACTAATTACACTTTTGTTTTTTTCGTTTTTCTTCCAGGCTTCTTCCAGATGACTTAGCTCAATTATGTCATTAGTGCTGGTGGATTTGAAGATCGTTGCTACTTTTTCTAAAACTATTAATTCATTTTCCGAAAATAGTTCAGCTTTAAACGGCCTATCCTTTCTTGCTTTGAATTGTTCTCCCACCTATCCTTACGGGAATTGAGTATAGAAAATATCAATTTCATATTCGTTAGCAAAGTATTCAAATATGCTTTGGAAGTTATTAGGAACAGGCCCCATGTCTATTGCTTTGTATCGATTTTTAAAAAAGGGATGCAAAGGTAAGGCTTATCTGATTATCTGTTAAATAAACCTAAAAGGGAGACGCACCCTACGCTTCAGTAGATTTTCACCCTATTTTTGATCATCACTAATCTGATGATCTATGCGCTTCCTGTCATTCATGGTATACGGACTTTTATTGGGTGCTGAAAGCTGGGGCCAGGCTGTACTGATCGACAGCCTCGGAATGCGCCACCTGCAATTCACCTTTAACGGCAAGCCTGCCGACGTACTGGTAGCCTCTGCGAAGGGAGAGGAAATGGTCCGAAAGCCGGTCCTGTTTTTTTGCCAGGGGAGTATGCCGAAACCCCTGATTATAAGCTCGGACAAAGGTCCATACGGGGTATTCCCCTTTAAGACCGATACACTCGCCAAACAATATCACCTCGTCATCGTAGGCAAACCAGCAGTACCCCTGGCAAGACATGTCCGTAATCTGAGGAATAACTTTACGTATGCCGATGAAACAGGACGCTTCCCAGAGGATTACATAGCCAACAATCATCCGGATTTCTATGTCTCCCGGAACCTCTTCCTTTTAAAAAAGCTGCAGCAAATGAGCTGGGCAGCGCGTACGCAAGCCGTCGTAGCCGGCCATAGCGAAGGCGCACATATTGCCGCGGCCATGGCTGCAAGAAGCAGGAGGATATCCCATCTGATCTATGCGAGCGGCAACCCATTGGGCAGGATCAATGACATCATCGCCCGGGGCCGAAGAAGGGAAAGTGATACGGATAGCACCCGCTTCGGGGAATCAGCCTTCGATTACTGGAAAACTGTACTAAAAAACAGAGACTCCCGTTCCACTGAAACAGGGGATTCGTTTTATGCGACCTACACTTTCTCCCAACCACAGATAAACGCTATTTCCCGCCTAAAAATCCCGGTGCTAATCATGTATGGCACCAAAGATACCAACGCGGCGCTCAATGATCTGCTGAGGGTTGAAGTGTTGCGGAAGGGGAAGGACAACTTTACCTTCAAACCCTGCATCAACTGCGAGCACAACTTTTTCCCGGTGCGGAACGACGGGACCATCGACCACAGTCAATTCAATTGGGATAAGGTGGCCGGGTACTGGGGAGAGTGGATTGGGCAGACGGCGCGGTAGTCCATGCATTCTGTGCCGGCTTTCTATCCCGGCCAGCGCCGACTGACCCAAACCGCTGTTTAAAGGCATACGAAAAGCGCGACAGGTTCTTCAGTACCCGCAAATCTAATACCTGACAAACCGCTTTACTGCCACACGATTTCTGAAGCGCATTTCGATCAGGTAGATTCCGGCTGACAGGTTGCTGACATTGATCTTGTGCGAGTCCGGCTCATTCACCCGATAAGAGGCAAGCACCTGACCGGACATGCTGATCAACCTCAGATGGTATTTTGAAAAACAAAGACTTGACATATAGAGCTCGATATACTCCCGAGCCGGATTGGGAAAAAGAACAATCTCCGAATCAGCGCATCCCTCGTTCTCCCCCAAGCAAGACCAGGGTTCTAATCCGTTAAAATAATGCTGCATAAAATTGGGAAGGTCGCTGGCGTGGCCGACGAACCCGACCGGTTTCTTCAATGTCTGAACATTCACGTCGCAAGCAAAGCCTGCTTCGTTTGGCTTTTCAATCACTAAAAATCGATATCCCCAATCATGACGGGAAGTGTCACCGACGTTGGCAGCGCAATAAATACGTCCGTCGGGACCCAGCTGTAGCGACGGCGCGTAGAAATCCCTGGCTCGGTTGCCATCCTGCTCGACGTTTGTGAATGGGTTTTGATAGACGATGCTTTTTCCCGAAGCTATTATCGCATCGGTGCTACCCGCGTCCAGATCGTACTGACGAATCATCTCCGGGTGATATACCGGTTGGTCTCTATCGGCCCAGTCCATATTGCTGACATATAGCTTGGTGTTGTCGGGCGAAAAAGAAACGCCATGGGCGACACGAAGCATCCCCAGGCTCACATAATTTGAGATTTGCCCGGTGGAAGCGTCAAAATCGTATAGATCAAATGAGCGTTCCTCGGTGGCTCTCGATGAGCATGCCAGTTTTCTGCCATCGGGCGACGCCTTTAAAAAGCCCCATCGGGTGTCCATTTCCGGGCCTATCCTGATCGTGTCCGCAGGTCCGATCCCCAATCTGGTGATAGGATAAACCAGAAAGGCGTTAGAAGCATATTCGTGGGTAAGCAGCCAGTAGTCGGTACCATTGGCATGAGGTATGGCTGTAAGCCGGCCTGCCAGACCGTTTGCCAGAAAAGTGCTTTTGTCTGTCAGGATCACGTCTCCTTTCCCGTCGTCCAGGCGCATGTCGATACGGGAATAGGTCAATATGCCGGTAAGAATATGGCCTCTTACCGGCTGGTCGGATTCTATAAGACTAAAAGAATAGTAAATATGCTGCGGATCCGCCGGGGACGGGACTATCAATGCCCCCTGAGACAGTGCGCCGTACTGACGGTTAATTCCCGGTCTGGGATCGTCGTCCCCGCTGTTGGGCATGAGTTCGTGCTTCCGGTTCCATACGTCAACGGCATCGGAATAGAAGAGCAGATTGCCGTCTTTATCAGAGATCGCGGCGCTTCCCTCCATCGTCGCCATGCTGCTGGTCGGAACCAGTTCGGGTCGGCAGCCTGTTGAAAAATTTAAACCAAAAAAAACTCCGAAATGCCAGTTGCCGGCCTCCTTCTGAGCTATTAAAGCATTAGAACAAAAAAACAGAATCAGCGTATAGAAAATTCTTTTCATAGGAAGAGGAATTATACACATATAATAGAACTCCTGCCAGGCCATTTTTAGTATTGACCTGGCATTGCCAGAACCGGAAATGTGCTATATGAATATAGGAATGGAGTTAGACTGAAAACCGTTCCAGGTCTTACTATTAGCAGAGGGGGCTCCGACATCAAGTCTGACAATGGCACAGATAAGTGTGTTGCTGAAAGGGGAATAGTTGTCTCCTTGTCAGGCAGCAGTGGGTTTGTGCCCTTTTTTCACCCGATGCGTTCCAGCTCCGGCAGTATTTTAATACCGCTCTTTTTCATTAATTCGCTCGCATTAAAGTCACGGCACAGGCCGGGTGTAAGCTTGTAATCAAAGTAAAGGGCTGTGTCTTTTATCCGGCTGTTGAAGCTGTATTGCTGCACCGGCAGGTGAACACTGACCGTTCTGGCCAACTCCAGATCGTGAGTAGAAACGAGCCCAAAAGTATGCAGCTTGCTAAGTTGGCTGATCAGGGAAATGCCGCCTTTATAGCGATCCTGAGAATTGGTCCCCTTGAAAATTTCATCAAGAAGAAAAAACACCTCGCTTTGTCCCGTCCCGGATAATTTCAGCAGTTGTTCAATTCGCCTGAGTTCTGCATAGAAGGAGGAAACGCCTTCTTCGAGATTGTCCTGCGTACGCATACTCGTAAAAAGTTGTACCCGGGAAACTCTCCCGGTTGAGATACAGCAAGGCGCTCCTGCAAAAGCAAGTACAAGGTTAACGCCCAACGTTCTGAGAAAGGTACTCTTTCCGGCCATGTTCGATCCTGTAATGATGGCGACGGATCCGGGCCCATGAAGGTCGAAGTCGTTACAGACCCTTTTGTCCGGATGGATAAGGGGGTGTCCAAGGGTGCCCAGGTGAATGTCAAATGATTGGCCGGACAGTTCCGGAAATGCGTAGGAGGGATTTGAAAATGCGAAACCGCTCAGGCTGCACAGCGCTTCCAGTTCACTGATCGCATTCGCCCATTCGGAGAATCGATGTCCGTTTTCGTTTTTCCACGATTCGGTCAGGAGTACCCAATGAATATCTAAAAGAAAAAACTGGTTGAGGATGGTATAGAACGCATTTCCGCCGACAGGATCGTTACTCTTCCGCTGCATGAGCACATCCAGGATCCTCCTGAGCTTCCTGATTTCGACTGCTGCTGAGAAGTTATCCAGCTTAAAGGCTGCTTTTAAACAGCGCAGGGATTCTGTTTCAAAAGAAGTGGATTCGACCTGGCGGATAAGCGCTTCATAGCCGTTCAGAATGGCGACACTGCGATGAAGTTGTTCAGCTATAGCAAGCGTATTTTTTTTCAATCGCCTTAAGACCAGTCCGTTGATTGACAGACAAACTCCGAGGGGGATTGCATATAAGATGGAAAAAGAAGTGGTTAATCGCAGCACGTCAAGCAGGTGTTGAGCGAAATAAAACGTACTGCCGATCGCCAGGAATCCCAGAAGGATGGCAACAGCCTGGTACTTTCTTTTTTTAAGTAGCAGTTGAACCGGTTCCCGGCTCCAGTTGCGTAATGCTGTCCAGTTACCATCCGGATTGGTGAACGGCATCCCGGCGGCTTGAAAATCCTGCCGCCAATCTACTTTTGCAGTCAGTTCCTTTATGGCTGCCTGGCGTTTTACGATTACTTCTTCGGAAGCCGGCACCGTCAGCCACGAGGCCAGTCGTTCCTCTCCCGATTCGGTGGTAGTGCGGTTGAGCAACTGAAACAGCGAGTGAGCACCAAAAATGTCGAGGTCTGCCAGGTAGGGATGGTTGCGGTCGAGAAACTTTTGTCCTTTCGGAAAAGCCGTCAAATTGTTTCCTATTCGGAATAGTTCCCGGTCGTTGATCTGCTGTAGTCGGGAAAAATGGGCAGCGAGCTCCTTAAGCCGGTTATAACGGGAAAGCGCAAATCCGAAAATTGCCGCACTCAGCGGCACCGCTAAAAACAGGTAAGAAAGAAGCCTCCTGTTAGCCAGGATGCATATCAAGATAACGGAAGCTATAAAAATGATCAGACGAATTAAAGCTAACCTGTTTTGTTGTACCCGGTAGCGATCGGCTTTGGCCTTGTATTCACCGGACTTTTGATGAAAGAACTCCATTTTTTCCTGGGGGTAATGGGACGATAGTAAAGCGAGCCTGAAATGCCCGTCTTTCACCGTAAGGCCGAATTTCGGGAAACGCCCTTCTGTGATTAAACGATACCAATGATAGCGCTTTACGTGTTGGGAAGCAAAATTTTCCGCGCTCTCGCTTGTTTTAAGGTTATCAAAAAGTTCGCCCGGCGTACCTGGTAAAGATCACCTCAGGAGGCGCCGGAGTAAAATCCGTTCGTTTTCAGACAACTGTTGTGCGATTCTGAACAGTGCCGCAGGACGGAGGATATTTTTGAAACCTGTATAGTTGCCTAATTGTGAATTGATTAGCTGTTTTAGCAAGGCGAAAGGCACGGGAATCGGGATTTGGCATACCCTTTTTTCGAATAGATGGTAATGTAGCATCTGTTAAAGCAAACCATTCAAATTTTATTAGCCATGAAAATTTCCATTATTTCAAATCTGCTCTGCGCGATGGCGCTTATCGTATCGGTTCCCTCATTTGCCGGAGACCGAAACAACGACAAATCAAAAGAGGAGACTGTTGCCACCGCGAATTTCGAAGCCGCACTGTACAAGATCATTGATTCTAACCGTGTTCGTTTGCTGGTCGACGTGGGCGTCGATGAAACGCTTCGCGTAACGTTGAAAGACAAAAGCGGGAGAGTCTATTATTCCGATAAATTTGACTTGCAGAATGCGGATAACAACCGCATAGTGAGCCTGATTTTCGACCTGGATGATTTAAGAGACGGGACTTATTATTTTGAACTTTATCAGAAAGGCACCAGCGTCGTAAAGACAGTAGACATCGCGAGCAACAATTCCAGGCTAATTTCTCTAAAATAAATTGAGTAGCAACCGGCGAAGAGGCTGGGACTCGGTTGCAAGTAATCTCAGCTGCCCGTAGTCTGCAGACTACGGGCAGGCGTCATAGGTCTCCTGACCGACTGTAGATAGGCTGCTTTTAGTGGAACCGGTCTGAAGACCGATGACACTCGGGCGTAGTCTCCAGACTACGCCCAACTTGGAGCAATTTCGGCGACACCCTACAAGCCGCCCATTCCAACTGACTTTTCAACAATCTGAAAAAAAATTGCGAAACCGAAAAGCTGCATTTATATTTGCAACCGATCGGCTTCGCTGCTAAACAAAATGACGAATGCGCAGCGACATCTTTCAAGCCATTGCAGACCCTACAAGGCGAGCCACCCTCGTTTTAATTGCAGTACAGGCAATGACACCAAACGCCATTGCCGAACAGTACACAGCAGGCGGAGACAAAACACCTGCGTATTCTTGCAGCATGTGAACAGGAACAAAAAGGCGGGAGATTTACTACTCTCTTGAAAATGACAAAATGAAAGCGATAGACAAGTGGTTGGAACAATTCAAAAAGATCTGGGAAACCAAATTCAACCAA
>JBEBSD010000136.1:0-7174 GCA_040394475.1 Telluribacter humicola | reverse complement strand
AAATTGGAACAAAAAAAGAAAATTCCTCTCCTTGACTTGTTTTTCAACATAGAAGTTTCACAAAGAAAAAAACTCTGAGTAACTCCGTGTTTTTCCTCCGTGTAACTCCGTGTTACTTTTTTACCGGGCCTGCCCTATTTTGTGCAACGGGACACCTGAGCACCTCTCAAAATGACCATTTCAAGCTACAAAGCGGCAAATCGTGCACTACGCAGGTCGGAGACCTGCTGTCACCCTCCCGTCATCCGAGACGAGGGAGAGCGGTAATAGCCTGTAAAAGGAACACGGAGGGACGCAGAGGTCTGCACAGAGCTTCACAAAGAAAAAAACTTTGTGTAACTCCGTGTTTTTCCTCCGTGTAACTTTTTTACCGGGCCTGAGCGATGCTCCTCCCGGTTTCGGGAGTGTAAAAGAGCGGATCACTCCTTATATCTGCTGAGCCGCCACTTCTATACAGTTATATTACCATCTATAACCGACCGATTGCATTTTTAATGCAGACGCCCGACCTTCATACTAAAATACTGAAAATGAAAGCTGCTGTCTATTCCCGATACGGTCCGCCGGAAGTAGTCACTCTGGTGGAAATTGCCGAACCCGTTCCCAAAGCGGACGAGGTACTGATTAAAGTACATGCCACGACCGTCAACCGAACGGATTGCGGGTTCCGAAGCGCCGAATATTTTGTTTCCCGGTTTTTCAGCGGCCTGTTCCGGCCCAGGTGTAAAATTCTTGGAAACGAATTTGCAGGAGAAATTGTCGCCGTTGGGGAAAAAGTAACCTTGTTCACCCCTGGCGACCGGGTGTTTGGGTATAACGATGCCACGTTCGGGGCTCATGCCGGCTACATGACCCTGCCGGAAACAGGAGCCCTGGCTACCTTGCCCGTCCACTACACCTATGAAATGGCAGCTCCCCTGACCGAGGGGTCTCATTACGCCCTCTGCGATCTCAGGGCCGCCCGGATAAAAGCAGGGCAACAGGTACTGGTTTACGGAGCAACGGGAGCCATTGGCACTGCCGCGGTGCAGCTGGCCCATTATTTCGGAGCCATCGTTACGGCCGTTGTCAACACCAAAAATACAACACTGGCGAAGTCACTGGGCGCAGCTGTCGTCATTGATTACAGCCAACAGGATTTCACCCAAACCGGTCAGACCTTTGATATTATTTTTGATGCTGTCGGGAAAAGTTCATTCGGTCAATGCAAGCCACTCCTCAAACCTGCGGGCATTTACATGTCGACAGAGTTGGGTAAAAATACCGAAAATATCTTTCTGGCTCTCGGCACCGCATTTTCTTCGGGGAAAAAAGTACTGTTTCCGATCCCCGTGATTAAGAAAGAAGACGTACTTTTCTTAAAGGAGCTTGCCGAAAGCGGCCACTTCAAGCCGGTTATCGACAGGCGGTATCCGTTCGAAGCAATCATTGAAGCCTATCGCTACGTAGAGACCGGACAAAAAACAGGAAATGTTGTAATCACCGTTACCTGATTACGAAACGCAGCTTACTCACCGGTCAGGATGCCCGCGCCTTACTATTCCGTAATCACCTCTTCGATAATCGCTTCTGTGAGCGGCTTTGTACGGTAGTACACATTTTTCCATATACGTGCCGCTTTTTCCTGGTCTACCGGGTGTGCAGATGTCGACAACATCACGATTTTGGTGCCCGTTTGCAGCTCGTCGGGTAAGGTTTTGTATTTTTCCAGAAACTCAAAACCATTCATTCCCGGCATATTAATATCCAGAAATATGATATCCGGCTTGATAAAGCCGGTACGGCCGCCCCCGGAAAGGTATTTCCAGGCCTGTTCTCCATTTTCCGCCACGACCACCTCCGGATTCAATCCGGCGTCCTGGATCACCAGCTGGTGCAGGAAATTATCATCCGGATCGTCATCGATCAGCATGACACAACTTAATTCAACACGCACAGAAATGAAAGGTTATACCACTTGTTAATCCTCAAACATTCTTCCCACTTTGCCCAGCACCGATCCGCTTTCCTTATTTCTATTAGGTCCACTGACCGACAACCGTTCCACAAGTTTCGAAATAGGCATCGACTGGATCCAGCACTTTCCGGTGCCCCGGAGGGTCGCCAGGAATAGGCCTTCTCCTCCAAAAATCATGGATTTCAGATTACCGGCCCGTTGGATATCAAAACTCAGGGAAGGCTCAAATGCCACAACGCAACCGGTATCGATCCGGAGGCTTTCGTTGTTCAGCTGCCGTTCGATGACCACACCGCCGGCGTGTATAAAGGCAAGCCCGTCGCCCGTCAGCTTTTGAAGAATGAACCCTTCACCGCCGAACAGCCCGGAGCCTATCCGTTTATTAAAGTGGATTTTCATGGAAGTCCCGAAAGCGGCACATAGAAAGCCGTCCTTCTGCACAATTAATTCATTCCCATAGATCCTGGCTAAATCTACCGGAATCACCGTACCCGGATAAGGGGCTGAAAAAGCGACCTTCCGCTTCCCGGATCCCCGATTGGTAAAATGCGTCATAAACAAGGACTCTCCGGTAATCAGACGGGTTCCTGCCTGAAACACCTTTCCCAGAATACTCTGGTTTGTCTCGGAGCCGTCACCCAGCTTGGTTTCAAACTGGATGCCATCTTCCATAAACAACATTGCCCCGGCTTCGGCAATTACCGTCTCCTGAGGATCCAGTTCAACTTCAACGATCTGGATGTCGTCACCAATAATTTTGTAGTCGATTTCGTGCGAGCGCATATCTATTTAACTGGGCTAGGCTTTATTCTTCTTCCCCCGGATCGGATTCCTCTTCAAAAAGCTTTTCTTCTGACTCGTTTACTCCCGGCACATCTTCCCGGTCACGCAATTTTTTATCATCCACATTCCGGTTCAAAAATTCATTGATCCGGTCCATATCGAATGTCGTGGTGATTTCCCCGAATGAATTGATCCGAATATCGAACCCTTCCAGTTCCTTATGTACTTTAGGAAGCTCATCCGGCTTTTTTGCCCCTTCTCCTGATTTCCGTTTTGCCATGTACCAAATTTAATAAACTTCCTCATTTATTACATGCTTTCCATGCATTCTCCCGTAAAATCCTGCTTGTCGGTCTACCTGGAGGAATAGTTGGGCGCTTCTTTCTGGATCATTATATCGTGGGGGTGGCTTTCCTTTACACCGGCTGTTGTGATTTTGACAAAGGATGCCTCCTGGAGAGCGTCGATATCCGCAGCCCCGCAATAGCCCATCCCTGCTTTCAGGCCCCCGGTCATCTGATAGAGAATCTCGGAAACCTTTCCTTTGAAAGGAACACGCCCGACAATTCCTTCCGGGACAAGTTTCTTGACATCGTCTTCGGCATCCTGAAAATAACGGTCCTTCGACCCGTCCTCCATTGCCTCCAGAGACCCCATTCCACGGTAAGCTTTAAATTTCCTGCCTTCATAGATGACAATCTCTCCGGGCGCTTCATCCGTACCGGCCAGCATGGATCCAATCATCACGCTGGCCGCTCCACCTGCCAGCGCTTTGGTGACATCTCCGGAAAACCGGATCCCGCCATCCGCGATTACCGGCACACCCGATCCTTTTATAGCATCGGCCGCCGCCATTACAGCTGTCAGCTGGGGAACCCCGATACCGGCGATAATCCTGGTCGTACAGATACTTCCGGGGCCGACACCTACCTTTACGGCATCTGCTCCTGCCGCTACCAGCGCTTTTGCCGCCGCACCGGTCGCAATATTACCGGCAATCAGCTCTACTTCCGGAAACCGTTCTTTCAGGGCTTTCACCGCCTCGATCACCCCTTTTGAGTGCCCGTGGGCCGTATCCAGGCTGATCACATCCACTCCCGCTTTCACCAGCGCCTCCACTCTTTTGAACAGGTCGGCGGTAACCCCGACTGCTGCTCCTACCCGTAGTCTGCCATACGCATCTTTGGAAGAATTCGGGTGGGACTTCCGCTTCATAATGTCCCGGTAGGTAATCAATCCGGTCAGGTGGTAGTCCCCGTCTACGATAGGTAATTTTTCAATTTTGTACTCCTGCAAAATCGATTCCGCTTCATCCAGTGTAATTCCTTCCTGGGCGGTGATGAGCTTCTGACTGGTCATAATCTCCCGGACCGGCTTGGAGAGTTCTCTTTCAAAGCGCAGGTCCCGGTTGGTCAGGATCCCGATTAACTTTCTTTCCGCGTCTATTACGGGAATTCCCCCGATTTTGAAATCACGCATAATTTGCAGGGCATCCGCCAGGACCGCGCCTTCCGATAGTGTAATCGGATCCAGGATCATGCCGCTTTCAGAACGTTTGACCTTTCTGACCTGCTCTGCCTGCTTTTCCAGGCTCATGTTTTTATGAATAATCCCGATACCGCCTTCCTGGGCCATCGCAATAGCCAGTTCATATTCGGTAACGGTATCCATAGCCGCCGAAACAAAGGGGATATTCAGTTCAATTTTTCTGGTAAGTCTGGTTTTTGTTTGTGTATCCCGGGGAAGTACTTCAGAATAGCCCGGGAGCAACAGAACGTCGTCGTAAGTAAGCGCTTCATACAGCACTTTGGAAGAATGTGAGTCCATAGCAAATAATCATCTCGTTATTTGCAGGGCAAAGTTACAGTGAAATCACGAAAACTCAATAACATTCAACTTTATTCACCACTATTTTTTCAATTGCGGCGGCGGCCTGCGAAATCACTTCTCTTCTACCCTTACAATCCGGATCTTCTTAATCAGTTTCTTGTTGGCAGCATGTACTTTAAAGAGCAGTTCCTGAAACGCGACCTCTTCCCCGACCTCCGGAAACCGGGCGAAAAGCTCCAGCACCAACCCGGCCAGCGTTTCACTCCCTCTTCGTTTTTCGTCAAAATAGTCGGCAGGCAGGTTGAGGGTCCGGATCACATCATTGAGCAGGGACTGTCCCTCAAAAATATAGGTCCCGTCATCCACCTTCACATAATTCCCTTTTCCTATGGCGTCATATTCATCATTGATATCTCCGAAAATTTCTTCAATAATATCCTCCATTGTGATCAGTCCGCTGGTCCCGCCGTACTCGTCCACTACGATAGCCATATGGACCCGGCGTTGCTGGAATTCATTCAGCAGATCGTCCAGGCGTTTGGTTTCCGGGACCAGGTAGGCCTTCCGGATCAACTTTTGCCAGGCAAAATGCTCATCCCGCTGTATGTGCGGCAGCAGGTCTTTTACATACAGGATTCCCTCCACGACATCGAGGTCTTCCACATAAACCGGGATCCTCGAAAATCCTGATTTGTTAATCTTGTCCATGAGCTCATGGAAGTCCATCCGTATATCAAATCCCGTGACATGCGGCCTTGAAACCATCGCCTGCCGTACCATTGTCTGCCCGATTGAGGCTACCCCGATCAGCAATTCCTTTTCATCCTGCCGGTCGATCTCCTCCGCCGTCATCTCGCCCGGTTCACTGACTTTTTCCGGCAGCATGACCCCAAGCGCGGTGCCTGCTCTCAACAAGGCGTTGCCAGCCGGGTTCAGCACACTCAAAACCGGTTTTATAAAGGGGACGGTTTTATGCGTGATTCCTACGGCATTCCTGCCCGCATATAAGCGGGTATACGCATCCGCAAGCAGCCATACCAAGGTAATCCCGACAAAGTACTGCCAGCCGTTATCCGTCAACTGCATATCCCTGACCAGCAGATTGGCCAGTATCAGGAAGGCGCTCAGCATGAAAACACGCTGTAAAATAAGCAGCATAAAGCGTTGTGACCTTTCCGGCGGGCTCAACCCCCCTTTTTTCTTTTCCCAGGGAGTTTCAAATGCAGCCGTTGCGGAATAAGCCGCGCGCAGTGCCGAAAACACTAAAGCCAGGACCAACAGGAATACAATTATCAGGGCCTCTAAACTCACCTCCACTAAAAACGGGAAGGCAGCCGCCTGGTAACTTCGCCACCTATCGGATCCGGTTACTGGCAGGGGTTTCTGTCGAGGCTCGGTATCTTCATTATCCGGAATTTCTTCCACTTGCTTGGGTTTTGGTTAGTAATTATGCTGTTCAAAATGGCAATCCTTCATCCTTGTCGCCGGAGCCCAGTTCCGGCGGCAACGGGTCAGAGGACCGCTCAACCGAAGGTCTCGGCGGTCTGCTTCCATCCGTGGCAGGCGGACCTCCCAACATGGTCATTCCGTTTCCGCGAATACTGACCCTGCTCCTTGGCTGTCCCTCTTTATCTGTCCAGTTTTCTGTCCGTAAACGTCCTTCAATATACACCTGGCTGCCTTTCTTCAGGTATTTTTCCGCAGTTTTTGCCAATCCTTCCCACAATTCGATCCGGTGCCATTCGGTCTGGTCTACGCGTTCGCCATTTTTATTGGTATAAGTCTCGGTGGTGGCAATGTTAAAATTAGCCACGACGCTTCCTCCTTCCAGGTATCTGACTTCCGGGTCTGCCCCCAGGTTTCCGATCAGTATTACTTTGTTTACGCCTGCCATGGTTCACATTAATTTGGTTATAGTTGTGTTTTTTGGATTACTCGGTTTAGGGCTGTCGGAGATCGGCTGTCAGCTTTCGGCTTTCGGCTTTCGGCTTTCGGCTTTCGGCTTTCGGCTTTCGGCTATCAGCGCCCGTTGCCCATTCCCTGTTATACAGAGGTCAGCTATCGGCTATCGGCGCCCGTCGCCCATTCCCTGTTATACAGAGGTCAGCGATCGGCTGTCAGCTATCGGCAATCAGCTGTCAGCGCCCGTTGCCCATTCCCCATTGCCTGTTTATACAGAAGTCGGCTATCAGCAATCAGCTTTCGGCTATCAGCGCCCGTTGCCCATTCCCCATTGCCTGTTATACAGAGGTCAGCGATCGGCTGTCAGCTTTCGGCTATCAGCGCCCGTTGCCCGTTCCCCATTGCCTAGTTATACAGAGGTCAGCTATCGGCTATCAGCTATCGGCGCCCGTTGCCCATTCCCTGTTATACAGAGGTCAGCGATCGGCTGTCAGCTTTCGGCTATCGGCGCCTGTTCCCCGTTGCCCATTACCCTGTTATACAGAGGTCAGCTATCGGCTGTCAGCTTTCGGCTATCAGCGCCTGTTCCCCATTGCCCATTCCCTAAGTTATACAGAGGTCAGCGATCGGCTGTCAGCTTTCGGCTTTCGGCGCCCGTTCCCCGTTGCCCATTCCCCGTTCCCTGTTATACAGAGGTCAGCG
>JBEBSD010000135.1:0-7456 GCA_040394475.1 Telluribacter humicola | reverse complement strand
AAAACACAAACCTAGAAAAATCCTATGCACTCCACAACTTTTGAGACTGATCCATAAACAGCAACTTACCAAAAGAAAAAAGCGGAACCATTGATGAAAATTCGTCAAAGTTCCGCTTGGTACCCCTTCCCGAACTAATATCGAACCGGTTTTTAGAAGATTTGGAGAAAGTGTCTCGATTGGTAGTTACCCACCTGTAGTTTATAGGGCGGATACGTTTATACTAAAATAATACATTTCAAGCAGAAGGTAAAACTATCAGCCTAATAGCTTATTGTACTTTCCAAGCTTAGAATTGCCATTAAACTCTCAATAGTAGAGAGCTAAACAATGACCTAAGAAATAAGTAGAACTTTAGCACTCCCCATATCCAGCGTACCGAATAATAACAATTTCTACAAAATATCCATTTAATACTTCCTAATAACGCTTTCTAGCAGGCACCCGGTTGGATAAAATATGATTTTTAGTAATATACAATTATAAAAAAACAGGAAGCCCATTTAAGTGGCCCCCTGTTTTATGAAGCTAAAATTATTTCGAAGCGTTAATACCCGCTAGGTTTCCCGTTTGTTTTAGGGATTATCATTTCAGAACCTTTCGTATACTTTAGCTCTTTCTCTTTAACTATCAAGGTTACTTCATCGACAATAACAGGATCTTTAGGAAAATCAAGATCATTGAATGATAGTCCCTTTACTAAAAGATCTTCCAAATCAGCATCTGTTATTCCTACGTATTGACGGCTCCAGCCGCTACCAGGGTCTGTACAAATGGTTAATCTTTGATCGATCCGATTATAATTGAGTATGAACCGACCATCTTTTTTTGAAAGAACCTCATAATACTGTTTGTCCTTCGAGCTTTTACTATAATGTTCGAATAAAGTAGATACCGCTTCTGACCGCTCAGTTTCTTTATCACCGCTTTTTACATATACAGTACTCACTTCGGGTTCCACCTTATTAAAGCAGGAAGAAAATAAAAAAGCAATCAGTAAAAAAGTAGGGAAAAATAGTCTGTTCATGTTTTTAATGTTAAAATTTGTTATTCCATGTGAACGCAATGTTGATGGCCACCATATAAATTATTATATAGATTATTCCATGTAGTTGAGTTGTTTCCTCCATGTAGAACGAGTATCCCGGTCCAATTAGTACTTTTATCATAGAAAGTACTGCTGTTTGCCCTAGCGTACCAGGTATTCTTTATTTTCTCAAAGTTAGGCATTTTTCTAAACGGCCCTATGCCCCACTTAACCTCATCGTCCATCCAGTTCCTGGCTGACATATTATTATGCAGGTCCATTGCCGCCTCAGGAGTATGGTTTTGCGATCCGTCATTATTCTTTTCGTGCGCAGACGTACCATTTTGCGCAAAGTTTATGGCCTGGGTCTTGCTGGCCGGGGCGCCGCCTAAAATACCTCGTATAATAAGACAGTTCCAAAGACTATGTTTAAAGGCATTGTTTTTTTGATTATCAATATCTACACCCCATTCAACCATCGTTACGTAATTGGCATCATTGGCAGCCTGTGCATAGATGGCCCCATAAGTTGGATTGCCAAGCAATACATTCCTTTCAGGGTCAGTTAAGCTACCAGGAGATCCGCCCGAAATCTTAGCACTTAACTTCGACTTTTCCAATGCTAAAACATCCGGAATAATATCATTTTTAACAATTGTATTGTAATAATCAAAAATGAAGTCCACTTTGGAGAGTGCATCCTCCAAACTTTTAATAGATGGGATATCGACCAAAATGCGTTTTAAATCCTCATTTGATATGCTATCATAGTTTACCCTCGGGTATTTGACAAGATGTTTATTGAAAATTTCAAGGATTTCATCGTAGGTGAGATTCGCACTATTTATCTCCCTGGCTTTCCTGGCGGTTTTGCCATTCATATAACTATCAAATTCTTCCTGTGTTTGCCCGAAAAGCTCCTCAGGGAAATTTGCAGGAATTTTAATGGTCTCCCCTTTGAAGGATATAAATTTATCAGAGGGTTGTTCTGTTGGTTGTAGACCGTCATTTTTACAGGACATCAGCGTTGCTGAGAAAAGTAGAGCGATTGCAAGCGAAACATTTAGTAGATTCTTCATACTGTGTATATTAAGATAAATTAAGAAATAAACATCAAAGGTTCAAATAAATTAAAAATCCGACCAAAGAAATCGGCACTAAATCCATCAAAAATTTAGTAAACGGTAAGCGATAAACGTATAGATATATGTATTCTTAATAAAAGACAAATTAAAGATGACCTGATTTGGTTCCTTTTGTCTTTAGCCGACGACAAAATTAGAAATCCAGAAGAACCTCAAAAGGTCGGGCCCTTACGGATTACCAGGAGAAAAAATCTTCCTCATATTCGCTATCGCTCAGGAGTGTATTTTTTCTCCGGTAAACCTTGTGAGCTTCTTTACCCGGATTCCTGTGGGATGGGTGTAGGAAAAAGAAAAAAATATAGTGTTATCTTTTTTTGGGGTTAATGATCTCGGGCGTATATGAATGACCGGTTGAGGTGTTGGCCGTTAGGTCGGATCGGGATTTTTTCGTTATCAATATATCCGCTGGCCTGCATACAAATATATTAGCTATTTCTTCCAATTTTTTAAGCGCTATATCCCCTACATTATTTTCTATATTTGTATAGGCTCTCGTAGTGATTTTTAGTTGTTCCGCTACATAACTATGTTTATAATTTTTTACAACTTCTCTTATCTGTCTGATATTATCGCCTATTATCTTCGTTTTTGCTAATTTCATACATTATAGTATAGTTTGACTCTTAAAATCGATCAAAGCTTCCCATACTTCCTTAAACACTTCCATACTTATCCGACATTCTTTGTACTTTTGTATAATGTTCTCAGAGCGTTGTTTTCAAATTCCAACTCTCTGTTTTGCCTTAGCAACAGTAGTTTTTCTTGATTGGCTATCACTGCTTCAAGCCCCAATTTGGCAAGTCGCATGTGAAACTGTGCTGGAATAGAAATGGGTAAGTTTTCGGACAAGGCAGAATTATTGATAATTTCCTTTTGCTGCTTCAATGCATCTATCCCCATTTGGATATTGTAAAAGCTGCCTATCATGAAGTATTCTGCCGGTATATTATATACGGCTGCCAGCTTTTCCGCCATTTCTGACGACATTGGGGTAAGTTCTAGTTCCAGTTCATTATAATCGGCCTCAGATATTCCTAGTTCTCTCGCGACCTCTCCTTTGGATAAGCCCCTAGCCTGTCGGGCTGTAAATGCGATCTTGTTCATTTTTTACTTTATTTGTACATTTGCAAAATTCTTCTTATGCTGATGACAATCCTAAAATCGATAGTGGTAAATTAGCGTCGGAATCAGATAATCAAGTACTAAGACAGGTATTTTAGCAGAGGGTCTTTTGTATCCGGGAAGAGGTTATTAAAGGTTTTAGATTATTATGGAAAAAAAAGCAATACATCAAGGCAGGAACGTCCGACGGTTCAGAGAAATGCTAGGATTAAAGCAGGAGGCTTTAGCCTATGAATTGGGCGAAGAATGGAACCAGAAGCGCGTCTCTACCATGGAGCAAAAGGAGCAGATCCAGGAGGATATTTTAGAGCAGGTGGCAGCGGTGCTGAAAGTGCCTGTGGAGGCGATTAAGAATTTTGACGAGGAAAGGGCGATTTTTAATATCCAGAATAACTACGACAACGCAAATCAGAATGTCAATTACCAGTTCAATCCGGTCGATAAGCTCTTCCAGGTTATAGAGGAGAACAAGGCCTTGTACGAAAGATTGTTACAGTCCGAGCGGGAGAAGGTTGAGATATTGCAAAAGGCGCTGGAAGGCAGGTGAATGAGTTCATCAACTTTTGATATATTTTTTCCCTGACTTTGTACTGCTTGTTTCGAGATCCGTTCTGATTGAAGGTGCTTCTGCTGTTAACCCTGTCGTTCCGGCTCCTGCGCTCCAGGGCAATCGCCGGATTCCGCTCGAAGAAAAAATGACGGGGCCTGTCCCCTTGGGTGCAAGACCATCCGGCGGTTTACGGTGCGTGGGCTGTGCGGTTGGCTAAATAGCCGGATGACGAAGTGAAGGCTTGCAGCCGTCATTTTTTCTTTTGTAACTTTCGTTTGCCCTGGTCGCAGACATTTCTTATTGAGCATATCGTAAAGTCTGGAAGACAGTTCAAAAGTGTTTCTATCTATCAAACCCTAAGCCCCTGTTTCCTTCTTCTGACCCTTTCCTGATTCTGGTTTGATTCCATTGCAACTTGCTGGCCTAATGCTTTTTCCAGTGCAGCTAGCGAATAATTCCGACCCAAATCGGACCCTTTCATCTTAACCTTAGTTGAGCTATGAAAGAAAGAGATTCCCCGGCCTAGATAAGTCTTGTAACCTTCGCCTGCTAATCTCTCTTTCAACTGCTGTATAGAAGACACTTCCGGCAGTAACTTGTCTATTACTATTTTCAGTTTTAAGTGCACCTTGTCTTTTACTTCCAGCTCGCTTTGTCGTTTCTGGTTGATCTTCATATCCGGGGTTGCGATTAAGCTGAGCTCCTGCTCCATCCTCCGGCAGAATCTTCCAGTTCGAGCATAATTATTAAAATGGTCCGCCGTATTCTTTCCGTTGTGGTTGATCCGGTTGGCGATAATGTGAAAATGAAAGTGCTCAGTATCCTGATGTTTAAAGACTACCATCTGATTCTGCTCAAAACCAAACTCCCTTGCGAACTCTGTCGAAATCTCAATAATCTTTTCGTCGTCAAGCCGCTCACCCGGAGCAAAACTAAAGGATTGGTGCCAGACGTATTTATTAAGCCTTTTATTGTTTTGGTGGTTGTCGATGTATTGTCTTGCCAAGTAGTCCAGGTTAATCCTACCGTCACTATGCATTTTGAGGGCCAGGTTCTGAATATAGACAAGCTCGCCCCGGATGTCTTCAGGCCTAAGCTGCCTTTTCATCCTGGCGGTAAGTTCCTTGTCATAGTAGCAGTATTCCAATATCCCCTTGATGTAACTGCCCAGGCTTGCTTTACCGATCATCGTATTGGTGTTTTGGATTCTGGTTTCGTTGTATTATTCCTTTAAAAGTATCGGTTATTACCTCGTGAACCATATCCGGAGTTTTGGGATTTGCGCTCTTTACCTTTTTAATCTCCTTCAACGGTTCGGAGTAGTAGGCCTCGTATTTTTCATGAAGTACTTGTAATTGCTTTGCCATCCGGTTTCCGCTATCCAGGATCATCTCCTTGCTTTGACCCGGTTCCAGCATTTCCTTCAGGTAGCTATTTGTCTGGCTTATCCAGGTCTGTGCTTCATTGAGCGTTTTTTGAAAACTTCGGATTTCAAAATTTTCAAACACCCACCGGGTAATCAGATTAGCCAATAGCCTTACCTGCTGGCTGCTTTCCTGCCACTGTCTGGAAAGCATCTGCCGGTCTTTAGTTTTCAGCACCGCCAATGAGAGGATTCCGGCAAGCTGTTCCAATATCTGTACTGTTTCTGCCGTTTGGGACGGCAGTGCTCGTTTCTGCGGTCTTTTAAAAGGTACATCTAAGGCTAACGTCAAAAAATATTCGCTGGCCGACAGGCCGCTTTTTTGAACCTGTTCATTGATCTTGCTTTTCTGCTCCTGGGTCAACCACACTGAAAAGTGGGCCCTTTTGGCAGCTCCTTTAGCTTTAGGAGGTCTGCCGGTCTTTTTTTTCTTTTCCATTTGTCTGTCATAATTTAGCTATGAGCCTGTTAAGGCGAATAGCGGGGGTCCAGGGGTTTTCCCTTGGCCAGTTTCGCCGGTCGGAGCTTTTTTGCGACGTACCGGCGATAGCTGGCTGTGGGCTAAGCCACCCCTACACCCTATGAATGTTCACTCTTGGCAGCGTTTGGCCGCTAAAGTTTAATAAAGTTCACTTGTCCGTTTTATGTGTTGGTTTCTGGTTCAGTGGTACCAGAACCTGCTGCTTTTTTGGGTCGAATATACAGTGAAGGCCTGCTATTGCTTCTCCATCATGCGGCAGCTTTAGCACCAGATATTGAACCTTGTCTTTTTCTATGATTTTACCGTTCTGTGCTAAGACCGTATAGTCTGTGATGTTTTCATAGGCATCGACAGTACTTTTGATTTCCTTAAACCGCTTTTCTGTATACGCATACCAAAAAATAAGGGCAGCGATTATGCCTATCGCTACTGCAAGTGGGGCCATTTCGCCTAACCCGTACAACCATGCCTGTTTGGCTGAGCTGAATTGTAACACCCGTTGACTCTTGCGGATTCTGAACTGTGCTTCTTTGATAGCTTCCGTAGTTTGGCTGACTTGACTAGTCAGGACAGCGAAGTTTTCGTGAATTTCTTCCAGCAGCATCGAGGTCCATTCATCCATCAGGTGCCCGTACTTTTGGGTGTACTTTCCTTTCAGTCGGTTAAGCCTTTCCTTGATATCGTCATGCATAGCCAAAATGCTCTCTTAGTTCCTTTCTTAAACTGATCCTTGCACCTGGTTTGTATTGCTCCAAACCGTATCCCTTTCTGATACCGTCCAGTATCTGGATCCCCAATAGGCTGTTGGCATCAAAATCCCCGAATCTTTCGTGTTGTATCTCCATAGCTTGACACTTGCTAGCGAGCTCATTGGATAGGTCCGGGTATTGCTTGAATGTATTCAGGTTCTCCCAGGCGGTAACTTCAAACTGGCCACCTAGTACCGCTACCATTTTTTCCAGGTATTCACCGCAGGGCCTGTAGGCGCCACCTGCCGCCATGATGATATGAAAGACAGCCTGAAAGCCTACTTCATCGCACCAGGTTTTAAAATCAAGATCACGGGCAATAAGCGCTGGAAACTGCTCGCTTTCGGGAGCGCCGAAGTCCATGAAGATTTCCGGGAAGGAACTCTCGATCACGCTTTCAACGTACCCCACGAAAAGGTCCCTTACCAGCACTTCCCGTTTATCGATCAAGGAAATACTTTCCAGCCTGTCCTCCCCCAGGAAAGTGAGTTGCCTGGAAGAGGTTTTAGTCGAGCTATCCACATCGACAAACAAAGAAGAGCGGCCTGATTCGGTAAGGGCGCGCAGGTAGGTGTACAGACTCTTGCCAACTCCACCTTTAGCCTGTAGAATAAAATGAAATTTTCGTATCATGATTATTTAGAGAATTTGGATTTAACAATCAGGTTTTCCTGTAGGTCGATTTTGTCAGGATCGGTCCAGCCTGCTCCCACTTTTATCCCGGAAGGGCTTTCAAGCTGGGTCTCCTTGGAAATAGAAACCGGTAGCGTTCCGGGCCTTTGGGCCAGGGTCTTTAGCGGGCGCTTTTTAAAATGGTAGCGACAAAATTTGATATCTTCTGCCTTGATCATTCCCTGACGCCCCAGCTGTTTTGAGATCATATCCGCGATGTAAACGGCCGACATTTCCGATTCGATCAACTGCTGGTAGAGCCGGTAGAGGATACGCCTGCGTTTCTT
>JBEBSD010000134.1:0-8227 GCA_040394475.1 Telluribacter humicola | reverse complement strand
AATAATCATTTTCAACCAAAATAACACTATTTCTAGTTTTGAGAGATGCCCTTAAGGAAATGACATTGATTGGCGGGAATTCGGCATACTGAAAATCAGCGGTCCGGAAAATCGTAAAAAGAATAGTCAGTTTTTAAAAATTGAGTGGCCTTTTTTTTATAATTGCAGCCTGCTGCCGAACCTTAAAACCGGCAGGGGCGCTTTTACTAAACGTCAGATGACAACCCAAATCGCAATTATAGGCGCCGGCATCGCCGGGCTTACCGCAGCTATCGCTTTCCGTAAAGCCGGCTACCAACCCCTTATTTTTGAAGCAGCCCCCGTCATTCATCCGGTTGGGGCGGGACTAGGACTGGCTGCCAATGCTATTAAAGCATTCGAAAAATTAGGGCTCCGGGACGAGGTCGTTGCAGCGGGAAGGGTCCTGCCGTCTTTTTCCATTCTGGACCAAAAAGGTAAAGTCATCACCCGTACCGACAGCCTGAAGACCAGTATGCAATACGGTCTGGACAACTTTACCATCCACCGGGCGGCATTGCACCGGGTGCTGCTGTCGGAGATCGCCCCCGGGACCATTCTCACCGGCAAAAAATGTACCGGCCTCCGGCGGAAGGAAACGAATTATTCACTTTTATTTCAGGACGGAAGTACTGCGGAAGCCGACTATGTCATCGTGGCCGACGGGATCCATTCGACCCTCCGGCAAGCGTTGGTACCCCGATCGGCGCCGCGCTACGCCGGTTATTCCTGCTGGCGAGCCATTATTGACAATACCCGCTTGAACCTGCAGGAAAGCAGTGAAACCTGGGGCGCCAAAGGACGCTTTGGAATAGTACCCCTCGCCGGCAATCAATTGTACTGGTTTGCTACGATCAACGGCCCGCAGCATCATGCCCTGTTTAAAAATTATACGGTAAGTGATTTACGCAATTGGTTTGCGGGGTACTCAACGGCAATCACCCGAACGCTGGAAGCAACACCCGATGAAAGCCTGTTGTGGAATGATATCCTGGACCTCTCCCCGCTCCCGCGGTATGCATTTGACCGGGTTTTGCTGATTGGGGATGCCGCCCACGCCACTACTCCCAACCTGGGCCAGGGGGCCTGTCAGGCCGTAGAAGACGCAGCGGTTTTATACGATGAGCTGACAAAAGAAGGCGCACTCGAAACGGTTTTCAAACGGTTTGAGAAAAGAAGACTCCTGAGAACCCGTTTTATCACCAACCAATCGGCCAGGGTCGGGAAAATCGCGCAACTCTCCCACCCGCTCCTTACAGCCCTCAGGAATACGGCCCTCCGCTTACTACCCCGGCAACTACGTGAAAAACAACTCCGCCAACTTTATACGGTCGATTTCTGACGGACTGCGGTGCTCCCCGCCCCCCCACCTCTCCTACACGGCGTGCCGGTCCTGAAAGCGGATCTGCGTAAAGATTCTTCAGATAACCTTTCAATTGTAAACTATTTTTGCACTTCCGGTTGTTATAAGCCATACAGATGTTCATTTTACCAAAAAAGGACTCGCTGTTTGATTAAACACATTCATAAGGATAGCATCTATCAATTAACGGATAAAGGGTGAAAGCTGCACTGGCTTCTTTTTTTAGTATACTGGCCAATATCTACTGGTTTACCATTCAATTTTTCAAAGAAGTTTTTACGGCCAGGTTCGAGTCAAGGGAATTTGTCAAACAATGTCACCAGATCGGGGTCGGGTCACTTGCATTGATTGGTCTGACCGGCTTTATAACCGGGTTTGTATTCACCAATCAGTCCCGGCCATCCCTGGCTAATTTCGGCGCTACCTCCTGGCTGCCTTCACTGGTTTCCATCGCGGTGGTCCGGGCGCTTTCTTCCCTGGTCACGGCCCTAATTATTTCCGGAAAGGTCGGCTCTCAGATCGGGGCGGAACTGGGGTCTATGCGTGTAACCGAGCAAATCGAGGCCATGGAAGTTTCCGCCAGCAACCCGTTTAATTTCCTGGTCGTTACACGGGTATTTGCGACCACGCTGATGATGCCCGTTCTGTCGCTGTATACCGCGCTGATGGGGCTCCTGGGGGGCTATCTGAATATTCACCAGAACGAGCTCATCAGTTTTGCCAGCTTCATGGACAAGTCTTTTAACGCCATTAATATGACTGACCTGGCGGCGCTGATTTTCAGGGCACTGGTATTTGGCTTCACCATAGGGATTATTTCGTGTTACCAGGGATATCATGCCAGCAAAGGCACCGAAAGCGTCGGAATTGCTGCCAACCGCTCTGTCGTGATTTCCATGTTCCTCATTTTTCTGGAAGAACTGCTCATTGTACATGTATTCAAAATGTTTCGTTAACCGTATTCAAGAATGAGCGATCAGCCGGAAGACAGCAACAGGAAAGTCCTGATACGTATTCAGCATCTGAACAAATCCTTTGGCTCCCTGAAGGTCCTGGAAAATGCCAACCTGGAGGTTTTTCAGGGGGAAAACCTGATCGTCCTGGGGAAATCAGGCGCGGGTAAATCGGTGTTGATCAAGCTCATTATCGGTCTTCTGAGACCGGATTCAGGGATCATCAATGTCCTTGGTCAACAGATCGATCAACTGAAGCCTAAACAATTACAGCAGCTGCGGCTCAAAATCGGGTTTTCCTTTCAGAACAGCGCCCTTTACGACAGTATGACGGTGCGGGAAAACCTTGCCTTCCCGCTGGTACGCAACCACCGGCACCTGAAACCCAGGGAAGTCAATGCGCAGGTAGAGCGGGTGCTGGAATCGGTAGGGTTGCTCCCGCTGATCGATCAGATGCCCGCTTCGTTGTCGGGCGGGCAAAAAAAACGGGTGGGAATTGCCCGCACATTGATCCTGCGGCCGGAGATCATGTTATACGACGAACCGACTTCAGGACTCGACCCTATTACCAGTATGGAAATCAATAGTCTGATCAACCGGGTCAGGGAACGTTTTAATACGACTTCCATCGTGATCACCCACGACCTGGTCTGTGCCAAAGAAGTAGGCGACCGGGTGATTATGCTGCTGGACGGCAAATTTGAAAAACAGGGGACATTTGAAGAGATTTTCGATACGGATGACGATCGGATCAAATCATTTTACAATTACAATTTTTTACAAAGCAAGCTATGAACAACAACGATGTAAAGCGTTCGGTATCCGTTGGTGTATTTGTTTTTATAGGGTTGGTTATCGGTTTGATTTTTGTGTATCTGCTGGCCAATAAAGACCGGAACATGGGCGGTGAAGTTGACCTCATTACGGTTTGGGAAGACGTGGGCGGCCTGAAAAAAGGAAACAACATCTGGTTTTCGGGAGTAAAGATCGGGAATGTAAAGAGAGTGTCGTTCCGGAACGATCTAAAAGTAGAAGTCAAGCTGGGTATTGATGATAATGCCAGGCAATACATCCGAAAAAATGCGACCGCCTCACTGGGGTCAGACGGGCTTATCGGAAATAAAATTGTAGTGCTCGAAGGCGGAACCAGCGATGCCGATCCTGTTGAAAACGGGGACCAGATCCGGACAAATGAAAAAACGGGTACCGATGCCATGATGGCCACGCTCCAGGAAAACAATCAAAACCTGCAGGTGATTACGGAAAACCTGAAAACCATCACCGGAAATCTTGCCGGCGGCAAGGGGCTCGCCGGACATTTGCTGACGGATAACGGGGCGGTTGCCCATTTCGACAGGCTGCTGAAAAACCTGGAGGAAACCGCCGCCCGGACTGCCCGTGCAGCCACCGATCTGAACGCCTTTACGGGCCGGCTGAACAGCACGACCGGCCTGGTGAACAACCTGCTGACAGATACCCTGGTGTATGCCAACCTCCAGCTTGCCAGCGCGCAGCTGACCGACCTGACGACCAGCACCCGGAGAATCACCGACAACCTCGACGAAGTTACCCGGCAGTTGAAAAATGGGCAGGGGGCCGCAGGAAAATTACTGACGGACAAAGCCACTGCCGACCAGGTTTCCAGGATTGTCAACAACCTCGAGGAAACTTCGGAAAAACTGAATGAAAATATGGAAGCCATGCGGCACAACTTCCTGTTCAAAGGCTACTTCCGGAAACAGGAAAAGGAAGACAACTGAGGAGTACTGTATGTTTCACCGCGGATTACGCAGATGTACCCGGATTAAATGGAGAACCTGCTTTCAAAACCACGGGTTAGTCGTCCGTCTCCGGGAGGCATCCCGAACCTCACCTAAAAATGACCTTAGCATCCATTTATGGAAACAAGAAAAAATACACCTTTTACCGGGTATGAAAAATTGGTAATTTTCATCCTGGCCATTACTCAGTTTACGGTAATCCTGGATTTTATGGTGATGGCGCCTTTGGGCGATCTGCTCATCAAATCTATGAATATGCACGCCTCCTCTTTCGGCATAGTGGTGTCTGCCTATGCCTTTAGCGCCGGTATTTCAGGGCTTTTGACCGCCGGCTTTGCCGACAAGTATGATCGGAAAAAGCTGCTGCTGTTTTTCTATACCGGCTTCATCGTGGGTACCATCCTTTGCGGAATTGCCAATACTTTTTATACGCTGGTGGCAGCGAGAATCATCACCGGCTTGTTCGGAGGCGTGATCGGTTCTATCTCAATGGCAATTATCACCGACTTATTTGCTTTGGAGAAAAGAGGCCGGGTAATGGGTTTCGTTCAAATGGGCTTCGGCGCCAGCCAGGTTCTGGGTATTCCGATAGGACTTTATATTGCTACCAAAATGGGATGGGAGGCTCCGTTCCTGTTTATAGCGGGGCTGGCGATGCTGATCGCTGTCCTTATTGCGATGCGGCTCAAACCGGTCGACGCCCACCTGGGAATGAAAATGCAGAAAAATGCCATTACGCATTTGATGCATACCCTACAAAAGAAACCGTATCGCATCGGCTTTCTGGCTACCGCCGTATTGTCTGTAGGCGGTTTTATGATGATGCCCTACGGAACTGTATTTGCCGTTAACAATCTGGGGATAAGCAATGAGCAATTACCTTTCCTGTTTATGGCCTCCGGGCTCAGTTCGCTGCTGATTATGCCGATAATCGGTAAAATGAGTGACAGAATGAGCAAATATAAGCTGTTTACAGGCGCCACCATATGGCTGATGGTCATCTGTCTTATCTACACCAATCTTTCAGTAACACCTTTTATGGCCGTATTGGTCATCAATATCTTTATGATGATGGGAATTATGAGCAGAATGGTGCCTTCATCAGCGCTTATCTCTGCTGTGCCGGAGATGCATGACCGCGGAGCCTTTATGAGCATCAATGCATCACTCCAGCAAATAGCCGGCGGAATTGCGGCGACGATTGCCGGGCTTATCGTCCACCAGCAGCATAAATCCAGTCCGTTGGAAAATTATGAAATAGTGGGTTACGCGGTTGCGGCGATATCATTGCTCTCCATATTACTGGTATACAGAGTGGATAAGCTCATCAGGAACAGGGTCAGGGAAACACCCAGCCCCCTTTTAAACGAACCTACCGTTGTATAAACCAGGTACGCTACCGTCCTTTCAGCAGCCATGCCTCTGAAAGGATGGTCCCCCAGCCGCCCGAATTCCGCCACTGTTCGATGCTGGTCCTGGAGCCATTGGCCACACCGGCATTTCGCTCCAGGCGGATCGTCAGTTCCCCGTTGGCCCCAATCAGTGAAGCCGGTATCTCCACCTGGTAAAAATCGCTCATTTGTTCCGGCACTTCCACATCGCGGGCGAGGAGCCGGCCGTTGGCATACACCGATTGGGAGGTTTGGTTCATCCGGGACCGGTAACGTTCCTGGTACCAAGGCCTGACCAGCGTTAACCGTAATCTGTAGGGAGTATCGGGCTGCAAACCAACGTAATGCAGCGTAACCCCCTGGTCCTCATCCTGTGTAAAATGCATGGATCGCTGGCTGGGCCGGTTGGCCTCCGAAAGCATTTCACTTACATAAGGCTGTCCGTGATCGTAAGGGTATCCAAAAACTACATTCGGGCACTTATTGCCCGTCCCCAGGTTATCGTAAAAGCCGCCCTCACCGGGATTGTCGTAATCGGTGATCAGGTACAGCAATTCTTCCCGTTCCTGTGCGCTGCCTGCCGCCAGCACCCTGGACAATTGCCTTTTCAGCCAACCCAATCCTACGTAGTCATGCTGCAGGTTATAGAGTCCCTCGCTGCGGGTGCCGAACAGGCGGTTACTTTCTTCCCCCAGCTTTTCCGCTTCCCGTAGTAAGGCCGTCATCTCCGGCGTCCGGGAAGCCAGTACCGAATCAATAGCAGTTATCAGTCCCGGAATGCCGGTCATCTCCGGGCCGTGTTTTCTCACATGCTCCTCTACCCGCTGCTGACAGGCCATCTGCCGGATCAGGTCCTGTTTGACATAGGCGTCCAGGGCTCCTTTTTGCAGGTACATCCGCCAGAGCCAGCTGTTCGCGCGGATCATTTCCGGCATTTGTTCCCCCGCTGCCTTCACTAACCGGTAGTATTCCTCAATCCCGTCTTTCCTGTTCAAAGGAACATTCTCTTCCATATTCTGCTCGAGCAACAGAATTGCCCTGGCCATGGCAGGGGCCGCGGCCTTCCCGAACCAGGCAGCTGCATATTCCTGCACGGCTTCCTCCGCCGTCATTCGCGGCGACCATAACAATCGCTGCCACATCCACTGGTTAAAATGATCGTGATTGCCGCTCGAATGGGTAATATCTCCCACGCCATAGCGCATCAGGTCGTTAAATACCCGGTGATAATAGACCGGCCAGGCATAAAAAGACAACCGGTTATAGACCATGGTGAGCGTCTGGTCGGGACGTCTTTCGTAGATTTCATGGCTCCAGCGCGGCGGCAGGTTCCCGTCTTTATCGGCACGCGGATACATTTGGATATATCCGTGTTGTGCATACTTCCAATGGGTCACTTCATTGAAATAGAGTATTTTGTGACGAGGCGGCAACTGGTGCAGAATTTCCTGCGGGTACAATCCGTAAGGACCATAGCCCGGATACCGGAATAAATCCATCCGGTGGTTCTGCCGGTGCCCCGGCTGCCAGGTGGTTGCGTCGGATCCCGGGCCGTAGCCCCAGGCCCAAAGCCAGTCTCTCGGCTGTTCCTGTAAATAAGCGAAGATGGCGCTGTCACCTTCATTGTCAAATTTCTGATTGGTAAAATAAATCCGTGTTTCCGGATGATACCGGTGAATAATAGCCGCCATTTTTTCTGCCAGGCGGATAAAGGTTCCACCGTAGGGTTTGCAGCGGTCACATTCACAGCCTCCGCCGTCGCCTCCTTTCAACTGTACAAAGTCGAAGGACGGGCTGGTGCGGAAATAGGCATCGCATTTCTTCAGTAAATAATCGTGTGCTTCCGGTACGGACGGGCATAAATACCCTTCCCGCCCTATGGATTCCTTCGCCAGCCAGTCACGGGGCAGTCCTTTCTCCGGGGCAACGTTGGGAGAATAGACACTTGCGGTCATCAAGTCGAAGGATTTCATGAAGGGGACATCCAGTCCTGCTCCTTCGGTCAGAAAGGTATTGGCGCCTGCCAGTGCATCGTCCAGAATAGCACGGTGTGTTTCCTCCGTCGTCCACGCCCTCACGTTGGCCAGCTGCTTCGCGACATGGCTTTGGCCATATTGGGTGCCTCTCACTTCAAAGGCCGGCGCTGTCCGGATCGACACGGCAGCCAGCCGTATGCTGTTTTTGTCAAAATCAATTTGCCGCAGCAACTCCCCCGTTCCATACAATGTTCCCCGGTCGTCTACCCCCGCAACCAGTACGATACCCGCAGCGATTCCCTCCGATTGAACCGTCTTTAACAGAAACCCTTCCGGCCCCGGGTGCTGTTCCGAAAGCGGGGGGATACGGTTAGCCCTCAGCAGCGCATGTAATTCCCGGTGGTTAGCCGGTATCCCTACATAGATCAGCAGTGCGAGGGAGTCCTTTGCATACAGATTTGCGAGGTCCGCCCCCACCCGCTGCCGTACCGGCACGGCAGTCGATTCCGAAATACGGGAAACCAGCAATGCCGCCACGTTTTTTTCTACGGGGTTCGCATTTTCTCCCGCTATCACCACAATTTCACCATAATCCCTGCCCCAGGCCGCCGACAAACAGCCACAAAAAAACAACATCAAACAGAAGCGCATCATGGAATAGCTTTTTTTTCGAAAATACTACATAATTATCAGAAATCACCCACCACCACAAACCTAACACCTCATACCTAATCCCTATCCAACA
>JBEBSD010000133.1:0-8622 GCA_040394475.1 Telluribacter humicola | reverse complement strand
TCCAAACGGTGTTCGGAAATTTGTTGTAAACAGCCTGCTGAAATGCACTTGCTGGTTATTGAAATATCGGCCCTACAGGCCTTTTGCCAGGTGTTTGGCTGCCATTTCCTACCAAAATGACGCCCCGAATGGGGCTTTTACCACCTGTTGAAGGCTCGTGGAGCCGGGGGCGCCTAGTCGGTATGAGAGGATACTGTATCCCGACAAAAGCCCCAAAGGGGCGGCATTTTGGTAGTATGGAGGATACTGTATCCCCACAAAAGCCCCGGAGGGGCGGTATTTTGGTAGAACGGAGGATACTCCATCCCGACAAAAGCCCCGGAGGGGCGGCATTTTGGTAGTATGGAGGATATTCCATCCCGACAAAAGCCCCGGAGGGGCGGTATTTTGGTAGAACGGAGGATACTCCATCCCGACAAAAGCCCCGGAGGGGCGGCATTTTGGTAGTATGGAGGATATTCCATCCCGACAAAAGCCCCGGAGGGGCGGTATTTTGGTAGAACGGAACATCGGATATCTAGTGGAAAGGCCTGTAGGGCCGACAGTTTAACAGCAACCAAGGGCGTTCTCTTAGACTCTTCGCAAGGTTGTATTGGTAGATTTAAAAAAAAATGAAATCGTCGTTTGAATACCCCGGTATTCTGGTGGAAATTTGTTTAATTTATGTAAAGGATTCATTTATGGCTAACACCTACTCACAAATCTCTATTCATGCCGTATTTGCAGTACAACACCGTGAAAATTTCATAACGAAACAATGGCGTGATGACCTGCATAAATATATTGCCGGCATTATCACCAACCAAGGAGTGAAATCATTAGCGGTTGGTGGCTGGAAAGACCATGTTCATCTATTTTACGGGATGCCGGTAACAACCTCTATACCTCAGCTTATGAGTAAAGTGAAAGCTAATAGCAGCAAGTGGATCAATGAAAACAGGTTGGTAAAAGGTAAATTTCAGTGGCAGTCGGGTTATGGGGCATTCTCTCATTCGAGGAGCCAAAGAGATGTTGTTATTAACTATATTATGAATCAGGAGGAACACCACAAAACCAAAACCTTTAAAGAAGAATACCTGAAAATGCTCATTGACTTTGAAATAGACTACGACATGAAATACCTGTTTGATTTTTTCGATTGCTAAAAATGCAGAGATCCGAAAATAACGCCCTGCGGGAGGGTTTTCAAACCAAGTGCATTTTTTCAGGAAAACAGGACTTAGCACTTACTTAAATGGTTGTGTGTCAGATGCATATATATCCTCTCACAAAAACAGCAACGCGGTATTCCGGTCTGCAAAATCCCTGTTGCACGATAGTTCGCTAATGCTGCGATTGAGAAATGCCGCCCCTCCGGGGCTTTTGTGGGAATAAGATATAATCATTGCCACCAAAATACCAGCTGGATGCCCCGGCTCCACGAGCCTTTCAGGAACCTGGAAAGCCCCATTCGGGGCGATATTTTGGTAGAATAGCACATCCGATACCAGTGGAAAGGCCTATAGGGCCGACAGTTTGACAGCCGCCATGGGCGCTCTCTTAGACTCTTTACAAACTTGTATCACGACGCTGATGTACCGAATAGGTTACCCTCATTGCCACCAAATACCAGCTGGATGCCCCGGCTCCACGAGCCTTTCAGGAACCTGGAAAGCCCCATTCGGGGCGATATTTTGGTAGAATAGCACATCCGATACCAGTGAAAAGGCCTATAGGGCCGACAGTTTAATGGCTATGGGGAGATGTTGGCAGGCTGCTCACGCTATTGTACAAATCCCTGTCATTCAAAAAGAGGCTGTCCATTCTCGATGAACAGCCTCTTTTTCCGGGAAATTGGTTTGCTTACCAGGGTTTTCCCGTTCCCTGGAGCAGCCACATCTTCGACCATTGGTCGTTTACGGCCGGCTCCAGCCGCGAAACGGCGGCTTCCAGATTTTCAGTGTTGTAATTAATTTCACTCTCCCCGAACACATAGCGGACCGGTATTTTAGTCCCCTGTGCACCACTGATAACATTGCCGCCGATATCCGGAAAACCCGTCCTTCTCCAGTCGAACCATGCTTCCATCGTGGTAAAGGCGGCCACCCATTTTTGCTGCAGGATCTGCTCGGTTTTTTGCGGGGCCTGCTCAAATTCCGTTTGCAGGCGCGCCAGAAAACCCGACCGGTCGAATGCCTTCACCTGGTGGGTCACAGGATCATATTGCCTGGCGTCTCCATCCGCAATACCGTACTGTTCCAGAGAGGCAGCTATGCCCGCCAGGTAATAAGCGTCAGGGCTGCCAGGTATCCATCCGCGTACCGCCGCTTCAGCGAGTGTAAAATTCACTTCTGCCGCTGAGATAAAGATACTTTTGACTAAAGGATGGGTATTTTCCCTGTAAATGGCGCCCAGGTACGACACGAACGGATTGGCGGCGCCGCTGTTATAGACGTCACTGTCGATGGCTGACGCTTCTGTCCGGTGCGCGGCCAGGTTATCGTTATAGCTGTCCGGATCTGCCAGCGCTATCTTCAGTCCGACATACAGCGATGTATCGATCCCTTGCTTGTAGGTCTGCATGTAACGTTTAACGTTACCCGAGGCATCTTTCTCAATAACTATCGGCGCTCCTTTATCCCGTACCAGCGTTTGCACTTCAACCGGCCGGAACCACACCGTCAGACGGGGATCCTGCTGCTGTTTCAAAAAATCGACTACCGTGGCTGCTGCTTTAATCCGGTGGAATTCATGCGGCGTCGGTTTCAGCAAGGGGCCCATTCTCCAGGAATCCAGGGTATTCGTCCCCGGAAAATTCATCGCAGCATTCTCGGCGGTAGCGGTAATGATCGGATAGCCTGCGGGGTCAGCAACCATTTTTGCAAACTCGGCGGCAACATCGACTCCTGCCGCATTCATTTCGGCCGTTTTTTCCGATAAGCGCATCAGGTACCTCAGCCGCAAGGAATTGGCAAATTTCTGCCACTTTAACAAATCGCCTTTATACAGGACGTCAGCAGTCGAAACCACTGAAGACTTTACGGAAGAAGCTTGTTTCAAGTACGAATTAGCGCGATCGAGATCTGCCAGTATCCCCACAAAAACATCCCGCTGGTTATCGAAAACCGGTTGCAGCTTGGCCGTTCCGAGGTTGGCTTCCGAATAGGGTATATCCCCCCATAAGCTGGTTTGCAGGCCAAACCACATGGCTTGCATGGTAAGAGCGGCTCCTTTCAGGAAGAGGGAGTCCGGGTTTCCTTCTGCGCGTCGTTCCAGATAGGCTGCGTTCGCCAGGGGCTGGTGGAAGCCGCGGTAATCAAAAGAAAGTGAATACCAGCCGAACTGACTGGACACGGAAAACTCCAGGAAGTCCCGTTGCGTATATTGCATGGCCTCGGAAAGCAGCGCCTGGGTAACGTTGCCGGTAAAGGAGACATCCGCCAGGACCGAAGTCGATCCGCTGAGCACCGACGTGAGGACATACGCCGGATTAACATTTTCATCGATCAGGTCATTGGGATTTTTGTTGATTTCCGTTAGATCCTGGCAGCCGGCCAGCATCGTTATCAGGCATGCCCATCCAACCCAGCTGTTGTTTTTAGCCCTTATCAGTTGTTTCATTTTCATCCGTGATTAAAATTGAATGTTTAATTTCATTCCCATAGACATGGTCCAGGGATAGAACGAAGCCCGGTCAAAGCCCAGCAGGTAATTAGGACTGCTGGTAAACTGATCGTTCCCGTTCATCATAGTCGATTCGGGATCGATGTAGTTCTTCGCCTTGGTCCACAGGATAATATTACGGGTGAACAAAGAGAGCGACATATTCCCGGCCCCGATGTGCTTCGCCCAGGCGCCTGGTAACTCGTAGGCTACCGCCAGTTCCCGCAGTTTTACGAAAGACGCATCGTAAATCCAGGATTGCACCCCCATGCTCCAATAGCCGGCACCCGGATCAGCAATCAGATCACTGCGAAAATACTGTGTCCCTTCCCCGCCGAAGTTTTCGATGTACTCGCCATTCGCTCCCATTATTACCCCGGGGAAAAATACGCCGTTGGCAACTGTCCCGCCGTATTCAAATCCTCCCAGATCGGCATTCCGGCCACCCACATAAGTAAGGCCATTTACCGCGTTGTATTTCCCCGGATTGTTCCTGATCTCAGCTGCCAGCTGGTCGTTGTCACCATTGAACGAATTGTTGCTGAGGATACCCGTAAACGTGCTGGATCCTTCGCCCTTGTACCAGCTGTCCTGACGACCGTCCCGGGTGAGGCGCTTCATACTTTCGGAGTAATACTCGCCGCCCTGCCGCCAGTCGAAACTGGCCGAGAACGTCAGGCGTTTGACTGAAAAGTTGGTTTGCAGACCCAATGTAAAATCAGGCATTACGTTGCCCAGGTGAATGTTCGTGGAGTTCAACTGCACATACCCATTATTATTGAGGACCGGCCAGTCTTTATACGGACCTTCCTGTACACGGACAACATCGGGCCCCCACAGATCGCCTACCCGGCCTCCGAGCGTGGTCTGGCTGTAAATGTTGTTGCGTGACCAGAACTGGTGATTGGAAACCCCTTGCGGAAGGGCAGTCAGCCAGCTTGCTTCCTTGGTGAAATTGAACGTAAAATCCCAGTTGATGTTTTTGGTCGCTACGGCAACCGTACGCAGTGAAATTTCAACACCTTTATTTTTGACGATCCCTGCGTTGACATTTGCCGCCGTAAAGCCCGTCGAACCGGAAACAGCGATCCCTGTGATCTGATTTTTATTTTCGATCTGGTAATACGTAAAGTTCATATGGAGCCGCCGTTTGAAAAGCGACAAGTCAAATCCGGCTTCCGAAGAAACAATACTTTCAGGCAACAGGTCGCTGGTCGGGGTGGTGCCGGGCAGCGAATAGGTCGTTTGATCGCCCCAGGTAGAGCGGTTCAGTGTCATGGCAAGCCGGTAAGGACTGGTGTCTTTCCCGACCTGGGCCCATCCTCCCCGGACCTTGAACATCGAAATGGCTTCCGGCAGCTTTACCAGGTCGGATACTACCACACTCAAAGAAGCAGACGGGTAAAAATAAGACCGGTTATCGACCGGAAGGGTACTGGACCAGTCGTTGCGGCCCGATACCTCCAGAAAAACGGCATCGCGGAAACCGACGGATGCCATGCCGTAGAGGCTGTTGATCCGCTTGTTGGATTGGACCACCGAATAGGCCACTGACGAACGGTCGATATTGCTGGCCGTATAGAGGCCGGGAAGCACATAGCGCTGCCCGGTTATACTACCGAAGGAATGGTTTTGAAAAAGCAGGTTGCCGCCCATCGAAGCATCAAACGAAAAGTCGCCGGCATTTTTCTTATAATTCAGCAGAAAATCCGTGTTGATTTCCTGCAGGCTTCTGGAAATATGCGAGTACCCGCCGTTGGGGAACGCTTTTTCGGACAAGGCCGTACGGTTGTCGGTGATGTAAGACTCATTAAAGCCCCCTATCCGCGTCATAAGCGTCAGGTCATCGGTAATGTTCCAGTCGAGCTTTATATTCCCGTAGGGCCTGATTTTTTTGAATGTATTGATATTTTCATTTACGGTGAACCAGGGGTTGTTAAAGCCGTTGGCCCAAACATTCTGTTGGACGTGTTCTTCTTGCCAGTAATCCTTCAGCTGATGGATGTCCAGCCAGTTCGGCGTAAAATACAGATCTTCGTACGGATAGTTGTCGTAGGACAACCCCCGGAAATTATCCGAACCGGAATTCAGGTAGTTAAAATTGGCGCTTATATGCAACCGGGGAGTGAAATGGTAGGTGGCTGACAACGACAATGCGTCTTTCCGCAGGTTGCTCTGCGGGTAAACCCCTGTTCCCCTTGTATCGGAGAGCGACAAGGCGAAGCTGAGCTTCTCATTCGTATTGGTAATCGAAATATCATTCACAAACGTATTCCCTACATTGACAAAGTCCCGGACATTATCGGGATACGATTGCAATGGGGTTGCCTCGCCATTGGTACCAAACCTGGCCACAGAAGTCCCCATTTCCGGCCCCCACCATAGATAGTTGGTCTGGTCAAAGTTTCCGTTCGCCCCGTTGGCAAACCGCTGCTGCAGCGGCACGAACCGGTACGGAACACTTGCCGTGTACGCAGAATTCACCCGGACTCCGAGTCCTCTTTTCCCCTTGTCTCCGCTTTTAGTCGTAATCAGCAACACCCCGCTGCCCGCCCTTGAACCGTACAGTGCCGCTGCACTTGGTCCTTTCAGCACGCTTACACTTTCGATATTGTCGGCGCTCAGGTCGGACATGACGCTGATGTCGGTCCCGGTAGGCAGCCCGTCCACAACAATCAGGGGTGAATTTCCTCCGGAGAGCGATGTAAACCCGCGGATCAGTACCATGGGATCGCTGTTCAGGTCGGGTGTGGTGTTGATAACCCGTACCCCCGGCACCCTCCCGTTCAGACTATTGACCACATTTTCCTGCGGTACCCGGGTCAGGTCTTCATTTTTCACTTCTCCGACCGAGTAGCCCAGTGCCCTTGCTTTGCGCTGCACCCCGAGAGCAGTCACCACGACTTCATCCAGCGACTTGGTATCCGGAACCAGGACTATTTCCAGCCGTTCGCGGGAAGCTACTTCCACCTCCTGGCTGAGATATCCCACGAAAGAGAAGATGAGCGTAACCGGCGTGTCCGGAACCACCAGCTGAAAAAGCCCGTTTTCATCGGTGATGGTGCCCCGTTGTTCGCCTTTAAGCAAAATATTGACCCCGGGCAACGGCGACTGGTTTTCGTCAAGAACCACCCCGGTAATTTGCCGTTCATAGCGGTCATTTTCCAACAGCGGAACGGTTAGTTCCGGTGCAGCAGCTACCGGCGCCAAACTCAATATTACCCGGTTCCGAACGGCTTTACAGCTGATTTTATCGGGATAGAACAGCTCGTCGAGAATCTCGGACAGCGCCGTTTCGGAAGCCTGGATGGTCACCCTGCGGTTCATGGGAAGCGAACGGGAGCTATATACGAATTTTGTATGGGCCCTCGCCTCCAGTAATGTCAGGACGTCTTTGATTTTCATGTCCTTCACCTGCAACTGTACTTTATGGCGCAACAATTCCTGCATGCCGGAAGCAGTCGCCCCCGCAGGCAACAGGAAGAGCAACAGGTAAATGACCCGATAAGAACGCAGTCGTCGTTTGTTTTTCATATGTAGCATCATTTAAATGGTAGATTACACTAGTTTGGTTTAGGAAGAGTCTCGCTTCCCGGTACTATCGGTGAATAGGTTACCGGACGGACGGCTGCCTGCTGCAGCTGCCTCCTGTTATCAGCACCCCGTTCTGATCGACGGAAAAACGCGCATTCAGGGCAGTAACGATCATCTCCAGCTGGATAGGCAACGGTTCGTTGGACAAATCGGCTGTAATCGGGCAATCCAGTATCCGGTGGTCTTCTACCCGGAAAGCAATTCCGTAGGTATCCCGCAGCTTTTTAATCAATTCGCTCAGCGGAATATCATTAAAGACCGGCAGTTCCTTTTCAACCGGCGGTTGGATGGCCCTGGGAACATCTACCAGACCGGTTACCAGCATATTCTGGGCCGGCAGGTAGGACGTTTTCAGATTGGCGGTCAGCAACACCTGATGAGCTGTCAGCTCGCTGGGGTCATTTTCCTTTCCGATTATGTTTACTGCTACTTTTCCCGAAATGACTTCTACTGCCGTTTCTCCCGAAATCTCGTCCTGCCGGATCGAAAAGGATGTGCCCAGTACTTTCGTCGTAATAAATTCGGTGCGTACTTCAAATGGCCTTGTTTCGTCTCTTGCAACCTCGAAGAACGCATTTCCCTGTAAAAAGACGTTGCGTTCGCTTGTGTTAAAGTCTGCTGCATGCTCCAGGCGGGCTCCGGGCTCCAGCAGGATGCGGCTTCCATCTGCCAGGTCTACGGGAAGCGGTTCGCCGGAATGATTCGTAAAGACTACCGCTTCGGCGCGCTCGATGCCCGGCAGGTCATCGGGCCGGTTGGCAGCCGTGGTAAACCAAAGCAACCCGCCTACAAGCAGCAGCACGGCGGCGGCAACGTAGTAGAACACCCGGAACCCCGGCTCCCTCTCCGTCGGGAAGAGCGGCTTCTGAGAAGCGATACGTTCATCGATTTTGTCCCAGACTGCTTCTTTTTCCTCCGGGTTTCTGGAGATATCCGCATCCGGATCATCCAAAGCAGCGTACCAGTCTTCCATGACCTGTTGTTCGTCCGGATTCAGCTTGCCTTTCCGGAAACGCGCCAGCAACTTTAGAAAACCTTCCGATAATGAGCCTCCCATGGTATAGAATTGATGGTCCTGCTCCTAAGACGTTTCACCGGGAAATCGCCGCAACCGGAATTTCGTATTCTTTGATTATTTATATGGAAACCGGGCAATTAAGGGCTTATGTTCACTAATAATGAAATTCCTGCGGCGAGAGGACAGGTGGGTGAGCGAAGTTGAACCCAGGAGTCGAAGATTGGGGAATGGGCAACGGGGAATGGGCGCGCTGCTAGATGACTGCCCGCTAATACCCGGCGGGTGAGCGAAGTCGAACCCAGGAGCCGAACACTGGGGAATGGGCAACGGGGAATGGGCGCGCTGCTAGATGACTGCCCGCTAATACC
>JBEBSD010000132.1:0-9479 GCA_040394475.1 Telluribacter humicola | reverse complement strand
GCTGCGGCTGCGTGCTGTTGGTGCCATTGGCCCAGGCAGTCTCCGAAGGTTCCCACTGATAGGTCCAGCCCGTACCGGAAGGAGCAGGTACACCGAGTGTGGCAGTTCCCCCGTTACAAACAGCGCGGTCAGGACCCGCATCCACCCATATCGTACTTACAGTTACCGGTACCGTATACGTACTGGCACATCCCGTGGCATCTTCCGTCACTACTACTGTATAGGAAGTAGATTCACTGACGGTAGCGAACGGATTAGGGGCACTGGGATCGCTCAGCCCGGTAACGGCGCTCCATTGGTAACTGAACCCGCCGGCGCCGGCGCCTCCGATCTGGATAGGCGTGCCCACACATCCTGTTCCGCCCGACATGGTAAAGTCAGGCAATGTCCAACCGGGCGTGTTTATGTCGATACTTTCCGAACATTGAATGGATGGATCATGCTTGTTGGTGACGGTCAGGGTAAGCGTAAACGGACTGGTGTTGGTAATCGTCACCGTTGGCGCCTCATCGTTGTCCACCATATTAGCCGGACTCCATTGGAAGGTATAGTCGTCCGGGTTTAGAAATTTCGTTCCAACCCGGAGTTCTGCGAAATCACCGAACACTTTGGGACATCCCTGGCTGGAAAGCGTAATGAGTTCAAAGTCACAAGTACCGACCGTACACGGTTCAATCTGTATATCGGCGGAGCAGGAAAACCCGTCTACCGTTACGGTACGCCGGAACACGCTTGCACCACTTGTACTGATGAGAAACGCCTCCCGGTCATTGTTCCGGGTAGCAATAATGCTGCCGGTACCACTTACCAGGCTCCATGAATAGGTGGCATCCGTACAATTATAATTACCGATTTCCCGGGAACCCACCCAAAGCGGACCGCATTTTGTTTCATCCTGGAAGTCAATATCCGATTCTATTACAGACACCTTTACTTCGTCCGTAAACGTACAGCCGTCTTTACTGGCCGAGACGGTATACACCATCGGACAACTGGCATGTGCGGTTCCTGCGTTGAAAGTAGGGTTAAACGCGGAAGCGCTGCTCAGGTATTGACCCGACGACCAGGTATACGAATACCCGGTTCCTGCGCTGGCGCCACCTAGCGTAACGGTCTCGCCATAACAAATTACTTTGTCGCTGCCCGCAAATTCCAGCAGGTTGTTAGGAGCGCTGACCGGTCTGACCCATACCGTACTGACAGACGAACAGGTAGCACCGCCTTTAACCGGTACTGTGGTCGTCAGTTGGTATTGTGTATCTACCGACGGCTGGGCTACCGGTTGGGCACAACTGGTACAACTCAGGCTTCCGGCCGTTCCGGATAGCACTTCCCATGTATAGACAACGCTGGGATCCGCAATAGGCGGCGTGCCGATCTGTACACCCAGTTCCCCCTGGCAAAGGGATTGATCCGCGCCCGCATTCGCCACGACGGGCACGATGGTAACCTGTTCAATATCTATACATCCTTGTGCATCGGTAACCTGTAACGTATAGGTAGTAGCAGCCGTGATCGCCGGTGTCGTAAAGGCGCTGCTGGATCCGACCAATGTTCCGTAACTGGAACTGCCTTGAAACCAGGCGTAGGAAAAAGGGGCCACTCCGTCTGCCGAACCGTTCAGCGTCACCGTATTGTTATTCTCGCCGCAGACAAACCACTGCGGTCCATCGGCATTGGCAATGGGCGCAATATCGCTACTGATTGCTATGGTTGCTATCTCCGAGGTAGCAACTACCTGCAACTCGCAATAGGCCGTTACAGCCTTTACCTGGCGACGGTAATAGCGCGTAATGTTCCCTGAAAGCGGCTGCAAATCTGCAAATATTTCTCCCGGTATATCCTCCCAGGGCCCGGCCGTGGCTGTAGCAACCTGCCATTGAAACGTTAACGCGCGTGTATCGCCTGATGGCGCGGTTACCTGAACACTGTTACCGGTAATAATGCCGGGGATTCCCAGCACGCAAGAAGTTTGGTTCAGCGGCCCGATGATACTGGGCGAGACTGCAAATCCCTCCGGCAATTCGGCATCACTCAATTTTGCAATAAACGCACCCGGAGCAACTGAATAGTTACAAGCTCCTTCGCCCGAAACGCCAGCATCACTACGCCCGACAACGAACACACTACCCTCCTCATTCACACTCACCCCGCCAGCATAGCCCGGTGTACCTCTAATTTTTTTTGCCCATACAAAATCACCGGCCGCATTCAAACTCAGTGCAAACACATTACGTCCCTCAGCTACCAACTCATAAGTCCCCGCACCCGGATCAAAATCAGCAGTACCATAGAACTCCCCAACACAGTAAACGTTGCCGGCCGCATCCACATCGATGTCATCCCCTTGCGCCAGTCCCAGAACAGCCCGCACCCAAACAAAATCGCCGTTTGTATCCAATTTCTGTACAAACATGCTATTTGCGTCAGCTGGCAGTGAAGTCAGGTTATAGATGCCGGCACCCGGATCAAAATCAACTGTACCAGTGAAAACGCCCGTGGAATACACATTTCCGGCAGCATCTACCTGAATAGCCGCCCCTGTGTTGCTTCCTCCCCCCGTACTTCTGGCCCACATAAAATTGCCGTCGGCATCCAGTTTCTGAATGAAGGAATTTCGATCAGCTCCATTCTGAACAAGGTTATAGGTACCAGTCCCCGGATCGAAATCGACCGTTCCGCCGAATAGACCCGTGGTGTAGATATTTCCTTCTCCATCCAGACTTATCCCATTGCCTTCACTTGTCCACATGCTCTTAACCCATACAAAATTTCCTTGTGAGTCCAGTTTTTGAATGTAGGCGTTCGACGCCGAAGCTCCTGTGCCATTGGACTCCAGCAGGTGCGTACCGGCACCCGGATCAAAATCAACTGTACTTCTGAAATAGCCTGTAGAATACACATTCCCGGCCGCATCCACTTGAATTGCGTTGCCCTCGCAGGACAAGTCTCCACCCATCGATTTTGCCCAGACAAAGTTTCCCTGCGCATCCAGCTTCTGAACGAAAATATTGGAAATGCCCGCCTCCTGCGTCGTAAGATTGTAAACACCGATTCCGGGGTCAAAATCGACGGTACCTGAAAAATGTCCGGTAACATATACATTTCCGGAGCCATCTGAGGCTATTCCAAAGCCAAAAGAGGGGTTGCTGCCACCGGTCATCTTCGTTGCCCATACCAGGCTTCCGGATGCGTTGAGCTTCAACACAAAAATTTCCGTTCGGGGACCGGCGTCCAGATAATAAGTGGCGGGTCCGGGATCAAAATCAACTATTCCGATAAAGCTTCCTGTAATCAGCAAATTTCCCTGCACATCCCTGGTAACCGCCCATGGCGTCGCCGAGTTGTTCCCCGTGCCCCCCCTCGTGATCGCCTTGATCCACTCCAATCCAATGGATTCCTGGGCCAGTATTGCCGGGCTGAAGGCAAGACATAGCAAGCACAAAGCCCCAAGTTGTCGTATTTTTTTTTGCAACATCGTTTCGTTCTTTATGAGTGAGTTGTATTAAAATCTTCTTTTACAAATACTTTGTAAGGACCATTACCCGGCAGCATTTGCTGTTCCTGTAATACCCCCTAGTGTGGTGAAGCAAACTCCGGGAGTCTGTTCAATCGCTTTTCATAAGTTGTTTTGAGTACGTTCGTTGGCAGTTTTTTTTCACATAGGCATGTCGAGATTTTTTGAATATAATAGTCATCTGTCACTTTCAAACCGGTAATTCCGGTAGTAAAACGTCTTGCTTCTACAAGCATCCAAACACCAAAAAAAGTACTGGCAAAAGTCAGCCTTTAAGGTGACCGAATGTTAGCATGCATGTAACAGATCCTATCAATCTCGTATCAAAAAGCCCGATCGGGAAGCTTTCGAGGGCATTTTTGAGGAAAAGAGGGCAATCGTATACCCATGGTCTGTGTCCCACAGACCATTTTAGATACCAGCCCGACCACAGTCAGCCCGGTTGTGGTTAGCCCGGCTATGGGCTCGGAAGTGGGCTGTGGAGACACAGCCCACGGTTATAGCCCTTCACCATGGTCTGTGTCCCACAGACCATGGTGAAGGGCGCCGGGAACGGCATCAAGCCGGCAATAAAAGTCAGAAAGCGACTACCGGTGTTTACGTATAAATTCGGAAGGTGTCATGTGATAGAGGGCGCGGAAGCATTTACTGAAATAAGCCAGGCTGTTGAACCCTACTTTGTAAGCCGTTTCTGAAACCGTAACGCCCTCTTTCAAAAACTCTGCCGCCCGGTTCAGCCGGTAGTTGCGGATCAGATCACTGGTTGCCAGACCGGTAAGGGCTTTCACTTTTCGGAAAAGCGTCATTCTGCTCATGCCGAACTCGGCAATAATGTCATCGACGCCAAACAACGTATTGTCGAGGTGCTCTTCCAGGAAGTCAAACATTTTCTTAAGAAAAGGGTTTATCTTTTCACCCGGATCCAGTCGGACGTCCATATCAGAGTCGGTAAGTTGCGATTGCATCCAATCCCGGTACTTTTTCTGATGCTCCAGAACATTCTGTACCCTGAGCTGCAGCTCATCCATGTGAAACGGCTTGGCAATATAATCATCCGCACCGTGGGACAGTCCTGCGATCCTGCTTTCATGAGACACTTTTGCGGTAAGCAGCAGTACCGGAATATGTGAGGTACGGATATCTTCTTTTACGTGTTTGCAGAGGGTAAAGCCATCCATCACCGGCATCATTACATCACTGATAATCAAGTCAGGACAAGTCGCAAGGGCTGCGTCCCATCCCTCTTTTCCATTTCTGGCCAAAGTGATACGATAGGTGGGCGGCAGACTGTTCGCAATGTAAGCGGCCAGCTCCGGGTTGTCTTCCACGATCAGGATCCCGGGGGCATCTGCATCCGTATCGATCCGACCGGTGTTTGGGAGAGCAGCCGGTTTCCTTGAAACTTCTTCCGGAGGAGCTTTCCCCGTTACAACCGGCACGTAGGGCAGAAAAATCCCAAATACCGTTCCCTGCCCCACCTGGCTCGTTACCTCAATCCGCCCCCCCTGCAGTTCCACCAGTTCTTTTACAAGCGAAAGGCCGATGCCTGTGCCTTGCTGTTGAAAATTACTGGCCGAATCTACCTGGTAAAAGCGGTCAAATATATGAGGGAGCTTTTTGGCAGGTATCCCGTTGCCGGTATCACTGACGGTTAAGGCGATTCCGTCTTCCGTCCCGGTTACCTCAATCCCGACTTCTCCGCCCTCCCCTGTAAACTTTAAGGCATTGGCAACCAGGTTATACAGGATCCGTTCGAGCTTGCCGGCATCGAACGCATATTCTTCGCTCACCTCCGAATACTGATATACAAGCCGGATCTGCTTTTCGTCTGCCTGCGACTGAAAGGACGAAAGCAATTGCTTGATGAAACTCATGAGATTTCCCCTTATTATTTCCATCTGCAAGGCGTTTGCCTCCAACTTCGATAAATCCAGCAGCTGGTTTACCAACTGCAGCAATTGATTGGCATTGCGTTCAATCGTATCGATCTGCGTCCTGTTAAACGGGATCTTTTCCTGGTCGTCTATCGTGGTCCGCAACTGCTGGGCAGGCCCGAGAATCAAGGTAAGCGGTGTACGAAAGTCGTGCGTAATGTTGGAAAAAAAGCGCGTTTTTAATTCATCGACCACACGCAGCTGTTGTGTTTCCCGCTCTTTGATATAGAGACGGATCAGCACATAGCCCACATATACGGCCGCTATACCATAGACCAGATACGCCCACCACGTCGCCCACCAGGGAGGAGCAATATGGATAGACAAAGTGCGGACGTGCGGGCTCCAGAGCCCGGCGGTATTCGTGGTGTTCAGCTTCAACGTGTAACTGCCGGGAGTCAGGTTGGTATAAATTGCCTCTCCCCGATTCACGCGTATCCACTCATTATCCAATCCTTCCAGCTGGTACCGGTAGTCGATGCTTTTAAAACTGTTGTATTGAAGCCCGGCAAATTCTACAGCCAGAGAATTCTGGCTATAGTTTAATCTGAGTTCGCTGACCTGTCGCAGCGACAGTGAATCAATCAGAGATGACGGTCCAGGTTCCAGGGCGACATTCCGGACTCTTATACCCGTAATTTCGACTTCAGGCTGATACGAATCGTCCAGGATCTCGTCCGGGTAAAATGAGGTGATCCCCTCCAGTCCTCCCAAAATGATCTGATCGTCCGGCAGACGGACGAAATGAAATCGGTTAAACTCATCGGCCAGCAAACCATCCTCTCTGGTGAACGTCTTTTTTTCAAACGTTTTCCGGTTCATCCGGCACAATCCCCTGTTGGTGGCGATCCAGATCCATCCCTTATTATCCGGAATCGCCGCATATATCACATTATTGGGCAAGCCATCCTTGGTGTCGAATACCATGGATTTACCGGTTTTTTTATTGAACCGGCATAAACCGGCGCCAAATGTACCTACCCATAAGATATCCGGCTCATCGGGATCTTCAAACAGACAAAATAACAAATTGCTGCTTAAAGAGGTCGAATCCCCGGCGCTATGGGTATAATGCTGTGTCCGGCCTGTTTGCCGGTCCACCCGGTACAGTCCCCTTTTATCGGTGGCCACCCATAACGCCGCCCGATCCACGACAAACTGAAGTAGATGCGTCTGATTCCAGGCGTGCACAGGCTCTTCACGGGAATTGAATAGTTGAACAAGATGCGGAAACTGCTCCCATCTTTTGCGGGGTTCATCGTACCACATGGCCAGTGAATCATACAAAAACCACACCCGTCCGTCCGGGTCCGTCGCCAGCGGCGCCGGCGGCAACGGATAGATATTGTCAAATGAAACCGGCAGCGGGACCTTTGTCACTTCCCGGGTAACAAGATCCGCATAATAAAAAGGAGTGCTTCCCACATTGAACCAGAACTTGCTGCTGCTGTCGAGTGTATACCTGAAGTAATAGGACGATGCACCGGGAGAAAAAACAGGAAGCCGTCCTTCCGGCAACCCGATTCCATCTTTCAGCAGGTCGGTATAGAAATTACGCGTATAGGGCCTGGATTGAAACGCGCTTGCTTTGAGGTTAAACTTATATACCCCGGAACCGGATGTTCCCACCCAGAGTACATCCGAACGGTCGATGAACAGTCCGAGAATGCGTGTGGCGTCAGACGATTTTTGCAGGACGCACGTTATCCCGTCCCGGTCGTTAAAGCGGTACAAATTTCCAAACTGGGAAAAATAATCATTTCCTTTGCTGTCGGTAGCAAACCGGACCCTTTCAAGAAGTTCTGCCGGCTGCGGAATGGGATAGGACTTTATCTGCCCTGTAACGGGCTCTAACAGCGAAAGATGTTTATGAGATAGAATCATCAGTCGCCCGTCCGGCCGTTCGTACAGATCCATTGTCTTGTCATCGGCGAGCGCATTGGTGTTATCCGGCCGGATTCTGTAATGCCGGAACCGGCCCGTTTTTTCATCCAGACAATCCAGTCCGCCCCCTGCCGTAGCCACCCATATGGTGCCGTGACGATCTTCCAGAATTGCGGTAACCACATCATGGCTCAGGGAATGCGGGTCATCCGGTTGGTGCCGGTAAACCTGGATATGCCGGGTGGCGAGGTCCACTACAGACAATCCTTCCTGATTGGATAACCAAAGACGCTGGCGACTGTCAGGATAACTTACCGTGGGAAGCCGCTTAAAATGCTCTTTGTAAAAAGGTTGCTGCGACAGGTTAAAGAACTTTTCACTTTGCGGGTCGAACAATTCCAGTTCTTCCTGGGTTTCAATCCACAATTTACCGTTGTGATCCGTTTGAATGCCGATGACGCCCGGTCCTGACAAACCGGCAGAATCGCCCGGAGACGGCTGAAATACCCTGAAACGGTCGCCATCGTAACGGCAAAGACCATCCAGTGTGGCGATCCAGATAAACCCTTTTTCATCCTGGATAATGGCCGCCACAAATGCCTGCGGCAGGCCCTGCCTGTCTGTAATGTATTCGGGTTGCGGAAGCTGAAACGTTTGTGCAAAAAGGACAGACGACGACATTAAGCCCATTAAGCTCGTCGTTACGATAAAAAGGAAAAGGCAACTGAGCTTAGCGTAATTGCCAAGCATAGCAGACCGGACTGGCCCTGTTTTAAAGGGAATCCTCGAATAATCCATAAAGTTCAGCCCCTGCAAAAACGTTGACTATAGGCAGGCGATTGGCAATATCGGATTTTTCTCAGAAAACAGTAGCCCCTGGCTGCCGTTTTTTTCAGTGCTATCTGTCCTCTTTGAACGTAAAAATCTCATTATAAACCAATTAAGGCTTTCGAATTTTTTCTACAGGAAAGCAAACAGCCGTCTTGACATTTTTCAACACCGATTACACCGATCGTTAGCGGTGCGCGAGAATACCCCGCTATGATCAATGTTCCGGTTCGCCCGTCAGACCAGCCTCACTACAAAAAGGCCGGCCCCTGTTTAAGACATTTTTCACGATGCATAAAGAGATTCCGAACAGGGCAATGTGGCATTTATGCAATAAAAACCATCGCTTATGTAACAGGTGAAATACGCTGAATGACGTAATTTATGAACACGAAATAATTTCGGGAAATCAAAAAAAGATTACAATGAGCAAAGAAACATCACTCCGTTTGCAAGGCATACTTTTCATAAGTACGGGTATACTCGCCATCGTCTTCAGCAATGCATCGTTTGTCTTCCTGAAATACCTGTTGATAGGCTTACTGACTCCGGCTGCCATTCTGGGAACTATGACAGCTGTAAAGAGAATCAAACAACATGTACAGTTTATCTATCAGGAGATTCATACCTTTTCAATCATCACTTATGTGATAGCACTATTACTATTTTGCAATAGTTTCGAACGGCTAATTAGTTTTACAGCATTCCTCTTCCTGTTTTATGCGTTCTCCGAAATAGTGTTCTGCAACTGGCTGTTTAATCTGGAGGGAAAAGCGAACCTGAAAGTATTGCTTGTACGGGTTTTATCAGGTTTGTTTATCGGAGTAGCCGTCATTGCAATACTTTCTTATTCAGGCTTGAATCAAAACTTAAAGCTGGTCGGTTATGGCATTATTTTCATAATCACCGGAATCAATACATTTTTGTATAAGCCGATTACGGCAAAGAACAAGTTGTGGTTCACAAAAAAAGTAAGCAGGGATTATCAGTAGTTGCAATCACCATCTGAGGAAACACAAGACGGTTTACATTGATCTTTTTTAGCCACGAATGCGCGATTTTATAGGAGCGTACTCAATAATTCGTGCATTCTGTACAACAAATTCGTATCGATCTAAAAATCAGCCATTTGCAAGAGCATGAATTTGTTGTGATCCTAAATCAGATCGCACGATCCGCTGGAATTCGTGGCTAAACAAATTAGCTTGATCGTACAGGAGCTATGGAAGTAATTCAGCATCTTATTCTTTGATAATGCTTCTTAATGGCATCTCTAAAAACTCCTTTTTCTCCGCCACCTACTTTTCGTAATTTAT
>JBEBSD010000131.1:0-9652 GCA_040394475.1 Telluribacter humicola | reverse complement strand
GTGACCACCGATTCCGACAGCGCACAGTATTTTTTTGATCAGGGACTCAGCCTGTATTATGGCTATCATTTTAAAGAAGCTGTGGCTTCCTTTAAAGAATCGTCCCGGTGGGATGAAGAGAATGCCATGGCCTATTGGGGACAGGCGCTTGCAATGGGGCCGTATTACAACGCGGCGCACAGTTATTCCAAACCTGCGGCATTAAATGAGGTCCTTCAGAAAATGAATCGTCATGCGGCCTCTCCCAAAGAAAAGCAGCTGATTGCCGCCATGAACAGCCGGTACTCCAACGATCCGGAAGACAGGGACCGGGCTTCGCTGAATGCTGCCTATGCGCGTGCCATGCGGTCGCTGGTAACCCTGGATGATGAAGCGAAAATTCTGTATGTAGACGCCGTAATGCTGATGCACGCCTGGGATTTCTGGCACCCGGACGGTACGCCGCAACCATGGACAGCCGAGCTGACCGACTATACGACCGAGGTGCTGAAAAATAATCCCAGGCACCCCGCGGCGCTGCATTACCACATTCATCTCACCGAAGCTTCCCGCCAGCCCGAGGTAGCCCTGGCAAATGCCGACCTGCTCAAGGAACTGATGCCCGGTGTACCGCACATGGTCCATATGGCCAGTCATGAATACGAACGGAACGGTTTGTATCCCCTGGGCGTGGAAGTCAATAACCATGCCGACAGCAACCTGCGCGTATACAATGAGCATGCAAAACACCTGGGCCTCAACACGCAGTCCCCCCACTATTTTGCTGTGCAGACCTATTGTGCTTTAACCGGAGGTATGTATGACGACGCGCTGCGGTATGCCTTCCGAACCCGTGAAAGTGTCTCCCCTTCTGCCGTGAGTACGTATGACCAGTACCTGTTTATGCTGCCGGCGCTGACGCACCTGCGCATGGGCAAATGGGACGCAATTCTTCAGGATCCGGTCCGGATTCCCGGTGACTGGACCTACGCCGGCCTGCTTTCGGATTTTGTCAAAGGAATCGCCAGTGTCCATACGGGAAACCCCGGCGCTGCGAAGACTTACCTGCAGGAATTGCAGAAAAAACAAAACGATCCGGTATTGGAAAAACGCCGGATCCCTTTCAATGCACCGGTGCAAATGGCCCGCATCGCCGAAAAATTGCTGGAAGGCACGATGCTCTCCGCTCAAAACAGGCCGGAAGAGGCGATTGCCCGTATGGAAGAAGCGGTTCAAATGGAAGATCAGCTGATCTATACGGAGCCCAAAGACTGGCCGGTTCCATCCAGACAATTTCTGGGCGCCTATCTGATCCGGCAGGGCCAGGCAGCCCGCGCCGAAGCCGTTTACCGGCAGGACCTGGCAAAAAACCCGGGCAACGGCTGGTCCTTGCTCGGATTATCCCAGAGCCTCCAGGCTACCGGCCGCGTCCGGGAAGCCGGCGAGCTGCAGTCCGGGATCCGGCAGGCCTTTTCTCACGCGAACGAGCTGCCGGAAGCTTCGGTTTATTGGAAATAATTCAAAAATTTAAGCAAATTAAAATGGGCAATTAACAGGCCTGTATTTCTCAATTGAACGGGAAAATAACTTTCAAATTCTTTATAATTACTAACCGAATACAGGAAAATACTCACTGAAACTTTGATTTAATTACTGCTGCTCCGGTGAGTCAATTCATTCTTCTAACTTCATTTTTACGCCAATTACCCCTGTTTTCAGGAAACCGCTGCTTACAAAATAGTGGTTTAACTACTTCTAATTGGTTAGATTTGCCCTCCTTACACAAATAATTCATAATCTAAGATGAGAATAATAGGATTTCTGTTACTATTTATTGTTTTAAGCTGCAATAAAGCATCCGTGGATAAGTCAGGAAATAACGACTTGATACCACTGGAATACACCGAAAAAGCAATTTTGATTGAAGCGAATAATGCCGACGTTATTGTAAAAATTGATGAGTCCAATCAAACCTATACCCTTAAGAAAAGTGCCTTCGAAAATCAACCGAAAACGGGCGAAGTTATTGTTGTTGCCGGTGAAATAATGCGGAAAGTCAAATCAGTAAGTTCAAGTAACGATAACTACGTCGTTGTAACAGAGGATGCCGCACTTACGGAGGTTATTGAAAACGGATCCTTTTCGTGGGATATGACTCCCGAATGGGAGGATGCGTCTTCCCTTAGAATTGGCGGCGTAGAGGTGCTGTCCGCCCAAAATAATTTCGCCGCGGGCATTGAGCACACCGTCAGTCAGGGGGGTGTGGACCATACAATTCGTATTGAACCCCAAATGCACAACGGCAGTATTACGGCCTGTACCTTTCGGTTTCAAATGAAAAAAGGCGGCAGTACCGCTTTTGAAGCCGTGGGCACTGCTACTCTTCCGAAACAACAAACCCAGATTGTCATTGAAAACGGGAAACTCAAGAAATTCAATACCAATAACAAAGGCTTGACGGCCGATTTTAAAATTCAGATGGCTACCGCCGGCGGAAATTCAGGAGAGCACAGCCTGAAGCTGCCCGCGATGGTCATCAGCATCCCGATCCGGGTGATTCCCACGCCTACGGGCCCAATACCGAACCCTATTCCGATGTCCATCAATGTGGGAATTCAATTTGTATCTCAGATGACCATACCGGATAAGGGATCCTCTGCAACTGCCAAAAGCACTGTTAGTTTTGATGCAGATGCCGGCTTTCAATACCATGGAACAGAAGTTGTGGCAGAAGGAAAGCTGAGCAAAGGTGATATAACAGAGGGCGTTTTCGATGCTGCCGCTAATTTTGGCATGCCGGTAGACCTCCAGTTTGGCCTGGCATTCCCGCGGGTTTCTTTAAACATCGCAGGCCAGGAAGTGGCGTATGTCCATGTGGGCTATACTACCGGATCTCAACTCAGCTGGGGGCCGCTATGTAAACAAGGTTATTCTAAAATACTGATTTCAGGAGGGTACGAATTGAAAGTCCTGGGACAAAGCATCATTTCGGGAACAAAAGATTTTGTGGAAAAAAAGAAAGAAGCCAAAAGCGACGGTTGTTAGGTTGTAAAAAAATACTCCGGTAAAGAGGGATGGCCTTTGGGGCCTTGCCGGCTTGTGACAGAGTGGCTGACAACAAGACGATTGCCAGCCACTCTGCAGCTTCCTGGTTTACCTGGAGTTCATATCCAATCGGATGACCCCGCTTTGCAGTTTTTTTGTCTGCGTCGATTTCCCCTCCATATCAACCAGTACGGCTTCGAACGTTGCTTTAAACTCAGAGTCGCTTAGGGCCGTAACGACTATTTCCCCTTCACTTGAAATCCAGATTACGTCTTCATGATCCGAATGATACAGGATGGCAATTTTACCGTTTTCAAGTGTGTACACACCCGGACCTGTAAAAGGATGGATGGTAAAATTGATGGTGAAGAAATTCCGTATATCGCCTCCTGCAAAGGATGCTTCCAGCTTTTCAGCCCCATCCCATTGGGTTTCCATTTCAAAATCACCCAACCTCATGAGTACCTTTTTACCATCGATTTCGGCTGTCAGATGGATACGTTCTTCCGGAACAGGGTCTTCTTTTTTAGAACAGGATGACAGTCCGGCTACCAGCAGGATCAGCAGATAAACGTGTCTGGAAAGTAGTTTTTTCATGCGTATTGGGTTTAAACGGTTACTAATGTCTGCTGCAAGGCACACCAGGTGTCTTCGTACACCAGGGTGCGGATTTGTGTCTTCGTATACCGTGGTCTGTGTCGCCGTACACCATGGTCCGTGTCGCCGTGTACACCATGGTCTGTGTCCTCACAGACCATCTCGTGGCTAGTGGACTGTGAAGACACAGTCCACGGAGATAGACACAGTCCACGAAAGAAGACAAAATCCATCTGTGTTAAGGGATTTCAGCAGTGAACTCAGCGCTTGTCAATCGAAGGGTTCTGTCGTGATCATCAGCGTTCTGAAGAATCGCGTTAACCACCTTGCCTTTGACACTCTTCCCGGTGTATGACGTAATCTGGAGTGTACCCGATACGGCATGCCATTCTCCCTTATTCGCTCCCGACAGCGCCATAGAATCGAAAAACTCTATATAAAATTCTTTGTTCTGCACGATGTAAACTGATTTGTCCTGCTGAAAACCGGGAATGGAAATCCGAAGTATATCAATGGTGGATGCGCTCCTTTCCCGCACAAATGATAAGGTAATACTTTCACGTGATTCATCTGGAAACAGGAATGCCAAAGGGCTCATTTCCATATTGACACCACCAAGCTCTCCCCGAAAGACGATAGCCGGTGGATCAGGAATGAGCTTTTCGTCGTCGTCATCACAAGATGAAAGCAGAGGAAACAGGATAAAAAGAGAGCAGAATCGGAGTAATGTTTTCATTTGTATAAAAGGTTATCAGCTTTCGGCAGTCAGCTATCAGCGGGGCCGCCAAGGTGGGGCCGCCAAGGTGGGGCCGCCCAGGCGCTTATTCATGGATGGCGGGCGGCGTACCGCTTTGTATGCAATCCTTTTTCTGATGGCTGATTGCTTATAGCTATTTCATGTTTTTAGTCTTTAAGAATTATTCCAGTTACTTCCCAAACGCAAAACCGATACCGACATTTACTGTGGGAACAAATCCAATGTTAAAACGCGGCCAAAGCATAAAATCTTCATAATCGAAGCGGTCTCCTTTTAGCATGAAGCCACCCAATAGCCCCACAGAAGCCTCGATAGCCAGCGGCCTTTTACCACCCTTCAAATCGGGCAGCCATTGATAGCCAATCAGCACACCCGCATTGGCAAAGCTGTATTTCTCGTCGAATTCCGGATCCGGATCGTCTTTGTCGACCGAACTGAAAAAGCGGATGCCGACGGTAGGCGCTACAAAAAGCCCATCCGGCGCTTCACCGGAAGCGGTTTGCAACGCACTGATCAGGTTGTACATACGGTACTCCGCGCCCAACCCCAGCCAGGTATCCTTAAATCCCATATCTTTCTCTCCCATATAGTCGAAGTTGAACTGAAGGGAGGAAGAGGAAGCAATCTTCTGTTCAAATCCCAGGCTTAGTGTGCTGTTCACTAGCGGAATGGGATTGAATTTGATGATGCTGGATTGGGAGTAAGCATGCAATGAAATAAGAGTGAAAAGTAATGGGAGAATGACATTTTTCATTTTTTTGCTATTATCAGGTAAGTATTAATAAAATTGGTTATATTGGATGTACTTTTTCGTATTAAAGCTGCTTCATCCTCCAGCTATGAACAGTGGCGTTCATTCCAGAGAGTCTTATCTCATAAATTTCATCGAATGGCTTATTTTGAATAAGTACTTGAGTTGCAATAGGGTTTGATAAATTGTCGATAAAAAATTTATACTCAGCCGAGTAAATGCCGTTTTTATTTGATAAACGGGTTTCTACTCTCAATTTGTGTTTTTTATCACTTTGAATATAATCGTTTATCACTCGAATATTTTTATAATTCTGATCACCTAAGTCTGAAAATAGGTAAATTTCTCTGCCAAAAATTTCAAACGTATATGACAGCTCTGAATTCGATTTATTGCTTATTAATTCCAGAGAAATTAGTTGCCTAAGTGTGACATCAATATCGATTTGATAACCAGTTTTAATTTCCAAATTTCTATTTAAGGCGACGTATCCGAACGTCCCCATAATAGCAGATTCACCTCTAATTGACGCATTGGAAACTACTCTTATATTTTCACGAAATTTGTTAAAATCTCCAACTGAAAAGCCTTTAAGTAGTCTGCTATCCATTTCTATCCGAGCTCTTTTAGCATAAGTTTCGTCCTTAGTGAGCGCGACATCTGCAATACAGTTTTCCAATGTAATAGGGTCATTTACACCAGCTAGCGTACATACTAGTCTTGCTGTGTTTCTTTCAGACTCGGTAATCGAGTATGGTTTTTTTGGAAACTCTTTTTCTGTAAACGTCATTGTGTTTTCACCACTTCCGTATACAAATAGAGAAGCGTTTTGTTGAATTCGCCAGCTATCTGTAAAGGTTGGATATAGGTCCTCGTATGAATAGCTAATTAACTGACCGCCGCTTGTTACAAGGTCATTAGCTACATTTCCATCGAAATTACCTAAAACTCCTCTTACCTTTCCTCTTCGGTTTGCGTCCAATCTTATTGTATAGTCCAGGCTGCCGGCGTATAGCGTAACCTGTATCAGATCATTATTGGGAGTGTGAACAGATATAATACTCCCACTTTTACTAATATATCCTCCGTTCTTTAATTGAAGATTAGTAAAATTCACATCTATCGAATTTCTGTTGACATACATTTGATTCAGATAAATACATATCTCATCACTTCCTGTATGAATAGCAATGCCAGTATTTAACGAAACAAAATCTCCAAATGATCCTTGTCTGGCCTGTACCTCAAATTTGTCACCAGCCACAGTAGATTTCAGAGCTATAAACTCCCCCGCTGCCATAAAGCTATAGCGGTATCCATCCATAGTAGTGAGATGTGGATCACCGGTGCTGATTGCTGTAGGTACGTATTCAATAATATCCGGAACAATTTCATCAGACTCGTCGGGGGTAAAATATTTTATTTCTCCTTTGAAAACCTCATCTTTTGTCTCAACAAATGCCTGATAATATTGTTTATCCGATCCGGCAAAATTATAGATAAGCGTATAATCAAAAGGAGGATTCAGGCTTTCAGGCACATTTCCAATTCTTTGTCTTAGCCCGTCCTGGGTTTCTAAATTCGTCGAATCAATTCCCACTAAGAAGCCGTAGTATTCGATATCATTTCCTTGAAAGGAGAGAACAGTTCCAGACAACTCAGCCTGATTATCCGACAACACGGAGGCGCCATTTGTTTGAATCATAGATTCACAGGGAAAGCCAGTATCCCATTCAGCCAGGATTAGTTTAGGGAGAACATCGAATTTCATCTCAGGCTTTAACTCTACCAGCTTAAAGAATTGCGCTGTGATAAAGCCAGCTATACTATTATCAAGATAGGCCTGCAAATCTTTACCTGTTCTTTTTTCGCAGTCCCTTTCTACCCCGATACCCAAGTTAAGAGACGCTCCAATGGAAAACTTATAATTTTCAGTACTATGATTATTCCCTTTCTCTTTAATGTCATCTATTATTGTTTTCGTACTACAATCATTAGGGTTAAGTCTATAAAAATAATTTTCAAAATTTAGCGAGATTCCTAATTCCACTTTCCCTTTCATAGATTCATATATATTGGAAAGAGGGGTATCCGGTTTATTGTTGATCCTCCGATTGATTTCATCCCCTTCGCCGTTACCCTGAAAATTGTTTGATTTATTATGCCGTTTTCCATTTCTGGACATAATGTCAAATTCCACTAAAGTTCCTTTCAGTTTTCCCAGTATATCAACATTCAATTTAGCTTTAGTCAAGATACAGAAAGTACTAACCACTGGAATGGGCCCCAGCATGAACCCTTTTGGTTTAGTCTGGAACAACGAAAGCTGACCAAGCAAGATCTCTTCCTTTAGTCCAAATTCTAAATTCACTGTAGATTTAGCGCTTGTATGCCTTATTACTTCCCAAAAGTACTCTTCCCATTTCCCATCCTTTATACGGATACGCTGTTGTAATTCCAATTTCATGTACGTATCTGTCAGTGTGAGGTCTAGGGGAGTCAACTTTGGAAAGTTGTCGACACCCACTACCATTCCTAATCTTTCGAATGGAAAAGTTTTGTCAGGGATTCTTTTATCCAAAATGGGTATCGTAAAATATCCGGTATCTATTTGCTCAAACACATCTAAAATTGTCCCGGGTGAAAACCCTATTTTAACCGAATTTCCATCAACAATGACTACTTCTATTTTAATTAGAATGCCCGAAGGAAGGTTCGGTAGAATGCCTGAAACCAGTATATCTCCTTTCTTCATTTCGAAAATATTTAGGGATTTTGAGGCCCTTGCATTCTTAAATTGCGGAAAACCGTCGAAAATAATAGTACTATTACTATCGTTAATCTCTTTAATCGAGTTACCGGCTGCTTCATCCAAAATATAGACATTTGGCTTAACAATTACCTCTCCAATGGTATTGACTGCAATATCACCCTCAATTTCAATTTCTTCCTGTTTTTCTACCACTGCTTCAATTTCCACCTCCCTTTTGCATGCCAGAAGCGAAAGTAAAATAGTTACAAATACGATAGCCCCTAAAGCGATCCCAGTATATTTTTTCATACTATTGAATTCTTTTTATATTCACATTGTCCGAAGTAATCTACTCGTTAATTGATTGTCTGTCTTGTTCTAAATCCCAATCCAATCTTTATCCCGGCGATATGCAGCGGATCCGTGACATCCGTAAATTTCTTATTGAATACCAGTTGATACTGCGCCGCCGCATCCACGAAAAAACCGCCAAAATATTTCTGAAAACCCACAGCCCCGCTGCCTGCTAATTGGATCCCGGTAGTGGTCGTTGTGCCGGTGAGATCGGGATGCAGCTCAGAGCTCCCGGTTACACGTTTGATCAGCTGACCGCCCCCCATCAGCTGGACGTACACATTTGGGGCAGGGAACAGCCGAAAACCCGCCAGCAGCGGAATACGCGTCACTGCTTCGCTGGAAGTATACTGCAGTTCGCCGGCAGGCTCAGGACTTACATACCTTCGCTCCACTAACCACTGCGAATACCCGCCCTGCAGCGTCACGGCAATTCTTCCTTTGAGGTAATAGTCCAAAACGACTCCCCCTCCAAACCCTTGCAGTATTCCGGGACCGTTTTCCACATCTGTCCATCCTTTTGAGAAACCTTCAAGCACATAAAGTCCTTCGCCATAAGCTGAAACAGCAAAAGCCTTTCGTTGTGTACGGGCAGGCGCTGCAGGGATCGCCACAACCTCTTCCTGTGCCGCAGCAGGTTTTTCCACCACCACTTCTTCCTCCTTCTTTTGAACGGGACGGAACACCATCTCGCGCCCGTCTGCCGGCAGGATGTGGGCGATGTTTTCTGTTTTCCTTTCTTCCAGCAGGGAATTTTCATCCTGTATGACCAAAATCCGCTCGTCCCCGGAATTGCCTATCAGAAAGGGCACCTCCAGGGTTTGTTCGTCTACATACGTGATGACATTCCGCTGGGCCGGATCAAACCCCTGGAAGCTAATCTCGATTCTACGGTTTTTCTGACGACCTGCGTTTGAATGATTGGAGGCAACCGGCTTGTCGGGTCCATATCCCGTATGCGTCATACGCTCCGGACCAATTCCCTTCTCAACCAGATAGTCAGCGATCGCCCTGGCACGCTGGGCTGAAATAGTTTTATTGCCGGCCAGGCTGCCTGTATTGTCTGTATAGCCGCCAATTTCGAAGTGTAAGCCGTTAGGGAGCGAATGCAGGGTTGTCGCCAGGGTATCGAGCCATGCAGTGGTTCCTTTCTGGGGGACTATTGCTCCCGAGGGAAACCTGACGCCTTCGGCCACGAACGTCAGGCCTTTCAGCGGCCTGTTCCGGAGAGAATCCAGGAGGCTTTCAGCAAAGGGCTGCGCCTGTTCTCCCTGAGCGCAGAGGCTAAAATGGGAAAAGTGCAATAGAAATACCAGGTAACAGATCTTTTTCATTTTTTCTACCGTGACAATGACTTAAGCGATCCCCCTCACAAAACACCCGGAAGGGACACCCTCCCGGGTGTACACATTACAGT
>JBEBSD010000130.1:0-9773 GCA_040394475.1 Telluribacter humicola | reverse complement strand
TCATCGGCGGAAAATGGACGATGCTCATCATCTACCAGATCAACACCAGAACGATACGTTATGGGGAATTGAAACGGTGTATTGTGGGGATAAGCGAAAAAATGCTGATCGGCCAATTAAAATACCTCAGCGAAAAAGGGATCGTCGCCAAAAAATCATTTCCCGAAATTCCACCGCGCGTCGAATACACGCTGACGCCGCTTGGACAGGAACTGCTCCCGGTAATCGACCAGATTATCCAATTCGGGATCCATCATACGGATGGAAGAGCCGGTCATGATCCAGCCGGGTGAAACGGTGAGGACGCGGACTCCTTTGGGAGACACTTCGTCGGACAGGTTTTTGCTGTAATTGAGCAAACCTGCCTTGGCGGCTGCATAAGGTAAGGTGGAGTCGTATAAAGGAAGCCTCCCCTGGATAGAAGCAATGAAAAAATAAGATCTCTTACGAGTACCTGGACGGGCAAACGACTGACTGGAATATCAAACTCCCCGGAAGACTTTGTAGTTACGGAGCTGACCGCATATTGATACCTCCCGCATCCCTTTCCGCCCTTCTGTTTCCAACAATCGAATCTGGTAAACTTAACGAAGAAATACTGTTTACAAGGCTACCTGTGAGGATTTTCGATAGGAAGGTTGGGGCAAACCGTTGCAGAAGATCTGATTTCAGAAGTGTTCTGCCTATTTTTACAGAATCAAGGATTGTGTGGGGATTCAGAGCTTCTACTATTTTTTGTCCATTCCGATAGGCCGGTAACCACCGTTGTTATCGCTATTATGAAATTTTCTCGTTTGCCCAAAATTTGTTTCTTTTGCAAGAAAAAATTGACTCATTGTAATTGAGCATTCCGACGCATGAAAGATTTACTCTGGCAACAGGTACAGGCCGGTGACAGCGAGGCATTTCGGCGCCTGCACAACGAGCATGTCCGGCATCTTCTCAACTATGGTCTGAGACTTTGCGGATCAATATCAACTGTGGAAGATTGTGTTCAGGATGTTTTTACCGAGCTTTGGATATACCGCCAGGGTATTGCCCAGCCCACGTCGATGCGCTTTTATTTGTTGAAAGCAGTCCGAAACAAGTTGAAAGCCCAGTACCGGCGCGAACAGCTGTTTATTGCCGGATGGGATGATAACAGGGATACAGGTATTCTGCCCGATTTCAACCTTGAACCATCCGCGGAACAACAATTGATTGAGCTTGAAATTGACTTAGAACGCCGGCATCAGATTAAGACGGCGATGAACTTATTATCACCGCGACAGCGTGAAATCATCTACCTGCGTTATTTTAATGAGCTGACCTACGACCAAATTTGCGAGCTGATGGGCATTAACTACCAGACCGCCCGGTCGCAAGTTTATAGTAGTCTGAAAATATTGCGCAATGAGCTAAAAGACAGCCCGTTGTCGTTGGCACTTCCCCTTTTATTCTTTTTCTAGGATTTCTTTAAACTTTATATTACAAAATTACTTTCCGGCTTCATTGTATAGTAGAACCCGATTGTTTGCGCAGGAGCTGGAGTCTACCTGGAATAGGTTTCCTATCGCTTACTTTGGATAAGCATATTCTTCATCCGTTACCGGCTTCAGCCATACTGCACCGCCAATATGGGTGTTGGTACCAATGGCAATGTGTGTCATCGCATGGGTAGGTGTAGCGCCGTGCCAATGCGCTATATTGGGCGGGCATTTTACTACCTGGCCTTTTTGGATGACCTCTACCGGGTTTCCTTTTTCCTGGTACAGCCCTTCACCGTCGGTTACCAGAAGGATCTGGCCGCCTTTGTGGGAGTGCCAGTTGGTTCTTGCACCCGGTTCAAACGTCACCGAACCGATATTGACATTGAAAGTTGTATCATTTTCAGCCAGATAATTCAGCCAGACTGTACCGGTGAAATTATCGCTCCTCACTTTTTCTCCTTTTGCGAAAGTCCTATCGGTACTTGTTTGTGCTGTTGAAGAATTTTGCTTGCTCTCACTGCCGCACGACATTATCCCCGCAGCGCCGCAGAGAACAGAAAAAAACATCACGCCTGTTTTAAAATTCATATCGTTCATCTGTATAAAAAGGTTTGAGCTATTAGCTGTTAGGTATTAGCCCCGGCGGGCCGCCTTATTCATCGGCCGGTTTGTGTGCTGCTAAAACCGAACAGCTCATGGCCGTTTCATCATAAAATCCCTGTGGTTATTCGTTGATTTTCACCGCCTCAAATTTTACTATGAGATCGGAACCGCTAAATACAGCCATTACTTTAAATTTAATCATTCTGAATTTTAAAGGTTGGCCTTATAAAATCCGAGCAATTTATTCACCACTTGTGATACATACTCCGGCTTCCAGTAAGTCTGAATATGCGTAGCACCTTCGATCAGGAACAGCTCTTTGCTTTTTGCACCGGTTGCTTTGGCAAATGCCTCATCGGTCATGTATCTGGTATCGGCTTTGCTTCCGGCCATCATGAGCAAAGGCTGATCGATTAATTCAATCTGGTCGGTGGCATCCCAGGTCATCAGGTCCATCAGGCTGCTTGTAGTGTACAGGAAGGTGGAATTGGGATGCGCATGCGTCCTGTAGTAGTATTCATATCCTTCTCGATACAGATCTGTTGGCGTTTTAGCGATTTCTTCATCGGTTATGCTCGCCACACCTGAAAAAAGGATTTTACCGTCTGCGGCTTCCTGCGCACGGGCATCCGAGGCTTGCTTTAAGCGTTCGGGAATGTTGTTTAACTGGGAATTCTGAAAGCCGTTGCGTCTTACCTCACCTGAATTGAACATGCTCAAAGTGGCTATGGCTTTAAAGCGTTTGTCCGATTGGGCAGCTTTCAGGGTATATCCGCCGCCGCCGCAGATGCCTAAAACACCTAACCGGCTTGCGTCTACGCCCGGGTATTGAGAAATAAAGTCAGCCATACCTTGAATATCTTGTGTGCGGTATTGGGGCTTATCCGTATGACGGGGCTCTCCGCCGCTTGCTCCCTGATAGCTCGCGTCGGCAGCAATGGTGATATAGCCCGCCTCTGCCAAACGCTGCGCATACAGCCCGGCGGTCTGCTCCTTTATCCCCCCGTTAGGGTGTGCAACTGCTACCGCAGGATATTTTTTTGACGCATCGTAACCTGCTGGTGTATAAACGTTGGCAGCGATGTTGTTCCCGTTCAGCTTGTAGATTACCGGACGGATATTCACTTTCCCCTTTTCATTTTTGGTAATAGCCCCGTCATAGACCAGTGTAAACGGGTTTTGCGCTGCTTTTTTATAATATTGAGATTGTCCATTTGCCATTTCCACGGCCGCCATTGACGTCGCTATGGCTAGTATTGATGTTAACTTTTTCATCTGAATAAAAGGTTATCAGCTTTCAGTAGTCAGCTATCAGCGTGCCGCCCAGGCATTTATTCATCCACGGCGGGCGGCGTGTACAATCTGGTTGCTGATTGCTGACAGCTCATGGCTATTTCATCATTTAAAATTTTACTTCCTGTTGCTTAGCACTTCGTCCAAAACTTCCTGTACTGCTTTCGCTTCTTTCTGGCCGGCTGTTGATTGAATAACCTCCACAAACTGCTGTAGCTGTTCTGCTGTAATCCCCACGTTCAGGCAGATTTTCAAATGTGATTGCAGCATGGGTTCCACACCCCCGATACCGGCAAGCACCGATACCGTTACCAGTTCTCTCTGAGCGTAGTTTAATACATCCCTTTCAAAAATATCAGCGAAGAGATGTTCTTTCAGAAATACTTCGATTGTAGGCGCAAATGCCGAATAACCTGTTGGGGGTCCGGTTTGCGGAGCGCCTAAAAGGGTGTCCAAAATGGCCTTGCCGCGGTCATACCTGCTGCGTTCATCTGTTATCGCAGAAGCTTCGGCACCCATTACCTCATGAATGCCTTTGACCTTGCGTTCCTCCAGCACAGCCATAAAGGTCTGCAAGCCCCGTATGCTTCGGGGAAATCCCGCATAGGCATAACTATGTACAATGACTTCTTTGACCTGGTTGACGGTCAAGCCGGCGTCAAGCCCTGCGCTGAGTTCCGTCTTCAGTTTTTCCAGGTCGCCTTTGCCCGTGAGCACCGAAATACGGACAATCGCCTGCTGCCTGCTATCCAACTTCTGCGCTGTATTTGTTTGGGCATTTGCGCTTGCGCCAACAATTACTGCCATGACACATAATGTTGCCTTTAAGAATCTGCTCATTATTTCTGCTAGTTATACGTTAATTGAATTGGCCTATCTCATGCCGTTAATCAACCGTACAAAGGTCAGGACTAAACCTTGGCCGTCGGGTATACAGATTACAGTTTTGTCTACCAATATCACTTGTCAAGCCCTTTTTCCTGTAACCAGTTGGACATCAGGTCCGCGACGTCCACATTGTTCAGATCCGAAAAGGGGAAATGCGTATTGCCTTTAAGCCCCGCTTCGGGCAAATGCACTACGGTAACATCCCCGTCGTGCCTGTTTACTGTATCCCTCCACAGTCTTGCCATTGCCAGCCGCGCCCGCCAACCGTCTGCACCGGTGTTGGGAGATAGCTTTTCCGGGATAAAGTCTCCATAATAAATGACGATGGGGATCTTTGTAAGCTTCTTAAAATCGGCCATTGAAACAGCTGCCGCTTCGAGCGGACCTGCCGAGCTTTCAATAGGGGCCGGCACCTCGCCTTCCGGAAATATGAACATACTTCCCGGCTCATAGGAAACAATGGCTTTTACATTTTTATTTTTTGTGCGGGTGATCCAGCCCATCCCTCCGCTGTGGGAGTGGGTAACCAGAATGGCAGGGCCGATCTGATCGAAGATCGCCGAAGCAGCATCAGTATTCACTTCGTAATCAATAGGCCCGATGCTTGGGGTCATGGAACGGAAATACTGGTTGAGCGTGCCTGAGTCACGGGAGAATTGAACACCTTCATAATAATCCGGCCAAATACCTACACGGAATGTATTAAACCACTGCTGCTCGTCCGGCGTGGGGGTGATTGTCGCGGCCACTGTGCTGCGGCCTGCGTTGCCTCTTCTGGGCTGGTCTATTACATATACGCCAAAACGACGGCGCAGGAAAATATTCTGAAACCCTTCCCGCCCGTCGGGAGTTGTTTCCCATGTTTTAGAAAACTGCCCTATGCCGTGCCACATCACTAAAGGGAGCTTTCTCGCATTGGCCGGAACCTGGTAAAAAACGTATGCATGGTCACCATGAAAGGTTTGTCCCTCCCCTGTTGGCTTTTCAGGGTTGTAGGTACCCGGTGCGGTTATAACCGTTCCCCCGGCGGCAAAGCTGCCTTGTTCTTTGAGGACGATATAGTCACCCTCTTTGTATTGTTGTTCACTTCCGTTTTTGCAGCCCGAAAGAATAATCAGCGCTGTAAAAACGGCCGCAATGTTTTGGGTCAATTTCATTTTTTAAGATCGGTTTTTTTTGCTGTTTTCCTGGTAAACTGATGGTGCTCTTGTTCCTGTGACAAACTAAATTACGGCAATGCAAAAGCCATAATAGCGCCCGATGGATTTTCTTTCGTGCCTCCTACTCCCAGCGCAACAAACTGTTTTCCGCCAATGGAGAATGAACAGACATTGGCATTGTTGGCAGCCGGTAAAGATGTTTCCCAAACCATTTTTCCCGTATTTTTATCAAAAGCCCACAATTTTTTGTCTGCAGCGCCACTGATAAACAGCAATCCACCTGCCGTTACCATCGGACCCGACCGGGCCAACAACCCGGTAATTGAACCGCCCTTTTCCTGTAGCTTTTCATCATTTCCCACAGGAATCTGCCACGCGTATTCTCCAGTCGAAAGGTTCAAGGCGCTCAGAGTATTCCAGGGGCCTTTCATGGCAGGATTTCCACTCGGGTCTGACCATGTTTGATAACCGGTGATATTCCCGTATCGTACAGGTTTTTCTTCCTCAGTTTTTCCTGTGGCCACTTGAGTTGCCTGACCACCTTTTTTATCGAACAAAAATGCTATAATGGCCTGTTCTTCCTCCGCAGTCAATACCCCTTTGAAAGCAGGCATCTGCCCACCGCCCATTCGTGTTTTTTCAAGCGCTTCATTTTCACCCATCTTGTTGCTGATAGCTACCAGGGATGGGAATGTAGGAGGAACTCCTTGCTTTTCGGGCCCATGACACGATGAGCAAAATTTCAGGTACACGGCCCTACCTGTTTCAAAAATAGAATTATCGCGGGCCGCAAAATGTTTGTCAATATCAACGATGGTAATAATTTCCGGTAAATTGTTGCCTCTGATGTAGAGGTGCGATGTACTAGGATCGTAGGCTGCTCCGCCCCAGTTGGCTCCGCCCCGTGTAGCAGGCAGCGATAGCGTGCCTTTTAAGTCCGGCGGCGTAAACAGACCCTCATATCGTACCGACCTGAATTTTTCCAGGATAGCTTTGTGATCGGCATCGGAATAATTATTCAAATCATCCTCCGTCATAAACTGTTTCACAAATGCATCCGGCTTTACCGGGAAAGGTTGTGTGGGCCAGGCCGCTTCACCCGGCATATTGGACGCGGGAACTTTTCGCTCTTCGACAGGATAGAGCGGCTTACCGGTTTCACGATCGAGAACAAACACAAAACCGTGCTTGGTAACCTGCGCGACCGCATCAACCTCTTTTCCATCCCTTTTTATGGTTACTAAGTTCGGCGGAGCGGGTAAATCATAATCCCAAAGATCATGGTGCACTGTTTGAAAGTGCCATTTGTAATGACCGGTAGCAGCGTCCAATGCGAGGACACAGTTTCCAAAAAGATTTTCTCCTTTCCTGTCTGCGCCATAATAATCATAGGAAGGAGATCCGAGTGCGAGGAAAACCATCCCCCGGGTCATGTCAATACTCAGCCCTGCCCAGCAATTAACCCCACCTGCATATTTGTACGCATCGGGCGGCCAGGTTTCATAGCCGGGTTCTCCGGGGTGAGGAACGGTGTGAAAGGTCCATTCCAATTTGCCCGTTTTACAGTGATAAGCCCTGATATATCCGGGAGGAGCGCTATATGAATCCGGTGTCCTTAATCCGATAATGAGTAGCTCTTTGAAGATCCTTCCGGGAGTTGAAAGCGAAACTGAAATTTTTTCAGGATCATCTCTTACCCCTTCATTCAAATTCACCCGGCCATTGGTGCCAAACGAAGGAATGATCTTCCCGGTTTGTGCATCAATTGCCATCAAATAATTACCGGAAGAATATAATATCCTTTTATCATCGCCACTTTCCCAATACGTAACGCCTCTGCTGGCAGCGCTGGGCTGCCCTTCCTCTATAGTCTTACACGACCAAATTTCTTTACCGGTAGCCGCATCGATGGCATAAACCGTCTGCTTGCCGGAATTTGCATACATGACCCCATCCACTATGATAGGATTGCTTTGACTCGACACCGGATCCTGACCTTGCGATAAATCATTCATCTGGAAAGTCCACACATTTTCTAACTGACTTACATTCGATACATTGATCTGGTCCAAAGGTGAGTAACTCGAGCTTTTTTCATCGGCTTTATAGGCGGCCCAGGTGTCGGTACTTTCACTTTTATCATTTTTACAACTGGTAAAATAACAGACGGATAGGGTACCCATCATGATCAGCAGTAGCCCGGGAATAATTTTTTTCATAACAATAATTATTTATAAATCTTTACTCTGAATAAATGGTCTACACTACCCTAATGACATTACACCCTGCCACTTTTAATATTTTCAGCTTGTCTCATACAAGTTCTTTATTTAATGAACCCTATTTCCCTCAGCCAGTTTTGTACTCCAGCCTGCACCTGCTTTTCCTTATCTCCCTGTATCACATATAAAATCCCGTCCCTTTCCACGCCGCCTTTGGCAGCATACCCTTCCAACACTTTACTGTCGGGGCACAATCGTTTCACCGTTTCAAAGCTGCTGCCAATTCCGTAGCCGCCATTGGTGTTAAAGATCACTACTGTTTTCCCGCTCAGATCATATTGGCTCAAAAAGCTTTTCACAGGCGGCGGCAACTGCATGCCCCAGGTCGGAAAACCAAGAAATACTACGTCATATTTTTGGATACTGTCAAGACTTGTCTTTAAAGGTGGCAGAAAACCCGTTTCATTTTCTCTGGCATCAATAGGAGTGTGCTTAGCCATAATATATATATCGTTATAATCTTCATGCAATTGATTTATCGGTTATTCTATGGGAATGGATAGCTTGGTGAAAGGCATCGAGAGTACTATCCACTTACTCCCTATACAAAGTTCCGCTTTGAAACAGAGTGAATTAGTATACAAATTACTGTTTTTACTACCAACATTACTGATCAGGAGCCGGCTTATAGACGGTCAGCCCCCTTCTAACTCTTGGCCCGAGGTCCATTTACAGCAATTGAGGGCCCGAGCGATTTGCCATCGCAACAGTGTCTGCTATATCGAGGATAACAAAGTAGTAATCGCTTTTCGGTCAATGCCAGAAGCCTTTCAATTTTATACGACTTCCGTCTACTCCGTAATTTTTAAGAATTTTCCGCAGTCCCATTACCAATTCCGCACCGCCAACCACATAGAAAATAAAGTCCTCTTTTTCTGATTGATTGGCAATTAACCATTCCTCTGTTTGATAATAAATATCATTTTGAACGGAAATCGCCCGTAATGGCAACCAAAGACAATTTTTTTCAAATTCTTCTGCGGTTTGCAGGTCCTTGAACGAAACAAAACCGCTGATTTTGGCGGTTTTGTCAGCCAGCTGTTGAATAGCACAAAAATGTCCGATACTAGTTTGGTCGCCAAGAAAAACCAGGTGCTTGCCCGCTATCGGAAAATGCTTTTCTGCTTCAATTTTTAAGTAATGAAAATCATTTCCCATAGTTTGATTTTTGGCCCAAATGCTTCCTTGTCCATTATGGCTGGTGTCAATATACAATGTGCAAATTTTCTCTTCAACGTCCCACATCGCAGGCGTGTAGTCAGTGTAATGCAACGCAGAAATTCTGCATTTTATAGATTGTGCTTTGCCCCATTTTTCAAAATCAACATTAGGTAACTGAATGTCAATTTCGTGTAGGTTTCCACCGTTCCAACTCCGTACTGCCAAGACTTTTCCTGACTTAACGAAAAACTTTTCTACGGTTGATATTTGTCTTCTCTTTGTCTGCTGCTGTTCCATACTAGAAATTAAATTCTTTATATTGCTTGCCCGTCCGAAACGCCAATATGCTGTGCATTTATCCAGTGTGCCTCATCGGTACACAAAAATGCAACAACATCGCCAATGATTGAAAAGATATAGGACTCAAACCATCGGGCTCTCCGCGCATCACTTTTACGCCCCAGCGCTTCAGGGTAGCCTCCCGTCCGGATGACTTGTATAACAGCCTTTTGCACTTCAAAACGTCCGTCTTCAAAACGAGGTTTCGCAAGAAATTGGAGCTTGTTTCTTTCATCTCATTTTGTGACAACGGCCACAGGTTGTGGATTTCGATACGGCCTGCCGTGCTCCTACGATCAGAATAGCCGGTGTATCTTCAAGGGCTTCACCAATGGACTTGGTAATATATCGCTTGTACATAAGGCATATATTACACATTCATTATAAAAAAGAAACACTCTTGTGGGAAAATTTATGTCATATGATGGGAAAATCTGTGATTTTACAAATGATAAACTTAAGGAAGAAATGGCGTTTCCCTGTAACCTGTTAGGGACCCCGACAAATAGCGCTTAAAAAGGTGGACCGGCTATGCCAGCTTTCGGGTCGACAGCGACTTTGCAGGGCATACTTATTAA
>JBEBSD010000129.1:0-9833 GCA_040394475.1 Telluribacter humicola | reverse complement strand
AAAATGTCTTTAGGAAATTTCTTTTAAATGCTTTAGCCGGTTCGGATACATTATAAAAAATGGTGCTGGTGACGATAAGACTCGCAACCGTCTCTGTATTCATGAAATCCCTTGAACGTAATAGGAAAGATTGTGCTATTTCAAAGCGGGCAATAGTAATATCATTATCTTTTAACCATTTAAGGTGGTTGGTGCTTTTGTCATTTTTCCAAGGTGGATTACCTAATAAAAAATTTATACCTTCAGTAGTTATCTTACTATTGTAAGAGTGATTGGTATCAAAAAAATCAGCCTCAAATAAATTGTTGTCAATCAAGTCCGGAAATTTGAATGAGGTAAGTATCGAGGCAGGGTCAATGTAATCGAGCATTGCAATATAAATAGAGAAGCAAGTTACCTTCAATGCTTGCTTTTCAATATCAATTCCAAAAAGATTATTTATTGCAATTTCCCTTAAGCGGGTTTTCTTTATGCTCTTGTTTATTTTAAGTTCCTTTTCTACCATCCGCCTGTAGGCCTGCACGAGGAAAATTCCCGATCCCACTGAAGGATCAAAAATTTTACATTCTACATTCTGAGGATTTTTGTCAAGAAATTTATCTACAGTTTCGGAGAGTATATATTCTACCAGAAAAGAAGGCGTATAGACGGCAGCTTTTAGTTTCCTTGTTTCAGGATCAATTAACGATTCGTATATGCCACTGATTAATTCTACAGGGATAACGCTGAAATCAAAGATTTCAAAGAAGAATTCGAAACCATAAAACAAACTTCCAGGCTCCGGTGTCTCCCCACCAAATACTTTGGCTAATGTTTGCGCTTGCTCTTTAGAGAGTTCAAAGTGTACATCCTTAAATAACACACCATTGAACTTGCTATTAAGTTCTTCAAAAAACTTGTTTAAAATGCGTGGTTTTCCGATCAACTCAATAAAAGATTGTCGTCTTTCGTTGATCATTGTACCTGTAATAAATTCCTCGGGAAGCTTTACATTCCTATCAATAAGATAACGTACAAAAATAAGCCGGAGGATTAACGTATTTGCTTCATCATCTGTAAGATGCTCATTATTGGTTAGCTTTTCTCTTACTTCTTTTATATTGCTGAATAGCTTTTGATTAACACGCTTTTTCTTTATAGTATCTTTATAATATTCTTGTTGTAGCCAGGTCCATAGGCCACCACTTTGAATATTCCAAAAGGAAAAAAGCTCCTCTAATTGTCCACTACCTAGTTTAATTTGTTCAAGCTTTTTTCTTTTCTTTTCGTAAGTAAATGCATTATAAACTTCAATATCACCATCTTTTAAAATAAACGCTAATGGCGACTGGTCAAACGACCATACTTTTTTATGAATTTCTTGTTCTAACTCTTGCTGAAATAGGGGTCCAGAAAGGTCAAAAAATAATATATAGGGTTGGCTGTTGAATAAGTAAAAAGCCGTCGGTTTAATTTGCTCAAGCTTTTTTGCGGTATCCGAAGGTACAATAGATCTCCACTTACTTTCTTGTGTGAAAAAGTAAACTGTCTCTGTATCAGACAATTTCAGCCTGTCTAATAATTGTTGTACCGGGCAACTTTTCAATGATCAATTTTTTTAAGTAAAAAATAAAAGACAGCAAAATTAGTAAGAAAAAATTGTCTTTTGTCCATCTAAAAAAGTGAAACCGATTCGAAAGTAAGCTCCTTTCATATTTATCTACATTTACCTGTAAATTAGACATTTAGATAGATCACTTCCCCTCAACCAACCTTTCCAACCTCTCAATCATCTCCTTCTGCTGCTGCAGCATACGCTCATACAACTCAACGATTTTATCAATGGGATTAAAGCTTGGTTGATAACTAAAGCCCGAAGCAACGGCGTTATCTTTAAAATCCTGGAAGGAATATGTATTGGCAATAACATTCACTGCCTGCTCCTCGTCAAATTTCTGAAAAGCTTCCACAGGTATTTTTAGCGCGGCTGAGATCTGGGCCAGTAGGGGTGTGTCGATAGTTTCTCTTTGCTCGAGCAGCGAGATTTTCTTCTGGTTCCAGTCATCGCCTAGCTCGTACGCTAGGGCTTCCTGTTTGATACCCATCATTTCGCGGAAGCGCTTTATGTTACGTCCTTCATGTATTTTGTGTTCCATATCCAAAGTATTTATGATAAAGGCTAATTTAACTCTTTAGTGCGCCTTAAGCCAAGCCATAAAGATAGATAATTTACCGGTAAATTATCTATGATATCCGCTGGGATATCCCCCGGTAAACTTAAACATCCGATAGTATTAACGGTGCTTTGCATTGTACCAAAAAACCAAAGCACATGCAACCGACAGCAACACGAGGCAGTAAGGCCAAGATAAGAAAAATGCGTATATGTAACCGCTATTTTGACCGAAAATATGGCCAACAGGCCGTGTTTCCGGACATACGGCTGTGTGGCCGCTGGCTTAAGGAAAGTGGTTTTACGGCCGGACAATACATACACATAGCTCACGAACAACATAAAATTGTGATTACACTCGCTCCCGACGAAATCATAACACCATGAAATAGAGGATATTGCTTACTAGCTGTTCATCAAGAAAGAGACGATTCGCGGCCATATTCGGAAACTGGCCGTCAACAGTAAGGCAGAAGCTTTACATGGGGCCAGCAGCAATCGATGGATAGGAAATCACCTATAGGTTTTCCTGTATAATATTTCCCAATGTGTACTTGAACCACTGGAAAAGTTGATCTCGTGTTTTTGCGAACCCGGCAAAATCACCCCAACTCCAACCCATCCTGAAACGCTAAAAAGCCCACCAGGTGTTTGATAGGACTCCCTCGGGTGCACGAACAGGATTTTCTAGTGAAAATCCTTTTTTTTGTACATGGAGAACCGATTGCCGTCTGTTCAATTTTCACAAGCACCTGTCGGCGTACGTGACCGGATACGCCGACAGGTGTGGAGGAAAGGGCGTTCGAATGCTACTCTATCACAACAAGCTGCATGGCCCGCTGCTCTTTCCCGGTTTGTACCTGTACATAGTATATCCCGGCAAGGAGGCCGGCAGTTTCCAGGTAAAATTTCCCGCTCCGACCAGTAATCCGGACCGGCGTTTCTCTGCCCAGCCCATCGAAGACCCTGATAACCGGGGATTTCGGGCTGTCCGCAGTTTCCAGGATCGCTCCCCCTTTTCCTGATGGATTGGGATAAAGCCTGTCGCCGGAAGCATTGCTTTCTGCCGTTTTGAGCGATACGGAACAAATAGCAGAGTAAGCGTAAGTGCCGTCGAGACGGTCCGTCGCACGGTCGACTATTTTAAGGCGATAGTAAAGAATATCAGCCAATCCCATCCCCCAGGCAGTGCAAGCTGGAAATTCACATTGCACCGGCTCATAAGGTAGAACATGCTACCAGAAGCCTGTTCCGTAAACAGTTTCCACCATATACGTATAGGTATTTGATCCAGCAAGCAAGAAACATAAGTTGGATAATTTTTCATCTCCCAACCTGCTATTTAATAACAAAGTGAATCTTCCGGGTAGTCTGTCCAGACGTGATTTGTAAAATGTATTTGCCAGGATCAGGTACAGATATGGGCACCCTTACGAATCGCTCAAACGTCACCTGTCTTTTATTGATGACCCGCCCCAGGATGTCGTAAACAATAAGAACGGCATTTTCTGAGTCCGTCTTTGATTCCACAAACATTGCACCGGCCTCGCCGGGATTTGGAAAGACTGCGAAATTGTCATTAACCATTTCCGGCTCAATGATAATTTCATTTGATGCTGAGGAGTAGCAAACCGATGAATACTCTCCCAGGTTAAATACCTGTTTTATTTTGACAGCGTAAATTCCAGGGGCGTTAACAGTGATTACATCATTTGAGTCCGGCAAAACCTGCGAGTCCAAAGACCAACTATAGCTTCTATTTTCCCCGGTTTCCGGTGCGGCTGCCCGGACGCTGAAAGGCCCGTTTTTAACGATGACAGCGGGAGATATCTTATCCCGAACGGTCAATGAAACCGGGTCCGAATCTTCGGAATAGCAGCCCCAAACATTTAACGCCTTAACGAAATAGGTGCCGGACTCCTTAGCGAGGTAATCAAAGCCCGTATGGAGAACATTTGCCTCGCCTTCTTTATACCACTGGTATTGATCCTGCCCAAACGGCACAGAAAAGGTAAAGGACGAGTCATTGCAGACTTGGTGGGAACCCAATTCTCTAATCACCGGCTTTGACGGTTTTACCCCTGTTGGAACGATCACCGTTTCCGTACGAAGGGTGTTTCCAAACTGATCTTTTAATCGTGCACTATAGTTGCCAGGCAACGAGACATTCAGGCTCTGTCCATTTTGCTCTGTTACCAGCCCGTCACGTTCCAGCGACCAGATATAGGAGTTATAACCATCAGGCAGACGAAGCGTGACCGTATTGTTTGCTGACGAGCATCGAGAAGTAATTTTCCCTATACGACGAGATAGTAAAGGACGATGGCCTGCAAAGAATTCCGGGCTTAATCGTTCAGACCAGGCACTTGCAAGCACTTGCAAGGCGTCTGCTCCGTAAAAATGAATGCCATCAATTCTTGTAACTGGTAAATCATCCGTCTCCGGCCCGGCCGCGGTCATCTCGCCAAGTTCCTGGATCACTGCGTTTTGTGCATCAATAATCGCCTGGCTTGTTATCGACATTCCGGCAGCGTCCAGATTCCTTGATGTACGCGCTATCATCCACGGAATTTTGACGTTGGTAGCTGAGGTCAACGACTTAATGACGGTTTCCAGTTTAGATTTGAAGTCTTCAAAGTTCATCCGCATTGGGAATGTATCCGACTCTCCCAGCATCCAGAGTATAGCACGAGCGCCGTATTGATGTGCATAATTTTGAACCGATAGCCGAAGATTGGCGTAGGGCATTCCCGGCGGGAATTTATACAGGTCGGAATAAACGCTGTATGTCTCAATGCCACGACTGCTTTCCAACCAATTTTGTATGGATGTGCCTGACCAGGCGGTGTTTATAAACAGGACGGGAACATTTAGTTTTTGGGCTAACAGGTCGCCGAGCAGTCCCCAGCACCATGCCGTATGTCCCCTGGGGCCAAGTATATGATCATTGCCCTGTAATTGCAATTGCCTAAAAACCGGGATGGGGGGGTCATCCAGGCTATGAATCGCTTCATTATTATAGTCTACATAGTTAACCCGATCATCTGACGCGCCGGGAGGCAAGGGTAGTTGTGTCAGATCCTCCACACCTTGCGCATTCGATTGGCCCGAAATAATAAATACCTCTCCTACTCCAACCCGCGAAATAGTATCGCCGCCAATGATGTTTCCTGATAAAGAAGCGCGGATTTCGAGCGAGTACCAACCCTGTGAAAGGCTGACGGCTCCCGTGAAAATTCCTCCGTCGGGTTCGTCATCGATAACGGTCCAGTCTATGTCGTTGCCTTGACCGGTTAAAACAGCTTTGGCGCGCACCTCAATTTTATCAGCTGCCTTGAAATAGGTTCCGCTTACAGATACCGTTGCGTAGCCATTCATGTCACGCTGAAATACCGCGCGTTCCTGGGGAAATGTTACGCTTATCTGTGCGGATGAAGACGACGGGATCAGTAGTATTCCTACCAAGCCAAGAAATGATAACAGAAGTTCTTTCATATTTTTCACCTACAACGAATATACCATTCACAGAAAATAACCGCGAAGAATGAAACAATTGTAGGCGCCATCAGCCACTATAGGCGGTTGAATCACGAAGACACCATTTCCTGTAACGGTGCAATATTAAAAAAAATGAAGCAAAAACTAAACCCAATCCCCTAAATTTTCATTTGATAATGCCCTTAACAGCGAGCCTGCAATTAGTATCCGATGTCTCGACAGATTTTGCTCCTGTATCATGTTGTCTCTGGTAAGCAGTGCCAGCTCATTGTTCTTTTCTTCCACTCGTAGAGAAGTCTGCAAAAAGGCGATCAGGCTAGCGGATATTGATCCGGACTATGTTCAAAAGCCCGTCGTAGTGGAAAGGGTATAGTTTACATGGTTTCACGGTTTGTACCGTTAAAAACGGTATAGAACCGGCTCTTTTTTAAGTCCGATCCTATACCGTCCTGATTCCAGCGAAGGGGACAGCGTGTCTTTGCTGTGCCAGGAAAACTAGTTACTTACACTGATTTTTTTACTGTCAACCCGACCGTCTGAGAAGTGTATCTTTACAAAATAGAACCCGGCCGGCAGCGTACTCACGTCCAGCTTATTCGATGTCGGGGAATCTTTACTGAATACATTTCTTCCGTTCTGGTCAAGAATTTCAATTGTTTTGATGGTCGAAATGTTCACGCCGTCCAGTACTACCTTGCCTGACGACGGGTTCGGATAAACGACAACGCCTGTTACAGCCTCGGCAAATTCAACTGACTGTATCAGACTGAGCGCAAAAGTACCATCCCTGTCAACTGATTTCAAGCGATAGAATCTTTCATAAGACGGATTATCCCGATCATCGAAATCGTACGCAATCAGAAGAGAGCTCTCCCCTGTTGCCGCAACAACCCCAACAGGTTTCCACTGGACACCATTTGCACTCCTCTGGACTTCAAACCGATCACTGTTTGTTTCACCACTCGTCTGCCATTTCAATCGGGCAAACGCTGACACTTCTCCTTTTATAACCGCAGCAGTGAAATTCACCAGCGTTACGGGCAGGGTAGCTTCCGTCTCGATTGTGTACGCCACAGCGGGACTTGTAGTTCCCGCTTTATCCGTCATTGAATACGTAAAACCAAAAAGATCAGCTCCTGTTCCGCCTCCGTTTTCACCGTAGATGACCAGTTTGGTCACATCAAAGTCGGGGATGCTTACAGGAGATCCGGTTGGTACAACAATCTCAACGGCGCCCGCGCCGAAATCATAGTACAATTTCGTATTGGGGTTAATTGATTCAATATTGAATGTGGTGCCGGTACCGGTGTTGCAGGAGCCGGCTGTTGCACAATCTTCGGGATCTGAACCGGAAGGTGAGCCGCCCGTAACACCTGTAAGACTAGACGAAGAAGCAGGAATGGCCTGATAACCCGACTCTGTGGGGTACCCCGTAGGCGGTGTAGGGTTGAATGCTGAATTGGGCACATTGTAACTCTTGGGATCCGCAACAGGTGGTCTTTGAATCCCAAAATTAACAGGATCTATCGTCGTACCGTCCGCCATGGTGCTCAGATCGCCAATTATTAATGCGCCTGTGTGGTTTGCAGGATCTGCAGAGGTGTCGTCGCCGCGGTTAGTACCCGTATAGCGATAATCATTCAGAGGGGTATCTGCTTCCGAAACCTGTGTGCCGACACTTTGAATACTATTGGTCAATACGATCGAATAGTCGCCAGCTGCCGTCAGCAGGTCCTTAGGCACCTCCAAATTATACGAGCCGTCTGCCTGTATTGCTACTGATAGTATGACGTTGCCCGCAGGGTCGAGTAAATTGGCCCATAGTCCATTCGCAATACCTTCTTCCGCTACATCGGTTATCCCGTCGCCGTTGGCATCTACCCATATATGAGCGGGAATAACTATTGAAGGGACACAAACCTTGTTGACGACGACATTGTCGATACTGACGCATCCTCCCAGTGGTGACGTAATTTGCCAGGCGAATTCGTATTCCCCTTCTTCAGTGAGCCCTGTAACACTGGTCGCAGGACTGGTCGGACTCGCAAAAACAGGATCCGAGCCTGGCGGTGACGCTATCAGCAGCCATTGTCCGCTGCTTGCACCAGTGGCATTTCCAATCAGGGAAACAGTCGTCAGGCAAAGAATGGACTGATCGCTGCCGGCATTTGCATTCACCCGGTTTTCAACGTGAATGGTGAATTCACCCATCATCGAGGTACCTGAGGAAGCGTATTCCGCCGCTAGAAACGGACCCGTTGAAGCTCCTGACAAATTTGCAGCCGTTATTCTGAACGTATAGTCTCCCGCTTTATCCAGGTTACTGATAATGGTTGATGTGCTGGTTAAAGAGCGTAGGTTCGTTGTACTATAAACAGGTGTGGCAGCTCCGGGCGGAGATGAAAGAAGCGTAAAGTTATAAACACCGCTAAAGTCCTGAAAATAGCTGGAATTTACAACGCCTTTGTAAACATCGGGTAATTGCACGGTTGCTGAGATGGCGCCCGTTCCGGGGTAACATATGGCAAAATCGTCGACGGCAACATCCGGGCGGTTGCTGTCAGAAACGTGGATATAGTATTGCTGTATACTTGCGCAGCCATCTACAGTGAACCGATTGCTAATGGTGAATCTGTATGTTCCAACCTGCCAGCCACCTGCAGGAGCGTTAACTGTTGCCGTTCTGTTGGCAGTACCTTCTCCAGATACGCTGATAGTACCTACCGGATCTCCCGGAGGGAGAACTCCTGATTGCGTTACCGTTGTCAAAACGGAAATAGGGTTAGATGGATTGATATCAAAATAAAAAGTTTCGGGTTCAGTACTACCCACTTTTGCGCTACTGTGAAATTCCCCACCTGTATTCGCCGGAGTGTATAATGTCAGCTGCTCAGGATGCGCTGTCACATTAAAAAGACTATGATAAGGTGCAAAACCATTAAACGTATATTGTATGGTTGGAGTGGTATAGCTTCCGGACGCATTGCTGACGGTCAGCGTAAACTGGTAGGCCCCTGTGACATTTATACCACTCAGCACCGCACGACTATTTTCCTGGATACCAGCAAGATCAATAGCGCCGCCTGGCGGCTGGCTGACTATATTTAACGTTACAGTTGTACCATAGGCTGGATTAGCTGCTGTTTCGGCGATCACTGTATTGAAATGAGGACCAGCCGACTGAAAAGGCACAAAATGACTTACTGCGGTTTCAGGAGGACTTACGCATCCGCCGTTAATCAGTACCGGCTGTATGGTTATATTAGGAATAAATCTTACAACCTTTGTATCCTCATACGTACATTCCCCATCAAGAGAGGTGATTGTCAGAGTAAGTACATAGGCAGGATCGATGTCATGATCCGCTTTTTTTATGAGTGAAAAATCCGGGTTAGCAATCGCTGCGTCACTAAAGGTGGAATTTGTTGAAACTGTTGTGGTAAACCGGTTTCTGGAGTAAATGTTGTACGCACTCCAGGTGCCGGTGAAGCCCGCAGGAATCACTGCGTCTGATAAATTTACGGTTCCCACTGTTGCCAGAACATCGGTAACGTCTGCTCCGGCAGTGAAATCGGCCGGCCGGGGATGGGCTGTAATAATGACTTCTGATTCAGCGATACCCGTAACGCAGGCATGGCTTATTTTAAACACATAATCACCGTCAACCGTCATCCCGGTAACGTCAGTAGTCATGGAAGTCGGCGAGACAATCGTTGGCACCACCGGCCCGGACACAAATGTCCAGGTAGGGTCACCAAGACCTACAGCGCCGCTGGCACTGCCGGTCAGCGTTGTCGAAGAACCACAAATAATTGCGTTACCCCCTGCGTTTATTGAGCAGTCAGGAGCTTGTCCATAAGTATTACTGAATACCGCTAAAAATAAAAAAACAAGGATATACGAGCTATACTTGTTAAGGTGTATTGATTTGAACATATGGTGTATTTTTTTTAGGGTTAATGAAATCCGGATTCGTCTTGATTATGTCTTTTTGCAGGATAATATAAATGGGCAGTCTAACACGTTAAAAATAGCGGCGCACATACAGACCTTTGTCCAACTCATGCCATACATTTACTATAAAACAAGGGTGGCTTTGAGTTCCAATCGCTTTAACTATTAATAGCAACTCACTCCTGTCCAAAATATTTTTTGCAGCTTAGAAAATTTGCCAACTAGGGTT
>JBEBSD010000128.1:0-9873 GCA_040394475.1 Telluribacter humicola | reverse complement strand
AATAATCATTTTCAACCAAAATAACACTATTTCTAGTTTTGAGAGATGCCCTATATTGGCTTATAATGTTAAAGTGATTTATTAGAACCAAGTATAAGCGTTCACTATATTGCCACTTAGTACACGGTTTTGACCATTTAGATCTTATTTATTAATATATTCATATCTATTCCTCGAAAATAGGAATAATAAAGCAAGTTCATTATTAATAGTTTATACAATAAAATAGTTAGAAATTATTTTAGGTAAAATATAATAAATAGTTTAATACACAGTACTGTTGTTATAATTATTGAGAATTAGAATAATCATATTAAGTAACTCCATTAGTTTTCTTTTAGTTTATTTTTAAACTGTGAATCAGCATCATATTTGTACTTTCAATTTCAAATTCCAATTCATTTTTCTTATTTGCTAAATCCAAAAGTAGGTTTTGTTGAAATATGTTCTGATAGAACGGCATTTTTTCGTTATTCAAATATACTTTATAAGGTATATTTATTTTATTATTGTTAACTAGTATTGGTTCATCGATTAAAAATTTTAATCGATTTTTCTTTCCGTTAAATATATCTCTATTTAAAAATTCACCATTTACAGTAATCGAGCTATTATTCTGAATACCGGTTATCGACAGGCTGATGAGTACAACATTAGGAGAAATACGGCTTGTAATCAAAAAATTGGACCATAACGCCACATATCCATCATTATTCTCATGAGAGGTAAAATCAACAATATATTCTAGTCTATTCGTCATTTCAATTTTTTTACCAAATGTGGCACTTCCACCATTTAATATTAATGCTTTGTTTATAACGTTGGCATTGTTGTAAAACTTAAAATCACTTGTAAAAGAGTCAAAATTTCCAATAGATAGAGATTTAAGTAGCACATTATTTTCCTCATAAAAGGCTCTTTTAGCATAATTAACATCACCAGTTGTTGCTATGTCTGTAATACAGTTCTCGAGCACCGTGGGATCAGTAACACCTGCCTGTTCACAGATACTTCTAGCGATAGCCCGTTGCGAGTCTGTAATAGAAAGTAACTGTATCGGAAAGTATTTATCCGTAAATGTCGCAGTACTTTCACCAGCTCCATATACAAACAAGGAAGTATTCGGCTGAATACGCCAGCTATCGGCAAAAGTCGGATAAAGCCCCTCGTGTGTATAACTGACAGATCGCCCTTCACTTGTAATCAGGTCATTACTAGCATCTCCGTCAAAATTTCCCAGAACACCTCTCATCTTGTCTTTTCGATTAGAGTTCAGCCTTATTGTATAATCCAAACTAGTTTCAAACAGTCTCACTTCAATATTGTCGTCATTGGGAGTACGAATGGCCAGGGAGTTCCCGCTTTTGCGAATGTAACCACCCTCTTTCAATTCATAGCTGCTGAAATTAGTGTCGATAATTCTTTTATTCACATACACTTGATCTAAATACACGCATACCTCATCACTTCCTGTATGAATGGCAAGGCCGGTGTTTAGCGAAACAAAATCTCCAAATGCACTTTGTCTGGCCTGTACCTCAAATTTATCACCAGCCACAGTGGATTTCAGAGCTATAAACTCCCCCGCTGCCATAAAGCTATAGCGGTATCCATCCATAGTAGTGAGATGTGGATCACCGGTACTGACTGCGGTAGGTACGTATTCAATAATATCCGGAACAATTTCGTCAGACTCGTTTGGGGTAAAATATTCTATTTCTCCTTTGAAAACCTCGTCTTTTGTCTGAACAAATGCCTGATAGTATTGCTTATTTGATCCAGCAAAATCATAGATAAGCGTATAGTTAAAAGGAAGATTAAGGCTTTCAGGCACATTTCCAATTCTTTGCCTTAGTCCCTCCCTGGTTTCTAAATTTGTCGGATCAATTCCCACTAAGAAGCCATAGTATTCGATATCATTTCCTTGAAAGGAGAGAACAGTTCCAGACAACTCAGCCTGATTATCCGACAACACGGAGGCGCCATTTGTTTTAATCATAGATTCACAAGGAAAACCGGTATCCCATTCGGACAGGATTAGCTTGGGGAGAACGGGGAATTTCATTGCAGGATTTAACTCTACCAGGTTAAAGAATCTTGCTGTGATAAAACCCGCTATATCGCTACTAAGATAGGCTTGCAAATCTTTACCTGTTCTATTTTCGCAATCTCTTTCTACTCCAATATCCAGGTTAAGAGACGCTCCGATGGAAAACTTATAATTTTTAGTACTATGATTATCCCCTTTTTCTTTAATGTCGTCTATTATTGTTTTCGTACTACAATCATTAGGGTTAAGTCTATAAAAATAATTTTCGAAATTTAGTGAGATTCCTAATTCCACTTTTCCTTTCATAGATCCATATATATCGGAAAGAGGACTATCCGGTTTATTGTTGATCCTCCGGTTGATTTCATCCCCTTCGCCGTTACCCTGAAAATTGTCTGATTTATTATGCCGTTTCCCATTTCTGGACATAATGTCGAATTCCACTAAAGTTCCTTTTAGTTTTCCCAGTATATCAACATTCAATTTAGCTTTGGCCAAGATGCAGAAAGTACTAACCACTGGAATTGGTCCCAGCATAAACGGTTTTGGTTTAGTCTTGAACAACGAAAGCTGACCAAGCAAGATCTCTTCCGTTAGTCCAAATTCTAAATTCACTGTAGATTTTGCGCTTGTATGCCTTATTACCTCCCAAAAGTACTCTTCCCACTTCCCGTCCTTTATGCGAATACGCTGTTGCAATTCCAATTTCATGTACGTATCTGTCAGTGTGAGGTCTAGGGGAGTCAACTTTGGAAAGTTGTCGACACCCACTACCATTCCTAATCTTTCGAATGGAAAAGTTTTGTCAGGGATTCTTTTATCCAAAATAGGTATCGTAAAATACCCGGTATCTATTTGCTCAAACACATCTAAAATTGTCCCAGGTGAAAACCCTATTTTAACCGAGTTTCCATCAACAATGACTACTTCTATTTTGATTAAAATGCCCGAAGGGAGGTTCGGTAGAATGCCAGAAACCAGTATATCTCCTTTCTTCATTTCGAAAATATTTAGGGATTTTGAGGCTCTGGCATTCTTAAATTGCGGAAGACCGTCGAAAATAATAGTACTATTACTATCGTTAATCTCTTTAATCGAGTTACCGGCTGCTTCATCCAAAATATAGACATTTGGCTTAACAATTACCTCTCCAATGGTATTGACTGCAATATCACCCTCAATTTCAATTTCTTCCTGTTTTTCTACCACTGCTTCAATTTCCACCTCCCTTTTGCATGCCAGAAGCGAAAGTAAAATAGTTACAAATACGATAGCCCCTAAAGCGATCCCAGTATATTTTTTCATACTATTGAATTCTTTTTATATTCACATTGTCCGAAGTAATCTACTCGTTAATTGATTGTCTGTCTTGTTCTAAATCCCAATCCAATCTTTATCCCGGCGATATGCAGCGGATCCGTGACATCCGTAAATTTCTTATTGAATACCAGTTGATACTGCGCCGCCGCATCCATGAAAAAACCACCAAAATATTTCTGAAAACCTAAAGCGCCGCTGCCTGCTAATTGGATCCCGGTAGTGGTCGTTGTCCCGGTCAGATCAGGATGCAGCTCAGATCTCCCGGTTACACGTTTGAGCAGCTGACCGCCCCCCAGCAGCTGGACGTACACATTTTGGGCAGGGAACAGCCGAAAACCCGCCAGCAGCGGAATGCGTGTCACTGCTTCGCTGGAAGTATACTGGAGTTCGCCGCCAGGCTCCGGACTTACATACCTCCGCTCCACTAACCATTGCGAATATCCGCCCTGAAGCGTCACGGCAATTCTTCCTTTGAAGTAATAGTCCAAAACGAGTCCCCCTCCAAACCCCTGCAGTATTCCCGGGCCCAGCTCCGGGTCTGTCCATCCTTTTGAGAAACCTTCAAGTACATAAAGTCCTTCACCATAAGCTGAAACAGCAAAAGCCTTTCGTTGTGGACGGACAGGCGCTGCGGGGATCGCTACAACCTCTTCCTGTGTCGCAACAGGTGCTTCCACCACTACTTCTTCCTCCTTCTTTTGCACGGGCCGGAACACCATCTCGCGCCCGTCTGCCGGCAGGATGTGGGCGATGTTTTCTGTTCCCCTTTCTTCCAGCAGGGAATTTTCATCCTGTATGACCAAAATCCGCTCGTCCCCGGAATTGCCGATCAGAAAGGGTACCTCCAGGGTTTGTTCGTCTACATATGTGATGACATTCCGCTGCGTTGGGTCAAACCCCTGGAAACGAATCTCGATTCTCCGGTTTTTCTGACGACCTGCGTTTGAATGATTGGAGGCGATGGGTTTGTCGGGCCCGTAGCCCTCATGCGTCATACGCTCCGGACCAATTCCCTTCCCAACGAGATAGTCAGCGATCGCCTTGGCACGCTGGGCCGAAATAGTTTTATTGCCAGCCAGACTTCCTGTATTGTCTGTATAGCCGCCAATTTCGAAGTGCAAGGCGTTAGGAAGCGAATGCAGGGTTGTCGCCAGGGTATCGAGCCATGCAGTGGTTCCCTTCTGGGGGATTATCGCCCCCGAGGTAAACCTGACGCCTTCGGCCACGAACGTCAGGCCTTTCAGCGGCCTGTTCCGGAGAGAATCCAGGAGACTTTCTGCGAAGGGGTGAGTATGTTCTCCCTGGGCGTGGAGGCTAAAATTGGAAAAGTGCAATAGAAATACCAGGTAACAGATCTTTTTCATTTTTTTCTACCATGACAATGACTTACGCGATCCTCCTCACAAAACACCCGGAAGGGACACCCTCCCGGGCGTACACATTACAGTTTAAACATTATCTCTCATCAGACACTAAAAGAGGGCAAAAGCTTCGCGAAATTGCCTCAAAGCTTCAATGGTTCCTAGCAGTGCTTTCCCAAGGCTCCAAAAATACTTCCCAACGGCCGTTTTGCTTTCCGAAGTAAAAAGCAGCGATATCCTGAAATCGTACCGGATTACAAAAGTTGTAAAATTAATACTTCCGACATTTTCAACTCACCGGGCTTTCTACTCCCGTTTCTTTCTTCCGGGAGTCGGGCAAACGAATGGCACCCTACGCCGCGCCCGGAACAGACATCAACTTCACGCGATCGCCATCGATTTTGCGCTTCAGTAAGGAATGAAGCATTTCCCGGATAACATTTCTTCCCTGAACCGACAACCCCACCAACTCCGGGTCAAAGGCCCCCGGATCTTGCATGCCGGTGATTACTTCCAGGGTTTCTCTGCCTTCAGCATTTCCTCGTATAACGACTGAATTACTTCCTTTCCATGAATCTTCTCTAATCTTCTTACGATAAAGTGCCCTTTCGCCATATCCTGAAAATGATCGATAAAAATGGTGTTGACAATAGCGCCCCCTGCAGCGCCAATCGCAGGGATCGCCTGCGCCGCGGCCTTCTGCGTTACCGGAATGCTAAATCGTTGTGCAATGGCTGTTATAAATCTGACAAGCGTCGGTGCGCTCTCTTTACCGAGCTGTCTTGTCGCAACAAATTCCGCCGCCTCTGCTATTGATCGGGCCAGAACTCCTCTGATAGCGAAGTAGCCACTTTCTGCGGCATTATCAGACTCACTTTTCCCGCCCAATGCAAACACTTCCAGGCAAGCCAATTTAGTGTGCGGGTCATTTACAGATTCCCCTTCGCTGCGCGCAATATCCGCAATGGACCGTAACATAATTGTGGTCGACACAGGGAGTTCGACGGCTAAAGCAGTGAATCCGAAAAAGCCCCCCGCAGCTCCCGAAGCGGCAGCTGCGGCTTTATGCCACCAATTTGATGCTTTAGAACCCGGTGCGCTATCCATCGTGAATACCGCCACATCTACCGCTTTTAAAAGTGCTGACTGGGTGACTTTCCCAATTTTTTCATTCCAGTCCTTGGGAAGAAGCGCCAGGCCTTTTTCAATAGGGGTTCCGATGGCACTGGTAATCTTTGCCGCAATTCCGGGAGTTTCCAGAATTTTCATCGCATTATATAATTCGTCGCGTTCTTTATCGGTCAGGTTCATATACATTCATATTTGATGCTGAAAATACGTTTCGGCTGTGACCATTACGCTCCGCGGCGCTTCTTATTGTATTTTGGCCGACCTGATTTGGCGTCCTCTATATAATTGCCGGTGCCCAGGGTCGATTTTCCGGAGCGGCTGTACTGGTACACCATGCCCCTGATGCCAGATAACCAGTCGCAACAGCGCCCCATACCCAGGGGTGCTCGCCCTGCAGATCTATCAAAAAAGAGAGGAAAGTAGTGACAGTGACGGCCCCCAGGCCAATCTGTACTTTCTGGAATACGCAATACGACCCGAAGATCCTGCGCGAACATTTTGGTGTACTAAAAGGAGGCTCCCTGGGCTGTCGTTTTCATCCGGAGAAATAGGGCTGTCCATGTAAAAGGACAAAAAACCGTTCTACGAGCGCTGCCCTTTTACGCAAATCATCCGCAGTACGAATGGGTATGATTTCGTAGGAGTTCGTTTTCATCTGAAAACAACCTGCGTTGCTTAAATAGTGGTATGATTGGAGTCCGTCACAGTAGGTATGCAACAGTTTGGTTCATAAACGTAAATCAAGTATTTCGACAGGATCGGGTTATGCGCTGACAAATTTCACAGCACAATTTTTCATTGAATGTACAACTAACGGCGGGGGCCGTCAACCAGTTTCTGACATGCGCGGGAAGTTTTCTGACATTTCCGATAATACTTCCGACATTCCGGGATACCTTCCGGAACAACAGGCGCACCAGACTTCCCGGGAACCATCCGCACGTTATTTTCCGTACAGGCGACCTGTTTTTCGGTTAAGTCTTTGGATTGACCCGGACAAACCGGTATTTTTACTGCATAACTCCTTAACGTTCCTACCTCATCTATGCTGACAAAATTGTTGCTTCCTAACAAAGCCCGTCTTCCGGTTATCACCGCTTGCAAGGGTAATGAACCTACGGTCAATCGGGGATCGGCTATCAGAGATCGGCTATCGGCCATCGGAGATCAGCTATCGGCTATCAGCCATCGGAGATCAGAGATCGGCTATCAGCTATCGGAGATCAGAGATCGGCTATCAGCCATCGGAGATCAGAGATCGGCTATCAGAGATCGGCTATCAGCCATCGGAGATTTGACTATGGGCACATAAGCCTACGCCCATTCCCCATTCCCCTATTACCTATTACCTAATACCTAACACCTCATACCTAACACCTCATACCTAACACCTCATACCTAACACCTATTACCCAATGAAAATACTGATTGCAGAAGACGATCTGATAGCGGCTCATCAGCTAAAAGGAGACCTTGAAGAGGCGGGGCATACCGTTACAGCCATTGCACGCAACCCGATGGATGCCCTGAGAGCACTGAAGAAAACGCCGCCTGACCTGGCCATCCTGGATATTACCCTGGAAAGCGGAAACGACGAGGGCCTGGAAATAGCCGACCTGCTGCCGGCCCTGCACGCCATTCCGTTTATTTACCTGACCGGTCATACGGAGTCTGAAATGATGTTACGCGCGGGCAATACCCGGCCGTATGCTTACCTGATAAAACCCTACCGGAAGGAAGAGCTGCTCATGCAGGTCCAACTGGCCCATGACCGCTTTATGGAACAGTCTCCTGCGGCAACCGAAGCTGCGGATAGTTTCTATCTGAAAAACAACGGTATCCATGAACGGATTGCCTACGACGATCTCCTGTACGTGAAGTCGCAGCGGCACAGTGTATCCATTTATACAACCAAACACAAAAACCCCTACGTCATCGGTACCAATATCGGGGAAATTGCCCATTATTTCAGACATCCCACGCTGCTAAGCTTATCGCAGTCGTTGATCGTCAACAAAAAGCATATTCGCTCCATCCATAAAAAAACCCTGTCAATTAACCACATCACTGAAGACCTGGAACTATCGGAAACGAACCGTAAGATTTTGATGAACACCCTGACCATTCTCAAAACCAAATCTCCTAAAAAGAGCAATTGACCGTCTCCGGAAAATGCCCCGCTACGCTCCTGATAACCGTTCCCGTCCGATACGGACCCTTGCACGACGACGCAGACTTACCGTGTTGTTTCTTTGCCTGTTTGCGGTGCACGGCGCCTTCTCCGGGCCAGGTGAATCGACCAAACCAGTTGCGGAACGAATGGCGTATGCACGTTCCACCAAAGAAAAAGCCCTTGCCCTGAACGACTCGTCGCTGCTTGCCGAGGGGCATTACCTGTACGGGAAGGCGTTTGCTTTTGCCGGCGATTATATCACTTCGCAGCGCTACTTCCTGAATTCGCTACGCATTCAGGAAGCGCTTGGGGATTCCGACCGGATCGCACGTCTTTATGTAAGGCTCAGTGAAAATGAACGGGGGCAGGGACATTACGGGGACGCCATGCAATATGCCCGAACGGCGTTGGCTATCAGTAAGCGGATAAATGCAACTCTGGGAATAACGATCGCTTTACAGGCTATTGGTTCCATACATGAATATTTCTGGGAAACCGACAACGTGAAAAACACGGCCAGTTACGATACGGCCTATGAGTGCTACCGGGAGGTGGAACGCCTGATGCTCCAGGAAAACAACCGAACGGGCATTGCCGATGCCTCGCAGCTGCTGGGGGGCCTGCTCTCTAAGAAAAAAGACCTACGCTGTTTTGAGTACCTGCAAAAAGCGTTGACGGTATTTGCCGATGAAAACATGTATGGCGACCAGATCCGCACGAAAATTGACCTGGCTTCGGCACATCTCCGGTTCGGACAACTCCCCATGGCCCTTAAACAATTAAAGGCGGCGCAGCAACTGTACGAAGAAACCCAGCTGCGGGAAATACCACTCCGGTTGGCGCTCTATCAGGGATATAGTCAGTATTATCGGGCGATAGGCGCACCCGACAGTACGCTCGTCTATAGGGAGCGGCTGCATGAGATACAGCTGGCGCAAGCCAACTCCGACCAGAAAACCATTCTCGAGTGGCTTCGGAAAGAACACGAAATGCAACAGCGGGAGAAGGAGATGGAGCAACATAAACAGCAAGTTGTCCTGCAGGCCAGTAACCTGCAGCTTCAACAAAAATTCATCTTATTTCTGTGTCTCCTTGTCATCCTGACCATCGTGGCGGGCGCCTTCTTTTTCATTCTTAACCGGCGGAACAGGCGGACCAGCCAGCTGAACGCACAACTCGTTCAGGAACAGGGTCATCGGATCAAAAACAACCTGCAGGCGGTAAGCGCTCTCCTCCAGCTTCAATCCCGAAACCTTACCGATCCGGCTGCCCGGAGCGCAATGCTCGACAGTAAGTTGAGGGTACAATCTATTGCCCTGCTCCAGAGGCGGTTATACGATGAACGGCTGGGACCGGAGGTTAACCTTTCGGAATACCTGTCTGAACTGACCGATCAGATCCTCGCGGCGTGCGGCTACCCCCACCTCGACAAAACGGTTGTGATTGACAACACGTCGCTTAATCCCGAACGGGCGCTCCCGATCGCGCTGATCCTGAACGAACTGATCACCAATGCCTGCAAGTATGCCTTTGCCGATCACCCCGCCCCCAGGCTGACTGTTAGCTGCAGCCGAACGAATAAACGCCTTCTGCTTACTGTTTCGGACAATGGACCGGGCTTCGAGCCGTCGAAGGATCGGCCGCCGGCTTCGTTTGGTCTTCAGTTGATCCACATGCAAGCCGAACAGCTGTATGCGCGTTATACTTTTGAACGGGTTGAGACAGGAACAAAGTTCAGGATGGAGCTGACGGTGTGATGGGTGTTAGGTTTTAGGTATTAGGTATTAGGTATTAGTTCGGACCGGCTTTTGTCGGCTACCGTAATAAATAACTAAATT
>JBEBSD010000127.1:0-10016 GCA_040394475.1 Telluribacter humicola | reverse complement strand
CGTCTTTGATGTATTCGATACGATAGGAAGTACTGGCTTCAAAACCGGTCAGCGTGATCGAACCGTCCTCGCTGCTGCAAGTGGCAGGATAAACTGGCGTGCCCAACGCGATTTCAGGAAGACAGGTCAGCGTCACGCTCAAACTGTTGCTCACCTGGCCGGTTTCCTCGTCGTTGATCCGGATCTGGGTATAGACACCCGCACCGAGATCTTCCAGGACAACCTCGCCCGAGGCATCGCTCGTTACGGTTACAAATACCGGCGAGCCGCCGTCTTTGATGTATTCGATACGATAGGAAGTACTGGCTTCAAAACCGGTCAGCGTGATCGAACCGTCCTCGCTGCTGCAAGTGGCAGGGTAGACAGGCGTGCCCAACGCGATTTCAGGAAGCGGACAGTTAATCCGGGCAGTAAGGCTCGTACTCGTAATATTCGGCGGATCATTAATCTGTATAGCCGTATACTCACCCGGAGACAACCCGGTCAATGAGATCATTCCGGTTTCGTCGGTTACGATCGTCACTGTCACAGGACTTCCGCCATCCTTCACGTACGATACCGGGTAAGGAGTATTCGGCAGCAATCCGGTTCCCGTAAACCTGATAATCCCTTCAGCGTTATTACAATCATCTACATGTGAAACGGTACCCAATGTCAGCACCACCTCTTCGAGCGGGAAATCGACGCCACTAAAGACATCCACATCACCGACACCTGTTTTTTCCCAGTAAGCCACTTGATTCACCAAATCCTCGTCGACAACATAATGCATAAATTGTCCTGCCGTCGTGTTCGGATAATTCCCCTGTGACAGCGGACTGATCTGAATTCCGTAGATCAGACCTCCTACCGGCGCAAGATAATCTCCCGTCAGCACGGCTGCATCGTAATACACTTCGTCATTTTCCGAATTCCCATAGCCGAAATCTACGCCGCCGGTATTGTTGTAGCCACTATAATCCGTGCCCACCTTATAATCTTGCTCCAGCGCCCACACCGTTTCATCCCACCTGTATTCTCTTGCAATGGCATTATGCGACCCTTTCGAAAAGCGATAATCGCTTGTAGTATAGCGGAAGGATGCATTACCAATAGACATTTCTCCCAATAAGGCAATGTTGCCATCAGAAGTTAACTCAATATCAGATATAATCGACAGCTGACCTAACTGGAGGGTAGTAACCGGTATTTCTATTTCTTGTATCAGCGCATCCGCCTGATTAATAGACCCATCCGGGTTCAGGCCCACCGACATCACCTCGTTAAAGGTATAGGTGAAACCATTAAAGATGTCAGTGGTATAACCCGCAGCCCTTACCCGTGCAAAATACAGGCGATTGTTGCGAGGATTCCATGACATCCCTACTACTACCCGTCGCATATCCGTAATGGCCAAATTGGGATCAGGTATACCCTCACCAGGAGAACGATGGTCGTATCCCTCCCCTAACAAAGCTCCAGTAACAGCATCGATAGCATATAGCTGCCCGTTATCCAATGAAGAAGTGTAAACCACGTTATTGGCATAATTATATCCAATATTCCCCACTCCCGTATAACGGTTATTAACCGTTACGGTAGGGGGAGCAGTATATCCCGACCCGGCCAGCCACACATTTACTGAAGTGAAGGAACCTCCCGTAAAAACAGGGGTTATCGCCGCCCCGGTACCATTCCCCCCCATAATCTCCGCGGCTAAGGATACATACCCGCTACCGCCCGATACCGGTGTCAATACCCCCATCTGCAGTCCGTAACCTAATTCAATCGAATAAACGAATCCCGAACCACCACCCGGGACCGTTATACTAAGGTCTCCTTTATAACCGGACCCCGCTGCTCCAAACGCTATCGTGGTCACAGTTCCTCCTGCAACAGTGACCCAAAGGGCCCCTCCCGTCCCCCCTTCACTTCCGGTAACAGTCACCCAATGCGTTCCATTGGTAAAGCCAGTTCCGCCGGAAATCACCTGAGCCGATTTTACAGTCCCCCCTGCGTCCAGATTCAGCGGAATCTCAATATCCGTAGCCCCCCTTCCTCCGGCTGTATGATAACCGGTACTCGGGATTGCGTTTGTTAAAGTTGCTACATTTCCGGTGGTTCCGTCCACCTTAAACACGTCTCCTCCCTGTGAGCCGATGGCCGGCAATGTCCTGCCCGCATATTGGGAAGCGCCATTGATATTTCCCACAAACGCGCCGGTACTCCCGACAAAAATTTGCGGGTTTTGGGTAACAGAATTATCTACTTCCACACCAAAAACCTCCCCCATCTTCGCATTGGTCCAATCGGGGTGTCTGAACACCGTATTGGAAGCCGCCAACCAGTTCGCCGGCGCCGCCGGCGCTGCATTATCAGCCGGATTCCGGATATCAAATACCCCCAGCACATACCCGTTCCGGTCCGATCCCTGTCCGGGAGCGACGGCATTCGGGTTCGACAACCGGCTCACAACGGCCATTCCACGCTGTAGTGGAAACGCGCCCTGCGGGGCTGCAACTCTCGCCGGACTTGCCACCACAGTTGTCTGTGGCGCCGGCGCCATTACGATGGCCTGTATTTTTGATACCATCGGGATCAGGTTTACCGCTGCATTCGAATGCCCGCGAAATGTAAAACCAATCGCGATCATAGAGATCACCGCAAGTCCAAGCGGGATGATCCGTTTGATCAGCATCCGATCTGCTAAAGCGGACACAACCTTCCCGGGGGAAAAAACTTTTTTTGTACTGTCTTCAGAGCCGCGCTTTCCTGGACCGCGGGACTGCTGAAACTTTCTTTTGATTGGAGATTTCATGTCATTTAGTAATTAATTTATTGAAGGAAATGGTAAGGAATCAGTAACAGGTAAGTTACTGCACTAATAGTACCAGCCACTGAAAACGTGTCTGTTAAGGAAGGGCACTTTTGCAACCTTATACACTATACGTGCATCACCTCCGGCCTTCTCCCTTTGTAAAAGGGATTCCGCCGGTGAAACATAGGTACCAATCTGATCGGGATAACACATTCCACAGCACGCGATTTCTCACCTGTGGGATCACCGCGCCTGCTCCGTGCTTACGGACAGGTTCACGACAAAAAAAAACCACTGGTTGCCGGATTAAAAAGGGCATCGGGTGGAGGATTTGCATTTTTTCTGTAGACTTTACCAGCCTTTTCTACTAATTCCATAACGCATAAGGGTATTATATGTAATAAGAATCGCTTTTTTTAAATTTATCGTTGTATAAGCACAATCAAGTAAATCACTATCCAACACACATCAGGCGGCTCTGCTATCACCAGGAAATCACTGTTTTACCAGGCACACATCAACGCTGGGACCGGTAATATCTTCAATTCCCCTACCGCTGCAAAAACAAAATGACTACTATTCATCATCATAACAGTAATCATTCTATACAAACGTAGAATAAAACAATTAGTATTCCTAGTATATTTCTTGATAAAATAAAAAAACACTCTACTAATTAATCCCGGAAACGCTACCATTATGCGCACTTCCGCAAACAACATCTACAAATTAATAGTAAGAATTCCGTGGATCAACATGAGAACATATAGGTTTTACACTACATGACACCGGCTTCTGTTTGACCACCCCTCGGTACCGGTCAAACAAAAAGGGGTCACCATCCGGCGCCCCCTTTTTGTTCCTGTTGCTACTTTTACCGTTCAATAATAAAACGGTTCACCGTTGCCGAGCCATCTTGCCGGATCACCTTAATCAGGTAGAGACCCGCTTTGAGTTGATCCAGTCTGATTTCAGCAGATTCCGGTCGTACGGTCTCCAGCTGGAGCTGTCCCATCGTATTAAAAATATGGACTGTTTTTACGTTCTCCCAGTCGGAGGTATTGATTTTCAGTACATGACTGGCCGGATTGGGGAACACTTCCGTTACGAGCGTGGCCTTTCCTTTCTCAAACAGCACCGATACCATCCGGCTGTAGGCGTAGGTACCATCCCGGTCAATCATTTTCAGGCGGTAGAAGTTGATCCCGCGCGAAGGACCGGCATCGGTATACCGGTAGGAAACGCTGGCAACGCTTTCACCCCTGGCAGCAATGCTTTCAAGGGAAAGCCAGCTTTTGCCATCCCGGCTCCGCTCTACGTCAAAGCTATAGCTATTGCTTTCCGAGGTCGTCACCCAGCTGAGCACAACCGCCTCTTCCTGCGTGCTCGCCACCAGTGAGCTCAGGGTTACCGGCAGCAGACACTCCGCTTCCGTCCTGACCGTAAAATTGACGGCTCTTGCCACCTGGCACTGCGTCGTATTGTCAGTCACCGTCACCGCATACACACGGCTGTTACCGGTGGTGACGGTAGGATTGGCGCTATATGGATCCGAAAGCCCTATGGCCGGGCTCCATACATACTGGTAGCTGCCCGCCGGTGTAACATCCAGCGATAGTTCTACATCCGTTTCACCCGGACAAATGGATACATCCGAAGTAGTGGCCTGAATGTTGTTCGGATTGACCACTATCACTACCTCCTTAAAGTTGCTGCAACCGGATAACAGGTTGGTCTGCACCAGGCGGTAGGTCTGTGTGGTCGTAGCGGCAATAGTCGTAGTAGCGCTGTTAGGATTGGAAACGCCCGCTATCGGGCTCCACTGCCATGCTGTATTGGAAGCAGGCGCCCCTACCAGACCTACGGTGGCAACTCCTCCCTCACAGATCGCCGTGTTGCCGGCAATCGTAAAGTCAGAAGGCTGGTTCACCGTAACCGTCACCTGATCGCTGGTCGTACAGCCATCCTTGGTTACTTCTACTGTATAAGTTGTAGTCACCGAAGGCTTCACAGTGGGTTGCGCGATCGCGGCCGACCCCTCAATCCCTGCCCCGGTCCATAAGTAAGTCGCTCCGTCTAACGCCGGAACCCCTACCTGAGTCGACTCACCCAGACAAATGGTTGCATTATTGCCGGCATTGGCGCTGGTGGGGGTAACCGTTACGGCATCCGTAAACGTACATCCGTTGGCCAGTGTCACGGTTACCTGGTAGTTCCTGGTCACCGTCACGCTTGCCGTCGGGTTAGCCGCAGTGGCACTACTTAAACCTGCAGCCGGTGACCACAGATAGCTCACCGCTTCTGCCGGGGCCGCCGGGTTTCCGGCCGCGCCATAACCAATAGCGACCGGATCACTACAGACGGTCTTGTCCGTCAGCGGATCCACTGCAGGTACTGCATTCACCGTTAACGTCACCTGATCCTCCATAGGCGTATTACATCCCGGATAGCTGACTTTTACGACATAAGTAGTCGTTGCCGAAGGCTCAAGGACCGTCGGATTGGCAATCGTGGTTGAGCTCAACCCCGTGGCCGGTGTCGTGCCATCCGCCATAAACCAAGCATAATTAGCAAAAGGCTCTGCGGCTCTGCCCAGTTCTACCGGGACATCCTCGCAGGTAGTAACCGGATCGCCGGCATATTCCCCGCTTCCTACGGTATTGCTGATCACCACCTGATCCGTCGCAGAACAGCCCGTTTCCGGATCTGTAACGGTCAGGGTGTATGTTTGTGGAGTAGCAAATGCAAATTCTACCTGCGGTTGTGCACTGCTGGCGTCGGTCCCGTTCGACCATGCCGCTCCGGCAGGTTCCCAGGCATACACCCAATTGCTTCCTGACGGAGGCGGCGTACCCAGGGTAATAGTCGCCCCGTTACAGACGGCACGGTCCTGGCCCGCATTGGCAATCGGAGCAGCCACCTTCACATTCAGCGACATCTGACTGGTACAGCCGGAAAGGTCTTCCGTTTTCCTTACCACATATGTACGGTTGCCCGACAAGGTCGCGACCGGGTTACCGATATCGTCTCTGTCAAGACCTGTAGCCGGAGACCAGTTGTAACTGAACCCGGCAGCCGGTGTCTCCCCGATGGTAGTGGGTGTGTCTGCACAGATTGCTCCCGTCAGGTCCATAAGCGGCAAGGCCCAGCCCGGAGGGTTGATCAGAATCGATTTGGTACAGGTAATGGAAGGATCGTACTTATTGGTGATCGTAACCGAAATCGTAGCTTCCGCCGTAGAAGTAATAGTAACAGTGGGAGCAGTGGCGTTGTTCACCAGGTTAGCCGGGCTCCATGCGAAATCAAAGTCGCCGGCACTACCCAGGGAGGTTCCCAACTGCAGGACCGCATCGCCGAATACTTTCGGACAGCCCTGGTTGGAAAGCGTTAGAATCTCAAAGTCGCAGGCCACGCCTCCCGGACCACAGGGCTGTACGGAAATATCTGCCGTACACGACACGCCGTTCAGGGTAACCGTCCGTCTGAACGTTGTTATTCCGCTGTTGCTGTTCAGATACGCATTTTTCCCGCCGGAGTTAGTAGAAAGGACAGAACCGCTGCCGCTTACCACGCTCCAGGCGTATTCGGCCTGGGAACTGTTGTTCTCATCCAGGTGCGAGCTCCAGATGGGTCCGCATTCCAAGTCATCCTGATCAGTAATTCGGTTGTTGATCACCGACACCTTAACCTCATCGGTGAAAGAACAGCCGTCTTTGGAGGCCGTCACCAGGTAGTTGATTGCTCCGTTGGCTACGGCTGCCGTACCGGCGGCAAATGTCGGATTGAACACATGAACATTGTTCAGGTACTGACCGGAGGTCCAGGTATAGGCAAAAGTCGGGTCATTGGTCCCGCCCAGCACGACCGTTTCGTTTTTACAGATCGTTTTATCGGTCCCTGCAAATTCAATCGTGTTGCCGGGCGCCGTTACCGGGGTAACGGTCACATCATCCGTCGTCACGCAGGTAGCGCCGCTTTTCTGGGTGACCGTAACGGTCAACCGGTACACCGAAGCCTCAGACGGATTGGCCACCGGCTGGGCACAGGTCGTACAGTTTAAACTGTTGGGTGTGCCGGAAATCACCGACCACTCATACGCGATTAAAGGGCTGGCCACAGGAGGCGTGCCGATCTGCACCCCGGGGATCCCCTGGCAAACCGACTGGTTGGCTCCGGCATTGGCCACAGCCGGTACCACAGTAACCTGATCGATGTCGACACAGCCCGCTGCGTCGGTCACCTGGAGCGTAAACGTAGTAGCCTGGGTGATGGATCCGGTTAAAAAACCTTCCGTCTCTGCCTGGAGCGTCCCGCCACTGGCACTGCCTTCAAACCACCGAAAACTATAGCCTGCCGTACCTCCGGCGGCGCTGCCGTTCAGCTGTACCGTATTGGCTCCGGCTCCGCATACAAACCACTGGGGACCGTCCGCGTTGGCCACAGGCGACACATTACCGCTGATTTCAACCGTGGCCACACCTGAAGTGGCTACGATTTCCTGGTCGCACATTTTGACCTGCCGGCGGTAATACAAGGTGGTCTGGGAAGCCAGCGGCTGCAGATCTTTAAAAACTTCACCCGGCATATCTTCCCAGGGCCCCTCCGGATCGTCGGCTTTCTGCCATTGGTACAGCAAATTGCCCGGGTAATTTACCGGGCTGACGATACTTACTGCATTTCCCTGGATAATGGCCGGGATCCCCAGAATACAAGCCTGCTGGGTGGCAGGGGAAAGCGTACTGGCGGAAACCGCGAAGTTATCGGGGAGCCCGCCGGTAGTGAACATCGCCAGGACACCGTCATGCGTGCCGCCACTGTGGCCGGCCTGATGCGCTCCAACTGTTGCCAGCTGGCTGCTTGCAGGCGCTGATGAGAAGCCTACCACAATCCTGCCATCGGGTGTCAGTGCCAGTGAATTCCCCTGTGGCAGCCCATTAAAAACGCTCGAAGTAGCATAACCGGGAAGGTCATAACCTGCGCCGCCATAGTAAGTACCCCAGATGCGCTGCCCGGTGGCAACGTTGAATTTATTGATAAAAACATCGTAATCCCCGGCCGGTGACGGCTGATAGGCACAGCTGGTCGCTAACTCATTGCCGGTCGTGTTGGAACCGCCCAGGATAATGATATTTCCTTCGTGGTCCAGGCGGGTATCCTGCGCATACGTATTGCCGCTGGTTCCTCCCAGGTAGGTCCCGTACGTAAAGTGACCGCCCAGATCAAAACTGGCCCAAAAACCATCCCGTTCAGCTGACAATACGGATTGATAGGCCCCCGCTGAGGCAACGCCGGTAGCGCTTGCCGTGTGACCGGTCACGTGCAGGCGATTGCCTGCTTCATCCAGCTGCAGGCCGGTAATAGCACCGTCAAAGAAGCGTCCCCACAACCGGGTGCCGTTACTGCCGGAAATTTTGGCAATAAAGCCGGCTCCCACTGCTGTTCCCTCGCCGACATTGGCCGCAAGATCAGGATCACTGGTTTCATTAGAAAAGGTAACTCCGGCCACGTAGGCATCTCCGGCCGCGTCTACCTGTAAGGACAGACCGCCGGCCGAACTGACTACTCTCTCTATCCGACCCGCCAGGTAGGTCCCCCAGGCGCGGGAGCCATCGGGATTAAATTTCACCAAAAAGGAAGTAGAAGCTCCGCCGATTTCCCTGAAAACTCCGGGAGAAGCTACAGTGCCCGGGGCAGTGGTTGACAGCGGGAAAATGTTTGAGCCGGGGCCGCCCATTGCAAATACGTTGCCGCTGCCATCTACCACCACCGATTCAAAAAAACCGGACCTGCCGCCGTAGTAAGTAGCCATTGAAAGCTGACCGGTAGTCGCATCAAAACGTGCCAGGATCGCTTCTGTCTGGGTCGCGGTCCAGGTTTCCTGGTAAGCTCCCGGTGTTGACATACCATCACTTCTGGTCCGGCCGCCGACATACAGCTGGCCATTATGATAGGTAACCGCAAAAGCTTCATCACTACCGGTTCCGCCATAGTACGTCGCCCATAGCCGCTGGCCTGCACTGTTAAATTTGGCGACAAAAATATCCCCGTCACTCGCATACGCACTCTGATGGGCGCCGGCCGTTGCGATTCCACCGGCACTTTCCGTACGTCCGGTTACATAACTATTGCCCTCAGGGTCGGTGTCTACCCCATAAATCTTGTCAAATGCATCACCGCCGTAATAGGTCGCCCACTCCAGTGCCGGGGTAGGGTCGATCACCAGCGTTTTCCGGGTATCGTACGCCGGGACATGAAAGGCATACAGGTCCTGGCCCAAAGCCTTATAACGGACCTTCAGGCTTTCCCCGGTCTGTTCGATCCAGCTGGCGGGAATACTTTCGTTAAGTACGCCGTGGCGGAGAGACATTTTGATCTGCGCTCCTTTTAACACCGTATTATCGGCGCCTTTATAGCGCAATTTAATCGATGATGCATCGGCTCCCGGGCTAACGATAAAGTTATACTCTACCGGTTTATCGGTGCCTTGCTGCGCCACGAACTCCAGGTCAATTCCCGGATAAATATCTTTATAGACCACCTTCCGGAACTGGCGGATCCCGTACACCTTCGCATCCGGCCCCACGCGGTTCACCTGCCCGGTAACAGGCTCGCTGGCCTGCAGCTTTGCCGACGGGTTTGCGCCTTCCAGCTCAATATCTACCCGGTGGAATTGCAACGTCCTCTCGGCGTTGTCCGTATCCATCACGTGGGTATCGTAACTGAACCCGGTTGCCCGCAGCTGCACTTTCAGCCCGGACATGTTCAGTAAATACTTTACGGCGCTATTCGATTGCCCGGACTGGTCCCGGAGCTGGCCCCGGTTTTCTATAAAACCGTCTGCGTTCACCGGCTGCTGATCACTAACTGATCGCGAAGGTTCTGGCTGCTTTTCCTTCTTGTTGAAAGCCCCTGGATTCGCATAGGATCCGAAGCTGGCAAGTAAGAAAAAGCAGACGATAAATGGAAGCTTTTTTTTCATCTGATTAATGCTTTTAGTAAGTAAATAATACTGGGAGTAATTGTTCAGCAGTGTTTCATAGGCATATGGGGTTTGAGTGATGGATTGGGTTAAACTATCGCAGGCCGGATCCGCACTTCGAGAGCCTCAGTGCACGACTTCGAGAGCCTCAGTGCACGACTTCGAGAACCTCAGTGCACGACTTCGAGAACCTCAGTGCACGACTTCGAGAACCTCAGCGCACGACTTCGAGAACCTCAG
>JBEBSD010000126.1:0-10029 GCA_040394475.1 Telluribacter humicola | reverse complement strand
GCTATCGGACAAAATACGATGGGTGAGCAGAGTCGAACCCAGGAGTCGAACCCAGGGGCCGTCGCGAAACTGTACCGGTTCAGGTTTTCAGTTTCTTCTTCTTGGCGGCGGGAAACAGGATATTGTTTAAAATCAACCGGTAGCCTGCCGAGTTGGGGTGCAGGTTCAGGTCCGTAGGCTCTTCTCCTACGCGGTGCTGATAATCTTCCGGATCGTGTCCGCCGTAGAAGGTAAAGAACCCTTTCCCATAGGTGCTGTGGATATAACGTGCTTCAGAGAGCGCCTTATTTTCGGCAAGTATGATTACTTCCGGTTTGATAAAACGCTTTTTGAACGCAGTAGTTTGTCCCAGAAAGCCTTTAATCAGCGCCGCATGGTTCTGGGTCAGCATGGTAGGAATCGGGTCCCATTTCGCCGAAAACTGGAACAGGGTGAAAAAATCGTTCTGCTCTGAAATTCCGCGCTCTTCAGGCTGGTTATCGATGTCGGAAAATTCGATTTCGTAGGGATTCAGGACCGCCTTAAAGTCTTTGAAGGCGAATGTGTTGTCATAATTGAGCTTCTGGTTGGCAGCGGGATCGGCGGGGTCCCCATCGTACACCGCTTCTACAATATCGACCCCGTCCGCAGCGAGCGCGACATCAAAGGTGTCGGTAGCGTTGCACATGGCAAACATATACCCGCCTCCCGAGACAAATTCGGCTATCTTCCGGACAACTGCCAGCTTCATCTGCGAGACCTTTGAGTACCCGAACTTGGCCGTAATTTCTTCCAGCACCCGCTTTTGTTCCCGAAACCAGGGATAATCCTTGAAATGAATAAATTTTCCATATTGTCCGGTGAAATCTTCGTGATGTAAATGGAGCCAGTCATACTCGGGCAGTTTGCCGCTCAGGACGTCGTCGTCAAATACAACATCATACGGGATTTCGGCGTAGGTCATCACAAGGGTTACCGCGTCGTCCCACGGCTGCTTGGTTTTAGGCGAATAGACGGCCACCCGGGGGGCTTTCTGCAGTTTGACGGCGTCCATATTCACATCGGGGGCAGTGACCTCGGCGAGGATTCCTGCGGCATCGGCTTCTGAGATGACCTCGTAACTCACCCCGCGGATCGTCATTTCGGTCGCAAAGGTCTGATTGAACGCGACCATAAAACTCCCTCCCCGGTAGTTGAGCAGCCAGTCCATCTCGGTGTCATATACTTTCAGGATCCAATAGGCAATTCCATACGATTTCAGATGGTTCTTTTGGGAGTCATCCATCGGGATGAGGATTCTATTGCTGTAGGAGAGGGAGGATATTCCTAAAAATATGATGAGCGGAACGATCCGCCGTATCATCGGTTTGATTCTTTCAGTCTTCATTTGCAGTTTTACATTCCTGATTCAGCTTGCTGAATAAGTAGTAGTCTTATAGCTCTTAAGCGGCGTGCAACGTGTCCCAAACCGGGGGCGTTGGTTAAACATAACGGTAAAATAGCTAATTTTATTAAGCATTCTGCCAATGGAGGGTCAAAATTAGTGTAACCAGATGGAAATAAGGGAAAATATCAATGAAGGCATCCGTTCGATCAGGGCCAATGTGCTGCGGACCGTATTGACCGCGATGATTATTGCAATAGGGATTACTTCCCTGGTTGGAATTCTGACGGCGGTGGACGGCATACAGGGGTCCGTAAACAGCAGTTTTGAGGATCTGGGCGCCAATACGTTTTCCATAAGCCGGAATTCGCAGGACTGGCGGCGCCAGGGAGGAAGGAGTTTCCGGATAAACCCGCCGATCGAATTCCGGCAGGCAATGACCTTCGCCCGTAATTTTAAGGAAAAATATGAGGCAAAAGTATCGGTCTATGCCCAGGTAAGAGGGGCCGTGGAAGTGAAATATCAATCGAAAAAGACAAATCCCAATATCAATGTGACGGGCGTGGATGAAGATTATCTGGCCATTAACGGATATAAGATGTCCAACGGCCGGAACATCAACCGGTCGGATATAGAAAACTCCATGAATGTAGCCGTTCTGGGACAGGAACTGGGGCGTAATCTTTTCGGCGCTGCCAATCCGGTGGGGAAATCCATTACGTTTATGGGTTCTCATTTTACCGTTATCGGTTTTCTGGATAAAAAGGGAGATCTGGGAGGGGGGACCGGGCCGGACCGGGTTTTGCTGGTCCCGATTACGACCGGAAGAGCCCTGGCGCCTAACCGGGCGCTTACGTATTCGATAACCGCGTCACCCCCGGATATGCATGAGGGAGAGTACATTGTCGAGGAAGCCCGCGGATTGATGCGGAGGATCCGGAATGACCAGTTAGGCAGGGAAGATTCGTTTATTATTGAAAGGGCGGATGCGCTTGCCAAAAGCTTTGAAGAGATTACCGGCTATCTCCGGATCGGAGGTTTTGTCATTGGCGTGATTACCCTGTTGGGGGCGTCTATTGCGCTGATGAATATCATGATGGTGTCCGTAACGGAACGCACCCGTGAAATCGGGATCCGGAAATCACTGGGAGCTACCCCCAAGGTGATCCGCTTCCAGTTTCTTATCGAAGCCATTGTAATTTGTATTTTGGGAGGGCTAGCCGGACTATTGTTCGGACTGCTGATCGGCAACTTGCTGTCAGGACTTATCAGTCAGGGCTCAGCGGCCTTTATGGTGCCCTGGCTATGGATGATCCTGGGGATGGCCGTCTGTATATTCGTCGGAATTATTTCCGGGGTTTACCCGGCTATCAAGGCCTCTAAACTTGATCCTATAGAGGCCCTGCGATACGAATAATGTTGTGGGGGGAGACCTTGCTGAACCGTCTCTCCCCGTAGTATTTTTATCCCTTCACCCGGGAGGTACCATACGGCGCCCGCTGGATCCGGGTAAGGGTGGCGTTGGCTTCCGCATCGTCGATGAACCGCTCTGCTTCCGGATCCCACCTGAGTTTGCGCTGCAGCTTCATGGCGGTATGTGCAATCAGGCAGGCGGAGCAGGAGCGATGGGCAATTTCTGCAGGACTTATCGTCGGCTTCTTGTTCTGAATGGATTCGAGCCAGTTGCGGTGCTGCTCCGGGCTGTCATATAAATGGACTTCATCGGCGCCAATCACAGAGCCCAGGATTTTGGCATCGCTGGCATAAAATGCCTCATTTTTTGTGCCGGTGGTGGCTGCTACCGGATCCGATGCCGTGACGCCTACATTGCCCCGGGTTACAAAAATCCAGCCTTCTGTACCCTCAAACTTGACACCATTGGGGTTCGTACCTCCTATTTCCATTTCGACGCCGTTCGCATAACGGGTTGTTACTTTAAAATCACCGTGGACATTCCATAAACCCGATGTGGGGAAACTGGCGGTGCCTTCCAATTCGATGGGTCCGGTGAGCTCGGTATTCATCCCCCAATGGGCAATATCGATATGGTGGGAACCCCAGCCGGTAATCATGCCGGCGCCGAACTGCTCGCAGCGGAGCCAGCCCGGACGGTCGTCGAGGTTCGTTTGCGAATGCACCCGGTCGAGGGTATAGAAAACCTCCGGTGTAGAACCCAGCCAGAAATCGTAATTGAGATTGGCCGGTACGGGCATGGTAGCGGTGCTGCCCCCTGCCGGGTCTCCGGGAAGCCCCACGTACACTTTCTTTAGCTGGCCGATCCGTCCGTTGCGGACCAATTCACAGGTACGCTTAAACTGCGGCCAGGGAGAGGAGGACCGTTGCTGGCTGCCCAGCTGAAAAACAACTCCTTTCCGCCGGACCATGTCGCTCATCATGCGGCCTTCCTCGATGGTCAGCGAGGTGGGCTTTTGCATATAAATATGTTTTCCGGCAGCAGCGGCTTCCATGGCCGGCTGGGCATGCCAGTGGTCAGGAGTACTGATAACGACTGCATCGATGGATTTATCCGCCAGCAATTCTTTGTAGTCGCCGTACATTTTGACGTCCACGTAGTTTTCTTTGCCGGTTTTTTTGGCGTATTGTTGCTCAATCCAGGTTTTTGCCTGGCCGAGACGGTTTTTATCCACGTCAGCCACCGCCATCACATGGGCGACTTCGTTCCGGAGTATTTCAGGGAGGTCGTGCCCTCTGGCGATCCGTCCAAACCCGATTTGTCCTATTTGGATCCGGTTGCTGGGCGCATTTTTTCCGAAAACGGAAGCAGGTACAATGGTGGGGAATGCCAGGGCAGCTATTCCTGTCACGCCGATCGTCTGGATAAACTCCCGGCGGGTAGTGTTTTTCTTGCTGGATACTGTCTTTTCCATAAAATGCGGATCAACTAAAAAGGTGGCAAATTTAGTAGCTTAATGAACTCTCAGGTCATCACCGGGTGTTTGGGCGTAGGATTTACTGAAATCTCTCTTCCTGCCCGAACCGACTGCCCAGGAAATCCCGCCCAGAATGTGTTGTCTGAGATCCTCTTTTTCGTAATCTTCCTTATTGTGCCCGAGCGAGGTATACCAGGCTCTGCCTCCGTCGTATTCATGGCACCATACCGAGGGGAATACCGTACCGAATGTATCCAGCCGTTTGGGGTTTTCACCTTTCAGGGTGGTGGCATCATTGACTGCGATGACCTTCAGGTTGACAGGCATTTCTTTCAGGTAATAAAATTCGTCTCCTCCCTGCCGGACCCATTTTTCACCCAGATGACGGACCGAAGGGTGTGCCCGGTCCAGGATATTGACCGTAAACGGCTGGTTGACATCGTGCCAATAAAAAGTGCCTCCCACCAATTGCTTGAACCATTTCCATTTCCGCTCGGTGCCGGAAGCAGAGTGGATGCCCACAAAACCGCCCCCTGCCTGGATATAGCGCATAAACGCTACTTTTTGTGCATCGGTATCGAAGACATCATTGTTGGTATTGGAGAAAATAACCACGTTGTATTGCGCCAGATTGTTTTCCGTAAAGACGGCGGGATCCTCCGAAGCGTCCACTGAAAAGCCGTTTTGCTGGCCGAGCTCCTGGATGGCTTTTATAGAATTGGGGATATTATCGTGCACAAAACCCTTCCCGTTTTTGGTATACACCAGGACTTTTACTTTTGTCCATTTTACCTTTTGAGCGAACACGGAACCAACATTCAGGGTCCCCATTAAGAGTAACCAACAAACAAGTATACGGGTAAAAAACATCATGGGATTTGGTAAGGGTAATAATCTGAAGCTAAAATAACCTGGCCAATTTAGCGAGTAACTGGTAATATCGCAAGTTATTTTTGAAGTTTCGGAAGGGGGGTTAATAGCGTAGAAAGCTTCTGGAATTCCGCCCGTTGCCCTTGTAACGGACCAGGTCGTCAAATCCGTACCAGAGGGTAAGTTCCAAAGCGCCGGTGCTGAAACCCAGCGAAGAAACGGGGATATCGTAACTTACCTGCAATAAAATATTGGCACTTAAAAATCCCAGCGTAGGGATAATAGCATCTCTGCGCGCTTCACTAAAACCCATTCCCCGGTACCACAATCCCACCAACAGGGGAGAATAAATAAGATTGCCTCCCAGGTCCAGCTGATAAAGCGGACCTTGTTTCCGGACTTGTACGGCGAGGCTGAGTGCCGTTTCGCGATCGAGATCGTGGCCCAGGTGGTTGCCGAATAGCTCTGGCGAGTCAAACGGGATCTTGGTGCCTGCCTGCAGGCCAAACCGCTGCCCCATCCATTTGTCGGCATTCACGGCCATATTATGCCAGCTCCCTCCCCACCACCAGGACGCTTTTTCATCATCTCTGGGGACAAATTCCAGGAGTGTACCCAACGAGAAGGAAAAGCGGTTTTCAGAAAGGCCTGTAGCAGCCAGCGGGTCCGTGACGCCCATGAGATCGGCGACATAGACAAGGTTGTCGGCATTCCAGCGGTTAGAGACCCAAGCTGCCTGGATACCACCGGCGAGGCGCAGCTCGCGACTGCTGCTGAGGTAGGTCAGTTTGGAAAACTGCCCGGCCAGCATATTGCTTTGGAGAGCCTGGCCCCGCTGGTCGTGAATGGCCAGTATCCCCCACCCGATATCTTTCGGGTCGACATACGTATCAAATCCAACGACGGCCGTATTAAAAGCCGTCCCCAGGCTGGCCCACTGGTTCCGGAAATTAAGGGTCAGCCGGGATGCGCGTGCATCGCCGGTCAGCGCCGGGTTGGTATAGGACGGGGTCGCGTAAAACTGTGAAAACTGCGGCGCCTGCCCGAAAGAATTCAGGACGGACAGCAGGTTGGCGGCAATCAGCAGGGAATAGATACAGCCTTTCATACTAGCGCACCAAATAAAATTTACCCTTGATGATATCCGATTCAGTTTGGTCCCGGTAAATAATTTTGGATTCAAAAACATACATATCTGCCGGTAAGTCTTTCCCATTCATCGTGCCGTCCCAGGACTCGCCGGGTTCCTGGCTTCCGGGAGGGACGTCCCGCATTTCGAAAACCACTTGCCCCCATCTGTTCCGTATTTTTAAAAACTGAATGCGCTGAATGCCGTTGCCGAACAGTGTATAACGATCACCATGTTTGTCGCCATTAGGGGTAAAGGCTTCAGGAATATCAATGCCGCAATCGACCAGGTCCAGGTAGGTGGCCTTTTCCGCGACCGATTCACAACCGCCGTTCTTTTTTGCCGTTAGTTTGATGGTATACGGTCCCTCCCGGAACGGCATCAGAGGCTCTTTGACGGTGGTTGTTCTTCCATCGTCAAATTCCCATAACCATTGATCCGAACCTTCGGTGAGGTTTACAAATTTGACAAGCGCAGGCGAGCAGGCTTCGGGTGCAACTTCGATCGCAAAATCGGCTTCGAGCGGCTGGTCGATCAGTACGGTTTTTCTGATTTCGGACTTGCAGGCGAGTGTTCCCTGGTAAACGGTCAGCTGAACAGGAAAGGAGCCCGGTTCGGAATACGTATGGCGGGGCATAAAGTTGACCGAATCAACGTCACTCCCGTCGCCGAAATTCCATATAAACTTATAGGAGGGATCCGTTGCGTTCGTGATTTTAATTTCTTCCCCCGAACATACGAGCGGGTAGTCGATGCTGAAATCACCCGTCGGGGGTGGGGTAACCGCCACCTGGTGGACGATAGAATCGGTTGCACATTGGTTGCTGACCACCAGTTTGACGTTATACGAACCCGGGTTGCCGGTAAAACGGTGTACGGGGTTCGCAATGTTCGCAATGGTCCCGTCGCCGAAATCCCACTTCCAGGCTGAAGGACTGGGTACGGTTGCATCGGTAAACTGTAAGTCGACCTCCTTGCAAACCTTGTCTGAGGCCAGGGTAAAGAGGGGTTTGAGGCTGCTGGGAATAATCTGGATCGTTCGTTGATCCTGACTGACCCCGCAGGCATTTCTTACCTGCAGCTGCACGACAAATTGCTGGATGACGTCCTCAGCAATAAAAACATGCGAAATAGTATCCGAGGAAGTGAAAATATCCGAGGTCCCGTCCCCGAAATCCCAAACCGAGTAGCCTACCTCGCTGCCTTCCGAACGGTTGGAAAAGAGTAGCTGGGCCGGCGAGCACCTGGCCTCCAGCTGATCCAGCCCGATCCGGGCCTCTGCCAGCGTATTGATCACATTCACAATCCGCGAGTCTGAAGAAAGGCAGAGTCCTGTTCCCCGTTTATAGGTGACATTGAATTCGCCGGTTTGATTCGGATAAAAAACCGTCTGCCCGTTAATATCCTGCTCGCTGGCATTCTCCCAGGTGCCTCCCGGAAGATTGGTAAGCAAGGGAAGCGGAGTGGAACCGTAACAAATGATCGTGTCAGGAGGTAAGGAAGTAATAATAACCGGCTCTTTGGAGTAGACAAATACCGTGTCGGAAGCCGTGTGCTGGCCGCAGCGGTTGGAGATGTTGGCCGTCACAATATACGGATCGTCGGAAATTTCGAGGTGTTGCACTTCATCCGGATTGAATACAACATCGTTAAGGGTATACACAGCGCCTTCCACTTTATTGAGTATCCGGTAGTCCAGGGATTCGCACCCATCCGCGTGTGGGATCAGGCTGATTTCAGGAGCAGCTACTGCTTCGAAATCCCACGTAAATGTTTGAGGGGCACTTCCACATTCATTTTTAGCTGTAAAATCGATGGTATAGGGCTGGTCTTCTTTGAGTTTGATGGACATAATGGCAGAATCGGCTCGGGCTACTTCTTCGTAGTCGTATTCGCCGCCGCGGATACGCCATTCAAATGTTGTGGTGTTGGCGGAGGCGGAGGCATCCAGCCGTAGGGTACTGTCGGTATCATTCCGGAAACAAAACAAATCATCGTCCAGCCCGGCGACAGTTGCGCTGGCAGTGGGGAGTTTATTGAGCTGGAAAGACTGGGTGGCAGAGGTTGTATATTCTGCTCCGCAGGCTTTGGAAGTTGCCGTAAGCTTCACGGTATAGGTAGTGTTGGGGTCGGTTAACCTCACGCTGGCATTCAGCGTGGTGATCGGGGCACGGTTATCACTGAATTCCCATTTCCAGCTAACCGGTTCGCTGATATTCGTCCGGCCGCAGGTTGCGTTGATAAAAGTACTGTTTCGGCCTTCGCAGGCTGCTGTAATATTAATCGCTGCTTCCGGTAGCTTATTTAGCCGAACCACTGCTGCTTTAAGCTCAAAACAGTTGTCGTCGATATTGGTCAGGACAATGGAACGTTCCACGAAACCCGTAGCGCAGGTGTTGAGGGCGCTTATGTTGTAACTGTGTGTAAATGTTTCGGTCTCCAGGAGTCCCGACAGCGTGACTGGCGCTGTTCCATCGCCCCAGGAAAGCTGATAATTCCCGGCGCCGCAATCCCCGGGTGTTACTTCGACGCTGACCTCATAAGTAGCGGGTATAGCCCCGACCTGGAAACAAGTCTTATGCAATGCGGCGCCACCGGTAAAGGTGAGCCTGGTGTCACGCTGACCTAGTAAAAGCTGAGGTAAGGTAAGTGCGACGCAAAACAGAAAAACCGGTAAAAAATAGTTTAATGGTGTGCCTTTCACTTAGTTGACAATTAATTGCTTTGGCTATTGAGAACGAAAAATGAGGTTGGATGTTATGCCTTTCCCTCAAAAGTATTGAGCTCGGGTTCGGCAGATGCATTGTATTGATAGGTTTTCCAGGAACCGTCGCCGGAAACTTCTACCACGCGATAGCCTTTGTAAGTAGTTCCCCAGCTTCCACCGAAATGGCCGTCAAAGAAATAAGGTTTTCCTCCGTCTGTTTTTCCCCCGTCTTCATTGTGATCGTGGCCGTGAAAGATCGCTTTCACATTAGCGGTATCTGCCAGCAGTTTCCGGATTTCCGGGCAATCTACTCCGTGAACCGTCCACTTGGCCGGGGTGATATGCATAAAAACAAAGATGCCCTTTTTATCGGCATTCCGGGAGAATTCCGCCTGCAGCCAGGCTGTGTCCGGACAAAGGTATTTCCCTTGCTCATTGGAGGTGTCGGCGATTACAAATGCATAGTCGTCCCGGATAAACGTATGATTGGTCCCATAACCCCAGGTACTTTTCCAGACATCCTGTGCGACCCGGTCGTGGTTACCCCTCACGACATAATAAGGAACCTGCAGAGAAGCCAGCGACTTTTTGAAATCAAACAAAAGGGTCGGATCGTCATGAATAAGGTCGCCGTTAAAGATAATGAAGTCCAGGCCCCGCTGCGTTTTTTCGAGGTTCACCCAACTGACAAGGTCCTTATGGTATTGTTCAAAAGGAGTGCCGGGCTGCCCGTAATGCCCATCCGACGCCACAATGAACCGAAGCTTTGGCTGGACTGCAAGACGGTTGGTCCAGCCAACCAGCGGAAGCGCCGGAATAAGTTTTAACAGCGATCTTCGCGTCAGAAGGGTCATCTTTTTTTGTATTTTCGTTTTCTCTCTTCGTATTTCCGGCTCAGTCATAAAAAATGACCATTTATCCCGCGCCACAGACAGCCGATAGCCGAGGGTTCGACTCCGCTCACCCATCGTATTTGCCGATAGCCGACAGCCGATCTCCGATTGCTGATAGCCGTGGGTTCGACTCCTGGGTTCGACTCCTGGGTTCGACTCCGCTCACCCAACCACCC
>JBEBSD010000125.1:0-10895 GCA_040394475.1 Telluribacter humicola | reverse complement strand
TCTGCATATGGTCGTCTTTCAGCCGCATAAACGAAGCGTCCGGATCGGTTTTGCTATAACTATTGCTGTTCACTATTTTTAGTTTGCGTCCCACAACTTATAAACATAATAATCAGCTTGTGACTCTTCCAAGAGGATGTTCACTAATAGAAGATTGGTTTATAGGATAAATGTTGTGTTGAAATATGGATAATCTTCCAGGTTACCCACATGCCAACACAACCAGCGATAGCTTTTGCTTAAATTTTAATAAAAATAAAAATAAACGATTCCGGGCTTGTTTTTCAACATAGAAGACAGCCTCTTTGCGTTCCAGCTGATAACTTTGCTTCGGGCTGGTATCCAAAATGGTCTGTGGGACACAGACCATGGACACAGACCATGGGGTTACTTTCTTTTTTGCAGGAAGGCCAAACTTATCAGGAAACCGGAAAGGCCGGTCAGGAGGGCCAGCAGAACGGCGCCGGTAACGTATTGCTTCAATTGCAGGAGATTGCTTTCCAGGCTCATATTTTTCCAGTCAAGCAGGTTTACCGGGCTCTCGGGATATAGCAACGCACCTGTTTTAAAGCTGGCGTAAATGATGAGAGGGATCATGGGGGGAATGCTGATATTGGCCGCCAGGAAAACCAGCGCCTTATTCAGTCTGAAAAACACGGCAGCCGACATCCCTACCAGCAACTGAAATCCCCAGATCGGAACGATTCCCATAAATAAGCCGAAACCGATCGACACTGCTTTCCTGAGCGGTGTTTCGTTGGCCCACTGGTCGCGAAGCGTGTTCCAGAGTCCTCTTTGCAGCACCTGATCCAACAATCGCTTGGGCAGGTACCAGAGCAGGGTAAGGATAAAAAACCAGGTATTGAGGATACTGATACGCGTAAAGTCTTTGAGCGGCCGGAAATGGGTTACCCGTTCCGCCGGATCATACCGTACCTGTATGGGAATGGATTCAAATGCAACTCCTTTCCAGGCAAGGCGGACGATTGCTTCGATTTCCGTCTCAAAACGGGTTGTTACCAGACGGATTCCCCGCAAGGGTTCCAGGGGATACAACCGGAACCCCGTCTGCGTGTCGGGCAGCCGGATACCGGTATGTACCCAAAACCAGAAATTAGAAAACTTGTTTCCGAATGAGCTTTTCCCCGGTACACCTTCCTGGTTCATATCCCGGCTTCCCATGATCACCTTCCCGGGATGCCTGAGGGCCGTCGCGATAAAAAGCGGAAGGTCGCCCGGGAAGTGCTGGCCATCGGAATCAATACTGATGGCATTGCGGAATCCTCTTTTTATCGCTTCCTCAAATCCCCGCCGCAGGGAATAGCCCTTTCCCTTGTTAACCGGGTTTTCAAGCAACGTGATACGACCGTGGTAACGGCGGAGGATTTCGGCAGTCTGATCGGTAGCCCCGTCGTTGACTACAATCAACCGGTCCGCGCCGGCATACGGGAGCAGCGCGTCCAACACCCCCGGCAATGTACGGGCGTTGTTATAAGTCGGTAAAATAATGCATCCTTGTATTTGCTCCAGCATAGGCTTACCTGTCCGCGCCGCCTTTTCCAGGGGGCTGGTCCCGCTCTCTCTTTTCCCGGTAACTTGCACTTAATTTGAAATAGGTCGTTGCCGGAGAAGAGCCCCTGGCCTGTATTTCCAGTTCTTTACCGGCTTCCCAGGTTATGCCGATCACCAGTTCGGGTGTTTCGAATGGGTTGTGCACGGCCAGGAATTTGCATTGACGCATCTGGTCCATCGCCAATTCTCTCCCCGTAATATGTTCCAGGATTTCCTTTACGATTTCCATTTGCACGACTCCCGGTGTTACGGGATTTCCGGGAAAATGCCCCAGAAATACGTCATGTTCCCGATGGATACGGATCCGCACTTCTGCACCCCGGGGAAAAATGTGCTGTTCCAGCATCACATAAAAATCATTCAAAAGCATATTCAGAAGGAGATCGTCAGAAGGTAACAAACAAGGTACGGTCCACAGGGCTGTTGAGTTTTTCATTCAGAAACGTCATGATCTGCCGGTCGCCCCCTTTCCCGAAAAACGTCAATTGTTTCAGGGTAAGTGTATTTTTGGAGAATTGCAGCTGAATACTCTCATAAAGCTGACGCAGGCGTTTATCGGTGGGTTTCAGCACAATTACATACGAATCCGTAGTCTGCAGGCATTCTTTTGTAAACCCTTTCGCTTGCTGAAAATCTCCGTTTACCATGGTCAGCATCAGGTCCCGGATACCCATCGCTACCCGTTTGGCCGATTGCATATTTTTTTCCGTTCCCTTCTCACTGACCTTCAACTCATTCTCATTGATCAGGATAATATACGAGGACGGGATTACCTGCTCCCAACGCAGTTTATCCTTTTTCAAGTAGTAAAACATACCGGAAGAATGCTGCGGTTCTTTGAGATAGGAAACCCACCGCTCTTCTTTGAAGTCCGCCTGGATCGACCTGACCTGTTCCGATGCTTCACTGAGCTGCCGGTATACTGCTTCCGGATTCGCGACTTTCTTAAAATCCTGTCCGTTCAGGGATAAAACCGATAATACAGCGACCAACAGGCTATTCAGGTACTTCATAATTTCACTATCAGGCCTCATCAGAGACATTTCCGGGAATAACCGGTACTAATTTTAACTTTCTTTCCCGGCAACAATCGATAAAGTCAGCCAAAACCCGGGCAGTAATGGGACGGTTATCATGCAGCAAAACGATACTTCCGGACACCAATTGTTTTCTCAGCCGCCCCGACAGTTGTTCCGGATCCCGGATCACCGTATCATAACTTCTTAACGACCACCCAATTGATTCCAGGTTCAACTGTTTGAGGGCCCGGGCATAACGGGGGGTCGTCACTCCGAAGGGCGGTCTGAACAACCGGACTTTTACCGCGGTAATCTCCTCCAGTACGGAAGAACAACGCTCCAGGTCCCGTTTTAGTTTAGGGAAACGATACCCGCCCATGCCGATCCAATGTCCGAATGAATGGTTCCCGATGCTGTGTCCCTCCCGTACGATCTGCCGCACGAGATCCGGATGACTGGCTGCCTTTTCCCCGATTAAAAAGAAGGTTGCTTTTACCTGCTTCTCCCGGAGAATGGCCAGCACCAGCGGGGTGGTTTCCGGGTCCGGGCCGTCGTCAAACGTGAGAGCGACGGTACCGGGCGCGGTTACGTGCCGGGAGATCAAAAACCAGTCGGACCGGATGGCGTACACCCCGTAGGCTGTGATCAGCAGCCATCCAATCACCACGGCTGTGCCCAACAGCACCGGAGCCGGAAACGGCAGCACCAGGATCGTCACCAGTAATCCTGCACCAATAGCTGTAGCAATTTTATGTTTCAAGAGACTGTAACAGGCTTAATCCAAGATTACGGGGATTGAGCCCGTTCACCACCAGCACATAGTTGCGCCCCGCTGCTGCCGACAGGTAATCGGCCCCGTAATGAAGCGCAAAAGCCGCCGCCGTAGGGTAAACCCCCGACATTTCTAAATAGGGAATCGATTTTGTCACCGGACAGGACCACTCCGTACCCGGCGGCAAACTATACAAAACAAGGTCCAGGTCATCGGTCGTCAGCTGATTGGCGCTCAGAAACCGGTTGATTTCGGACGTTAAGTCTGTCGACCGGCCTACCACGGCCGTCACGTCGCGCAACCGGGCGAGGCTATGGGGTGATTTTTCATGCGACAACACAAAAAAGGAGGCTCCTGAAGTCAGCTGTAACGCCTCCAGGCCCCAGGCTGCTGCAACCTCGTCCAGGAAAGGAATATGTTCGTCCGCCGCGCCGACCAGCACAGGCGAAACGCCCTCCTCTATTTGTAGAATACCATCCAGGAGCGCCATTTCAAACGATACCGTATTCTGGGTATGCGTCATATTATAGCGGTGATTTCCCAGGCTCAGCGAAATCTGGCCCGCAATCGTATTATGCGTCGACTGAATAAACGCTGTGGGCGGCAACAGGCCTTTTATCGTAAGCAGGTTCGACAGAAACTTTTCGGTATCCTGCAAACAACCCAATCCCGTCCCTACAATTATCGCTCCGGGTGACAGTCCTTGCAGGGCATCCCGGGCACAGGCCACTCCCATCCGCAATAACTTACTCATCCGGCGCAACAGCACAGGCTCTATAAACTCTTTGTAATCCGGATGTATAAGAACCGACTCCCCGTGCAGCGGCCGGAGGGCCTCCGAAAACCCGCTGTTCCGAAAGGCAGGCTGATGGGTGATCGACGAAGCGGCGTTGAGATAAATCATAGGTACTTACGAAGGGTACTGCGTAAAAACTATCGAGGAATTATTCCCTCCGAATCCAAACGAATTCGAAAGTACTGCCGTTACCTTCCGGGCTTCCGGTTCCGTCACCGGTACCAGGCCCGTTCCTTCCATGGGTTTACTGAAATTAAGGGTAGGAAATACACATTGATGCCGGAGCGCCATTACCGAAAAAACGGATTCGATGGCTCCGGCGGCTGCCAATGTATGCCCGGTATAGGCTTTTGTCGAGCTGAAGGCCGGAACAGCCGCTCCGAAAACAGCCTGCAGGGCAACCGATTCCGATTGGTCATTGTTCCGGGTACCGGTTCCGTGTACATTAATATACGAAATATCGGAAGGGTGCAGCCCTGCCTTTTGAATGGCTTCCGAAATGGCCAGGGTAGCGCCCTTTCCGTCCGGTGACGACGCCGTCTGATGGTAGGCATCGGCGGCATTACTCCAGCCGCTTACCATGCAGAGGACCTCATTTCCCGTTTCCGAGAGGCTTTTTTCATTTTCCAGCAGCAAAAAAGCGGCGCCTTCTCCCAGGTTCAGCCCGGCCCGGCTTTCATCAAAGGGCCGGCACCATTCGGCGTCGTAAATCATGAGCGCCTCAAAACCACTCACTGTAAAGCGCGTCAGGGAATCGGTTCCGCCCACCAGTACCCGGTCGAGCCTCCCGCTTTGCAACAATCGGGCCCCCAGCATAATGGCATTGACCCCCGACGAGCAAGCGGTCGATAAGGTATTGACATAACCCGTGATTCCCAGTTCCGCGGCAATCCGTTCGGAAGTCGATCCGCTGTCATGGCAGCTCAACAGGCCGTAATCCGGCTGCAGTCCCTGCAGAAAGTCCTGGTAAAAAACCTCGCTCCTGTCCATCCCGCCCACCGAAGTAGCAGAAATAAGACCGGTTTTCAACGCCGGCAACAGGACATTCCCTCCCCAGGCCTCTTTAGCCGCCCGTATTCCTAACAACGAAGTCCGGGAAACCGGAGGACGTGTCATGGCGAGCTGCTCCATTAATTCCCGGTCGGTCAGCCCCACTTTTCCGGCAAAGACCGGCGGCATTCCGGGAAACAGTTCGCCGGATTTTATGCCGGACAATTGATGCTGTAACGCATACAGGTTCTCCGGAGTATTGGTACCTATTGCCGAAATAACACCTGTTCCCGTTACAAAAACACCCATAGGAAGTTACTTTCTATGTTGCTCGATATAATCCGCCATCGAATTGATCGAATAGAACACCAGTTTTCCCTCTTCGGGATTGGTGACATTGATCTGATAATATTTTTCCAGCAAAACGATTAATTCAAGGGCATCAATGGAGTCGAGCCCCACTCCCCCTTCTCCAAACAAAGGCGCTTCATCCACAAAATCCGATGCCTTTACATCTTCCAGGTTGAGTTGCTCAATGATATGATCTTTCAGTTCTTCTTTTAATTCGACACGCGCCATTAGTATATTTGGTAAAGTAGTATCGGCTTTCGGTATCAGTCGATATGCATCAGGTTATTCAGTGTGGCTTCCGTGAGCCGAACAGCGCCTTCCTGCGGCGCTGCCCAAAGTACAAAAACCAATACATCCCGTTGGTCCCGTACATTTAACCAGCCGCCAATCACGGCTTCTGAGCCTTGCTGAAGCATTATTTCCGAAGTAGCCATGTAAAAATCAGGCGTGAAGTTAGGAAAAAACCCAAACATATGCTCCCCGTACCATTTGTTTCTGATTGCAATCTCTCCGAGGGCTATATTGGGCAGGGTATACACAAACAGCGAAGGACTTGGCAACCTGTCTTCCTCATAGCTTTTACGAAAACGCGCATCCGTGGCGCTGCTGGATTCGGCATTGGCAAATAACAGGGCTACCCCGTCATCCGCCGATTCCTTCAGTGCAGGCGCTGCCTGCAGCAACAGCTCAACCGCCAGGAACGCCGCCTGCGACAACTGGTCCATTTTGTAGAATTTCGGATATTCCAGTCCGAGCTCTTTATACAATCCCGTCAAACCTGTTTCCGGAGACGCTTCCCAAACTGTCTGGTCATTGACAATCACCTTATCGCCGGTCATACGGCACCATGCAGTGAGATAGCTCATATTTTCCGGATGATTAGGGAAGCGTTGCAACCGCCGAAACCCGAGGCTGTTTTTAAGAACAAGGGTGAGGTCAAAGGTTGGTTGGAGGTCAGGACAGTCAGGCTTTGCGTGGTTCCCGGCTCTGAGTAACCCATGCTTGCCACCAGCAGTTCTTTCCGGAGACTCTGCATCGCCAGCGCGACCTCCATCACCCCGGCCGCTCCGAGGGTATGCCCCCAGTATCCTTTAAGACTGTTGACCGGTGTCCCCTCCAGCCCCAGACGGTTAAAAGCGATTGCTTCCATTTCATCGTTGAAAACAGTACCGGTTCCATGCGCGGAAATATACCCGATGGCCTCCGGTTTTACGTTGGCACGCTGAAGCGTTTTGGATACCGACCGGTAAAGGCCTTCTCCGGTACGGGACGGTCCTGAAATATGATTGGCATCGTTGGAGGAAGCTCCGCCCAGGTATTGCAGGGGCTTTTCCTTAAAAACCGATGCTTCCCGCGATAACACAACCCCCGCGCTGCCTTCGCCCAACGTTACGCCGTTACGGCTCCGGTCAAACGGGCGACAGGGACGATCTCCTACCGCGAACAATGCCTGAAAACCGTATAGCACAAACTGAGAAATCACCTCGCCGCCCAGTACGATCGCGTGGGCATATTTCCCGGAAGCCAACAGCGCCGCCGCATAGTTGATGGCCATTACGCCCGAAACGCAGGCATTGGAAATAACCACCGGTGCATGCTTTAACTGATAGGCAGTCACCAGTTCCTTCAGAAGTGCCTGAAAAGGGTGGTTCAGATCGGCATCCAGGTCTCCCTTGGCAGAACTGATGACGCAGATCGTTTGATCGGAGTGCAGGAGCCCGGGATCGATGCCCGCGGCAAGTTGGTCTATTGCTGTCCGGAAAAGAGTGTTCAGCTTCCCCGTACCGGGCAATGCAGTTATTTTGGACAAATAAACGTCGCTTTGATTCCAGCCCTCCCGCTCGGCGAATGTGATCCCCGAAATCCCCGATTGCAGTTTTTCAAAATGATCCGTAATCGTCCACCCCAAAGGGCTTTGTATCGTTTCAGCGCCTATATAAACCACTGTTAATATTTTTTGCTAAACGCCGTGTGCTTCCTTCCAATCCCTGTAAAAGGGCGGCATTACCAATTCCAGTTCCCGCTTTTCCTGCGTGATGAAAACCTGGGTGGTGGTCCCGGTAGCCGCGAGCTCTCCGCTGGTCAGGTTAACGACTTCGTAATGAAATACGATCTTGGCCGTCCGTGTCGGGACGTACCGGGTAATGACCCGGATCCGGTTTCCGTAAAATACCGGGGATTTAAAATCGATTGCGGAATGGACAATCGGAATAAAGAAGCCCTCCCCTGCCACTTTCAGATAAGGGAGGTCAAATTTCTCCCCAAAATCTTCCCGTCCGTCTTCGAAATACTTCAGGTAATTACCATGCCACACCACTCCCATAGCATCCGTTTCGCTAAATCGTATTCCAATTTCCATGGTTGCCGTTAAGGACTCCGTCATATGAACCGTCGTTAGATCACCAATTTTATTTCTCCTTCCAATAACCTGACCCCTTCCCGGAAACACGTCCCGTGCACCATCACTACCGGCCCCATCCGGTACAACACCTGTACACGGGTAGTGACAGTCTCTCCTGCTTTCGGCAATTCAGAGACCTGTACACGTGAGATAGCGCCGATGTACCCGGGTTTCGGGGATTCTCCTGAGTGGCGGGCCAGGTATCCGAACCCGGCAGCACATGTCTGCGCAATATTTTCGAGCAGCGCCGGTTCCTGCAAAAGGCCCTGGCGCAAAAATAGGTGGTTTAATGGTATTAAAAAATCCGATTCAAAGACATCGGGCCCGACATTGAGCAGCCGGTCGACGCATACCAGCGGAGGGCGGTGCGGGATCAGTGATAAAACCGGTAGTTTCTCAACGGGATTCTTCATAAAACGGGAAATAGTTAAACCATTGTTCCGGATTCCGGAGCACCCGTTGTTCCAGTTCCTCCACGAACAGCTGCGCAATCGCTTCCGGATGTTTTCTTTCCTTTAACGGCACCGTAGCGCTCAGGTGGTACATGGAAGCGGCTGTTTTGACACCGTACACGAAGGTAACCGGCGCATCAAACCGGGAAGCAATCAAAAAGGGACCCAAAGGGAAGCGGGCTTTTTTTCCAAAGAAGTCCCGTTCGATCCACCTGGCCCCTTCCAGGTAGCGATCGGCGTGAATAGCAACAAATTCGTTCTTTTTGAGTGCGTTGCTGATCTTAATCACATGGGAAAGGTCCTCTTTGATGGCGATGATCCGGAACCGGGAGCCCCCTGTTTGTTCGTCCAGATACTCCTTGATTTTTTCCACCTCGGCATCCAGCATCACGATGTTAATAGCCGGTGTGATCCGTCCCCGCAGCAGATTGCCGGCCATTTCCCAGTTGCCCAGATGGGCGCTCAGCAAAATACCGCCTTTCCCCTCCTCCTGCATTCTGACCAGGTATGCTTCGTGTTCGAACGTCAATTGAAAGCGGTCCCCCTTTCCGGCGAGGAAGGCAATGCGGTCTAAAAGCGTCTGGCCGAACGTATGGAAATTTTTATAGATAAGCCGGGTCGCTTCTCTGCGGGAACGCTTCAACCCCTGCTCATAAAATTGGTATAATCCCTTTTTAGCCTTCCCGGCAAACAGGAAATAATAGGGAAGAATCAGCTCCAGCACAAAATAAGCAACAGGCAGCGAAGTATTCCGGATAAAAAAAACAAAGATTTTATAGCCGAATAATGTCCCCTGGCTTCTACCCGTCCATTTACTCATTGTCCTAGAACGATGAGTTGACTTTCAGGAGGGTGAGTTTGGATTCAACGAACCGGTAAAAGTCGTTGAACGTGCTGATTGATTTGAAGTCTTCCCCCGTCACCTTAAAATTAAAATGCTCCTCTACCAGTACGACCAGATCGACATAATCAAGGCTATCCAGGTCTAAAGTAGCTTTCAAGTCACTTTCAGGCTGAATAAGATCCTTGTCTACTTCAAACTCTGTGGATAAAAAATCTTTGGTCTTGGCAATTATCTCCTCAATATTCATTTGGTACGCTGCGATTATGAAAAAAGCGAAACAAAAATACGTCATTTTCTTGATTTCCGAACAATAGCGCCATTGTTTTTAGAAGCGCTCTGCTCAGACCACCGGGGGTATCCCCGGCCCTATCCCCACCCCAGTTCCTGATACGACAGCAACAGGATCGCTAAAACCGCCAGAAAAAGCCCCAGTTTATTGATGGCCGACAGTTTTTCCCGGTACAGCAGCCATGCCGCCAGGGCCGCAACCAGCATGGTCAGGATCTGGTACACCGGAAAAACAAACGCGGCACTGTTGCCGTAGGTGGCGAGGGCCCTGAGTAAAAAGTAAAGGGACAAAAAATTGGGTATTCCCAAAAGCAGGCCGCCTGCTGCACTTTTAGGGGAAAGCCGTTCGTTCCTTTTTACCAGCCGGAATACCAGCAGCAAAGTCCCTACGACAGCCGCTCCGATACAGGCAATAATCATAAACAAGGTATCTTCCCCCGGCAGGTAGTATTCCGCGCTCAGGTAATTGATCAGGGTATTATTGGTACCGCTGCCCAGAAAATACAAGGCCGGCCAGATCAGTACCTCCTTCCTGAATCCGCCGGCTGCACCGCCGTTTCCCGAGCGCCAGGCGCCCAGTCCCAATGCGGCAAACGCCAGCAGCAGCCCGGCGTAATTAGCCCCTGTAAATACCTTGTTGTTGTTTTGAAATACCCATAGTCCAAACAGTACGGGAATCACCAGGGAAAGGTTGCCGGCCAGTGAAGCGGCGGTTACCCCCACCTTCTGAGTAGTTTGTCCGATCAACAGAAATACTACCACAAACAAACTTCCTAAAGCCAGCGTCCAGAGCGTACCGGCAGCCATCCAGTCGACCTGACCCAGTTGCTGCCGCCAATCCGGCGTCAGTACTAACCCGGTCAGCACGCATGCATAGTAGTTGATCACGATGGCATGAAACGAGTCGATGCCAAGACCCGGATAGGCCCGCATGATCAAATACAGGGCAACGGTAAAGATGACGGCCAGTAGAAAATAAATCATGTCGTATACACTATTATTTATTCCCGCACCTGTTTGGTATAAAAAAACCCCGCAGCGAGCAGGGTTTTCAGAGCTGTTTTATGATCGTTATTTTACTTTCTCCACAATGGCCTTGAAAGCATCGGGATGGTTCATTGCCAGATCGGCCAGCACCTTGCGGTTCAGCTCGATACCAGCCGCATTCATTTTCCCCATAAATGCGGAATAAGAGATTCCATATTGACGTGTTCCTGCGTTGATACGCTGGATCCACAAAGCCCGGAAATTACGTTTTTTATGCTTACGGCCAATGTAAGAGTAATTCAATCCTCTTTCAACGGCGTTTTTCGCAACAGTCCAGACATTTTTACGACGGCCATAGTACCCTTTGGCCATCTTTAAGATTTTCTTGCGTCTTGCACGCGACGCGACGTGATTTACCGAACG
>JBEBSD010000124.1:0-11152 GCA_040394475.1 Telluribacter humicola | reverse complement strand
TCATAATTCGCTTCCGGGCTGGTGATGGGATGGTCTGTGAAGACACAGACCATGGAGACACAGACCATGGAGGTAAAGAATAAAACAACCCAAAACCTATTCCCTAACCCCTAACCCCTAACACCTAACACCTAACACCTATTCCCTAATACCTACACAAAAATGAACCGCTCAACTTACCTGGCATGCCTTGTTTGCATTTCCTTATGGAGCTGCTCCCCTGGCGCGCCCGATGATCAAACCCAGCCCTTATCCTACCAGGAACTAAAGGAAGCATTTCCGGACCCACAAGGCATGGCCCGTCCAAAAGTCTATTGGTGGTGGCTGAATGGCTATACCGATAGCGTCCGGATCAAAGAAGAATTGCGTTCCATGAAAGCCGCCGGTATTGGGGGTGTCGATATCTTTGAGATCGGGATTCTGCCTGCCAGTGACCCCGGGAACATCATCCCTGCCGGGCCTGCTTTTATGGGAGATTCGTCGTTAAAGGCGATCCAGGTGGCGGTAGAAGAGGCCGGGAAACTGGATATGGAGGTCGGGTTAGGACTGGCCAGCAGCTGGAATGCCGGCGGCAGCTGGGTCCAGCCGCAGCATGCTGCCAAAACCGTCTACTACTCGCGGACAGCTTACAGCGGCTCCCCTACTGAAACGTTTACGGTTCCATTTCCGGAGATCACCCCTGCGCGGAATAAACAGCCCCGTTTAATTGAATATGGAGCAAATGGCAAACCCGCTTACTGGGAGGACATTGCGGTCCTGGCGGTACCAAAAATCCGTAAATCGCTTGCCGACACTAGCGAGGTTATCAATGTAACCGCATTTTTCAACAGCGAAACCGATCAGCTCAGCTGGGAAGCTCCTCAGGGAGATTGGGACATTTACCGGTTTATCTGCTCCAATTCGGGCGAGCAGCTGGCACGTCCGTCACCCAATTCCAATGGTCCGATTATCGATCATTTCGATTCCACGGCTACGGAAATGCATATCAATTATTTTATAGACCGGCTGCAGCCGGTTTTGGGGGATCTTTCCAAAACCGCTCTGAAATACTTTTACCTGGCCAGTTACGAAGCAAAAGACTTTGCCTGGACGGCAACGCTGCCGGCTACTTTCAGGAAGCTCCACGGCTATCCGATTGACAAGTTCCTGCCCGCTGTCTTCGATCCGGATTTTTTCGACAAAGAAGTAACGGCACAGTTCAATTACGACTTTTTAAAAACCTTTTCCGAGCTGATGATCCACAATCATTACCGGAAAGCACGTGAAATCTGCAACCGTCATGGATTGCAGATAATTTCCGAAGCCGGCGGCCCCGGCCACTCGCATCACATTCCGGCCGAAACCCTGAAAGCCCTCGGTTCCCTGGATATCCCGCGCGGTGAATTCTGGTACAACCGGACCTTCTTTAAAGAAGACAGTATCGTTGATTACATCTGGCTGGTTAAAGAAATAGCAGCTGCCTCCCATATTTACAAATTAGGAATTGTAGAAGAAGAAGCCTTTACGAGTTACTGGGATTGGCAGGAAGGACCGGCCGACCTGAAAATTATTGCCGATCGTGCATTTGCTGAAGGAATGAACCGGCTGGTCATCCATGGTTTCACGCACAATCCTTCCGAATTCGGAGTGCCGGGAATCGTCTACTGGGCAGGGACCCATTACAACGACAAGCGTGTCTGGTGGCCTAAAGTGAAGCCATTCAACGATTACCTCAGCCGCATTTCTTATATCCTGCAAAATACCAGCTTCCACGCCGATGTCCTGTATTATTACGGCGACGATATCCCGAACCTGGTACCTCCTAAAAACACACTGTTCAAGGTAGGGGACGGTTACGATTACGAAATCGTCAATACCGAAATCCTGCTGAAAGCACTTACCGTCGAAGATGGTTACTGGGTGTTGCCCGGAGTCGGTCGCTACAAGGTATTAAGCCTTGGAAAAGGCCATCGTTCCAACCCGGAGGCCCTGGCCAGAATCAGGGAACTGGAAGCTAAGGGCGGCGTATTGGCAGGCGACAATATCCTGGAAGCCCTCCAGCTTCCCCCAGACTTTTCTTATAGCACCATGGCCGCCGGTGAACTTGACTACATCCACTACACCGCTACCGACAGCGACTTTTACCTGGTACGCAATACCACGGGCGAAACGGTATCACGAGTTTGTTCGTTCCGTCAATCAGACAAAACTCCCGAAATCTGGGACCCAGCCACCGGTAAGACAGTACCGGTAATCATCTGGGAACAGCAAGACCGGCATGTTCAACTCCCCGTTACGCTTGCGCCTTATGAGACCCTTTTTGTGGTCTTTTCACAGACCGGTTCGTTGCCGCATGCCGATCAGCTCCAGTTTACAGGCAGCCATCCGCCTCATTTGAGTTATACACCACAAGGCATTGTGTTCCATCAGGATGATGACTATCAATTAAAAAAAGGTACTGAAATCATTTCCCTGAAACACGCTGCCACCCGTGCAACGCTAACGGATCCCTGGCAGGTTACCTTTAACCAGGGTGCGACGCAGGTTACCGAGTTCCCGCAGCTCACCTCCTGGACAACATCTACCGACCCGGTGATCCGCTACTACTCCGGAATCGCGTCCTACAGCACCGATTTCGAGTTCCGGATTGCTGCCGACAAGTCCGTCGTATTATTGGATCTCGGCGAAGTAGCCGAAGTCGCAGATGTTTGGCTCAATGAACAACACCTGGGGATTTCCTGGAGCAAACCACACCGGTTTGACATTTCTTCCGTTGTCAAAGAGGGCGCCAACACACTCCGGATCGAAGTTGCCAACACCTGGAGCAACCGGCTGACAGGTGATGCGATTACCGGAGAACGGTTCACCCAGACGAATCTTGTCAAAGCCAACAAAAACCTGGTGCCCTGGAACGAGCTTCCATTGAAAACCTCGGGCCTGTTAGGCCCTGTTACAGTCACCAGCACGACGCCTTTATCATTCTAAAGATTAACAGCGCCCCCGCCATTTCGGAACGAGCGGGGGTGCTACACCTTTCCGTCCCGGCCTAACCACCAGCGGTTTCACCGCTGAAGCTGACCACTTACGAATTCCTTTTCCCTTTTTATTTCCTTCATTATGATCACCGACAGATAACCCGTATTTTTGGAGTAAGTTCTGTATCAGGACGTTCCGAAAAAAAACAAGTCAGATGGCAACATTTATGACGTGCGCGTTCCTGTCTTCGCCTGCAACCTCCTTCTCCGTTTTTGCGCTTTCCGACGCAGGCCTGCCGTTCTGGAAGCATTGGGAAGCCTGGTTATTTTTAACGGTCGCCCTGTTACTGACCGGCATCCTGCTGTATATCCGGCTGACCCGGCAATTACAGGCAGAGCGTATTGTCAATTACTTTGCTACTTCACTCTACGGGAATAACACGGTAGAGGATGTATTCTGGGATATCGCCAAAAACTGTATTGCCAAACTCGGCTTTGAAGATTGTGTGATTTATCTCTACGACGACAAAAAAGAAGTTCTGGTCCAGAAAGCCGCTTACGGCCCCAAAAATCCCGTGAAGCATGAGATTTTAAACCCGATCATTATCCCGTTGGGAAAGGGCATTACAGGACATGCCGCCCTGCTCGGGAAGGCCATTCTGGTGGGCGACACTACGAAAGACGATCGCTATATACTCGATGATCAGCGCCGGTATTCGGAACTGAGTATCCCGATTTTCGTGGACGGGAAGGTTTTTGGTATCATTGATACGGAAAGCTCGCAAAAAAATTTCTATACCCAACGACATCTGGAAATCCTGGAAAGGATTGCCGGACTTTGCAGCGACAAACTGGCCCGGTACCTCACCGAAGAGAAAATCCGTACCAGTCTCGCCCGTGACCTGCATGATGAAATGGGCAGTACCCTTACCAGTATTAATATTCTCAGCAAAATTGCGATCGAGCAACAAGAGGGGCCAAGGGCTTACGAATACCTTCAGCGCATCCGGGACAACAGCCGCCGGATGATGGATGCTATGGGTGACATCGTATGGGCGGTTCATCCCGAAAACGACACATTACCGAAGATGATCGTCCGCCTGAAAGAGTTTGCAGCAGAAATCCTGGAACCTTCCGGCATCTCCTATCATTTCGAAACGGATCAGCTCACGGAAGAAATCCGGCTGAATCTCAACACCCGTAAAGAGCTTTATCTGATCCTGAAAGAAGCCATTACCAATGCAGCCAAGTACAGCCGCGCCGGCCGGGTCGACATCGGGTTCAGGGTTATCCCGGCCGGACTCGAGGTTACGGTACAGGACAATGGCAAAGGCATGGACCCTGCTGCCGCGACCCGGGGAAACGGCTTGAAAAATATGGTTGCCCGTGCCGAAAAATTACAGGCCGTCCTCCGGATCAACAGCGTCGTCGGAAGCGGCACAATCATTACCGTGAGGACCTCCCTTACATAAACTGGGTATAGCCAGGGTTGTCTTTATTCAATAGCTTTACACGATCATTTAACGCCGAGCGCTATGTCTCATTCTATTCTCATTTACGAAGATAACCCCCAGCTGCGTGAAAGTATCGAAGGGCTGCTATCGTTGCATGAAGATTTTTCGGTAGTAGGAGCTTTTGAAAATTCCAGGGATATCCTCCGGCATCTGCGGACACTGCATCCCGACCTGATACTGATGGATATTGACATGGGGGTATGCGGGGGCGTGCAGGCGGTACGGCTGATCCGACAGGAGAAAAGCACGATCCCGGTGATTATGTTAACCGTTTTCGACGATAATGAGAACATTTTCAATGCCCTGCATGCAGGTGCAAACGGCTACCTGCTGAAGAAGCATGCTTCCGAACGCCTCATTCCCGCAGTGTATGATGTGCTTCACGGAGGGGCTCCCATGAGCCCGGATATTGCCAGGCGGGTACTGCAGTCCTTTCACGAGCAGCCGGCTTTCGATTACCGGCTGACTCCCCGGGAGCAGGAAATCCTGGCCTCGATGTCCCTTGGAAACAGCTATAAAATTATCGCCGCCGGTTTAGGCATCAGTATCGACACGGTGCGCGTCCATATTAAACATATTTACGAGAAGCTGCATGTCAACTCGCAAACGGAGGCAGTCAGCAAAGCATTCCGCGAAAAATTGCTGTAGACGCTTCACATGATCAGGGTATTGTGTCACAGCCGTTTTTAATTAAAATTTGTACCCGAAAGTGTCACTTTCTCCTGATGTTGTGAATTAATTTCTAACTCCTGATGTTACACTCTATCAAAGCTATCCACCATCATGCGCGTATTAAAGAAAAGCTCCCGGACATTTGATCAGCTGCTTAAACTTCTCCGATTTGTTATTATTGTCACGATCATGACAATCGGTATGTTCTTATTGAAATCTGTTTCCACGGGAACAGGCCCGTAATCTTTTCGACATACTCCATACTTTTTTAAGGGGAATGATCGCCTGTACCGGGAAATCATTTCCTGCTTTATAAGTAACTCTCCTGCTATTACTTCTTTACTAGACAGAACTTGTTCTTTCCGAAATGAAGCTATCAGCAGCTATTGTTCCTGTCTTGCTGTTGTCCCTGCTGGCCGGGTGGGTACGTCCGCCGGAAGAGGAGTTGTCTACCGTTCTCAAAGCAGTCAAAAACGAGTCACAGGAGACCATTTCCATTTTTCGGGAAGGGATTTCCGAACCGGTTATCGTTCAGAATGCGGCGGCGGGTTTCAGGCCTTTTCTCCACCCGCTGCTGGCGCCTGACGGCAAAGGCGTCCTTACCGAGTACAGCCCCGCCCATCATAAACACCAGACAGGGATTTACTGGGGAATCACCCGGATCAATCAACGGGATTTCTTCCACAATCCGCAAAGTGATTACTGGAAACGAATCGCCTATGAAGTCCTGGTTGAAAGCGGCAACCAGGTAAAGTGGCAGACCGTCTATGCACTGCTGGATGAAAAAGGAGAAACCCTGCTCACCGAAACGCAGAACTGGACGTTTGAAATCAGGGGGCAACACTACTTTCTGGACCTGGAATGGAGCGGTGATGCCAGGCAGGACCTGACCTTTGACCAGTACGATTACGGCGGACTGTTTGTACGGATGCCGTGGAAGGAAGGGATGCCCGGTCAGGTGGTAAATGCGGCCCGGCAGGTCAATATGAAAGCCGAAGGGCAACCGGCCATGTGGATCGACGTGGGATTGCAAACCGCCGACAGAAACGACCTCGCGCATATTGCGTTGTTCGATCACCCCCAAAACCGTGGATTTCCCCAATTGTGGCGCGTAGACAACCAGATGGGTGTCGGGACTGCGAAAGCACGCGCCGGAGCCTGGACCCTTAAAAAAGGGATGACAGAGGTGATCAGACACCAGTTGATGGTATACACAGGAAGTCTTAGCGATATTGAGTTAACGGGCCATTGGAATAATTTTGCGGGAAGAACAGGGGCTTATACCACCACTGATCTTTGGCGGATTGCCCAGGAGGAAGGACGTAAGGCGACCTTTCTCACGCCTGAACAGGCCGTGGCAGCCATGACCCTAAAAGACGGCTACCAGGTCAATACCTGGGCCAGTGAACCCATGATTACCCAGCCTATGGCCTTTTGCTGGGACGACCGGGGGCGTTTGTGGGTAGCGGAAAACCGTGACTATGAAGCACGCGGAAAAGGCTTCTCCAATTCAGGCGACAGCCGGATCCTTATCCTGGAAGATACGGATAACGATGGTGTCGCCGATACCCGGAAGGTTTTTCTTGAGGGGATTGCCTTTCCGGCTGCGCTGGCGGTTGGGTTTGACGGCGTGTACATCGGTGCACCGCCGAACCTGCTGTTTGTGCCGGACCGGGATCACGACGATGTTGCGGACACCGGGGCCATTGAGGTCCGGTTAACCGGATGGGGGATCCGCGACCGGCATGAAACCCTCAACAGCCTGCATTGGGGGCCGGATGGCTGGCTGTATGGGCTGCAAGGATTTGCGACTCCTTCCACCGTGGGGAAACCCGTCGGGAAAGGCAAAATTTACAGAGGCAATGACCCCTACCCGGAACATATCCCGATAACAGACGGTATTGAAATCAATGGAGGCGTTTGGCGCTACCATCCTGTAAAAGAGCAGTTCGAGGTCGTTGCGCACGGGTTTAGCAATCCGTGGGGGATCGACTATGATGCCAAAGGCCAGTTATTTATTACTGCCTGTGTTATTCCCCATCTGTGGCACGTGGTTCCGGGGGGCATTTACCACCGGCAGGGCGGACAACATTTCAATCCTTATCACTATAGCGATATACGGACCATTGCCGACCATAGTCACCGTTCGGCCCATGGCGGGGCCCGTATTTACCAATCCGACGGCTTTCCGGAGTCCGAGCAAGGCCGGATTTTTATGGCTAATATACACGAACATGCCATCCTGTCGGATGTACTTACCCGTAGCGGATCGGGTTTCAAAGGCAGCCATGGTGATGATTTTCTGATGGCCAACAACGCGCAATGGGTAGGGTTCAGCATGGAAACCGGACCGGAAGGCGCTCTTTATGTACTCGATTGGCACGATGCCGATATCTGTGGCTCCGAAGTGCTTAACAAAGAAACGGGACGTATTTTCCGGATCACTTCCACTACGGTACAAACTCCCCGTTGGGAGAACCGCTTTGCCGACCTGAATAGTTTGCCCGACCAGGATCTGGCAGCGCTCCAGACCAGCCGGAGTGACTGGCATGCGCGCCGGGCTCGGCTCATTCTGCAGAACCGCGCTACCAAAGGAGCGCTTCATCCCGCTGCCACTACCGCATTGAAATCGCTGCTTGCTTCGGGAACCAACGAAGACTTCCGGCTGCGTGCGCTTTGGACCCTGCACGTAACCGGCGGGATTACTCCTCAGGAAGTTACAATGCTGCTGCAAGACCACGATGCATACATACGGGCCTGGGCCATCCAGCTATTGTGTGAAGAAAACGGGAACCGCCCGCCCCTCCTCCAAACCTTTGCGAACATGGCGCGCCTGGATACTTCCCCCGTTGTCCGCCTTTACCTGGCTGCCGCCTTACAACGTTTGCCGGAGGAAAGCCGGTGGGAAATACTGAAGGGACTCATTACCCATTCCAGGGACAGTTCCGATCATAACCTTCCCAATATGTTATGGTTTGCACTGGAGCCCCTGGTCGCTGCCCGGCCCGGGGAAGCGGTGGCGCTCGTTGCTGACAGCAAGATCCGTCTGCTTACCAACTACACTGCACGCCGGATAACGGATGCCGGCCAGCTCGACCTTCTCCTGGGCCTTTTACCCCGCTACCCCGCCATTACGGCGTCGTTACTCGAAGGAATCAGAGATGGGCTGGAGAGTCATCCGCAAATGATGCCTCCTGCCAACTGGGCCGGGGCTTATCAGCAGCTTACCACACCGGGAAATCCTCTTGCCGGATTGGCTACCACCATTGCCAGGAAGTTTGGCGACAATGAAACCACGCTGCACCTCATGGCCATCATAAAAGATCCCGGCAGTGACCCCAAGGCCCTACAACAGGCTATCACCACGCTTGCGTCAGGCCAGAAACCGGAATTGCCGCCGCTGCTTCCTGGTTTGCTTGCCGATACGACCTACCGGAAGACGGCAATCCGTGCGGTAGCGGCCTACGATCGTAACAATCTTGCGCAAATCCTGTTAAAAGACTATCCTTCCTATACACCGGATGAGAAAACAGAAGCCATCCTCACCCTTTCTTCCCGTTCGGGGTACGGCAACCTGCTGACCAAAGCCATCGCTTCCGGGACTGTCCCCAAAAAAGATGTCCCTGCCTATGCGGCCAGACAATTGCTGCGGGTAGTGGGAAGTGGTTTTATTGAAGTCTGGGGACCCATCGAGCAGCAAAGCCAGTCTGTTCAACAGGAATACCAAAAGTACCGGGCGCTCCTGACTACAAACAAACTGGCAGGCGCTGACCATGGTAAGGGGAAATTACTCTTTCAAACCACCTGCGCCCCCTGCCACCGGCTTTTTGGCGAAGGCGGCGCCATCGGGCCGGATATTACCGGCGCCAACCGGGGTAACCTGGACTATTTACTTTCCAACATCCTCGATCCCAGCGGGGATATTCAGGATGACTATAAAATGGTGATCATCACTACCCGTGACGGACGCACGTATGCGGGGAATATCGCTTCGGAAGGCCTCCATCAGCTTACCCTGAAAGTAGTGGGCCAGGATCCGGTTGTTATCGCCAAATCCAACATACAGTCCCGTGAAGTCACCGCGGTATCCCTGATGCCCCCGGGCCTGTTCACTACCCTCAGCGACCAGGAGGTTGTGGATTTGGTGGCTTATCTGAAAAACGGAAAGGAATAGACTTACAATGACGCTGCTGCACGTAACTGCTGCAAAAGGGCCACAAATGCCGAAAAATGCTGCGCCAGCCCCCCCCAGTCCCTGGCAGCTACCAGCGACTCGGGAAACAAAGGGCTGCCGATTCCGAAACCGCTGACACCCGCCCGGAAAAAGTCCGGAATAGTTTCCAGTGAAACGCCTCCGGTAGGCATAAGCCGGACCTCATTCAAAGGCCCTTTCAACTCGCGGAAATAAGCAGCCCCCAACCTGGTTGCCGGAAATACTTTCACAATAGCAGCCCCCAGGTCCCAGGCACGGTAAATTTCCGTCGGGGTATAGGCTCCCGGAAAAACCGGGATTCCTGCCGCCACACTGGTCCGGATGACCGCTTCGTCGATAATAGGCGTCACAATAAACTGTGCACCCGCCGTCAGCGCCGCGTCCAGTTCCCTACGGTTCCGGACGGTTCCGGCCCCGATATTCAACGTTCCCGCATACTCCTGGCTTAATTGCGAAATAATAGCGGTCGCTCCCGGCGTATTCATCGTGATTTCGAGGGTGGTCAGGCCGGCCGAGCGGTACCCGGGGACCATTTCCAGGATATCCCGGACAGCAATATTCCGGATAATCCCTACAATTGGTACCGTATCAAACAACGGCCAGGAGAACTCCGGAGTCGTACCGCTCCCGGATGTCAACGTATGGGAATAATTCACAGCGGCAAATCTCTTATTATTTCAATCCTTTCAGGTAGGCAATTGACTTCGGGACCTGCTGACCAAAAATAGGGCTTTCGTCTTCAATGAAATAATGCTTTATCCCTGCTTTCTGAGCCGCCCGGATAATCGCCGGAAAATTGGCCTGTCCGGTGCCCAATGTCACATCATTGGTCAGGGCCGTGCCGCCGGAGAAGTCCCCTTTTACCCCTTTCCGCAGATCTTTCAGGTGCATCAGTTTGAAACGGTTACCATATTTGTTCAGCAATTTAACCGGGTCTGCTCCGGGAAAAATCGTCCACAAAACATCCATTTCAAAGGAAACATATTCCGGGTTCGTATTCTCCGCCAGCACGTCAAATAACGTCCCGTTGCCGTAGGGTATAAATTCATATCCATGGTTATGGTAACAAAACGTGATGCCGTTTTCCTTTAATACTTTACCGGCCTTGTTAAAGTCCTCTGCCGAACGCATGGCATCGTCGAGGTTAAAGGGCGGGGTGTGCGGGATCCAGGCGACCATTACATACGAGGCTCCCAGTATTTTAGCCTTACGAACCACTTCCATCGGATCTTTTACGAGCTCCTCATACCCGGCGCCGGTAGCTACAATTTTCATTCCCCGCGCATCGGTCATTTTCCGGAAGGCTTCAGGCGTGACCCCCTTGGGAGGATTGGCTTCCAGCTCTACAATTCCCAAAGTCTTGATCGTATCCAGGGTCGCTTCAACGCCCAACGGGAAACTGTTCCGGAAGGTATAGGTCTGCAGGCCGATTGCATCGGTAAACAAGGGCCCTTTCCCCGACTGCGCATGTGAAAGGCCCGCACTGACCAGGATCAGTAAAATCGGCGCCAGTTTCTTAATTCGTTTCATATCTGTCTGTTGTTTAATGACCTGCCTGATAGTAACCGCCCGCCGCACAGTGCTCATACGGAAGCTGCTCATAAAAGTGAAACAAGACCCGTTTATACCGAATCCCGCCAAAATTCTGTAATCGGCAATAAACTTCACCACGGATTTACACAGGTAAGTTCGTTAACCTGTGACTTATCAGGTGTATCTCGGCATACCGTAGGCGGTGTCTACGCACTCTTACAGGCGGGTACCGGGATGGTCTGTGAAGACACAGACCATGGTGGCAT
>JBEBSD010000123.1:0-11231 GCA_040394475.1 Telluribacter humicola | reverse complement strand
ACTGACATCCGGATTGCTGGGCCCGGTTACCCTGCAAACCCATCCCGCAATTACAGGGAAGAGGTAAGTGGGTCATCGTGAAGATCCTCATAATTCGCTTCCGGGCTGGTGATGGGATGGTCTGTGAAGACACAGACCATGGAGACACAGACCATGGAGGTAAAGAATAAAACAACCCAAAACCTATTCCCTAACCCCTAACCCCTAACACCTAACACCTAACACCTATTCCCTAATACCTACACAAAAATGAACCGCTCAACTTACCTGGCATGCCTTGTTTGCATTTCCTTATGGAGCTGCTCCCCTGGCGCGCCCGATGATCAAACCCAGCCCTTATCCTACCAGGAACTAAAGGAAGCATTTCCGGACCCACAAGGCATGGCCCGTCCAAAAGTCTATTGGTGGTGGCTGAATGGCTATACCGATAGCGTCCGGATCAAAGAAGAATTGCGTTCCATGAAAGCCGCCGGTATTGGGGGTGTCGATATCTTTGAGATCGGGATTCTGCCTGCCAGTGACCCCGGGAACATCATCCCTGCCGGGCCTGCTTTTATGGGAGATTCGTCGTTAAAGGCGATCCAGGTGGCGGTAGAAGAGGCCGGGAAACTGGATATGGAGGTCGGGTTAGGACTGGCCAGCAGCTGGAATGCCGGCGGCAGCTGGGTCCAGCCGCAGCATGCTGCCAAAACCGTCTACTACTCGCGGACAGCTTACAGCGGCTCCCCTACTGAAACGTTTACGGTTCCATTTCCGGAGATCACCCCTGCGCGGAATAAACAGCCCCGTTTAATTGAATATGGAGCAAATGGCAAACCCGCTTACTGGGAGGACATTGCGGTCCTGGCGGTACCAAAAATCCGTAAATCGCTTGCCGACACTAGCGAGGTTATCAATGTAACCGCATTTTTCAACAGCGAAACCGATCAGCTCAGCTGGGAAGCTCCTCAGGGAGATTGGGACATTTACCGGTTTATCTGCTCCAATTCGGGCGAGCAGCTGGCACGTCCGTCACCCAATTCCAATGGTCCGATTATCGATCATTTCGATTCCACGGCTACGGAAATGCATATCAATTATTTTATAGACCGGCTGCAGCCGGTTTTGGGGGATCTTTCCAAAACCGCTCTGAAATACTTTTACCTGGCCAGTTACGAAGCAAAAGACTTTGCCTGGACGGCAACGCTGCCGGCTACTTTCAGGAAGCTCCACGGCTATCCGATTGACAAGTTCCTGCCCGCTGTCTTCGATCCGGATTTTTTCGACAAAGAAGTAACGGCACAGTTCAATTACGACTTTTTAAAAACCTTTTCCGAGCTGATGATCCACAATCATTACCGGAAAGCACGTGAAATCTGCAACCGTCATGGATTGCAGATAATTTCCGAAGCCGGCGGCCCCGGCCACTCGCATCACATTCCGGCCGAAACCCTGAAAGCCCTCGGTTCCCTGGATATCCCGCGCGGTGAATTCTGGTACAACCGGACCTTCTTTAAAGAAGACAGTATCGTTGATTACATCTGGCTGGTTAAAGAAATAGCAGCTGCCTCCCATATTTACAAATTAGGAATTGTAGAAGAAGAAGCCTTTACGAGTTACTGGGATTGGCAGGAAGGACCGGCCGACCTGAAAATTATTGCCGATCGTGCATTTGCTGAAGGAATGAACCGGCTGGTCATCCATGGTTTCACGCACAATCCTTCCGAATTCGGAGTGCCGGGAATCGTCTACTGGGCAGGGACCCATTACAACGACAAGCGTGTCTGGTGGCCTAAAGTGAAGCCATTCAACGATTACCTCAGCCGCATTTCTTATATCCTGCAAAATACCAGCTTCCACGCCGATGTCCTGTATTATTACGGCGACGATATCCCGAACCTGGTACCTCCTAAAAACACACTGTTCAAGGTAGGGGACGGTTACGATTACGAAATCGTCAATACCGAAATCCTGCTGAAAGCACTTACCGTCGAAGATGGTTACTGGGTGTTGCCCGGAGTCGGTCGCTACAAGGTATTAAGCCTTGGAAAAGGCCATCGTTCCAACCCGGAGGCCCTGGCCAGAATCAGGGAACTGGAAGCTAAGGGCGGCGTATTGGCAGGCGACAATATCCTGGAAGCCCTCCAGCTTCCCCCAGACTTTTCTTATAGCACCATGGCCGCCGGTGAACTTGACTACATCCACTACACCGCTACCGACAGCGACTTTTACCTGGTACGCAATACCACGGGCGAAACGGTATCACGAGTTTGTTCGTTCCGTCAATCAGACAAAACTCCCGAAATCTGGGACCCAGCCACCGGTAAGACAGTACCGGTAATCATCTGGGAACAGCAAGACCGGCATGTTCAACTCCCCGTTACGCTTGCGCCTTATGAGACCCTTTTTGTGGTCTTTTCACAGACCGGTTCGTTGCCGCATGCCGATCAGCTCCAGTTTACAGGCAGCCATCCGCCTCATTTGAGTTATACACCACAAGGCATTGTGTTCCATCAGGATGATGACTATCAATTAAAAAAAGGTACTGAAATCATTTCCCTGAAACACGCTGCCACCCGTGCAACGCTAACGGATCCCTGGCAGGTTACCTTTAACCAGGGTGCGACGCAGGTTACCGAGTTCCCGCAGCTCACCTCCTGGACAACATCTACCGACCCGGTGATCCGCTACTACTCCGGAATCGCGTCCTACAGCACCGATTTCGAGTTCCGGATTGCTGCCGACAAGTCCGTCGTATTATTGGATCTCGGCGAAGTAGCCGAAGTCGCAGATGTTTGGCTCAATGAACAACACCTGGGGATTTCCTGGAGCAAACCACACCGGTTTGACATTTCTTCCGTTGTCAAAGAGGGCGCCAACACACTCCGGATCGAAGTTGCCAACACCTGGAGCAACCGGCTGACAGGTGATGCGATTACCGGAGAACGGTTCACCCAGACGAATCTTGTCAAAGCCAACAAAAACCTGGTGCCCTGGAACGAGCTTCCATTGAAAACCTCGGGCCTGTTAGGCCCTGTTACAGTCACCAGCACGACGCCTTTATCATTCTAAAGATTAACAGCGCCCCCGCCATTTCGGAACGAGCGGGGGTGCTACACCTTTCCGTCCCGGCCTAACCACCAGCGGTTTCACCGCTGAAGCTGACCACTTACGAATTCCTTTTCCCTTTTTATTTCCTTCATTATGATCACCGACAGATAACCCGTATTTTTGGAGTAAGTTCTGTATCAGGACGTTCCGAAAAAAAACAAGTCAGATGGCAACATTTATGACGTGCGCGTTCCTGTCTTCGCCTGCAACCTCCTTCTCCGTTTTTGCGCTTTCCGACGCAGGCCTGCCGTTCTGGAAGCATTGGGAAGCCTGGTTATTTTTAACGGTCGCCCTGTTACTGACCGGCATCCTGCTGTATATCCGGCTGACCCGGCAATTACAGGCAGAGCGTATTGTCAATTACTTTGCTACTTCACTCTACGGGAATAACACGGTAGAGGATGTATTCTGGGATATCGCCAAAAACTGTATTGCCAAACTCGGCTTTGAAGATTGTGTGATTTATCTCTACGACGACAAAAAAGAAGTTCTGGTCCAGAAAGCCGCTTACGGCCCCAAAAATCCCGTGAAGCATGAGATTTTAAACCCGATCATTATCCCGTTGGGAAAGGGCATTACAGGACATGCCGCCCTGCTCGGGAAGGCCATTCTGGTGGGCGACACTACGAAAGACGATCGCTATATACTCGATGATCAGCGCCGGTATTCGGAACTGAGTATCCCGATTTTCGTGGACGGGAAGGTTTTTGGTATCATTGATACGGAAAGCTCGCAAAAAAATTTCTATACCCAACGACATCTGGAAATCCTGGAAAGGATTGCCGGACTTTGCAGCGACAAACTGGCCCGGTACCTCACCGAAGAGAAAATCCGTACCAGTCTCGCCCGTGACCTGCATGATGAAATGGGCAGTACCCTTACCAGTATTAATATTCTCAGCAAAATTGCGATCGAGCAACAAGAGGGGCCAAGGGCTTACGAATACCTTCAGCGCATCCGGGACAACAGCCGCCGGATGATGGATGCTATGGGTGACATCGTATGGGCGGTTCATCCCGAAAACGACACATTACCGAAGATGATCGTCCGCCTGAAAGAGTTTGCAGCAGAAATCCTGGAACCTTCCGGCATCTCCTATCATTTCGAAACGGATCAGCTCACGGAAGAAATCCGGCTGAATCTCAACACCCGTAAAGAGCTTTATCTGATCCTGAAAGAAGCCATTACCAATGCAGCCAAGTACAGCCGCGCCGGCCGGGTCGACATCGGGTTCAGGGTTATCCCGGCCGGACTCGAGGTTACGGTACAGGACAATGGCAAAGGCATGGACCCTGCTGCCGCGACCCGGGGAAACGGCTTGAAAAATATGGTTGCCCGTGCCGAAAAATTACAGGCCGTCCTCCGGATCAACAGCGTCGTCGGAAGCGGCACAATCATTACCGTGAGGACCTCCCTTACATAAACTGGGTATAGCCAGGGTTGTCTTTATTCAATAGCTTTACACGATCATTTAACGCCGAGCGCTATGTCTCATTCTATTCTCATTTACGAAGATAACCCCCAGCTGCGTGAAAGTATCGAAGGGCTGCTATCGTTGCATGAAGATTTTTCGGTAGTAGGAGCTTTTGAAAATTCCAGGGATATCCTCCGGCATCTGCGGACACTGCATCCCGACCTGATACTGATGGATATTGACATGGGGGTATGCGGGGGCGTGCAGGCGGTACGGCTGATCCGACAGGAGAAAAGCACGATCCCGGTGATTATGTTAACCGTTTTCGACGATAATGAGAACATTTTCAATGCCCTGCATGCAGGTGCAAACGGCTACCTGCTGAAGAAGCATGCTTCCGAACGCCTCATTCCCGCAGTGTATGATGTGCTTCACGGAGGGGCTCCCATGAGCCCGGATATTGCCAGGCGGGTACTGCAGTCCTTTCACGAGCAGCCGGCTTTCGATTACCGGCTGACTCCCCGGGAGCAGGAAATCCTGGCCTCGATGTCCCTTGGAAACAGCTATAAAATTATCGCCGCCGGTTTAGGCATCAGTATCGACACGGTGCGCGTCCATATTAAACATATTTACGAGAAGCTGCATGTCAACTCGCAAACGGAGGCAGTCAGCAAAGCATTCCGCGAAAAATTGCTGTAGACGCTTCACATGATCAGGGTATTGTGTCACAGCCGTTTTTAATTAAAATTTGTACCCGAAAGTGTCACTTTCTCCTGATGTTGTGAATTAATTTCTAACTCCTGATGTTACACTCTATCAAAGCTATCCACCATCATGCGCGTATTAAAGAAAAGCTCCCGGACATTTGATCAGCTGCTTAAACTTCTCCGATTTGTTATTATTGTCACGATCATGACAATCGGTATGTTCTTATTGAAATCTGTTTCCACGGGAACAGGCCCGTAATCTTTTCGACATACTCCATACTTTTTTAAGGGGAATGATCGCCTGTACCGGGAAATCATTTCCTGCTTTATAAGTAACTCTCCTGCTATTACTTCTTTACTAGACAGAACTTGTTCTTTCCGAAATGAAGCTATCAGCAGCTATTGTTCCTGTCTTGCTGTTGTCCCTGCTGGCCGGGTGGGTACGTCCGCCGGAAGAGGAGTTGTCTACCGTTCTCAAAGCAGTCAAAAACGAGTCACAGGAGACCATTTCCATTTTTCGGGAAGGGATTTCCGAACCGGTTATCGTTCAGAATGCGGCGGCGGGTTTCAGGCCTTTTCTCCACCCGCTGCTGGCGCCTGACGGCAAAGGCGTCCTTACCGAGTACAGCCCCGCCCATCATAAACACCAGACAGGGATTTACTGGGGAATCACCCGGATCAATCAACGGGATTTCTTCCACAATCCGCAAAGTGATTACTGGAAACGAATCGCCTATGAAGTCCTGGTTGAAAGCGGCAACCAGGTAAAGTGGCAGACCGTCTATGCACTGCTGGATGAAAAAGGAGAAACCCTGCTCACCGAAACGCAGAACTGGACGTTTGAAATCAGGGGGCAACACTACTTTCTGGACCTGGAATGGAGCGGTGATGCCAGGCAGGACCTGACCTTTGACCAGTACGATTACGGCGGACTGTTTGTACGGATGCCGTGGAAGGAAGGGATGCCCGGTCAGGTGGTAAATGCGGCCCGGCAGGTCAATATGAAAGCCGAAGGGCAACCGGCCATGTGGATCGACGTGGGATTGCAAACCGCCGACAGAAACGACCTCGCGCATATTGCGTTGTTCGATCACCCCCAAAACCGTGGATTTCCCCAATTGTGGCGCGTAGACAACCAGATGGGTGTCGGGACTGCGAAAGCACGCGCCGGAGCCTGGACCCTTAAAAAAGGGATGACAGAGGTGATCAGACACCAGTTGATGGTATACACAGGAAGTCTTAGCGATATTGAGTTAACGGGCCATTGGAATAATTTTGCGGGAAGAACAGGGGCTTATACCACCACTGATCTTTGGCGGATTGCCCAGGAGGAAGGACGTAAGGCGACCTTTCTCACGCCTGAACAGGCCGTGGCAGCCATGACCCTAAAAGACGGCTACCAGGTCAATACCTGGGCCAGTGAACCCATGATTACCCAGCCTATGGCCTTTTGCTGGGACGACCGGGGGCGTTTGTGGGTAGCGGAAAACCGTGACTATGAAGCACGCGGAAAAGGCTTCTCCAATTCAGGCGACAGCCGGATCCTTATCCTGGAAGATACGGATAACGATGGTGTCGCCGATACCCGGAAGGTTTTTCTTGAGGGGATTGCCTTTCCGGCTGCGCTGGCGGTTGGGTTTGACGGCGTGTACATCGGTGCACCGCCGAACCTGCTGTTTGTGCCGGACCGGGATCACGACGATGTTGCGGACACCGGGGCCATTGAGGTCCGGTTAACCGGATGGGGGATCCGCGACCGGCATGAAACCCTCAACAGCCTGCATTGGGGGCCGGATGGCTGGCTGTATGGGCTGCAAGGATTTGCGACTCCTTCCACCGTGGGGAAACCCGTCGGGAAAGGCAAAATTTACAGAGGCAATGACCCCTACCCGGAACATATCCCGATAACAGACGGTATTGAAATCAATGGAGGCGTTTGGCGCTACCATCCTGTAAAAGAGCAGTTCGAGGTCGTTGCGCACGGGTTTAGCAATCCGTGGGGGATCGACTATGATGCCAAAGGCCAGTTATTTATTACTGCCTGTGTTATTCCCCATCTGTGGCACGTGGTTCCGGGGGGCATTTACCACCGGCAGGGCGGACAACATTTCAATCCTTATCACTATAGCGATATACGGACCATTGCCGACCATAGTCACCGTTCGGCCCATGGCGGGGCCCGTATTTACCAATCCGACGGCTTTCCGGAGTCCGAGCAAGGCCGGATTTTTATGGCTAATATACACGAACATGCCATCCTGTCGGATGTACTTACCCGTAGCGGATCGGGTTTCAAAGGCAGCCATGGTGATGATTTTCTGATGGCCAACAACGCGCAATGGGTAGGGTTCAGCATGGAAACCGGACCGGAAGGCGCTCTTTATGTACTCGATTGGCACGATGCCGATATCTGTGGCTCCGAAGTGCTTAACAAAGAAACGGGACGTATTTTCCGGATCACTTCCACTACGGTACAAACTCCCCGTTGGGAGAACCGCTTTGCCGACCTGAATAGTTTGCCCGACCAGGATCTGGCAGCGCTCCAGACCAGCCGGAGTGACTGGCATGCGCGCCGGGCTCGGCTCATTCTGCAGAACCGCGCTACCAAAGGAGCGCTTCATCCCGCTGCCACTACCGCATTGAAATCGCTGCTTGCTTCGGGAACCAACGAAGACTTCCGGCTGCGTGCGCTTTGGACCCTGCACGTAACCGGCGGGATTACTCCTCAGGAAGTTACAATGCTGCTGCAAGACCACGATGCATACATACGGGCCTGGGCCATCCAGCTATTGTGTGAAGAAAACGGGAACCGCCCGCCCCTCCTCCAAACCTTTGCGAACATGGCGCGCCTGGATACTTCCCCCGTTGTCCGCCTTTACCTGGCTGCCGCCTTACAACGTTTGCCGGAGGAAAGCCGGTGGGAAATACTGAAGGGACTCATTACCCATTCCAGGGACAGTTCCGATCATAACCTTCCCAATATGTTATGGTTTGCACTGGAGCCCCTGGTCGCTGCCCGGCCCGGGGAAGCGGTGGCGCTCGTTGCTGACAGCAAGATCCGTCTGCTTACCAACTACACTGCACGCCGGATAACGGATGCCGGCCAGCTCGACCTTCTCCTGGGCCTTTTACCCCGCTACCCCGCCATTACGGCGTCGTTACTCGAAGGAATCAGAGATGGGCTGGAGAGTCATCCGCAAATGATGCCTCCTGCCAACTGGGCCGGGGCTTATCAGCAGCTTACCACACCGGGAAATCCTCTTGCCGGATTGGCTACCACCATTGCCAGGAAGTTTGGCGACAATGAAACCACGCTGCACCTCATGGCCATCATAAAAGATCCCGGCAGTGACCCCAAGGCCCTACAACAGGCTATCACCACGCTTGCGTCAGGCCAGAAACCGGAATTGCCGCCGCTGCTTCCTGGTTTGCTTGCCGATACGACCTACCGGAAGACGGCAATCCGTGCGGTAGCGGCCTACGATCGTAACAATCTTGCGCAAATCCTGTTAAAAGACTATCCTTCCTATACACCGGATGAGAAAACAGAAGCCATCCTCACCCTTTCTTCCCGTTCGGGGTACGGCAACCTGCTGACCAAAGCCATCGCTTCCGGGACTGTCCCCAAAAAAGATGTCCCTGCCTATGCGGCCAGACAATTGCTGCGGGTAGTGGGAAGTGGTTTTATTGAAGTCTGGGGACCCATCGAGCAGCAAAGCCAGTCTGTTCAACAGGAATACCAAAAGTACCGGGCGCTCCTGACTACAAACAAACTGGCAGGCGCTGACCATGGTAAGGGGAAATTACTCTTTCAAACCACCTGCGCCCCCTGCCACCGGCTTTTTGGCGAAGGCGGCGCCATCGGGCCGGATATTACCGGCGCCAACCGGGGTAACCTGGACTATTTACTTTCCAACATCCTCGATCCCAGCGGGGATATTCAGGATGACTATAAAATGGTGATCATCACTACCCGTGACGGACGCACGTATGCGGGGAATATCGCTTCGGAAGGCCTCCATCAGCTTACCCTGAAAGTAGTGGGCCAGGATCCGGTTGTTATCGCCAAATCCAACATACAGTCCCGTGAAGTCACCGCGGTATCCCTGATGCCCCCGGGCCTGTTCACTACCCTCAGCGACCAGGAGGTTGTGGATTTGGTGGCTTATCTGAAAAACGGAAAGGAATAGACTTACAATGACGCTGCTGCACGTAACTGCTGCAAAAGGGCCACAAATGCCGAAAAATGCTGCGCCAGCCCCCCCCAGTCCCTGGCAGCTACCAGCGACTCGGGAAACAAAGGGCTGCCGATTCCGAAACCGCTGACACCCGCCCGGAAAAAGTCCGGAATAGTTTCCAGTGAAACGCCTCCGGTAGGCATAAGCCGGACCTCATTCAAAGGCCCTTTCAACTCGCGGAAATAAGCAGCCCCCAACCTGGTTGCCGGAAATACTTTCACAATAGCAGCCCCCAGGTCCCAGGCACGGTAAATTTCCGTCGGGGTATAGGCTCCCGGAAAAACCGGGATTCCTGCCGCCACACTGGTCCGGATGACCGCTTCGTCGATAATAGGCGTCACAATAAACTGTGCACCCGCCGTCAGCGCCGCGTCCAGTTCCCTACGGTTCCGGACGGTTCCGGCCCCGATATTCAACGTTCCCGCATACTCCTGGCTTAATTGCGAAATAATAGCGGTCGCTCCCGGCGTATTCATCGTGATTTCGAGGGTGGTCAGGCCGGCCGAGCGGTACCCGGGGACCATTTCCAGGATATCCCGGACAGCAATATTCCGGATAATCCCTACAATTGGTACCGTATCAAACAACGGCCAGGAGAACTCCGGAGTCGTACCGCTCCCGGATGTCAACGTATGGGAATAATTCACAGCGGCAAATCTCTTATTATTTCAATCCTTTCAGGTAGGCAATTGACTTCGGGACCTGCTGACCAAAAATAGGGCTTTCGTCTTCAATGAAATAATGCTTTATCCCTGCTTTCTGAGCCGCCCGGATAATCGCCGGAAAATTGGCCTGTCCGGTGCCCAATGTCACATCATTGGTCAGGGCCGTGCCGCCGGAGAAGTCCCCTTTTACCCCTTTCCGCAGATCTTTCAGGTGCATCAGTTTGAAACGGTTACCATATTTGTTCAGCAATTTAACCGGGTCTGCTCCGGGAAAAATCGTCCACAAAACATCCATTTCAAAGGAAACATATTCCGGGTTCGTATTCTCCGCCAGCACGTCAAATAACGTCCCGTTGCCGTAGGGTATAAATTCATATCCATGGTTATGGTAACAAAACGTGATGCCGTTTTCCTTTAATACTTTACCGGCCTTGTTAAAGTCCTCTGCCGAACGCATGGCATCGTCGAGGTTAAAGGGCGGGGTGTGCGGGATCCAGGCGACCATTACATACGAGGCTCCCAGTATTTTAGCCTTACGAACCACTTCCATCGGATCTTTTACGAGCTCCTCATACCCGGCGCCGGTAGCTACAATTTTCATTCCCCGCGCATCGGTCATTTTCCGGAAGGCTTCAGGCGTGACCCCCTTGGGAGGATTGGCTTCCAGCTCTACAATTCCCAAAGTCTTGATCGTATCCAGGGTCGCTTCAACGCCCAACGGGAAACTGTTCCGGAAGGTATAGGTCTGCAGGCCGATTGCATCGGTAAACAAGGGCCCTTTCCCCGACTGCGCATGTGAAAGGCCCGCACTGACCAGGATCAGTAAAATCGGCGCCAGTTTCTTAATTCGTTTCATATCTGTCTGTTGTTTAATGACCTGCCTGATAGTAACCGCCCGCCGCACAGTGCTCATACGGAAGCTGCTCATAAAAGTGAAACAAGACCCGTTTATACCGAATCCCGCCAAAATTCTGTAATCGGCAATAAACTTCACCACGGATTTACACAGGTAAGTTCGTTAACCTGTGACTTATCAGGTGTATCTCGGCATACCGTAGGCGGTGTCTACGCACTCTTACAGGCGGGTACCGGGATGGTCTGTGAAGACACAGACCAT
>JBEBSD010000122.1:0-11887 GCA_040394475.1 Telluribacter humicola | reverse complement strand
TACGCAGGTCAGGAGACCTGCTTTCACCCTCCCGTCGTCTTGTAGACGAGGGAGAGCGTTCCGGTTCTTTCTTGTTCAGACCGACCCGCGGGTCATGGAAATTCCTATTTAATAAACTTTTTTTACTATTCGATACTACCAACGGCAGGGTTGTCCGTCTTTAGAGAGGTAATCAATGCTGTGCGATGAAAAAAAAACAGGCGGAAGCGCTGCTTCGTAAGTATCGGAACGGGACGATCAGTAAGGAGGAAAGAGCCTTGCTGGAGAGCTGGTACCTGGACTATGCGGGTAGCGCGATGGTTTCCGGTGATGCCTCGCCGGAAAATTTGGAGCAAAACCTGGAGGACATAAGGGTAGGGCTGGCCCCGGCCCGGCCGCTGTACATGAGGCCTTTTTTCCGGTGGGGAATGTGGGCCGCTGTGCTGCTGTTGACGATGGCTGCGGGATACTTAGCCTATCTCGGACAAGCGCCCGCGCCAATAGCGCCGCCGGCGATCACGGGCATACCGCCGGGAGAAGAAAAAGCGGTGCTGATGCTGGCCAATGGTGAAAAAATTGCACTGGAAAGTGCGGAGATGGGCAATGTCGCCACAGAGGGCACGATTACCATTGTAAAGGTAAAAGAAGGAGAAATCGTTTATAACGGCTCGGTGCAGCAAGCAGCCGGGGTCGGATTTAATACCATCAGCACTCCCCGGAAAGGACAGTACAGTGTGCGGCTTCCTGATGGTACGAGAGTGTGGCTGAATGCAGCGTCTTCGATCCGGTTTCCCACCGTTTTTGATGCGGAAAGCCGGGTGGTGGAAGCGAACGGAGAGGTTTACTTCGAAGTGGCTAAGAAATCGTTCAACGACCGGCTGGTCCCGTTTATCGTAGAGGCCGGCGGACAGGTTATCCAGGTACTGGGAACTGCTTTTAACGTGAACAGCTACGCGGACGAAGCCAGTTTCCGAACCACGCTGGTCGAAGGAAGTATCCGGGTGAATGTGGCGGGAAAGGCATTGGAAGGAGTGGTACTGGAGCCCGGAGAGGAAATCTCGATTACCAGACGGGCCAGAGGAACCAGGAAAGTAGACTACCGGGTGAATAAGGTGGATCCCCGTTCGGCGGTCGCCTGGAAAGACGGGTATTTCCGGTTTGACAATATAGGGCTTCCGGAGCTGATGCGGCAACTTTCCCGGTGGTATGACATCGAAGTGTATTACGAGGGACCGGTGAAAGAATTCGAGTTTGTAGGTGAAATAGAACGTAAAACGGACCTGGCGCAGGTATTGAAAATCCTGGAAATAGGAGGTGTCAGATTTCACATGAACGGAAACAAAATAACGATCGAATAAAGGGCTTATTCAAAGACACAGCTTACCGGAAAATTATTGTTTAACCTAACCGTTTTACCATGCAGCCAGAATAGAAAGGGTACGTTTAAGGCGACATAAAGAGAAAAACCGTTTCAGATGCGACCTGAAACGGTTGTGGCCGGAATCTTAAGAAACCCTATCCGCGAGGATAGGAGATCAGACATTCATTAGGTGAATAATTGAATTAACCCCAAACCGAATCAAAAATATGCAAAAAAAATCAAAACGAAAAGGATCGTATATATATAGACGGTCTGTCCCTGAAATAATTTTGGTCATGAAACTAACCGTCATTTTATGGACTGTTTTAAGCATGCATGTCTCGGCAAGCAGCTTCTCCCAAAAATTATTGCTCTCGGTAAAAGACGCCCCGTTGGAAGTGGTTTTTAAGCAAATCGAACAACAGAGCCGGTACAAGTTTTTTTACGATAACAAACTGCTGAAAAAAGCAGGAAGAGTCACACTAACCGACTTCTCGGGGTCTGTCAATGATATAATGGATGAGTTGCTCAAAAATGAAGCGCTTGCCTACGACCTGGTGGAACATACCATTGTCATCCGTAAACAAACCAGGCGGGAACGGCTGTTCCCCAAGAGGGTTTCCGGGGAAAGTAGCAAGCTGGAAGAGCTGCTCCCTGCAGCTTTTGCTACGGCTCCGCAGCCCTATGAAAGAAAAGGCGGCGCGGCCAGGGAAATCCGGATGGCGGACCGGATAATTAAAGGAAAGGTGACGGATGAACAGGGAGAGGCGCTGCCGGGAGTAAATGTGGTGCTGAAAGGGACACAGACCGGAACGATTACGGGTGCAACCGGTGATTATGAACTTAACCTTGGCAATACGACGGGGGGAGCTCTTGTTTTTTCGTTTGTTGGCTATTCGTCCCAGGAAGTGACGATCGCGTCCAGAACGATCGTCAATGTGCAACTGGGCACTGACAACCGGGCACTTGAGGAAGTGGTGGTGGTAGGGTATGGAACCGTCCGGAAAAGTGACCTGACGGGCTCGGTTGCGACGATTAAGTCGGATGCTCTGAAGGAGATGCCGATCACATCGGTTGACCAGGCCATTCAGTCGCGGGTACCGGGCGTGCAGGTAACCCAGACATCCGCGGCTCCGGGCGGTGGTATTTCCATCCGGGTCCGGGGGGCCAATTCTATTAACAGCGGCAGTGAGCCTCTCTATGTGATTGACGGCTTCCCGATGTATCCCGATAATGACGCCATAGGAGTGGGGGGCAACCGGAGATCGGCCAATGCAATGGCAACGATTAACCCGAATGAAATCGAGTCGATCGAGATCCTGAAAGACGCTTCCGCTACCTCTATATATGGCTCAAGAGGAGCTAATGGCGTGGTGCTCATCACTACCAGAAGAGGAAAGGAGGGGCAAAGCAGGGTAGACTATGACGGTTCTTATTCCTTTCAGACCATTGCCAGGCCCATGGATGTATTGAATGGCGCGGATTACGCCCGCTATATCAATGCACTGGAAAGGAGCCAGGGTGGAAGTCCCAGGTATACCGATCAGCAAATCATGGAGATAGGCGAAGGGACCAACTGGTGGGATGTTATTTCACGTACAGGGGGGCTGTCGAATCACCAGCTTTCCTTTACTGGCGGAAACAAGGGGATGCGATATGCATTTGTCGGTAATTATAGTGACAATAAAGGGATCATCCAGAACACCTGGTTCAAGCGCTACGGGTTCCGCCTGAACCTCGACAATGATTTTCTGGGCGGGAAAGCCACGCTGAGCAACAGCTGGGCATTCAACCGTACGGGAAACAGTAATGTGCCGACCGACCGGGGCGGTCCCGGCGGGATTATTATTACCGCGCTGGGATTGGATCCTACAGTTCCGGTGTACGATGAATTCGGAAATTACAATTATCCCAGCTATGACCAGCGCTTTCTGACCAATCCCCTGGCCGAAGCCGTCCACGGTTACGACAGGGACAATGTGAACCGCCTGTTCGGGACAACCGCGCTGACCTACCGGATTGCGGAAGGGCTGCAGTTCCGAACCAGTCTGGGGGCCGATTTTGTAACCGCTGACCGGACGACATTTTACAATAATTATACCTTCACCGGACGGCAGAACGCGCGGCAGCTCGAGCGGGCAAGCCGCAACCTTTTCAACATCCTGAATGAAAATATTCTGACCTTTGATAAACAGTTTGGCGATAAGCATTACCTGAACGTAACAGCAGGCTATACCTATCAGAAGGAGGTCAATAAGTACCAGGGCAGCGTGACGCGCGGATTGCCGTCGGACGATATCAATTCTGTCAATCTTCAGAACGGAAGTGTTGTACTTGTCCCCAGCTCGAGCAGAATTGAGTGGGAGCTGCTGAGCTATCTCGGCCGCGTCAACTATAATTATAACGACCGGTATCTGATGACACTGACGCTGAGACGGGATGGTTCCTCCAAATTCGGTCCGAATAATAAATGGGCTACTTTCCCCTCAGCGGCGCTGGGCTGGCGGATCGTCAACGAAGAATTTATGCGAAATTCGGCATTAGCCAGTTTTATAGACGACCTGAAAGTGAGGGTTAGTTACGGCGTAACCGGGAATTCCCAGATCCCGGTGTACCGTTCGTTGTCAGGGTTGGTTACCTATAATTACATTTTCAACGGAGGGCTGGTCGCTGGTTACGGGCCAAACCGTATTGCCAACCCGGACCTGAAATGGGAAACCACCAGGATGTTTAACCTCGGCCTGGACCTTGCTGTTTTGCAGAACCGGCTTTCGTTCACTTTCGACATGTTCCGTAACCGTACCTCCGACCTCCTGCTGGATGTCTCTATCCCGCAGAGTACCGGCTTCAGTACGTTAATGCTGAATTCCGGGGCGCTGTCCAATAAAGGACTGGAGTTTTCAGCCAATTACAAGCTCATCGAACAGACCAATCTCAACTGGGAAATCGGGGCAAACGTGTCTGCGCTGCGAAACCGGATTGAAGACCTCGGCATGAGTACCCCGTTCTTTGCGGGCTCCACCAGTAGTCATCTGGGTGTTTTCGGGAGCTGGGTGGAAGCCGGGCAGCCCATAGGCGTCTGGAGAGGGTACGAGTATACCGGTTTGTTCCAATCTGATCAGGATGGAGCAGCGTACGGCTTCCCGGCGGGTTATCCGATGTACACAGACGTGGACGGCGACAATAAATACACCCCGGATGATTATAAGATCATCGGCGATCCCAATCCGAAACTCATGTGGGGCTTTAATTCGTCGTTGAAATACCGCGGGTTTGATTTAAATATCTTCTTCAGGGGTGTGCATGGGAATGAGGTCCGGAACCTGCAGCAATCGGAGATGGCAGACGGGGTCCAGAAAATTAACCAGATCGGCAATATTCTGACCGATTCCTGGACACCGGAGAATCCGGGTGCTTCCAGGCCGGTGATCGACGGTCGCAGGGATTTTATTTCATTCCGGCGTTCTTCCTACTTTATTGAAGACGGTTCTTTTATACGGTTGCAGAACATTGCGCTGGGGTATCTGATCCCCTTGAAGACAAAGGTGATCCGGTCGGCCCGGATTTACGCAAGCGGTCAGAACCTTTTCCTGATTACCAAATACTCCGGTTTCGATCCGGAAGTGAACAACCAGGGGCAGAATAACCTGAACCGGGGCGACGACTACGACGCCTATCCCCGCGCCAAAATGTTTACGGTAGGAGTAAACCTCGGATTATAAATTAGGTTTCATTGTAAAATAGCGATAGTGATGCGTTTACAGAATATAACAAAATATTTAGCCGCAACGATGGTCGTGTGGGGCCTCGGTTGCTCGGACCTTCAGGAAAACCCTGATTTTATCAATCCCAATACATTCTACAAGAGTGCAGCTGAGCTGGGAATGGGGGTCAATGCCGTGTATGACGACCTCAATTCCAGGGGGTTTGGTTTCTTCTATGACCGGTATGTATTCGAATGCCTGGTCGGGTACCAGGTGGGCTGGGAGAAAGGGCCTTTGCAATATAATATGGGAAATATCAGTACGGCCGATGAGTATATAGAGGATTACTGGGCGATCTGTTACCGGTCGATCAACCGGGCCAACGGCATTATACAGATTGCCGCGACGATGCAGGATCCGGGTAACGATGCCCTCATCCGACGGCTGCTTGCAGAAACGCAGTTCCTGAGAGCCTGGTATTATTACAACCTGCTGAGTTATATCGATAACGTGCCGGTGACGCTTATTCCAACCGAAGGATTGAGCAATTTGCCCGACAACTCCGGTGGAAACAGGGCGGTCCTGGACCTGATCATCAAGGATGCCAGGGAGGCGGCGGAAGTGCTGCCTGCTTCTTACAGCGGAGGCGATCTGGGAAGGGCAACGAAATGGGCGGCAAAAGCGTTGTTAATGAAAGCCTATCTCTGGGATGAGCAATGGGGCGAGGCCAAAACGGTCGGTGAGGATATCCTGAACAATAGCGGCCTGGAGTTGTTTGAAGATTTTAGCCACAATTTCGATCTTGAGCATGAAAATCAGGGCGAACGGATCTTCGAAGCACAGGTTTCGGCCGCGGCCAATACATCGGAATACAGTGTCCATTCGGCCCATTTTAACCCGGAAGATTTCCCCAGCGAGCTGGGAGGTTCCGGATGGAGCTGGCTGAGCGCTACCCAGGAGTTCCGTGCAGCGTATGATCCGAACGACAAACGTATTCAGGGGACTTTCATCGAATCCTATCCAACCGGACGACTGGGGAAAATTAACGGTGAGTACCCCATGGTGAAGTGGAGCGCTACAGCGGAGTACAACCTGTCCCGGTTCGGAGGTGTGGTAAGGGCAGATGCCAACCCCAACGATCCGTCGCAGATGGTGTTTGGAAAAGCGTGGTCATCAAAATTGACTGAACTTGATAAGCACAACTCCAGAACGGAGAAAAATACGGTGTATATCCGCTTAGCGGATGTGTTGCTCGGACATTCAGAAGCTTGTAACGAAAGTGGAACGGGCAGTCCGTTTGACGGTATTAATAAAGTCCGGCAGCGTGCGGGACTGGCGCCCCTGGCAGGATTGAATCAGCCGGCGCTCCGGGATGCGATCATCGCGGAACGCATGCAGGAGTTTGTTTTCGAACAGGTGATGTACCCGGAATTGCGCCGGAAGAGCACATTCGGAGGGTCGCCGGATTATCTGGGAGATCAGATACGGCATTTTTCCGAAAAGTTTGCACTGGGACGGACAGTAAAAGCCAGAGATTATGGGTTGCCCATTCCGCTGAAAGAACTCCAGGGGAACCCCAATGTAAAACAAAACCAGGTCTGGGAATAGTAAAGAGCGTGTTTTTTATAGATTGAGTATGACATGAGTTTGAGGTTGGTATTACTTTCGGTGGCAGGATTAGTGGGAGCGTGGATGGTGGCCCGGATACTTTTCAAGGACAGGGTAGATTACAATGAAGATGTCAAACCAATCCTGAACAAACATTGTATAGGCTGTCATGGCGGTGTTAAAAAGGCAGGAGATATCAGTTTTCTGTTTGAGCATGAAGTGTATGAACCGGGTAAGTCGGGGAAAATTCCGGTAGTAAAAGGGAAGTGGAAGGAAAGTGAGATGATGAGACGGGTCCTGACGGATGATCCCGACGACCGGATGCCAAAAGATGCTGCTCCGCTCAGTGAAGAGGAAATCGAAACCTTAAAAAACTGGATCGATCAGGGAGCGGAGTGGGGAATGCACTGGGCCTATGAAAAAGCAGAACGCCCCGAGGTCCCTTCGGTAAGAAGGTGGGATAACCTGTTTGGACTCCTTGGAGAAGACAGCCAATGGGTCCGGAACGAGATCGACCATTTTGTGCTCCCGAAACTCCGGGAACAGCAGCTGTCTTACAACGGGGAGGCCGAAAGGGCTACGCTGATCAGAAGGCTGAGCCTCGACCTGACGGGACTCCCTCCTACACCGGGGGAGGTGTCCGGTTTTGTAAATGATCCGGCTCCCGATGCCTATGAGAAAGTAGTCGACCGGCTCTTGCAATCAACCGCCTACGGTGAAAAATGGGCCTCGATGTGGATGGACCTGGCCCGTTATGCGGATACAAAGGGGTATGAAAAAGACACCTACCGCAATATCTGGAGGTACCGCGACTATGTGATCCGATCGTTTAATGAGGACAAGCCTTTCGACGAGTTTACAATAGAACAGCTGGCGGGGGATTTAGTGGAGGATGCCAACGGCTTTCCGGAGGAGTCAAAACTGATAGCCACCGCCTTCCATCGCAATACCATGACAAACGATGAGGGAGGGACGCAGGATGAGGAATTCAGGGTGGCAGCGGTGATAGACCGCGTGAATGCCACCTGGGAAATCTGGCAGGGAACCACGTTTGCGTGTGTACAATGCCACAGCCATACGTACGACCCGATTTCCCATGATGAATACTACAAGTACATGGCCTTTTTTAATAACACCCGGGATGAAGATGTGCAGACGGAAACACCAACCCTGCGCTTGTTCGATACGACGGATTCCCTGACGGTAGACCAGATTAAAAAATGGGTGGGAAAATATGATGTGGGGCAGGCGGGGGAAACTTTCCAGTTTTTAAAGGTTATGGAGCCCAAAGTCAATTCGCACGATTTCGTATTGGGCGATCACACCTCACTGCTGGATTCCAAGTTCTTCGCCATTCAGGATAACGGCTCAGCCAGCCTGCCGGAACTGACCCTTACCGGAAAAGACCGGATGCTGTTGGCGATCGGGACGGGAAGTGAAAACGCCGTGATGAATTTTTATACCGACAGAACGAAAAGCGAGCGCATCCTGACATTGAAGGTACCCAGGACAGAAAGTGCCTGGCGTGATACGGTACTGATCCTGCCGGTTCCGGAGATGGAAGGCAGAAAAAGCTTGTTTATTGACCTGGAAAATCCCAAAGCTCCGCGGGACTGGGTCATGATTAAATGGATAGCTTTTCAGAAGGAACTGCCGGGGGAATCGGAACCGGGTTATGAGGAGATCCGGCAGCAGTACCGGTGGCTGGTCAACAAAAAAGTGGAAAGCACTCCCGTAATGTGGGAGGCCAGGGGCGACCTGACAAGGGAAACCCATGTGTTTGAAAGAGGAAACTGGCTGGTAAAGGGTGAAAAAGTAACGCCTGCGGTTCCGGAGCTGTTTTTCCAGTTGCCCGATACCTATCCTAAAGACCGGCTGGGCCTCGCCAGATGGATGGTTCACCGCGACAACCCGCTTACTTCCAGGGTAATTGTCAACCGCTTCTGGGAGCAGCTGTTCGGGCAGGGAATTGTAGAAACGCTTGAAGATTTCGGTTCGCAGGGAGCTCCCCCTACCCATAAGGAGTTGTTGGACTGGTTAGCGGTGACTTTTATGGAAGAGTATAAGTGGAGCAGCAAGGCGCTGTTGAAGACCATTGTGATGTCGGCTACGTACCGGCAATCGTCGGAAACCACGCCGGAAAAAACAGAAAAGGACCCCTATAATTACTGGCTGGCAAGGGGGCCGCGGGTCCGGTTGAGCGCAGAACAGATCCGCGATCAGGCGCTCGCAGTGAGCGGGTTGCTTTCCCCTAAATTATTTGGCCCAAGTGTTATGCCCCCGCAACCGGAAGGAGTATGGCTCTCGCCCTACAGCGGAGAGAGCTGGAAGGTGAGCGAAGGCGAAGACCGGTACCGCAGGGGGCTGTACACCTTCTGGAAGCGTACGGCCCCGTACCCTTCGATGGCTACTTTCGATGCGCCGAGCAGAGAATTCTGCCAGTCGCGGCGCATCCGGACCAATACGCCGTTACAGGCATTGGTGACACTCAACGACCCGGTGTACCTGGAAGCGGCCGAAAACCTTGCCGTTAAAATGCTGGATGCCGGAGATTCGGTAGCCCAACAATTGGAGCAAGGGTATTATTGGTTAACCTACCGGCCGCTTTCTCCGCAAAAACAGCAGATTCTGACGGGAACCTACCAGGAAGCACTCGAACGGTTTGAAGAGGAACCGGAAGAAGTAGGCGCTATCCTGCAGCATACCCGGAGAGAAGACAAAAAACTGGCGGCATTGACAGTGGCCGCCAATGTATTGCTGAACCTGGATGAAGTGGTGACAAAAGATTGATTGAGAAGCATAAAATTGAAAGCGCATGGAAAAGATGTTGAATGAGCTGCAGATCAGGTCCGTGGAGCAGCAGACCCGCAGGCATTTTCTCCAGTTGATGGGGGGAGTAAGTCTCGGGGCAATGGGCTTGAGCAGTTTAGTGACCGGCGGCTGTACGACACAGGAAGCCGCCGGACCGGGGCAACTGGCCGGTGGCCGGGAACATGTACCGCATTATACCCCTAAAGCAAAAAGGGTTATCTATATTCACATGGCCGGGGCGCCATCCCAGCTGGAACTGTTTGATTATAAGCCCGAACTGGTAAAATACCACGGAAAGGATTGTCCGGCTGAATTATTGGAAGGGAAAAAGTTTGCGTTCATTCAGGGAGTTCCGAAAATGCTCGGGCCGCAGGGAAATTTTGCACAATATGGAGCGTCGGGGGCGTGGCTGTCGGATTATGTACCTCATATGCGTTCGATAGCGGACGAAGTCACGTTTATTAAATCCATGCATACGGATCAGTTTAACCATGCTCCTGCGCAGCTCCTGATGCATACCGGCAGCGCCCGGCTGGGACGACCGAGTATCGGCTCTTGGGCTGTTTACGGGCTAGGGTCGGAAAACCAGAATTTGCCGGGGTTCATCGTACTGACCTCCGGGGGGAAGCAGCCCGATGCCGGAAAGAGCGTATGGGGCAGCGGTTTCCTGCCAACCGTATTTCAAGGGGTACAATGCAGAACTGGCGGAGATCCAGTATTGTATGTCTCCGATCCGGCTGGAATGCACCGTTCGATCCGGAAGAAAACCATTGATGCCATCAACGAAATAAATCAGAAAACCTACGATGAGGTGCAGGATCCCGAAATCCTGACAAGAATCAGTCAATACGAAATGGCTTTCCGGATGCAGATGTCCGTGCCGGAAGTGATGGACGTCTCTAAAGAACCGCAGTATATCCTGGATATGTACGGAGTCGAGCCGGGAGAAGGAAGCTTTGCAATGAATTGCTTGCTGGCCCGGAAACTGGTCGAGAATGATGTCCGGTTTGTGCAGCTGTTTGACTGGGGATGGGATAGCCATGGGACCAGCGCCCCGGATGCCATCGAAATCGGATTGAAACAGAAGTGCCTGCAGTCTGACCAGGCGGTAGCGGCGCTGGTGATGGATTTAAAGGCTCGCGGGTTACTGGAGGAAACACTGGTCGTGTGGGGAGGCGAGTTCGGACGGACCCCGATGCAGGAAAACCGGAATGGACTGGTGATGCCGTATATGGGCCGTGACCACCACCTCGACGCCTTCACGGTGTGGATGGCGGGCGGAGGTGTGAAGAAAGGGGCTACAGTAGGTGAAACAGACGATATAGGCTATTACGGGGTCAAGGACCGTGTGCATGTTCACGATTTGCAGGCAACGATCCTTCATTTGCTGGGATATGACCATGAGCAGTTTACATACCCCTTTCAGGGGCGGAATTTCCGGCTTACCGATACGGAAGGTCACATCGTACAAAAAATCCTGGCGTGACCCGCTTCACCCGGGAAGAATCCGAAAACCAATTGAGGTGAAGGAGATTAGCTGTCCCTCAGGGTGCAGGACAGGGTCGTATCCGATATAAATCATATTTATTAGGACTTTTTGCCTATTTTTTCGCTAGCTTTGCGGCTGGCAACAGGCAGTTAAGGTAACATTCGGATATGCATTCATCTCCTGACAATCATCTTTTATGGGAACAAATGATTGCCGGCGACGAAAAGGCGTTAGGTAAACTAATGCATAATTGCTACAGAGCCCTGCTAAACTACGGCTACAAGTTTGTAAAGAGTGATGATTTTCTGAAAGACTGTATTCAGGAAACATTTATCGATATCTGGAACAGCAGAAAAAGACTAATCGTCCCTGACAGCATCAAGGCTTACCTCTTTGTTTCGCTCAAGCGTAAAATAGAACGTAATTTAACCCGTGAACGCTACACCGATTTAGGGGAGAGAGCCGATCCTTATGTGGAGTTTTCACCCGAATGGTGGCTCATCAAAGAGGAATCGGTTGCCATTAAAACGCAGAAAATGGCCAGGCTACTGAACGAGCTGCCCAAAAGACAACGGGAAGTGATCTATCTGAAATATTATGAAGAGATGAGTCGTGACGAAATTTCCCTCGTACTTTCGATCACACCGCAAACCGTCTCAAACCTCCTCCAACTGGCCTATACGCAACTTCGGAAACACTGGAGGCCCACAACTATCGGGATACTGCTGCTTTTTCTCTTTTGACCGTCGGATTCCGGCGTGTACCGATGTCATCCGGGACTAACGGACGTTGCGTTGGCGTGTACCGTGGTCGTCCGGGACTAACGGACGTTGCACCGGTGTGCACCGATGTCATCCGGGACTAACGGACGTTGCCCCGGCGTGCACCGATGTCATCCGGGATTAACGGACGTTGCCCCGGCGTATACCAAGGCTA
>JBEBSD010000121.1:0-12429 GCA_040394475.1 Telluribacter humicola | reverse complement strand
GACTTCGAGAACCTCAGTGCACGACTTCGAGAACCTCAGTGCACGACTTCGAGAATCTCAGTGCACGACTTCGAGAACCTCAGTAACCTACCGGTGGGTGAGGCTCTCGAACCCCACCTATTGCTATATACGCACACCGGTTCCGCTCCATCCGGCCCGCTCCTTTTATTCAAAAGAGCTCCAGTGGGAACACCGCACACCGATCCGGTTGACCTGCGTCAAATCATCGCTATTCGTTTCTCCTGTCCGGGGAAACGGTCACGCAATGCCACCGCTCGGGGGAAGCCGGCTTATATTAGTGTTTATGGACAGGTTTGCAATCAAAAGGATCTGCCTGTTGTGAGATTAAGAAGAACATCGGATGGAGGATTTGCGTCTCTTTAGCGAAGACCTGGCTAAATTGTACTACTAATTTCATCGCTCATAAGGGTTATGTTTAAGAATCTTTTTTTAAGGTTCACGTTGTATGCACTAAAATAAATCAATTATTCAAACAATCAGCTCAGAAATCAAAATTATTCGACTAAACATCAAGTAATTATACCCAAAGTGATTAATCATCTTCGCTGCCAATTTCAAATACCAACTAACAGAATTATAAAATTTGTTTGATTTTCATTAAACAATAGTAAATACTTGATGTAATATCATTACTATACAAACGTAAATCAAAACACTTACAACTCCAAGCGTACTGTTTATAAAAACAAAAAATCGCGCTATATACTCGCCAGAAAGACTAAATATCTGTCATCATTGTCCCCTCGGTCCCTCTCTCAGGACTTCACACGCCTCTTTGCAATAGAATTTATTACTACAGCTATCTTCAAATTTTCTATAGTTTTTTATCTAATCCTGATAATTGCTGTTACGACCTGTCACATCGGAAAGGCCGTCGCCTGCTCTTGCCGGCCGCCGGCAAAGCTCCGCTTTTTTGCACGCAGGCCCCATCGAAAAACAACCTATTGGCTATCAAACACTTACAACACAACAACACCTGTTATGTGCGCTATTTCCCCGAAGTCTAAAGTATATTCACCTACCTGTTTGCTTTACTTCAGGTATAACAAACAGATTCCTGCAGGCGCTATCCTTTCGCCTGTTTTTATACAACAGCTTTTTGAGCCCTGACAAACGATTCGGGGCGTGCGGCAATAGACGCTTTGGTATATTTGAACTGAAAACCGATTTTCATTTACAAGAAAACCAACCGATACGTGACGTTAAACGAGCGAGCCCATTACGGAACCGACGAGCTATTACCGGCGGTAGCTGAAGGAAGCGAAGAAGCTTTCACGAGCTTATTCCGTCTTTACAAAAATAGAATTTACTCGGTTGCGTTAAAACTTACCGAATCCACCTTTCTGGCCGAAGAAATTGTCCAGGATGTCTTCCTGAAAGTCTGGCTGCGCCGGGAGAAGCTCGTCCATATCCGGAATTTTGAAGATTACCTGTTTATCATGGCCCGTAATCACGTTTTCACCGCCATGCAAAGCCTGTCCCGCCAACAGCTGCTCGAAGCGAACTGGCAAGGGGCAATGCCTTTCTGCAGCAATAATTCTGAGGAAGAATTGAACCGCAAAGAACTGGAAGCCCTCTGGCAGGAAGCGCTGCAGCGCCTCTCCCCGCAACAACAGCAAATTTACCTGTTAAGCCAGGAAAAGGAACTTACCAGGGACGACATCGCCCAACTGCTCCGGATCTCCCCTGAAACAGTAAAAACCCATCTTTCCAGGGCCGTCAAATCCATGCGAGCCTTTATAACTGCACGCCTGGAAACGACCATTCTCTGTATTTTCCCTTTTATTCTAAAATAAATTTCAAAAAAAAACATCGCTTGTCCCCCATTTCGATTTCTGTTAAGTCTTTATAAGAAATCAAGAGATCAAGTGCATGTCAGACAATCGCCTTAAGTATCTTTTTGCCCGTTATTACGAAAAGACTGCGACCTCACAGGAGCGGGAGGAACTGATGGACCTCCTACAGCGGACGGAGAACCACCCGCAACTGGAACAGTGGATCGAAGCAGCTTTACACACTGATAACGAAGCACATGCGTTGCCGGAAGAAATTACCCGGGACATTCTGCACGCCATTCTTAAAACCGGCAATACTCCTATAGCTGCTTCAGAAACCCGTCCTCCGGTGCACATTCCGCGACCCGCTTTCCCATGGAAGCCGTTACTGATTGCCGCCTCCCTGGCCGGGATAGCGCTCCTGGGTCTTTACGAATGGTATGCCGCTTCCGATCTGCCTGCTATCGGCGCTATTCAGCCGACCAAATACGGGGCAGACTTCCTCCCGGGAAAGGAAAAGGCGCGGCTTTCACTTTTTGACGGCAGGGTGATCGATCTGGAGGCGGTCACCCATGAAGACCTCGCTGCTTACCGGGGTGTTACCGTAGATACAGCCAGAGGGGAGCTTACCTACAGCAGCCATTCCGGAGAACAGGGTTACAATACCGTTTCAACGCCTCTCGGGGGGCAATACCGCGTAGTGCTTCCCGATGGCTCCAAAGTATGGCTCAATGCCGGCTCCAGCCTGCGATTCCCTTCCGCGTTTACCGGTATCAGGCGACAGGTGGAAATTACCGGCGAAGCCTATTTCGAAATACTTCCGGACGCGGCGCATCCCTTTGTCGTAAAGCTTCCTACGAAACGAAACATGGAGATTACCGTGCTGGGTACCCATTTCAACGTTTCCTCTTATATCGATGAACCGCTGATCCGTACGACATTGCTTACCGGGTCGGTAGAAGTTAAGCAAGGAAATACCGTCCGCATACTTTCTCCCGGACAGCAGGCACAGGTGCCGCTTTCAACCGGACCGATTGCCGTAACGAATGTCGATGCCGAAGGCGTAACTGCCTGGAAAGAAGGACGGTTTGAATTTAACGGCAACATTCAGGACATCATGAAGCAAATTGCCCGTTGGTACAACCTTGAAATCGAGTATGACGGAAACGCCTCCAGCAAAGCGTTTATCGGTACTATTTCGAGGCATAACAATGTATCGGAGGTCCTTCAGCTGCTCGAGCTCACCGGAGGGATCAAATTCGAAATAACCGGCAGGAAAATAATCGTGAAGGCTAATTCCTGATGTGGCAACTCACTAAAACCTTTGACTTATGCAACCTTATCCAACGAACACAATGACACAAGATTCTACCTGAACCAACCCCTAAAATCCAAAAAAACCGGGGACGCTCGCAACGTACCCGGTCTACTAATGGATTAATCCTGGCACTCATCTGAAAACGATTGTTACACATTAACCCAATCATCAAAATTATGAAATTTTTACGCAGGGTCAAAACAGACCACTTGGCGTCGTATATCCCAATACGTTGCACCTCCGGGCTCGTCCGGGGCGGCAAAGGAAAGGATAGTCGCCTTCGAAAAATTGTACGAACCATGAAGCTGACGTCATTGCTCATTATGCTTGCAACTTTCCAGGTATTGGCAGAGCCGTCCAATGCGCAGAAAGTATCGCTTCAAAAAAAGGATGCCACGCTCCTGGAGGTCCTGCAAACCATCAAAAAGCAAACTGGCTATTTTTTTGTTTGCGACCTGGAAATGCTTCGAAAAGCCTCTCCGGTCAGCCTGGACATGAAAAAGGCACCCCTGCAGGAGGTTCTGGAGGCAGCCTTCCGGAACCAGCCCCTGGGCTATACCATCCAGGGTAAGACCATCATCGTCAAGATCAAAGCAGAAAAAAACGCAAAACCGACCGGCCTTGCCCCTCTTGACGAACGGCCCTACCGCGAGCTTCCCCCTTCCCTGCCGGGGATCACCCCGACGGTTGCGCTGGAACCCACTGCACCGATTCGTAATTTTGACCGGACGCTTCAGGGAAAGGTAACGGATGAAAACGGCGAGGTGCTGCCGGGCGTTAACATCATGGTTGAGGGCACACCCCGCGGAACCGTCACCAATATAGAAGGACTTTATAGCCTGTCCATTCCGGAAGGGGCCGTCCAACTGACTTTTTCCTATGTCGGGTATGTCACCCAGCAAGTCGACGTCGGGACGAAAACCCAGCTCGACATCATCATGACAGCCGACAACCAAACCCTTGAACAAGTGGTGGTCACCGCTTTCGGGCAAAAACAGCGTAAGGAAGCAGTCGTCGGGTCGGTCACTTCCGTTAATGCCAAGGATTTGAAAATTCCTTCCAGCAATCTGACCACCTCCTTTGCCGGGCGGCTTTCGGGCGTCATTGCCTATCAGCGTTCGGGCGAACCGGGCGCCGACGATGCGTCCTTTTTTATCCGGGGGGTCACGACCTTCGGAAACGGAAGCGGGCAGCCTTTGATCCTGATCGACAACATTGAGCTTACCACCACCGATCTGGCACGCCTGCAGCCGGATGATATCGAAAGCTTTTCTATCCTGAAAGATGCCAGCGCCACTGCCCTCTATGGAGCCCGTGGGGCAAACGGGGTCATTTTCGTCACGACCAAACAAGGGAAAGAAGGCCCTGCAAGACTCAATGTCCGCATGGAGAGTGCAATGTCGGAGCCCACGCAGCGGTTAAAGATTGCCGATCCGATCACCCATATGCAGCTCTATACAGAGGCACAGCTCACCCGGGACCCGCTGGCACAGCTGCATTATTCCCAAAACAAGATCGACCGCATTCAGGAGGGAGGAAACAATCCTTTTGTCTACCCTGCTACCGACTGGTTCAAACTCATGTTCAAGGAGCGGACTTTCAACCAGCGGGCCAATATGAGCGTGACGGGAGGAGGCAAGATCGCCAAATACTATGTTGCAGGCACTTACAATATCGACAACGGTATCCTGAATGTCGACCCTCGTAATAATTTCAATAGCAACGTCAAACTTAACTCCTACCAGTTACGCTCCAATGTCAACATGCAGCTGACCAACAGCACCGAGCTGGTTGTACGTATGTACGGCATATTCGATGACTACAAAGGACCGGTGGACGGCGGAACGGGTATGTATCAAAAGGCCCTGCGCAGCAGCCCTTCCCTGTTCGCTCCTTCCTATGCCCCGGATTCTGCCAACATTGCCTCCCATCATATCCTTTTCGGGAATTACCGGTCGGGAACCAATTTTTACCTGAATCCTTATGCCGAAATGCTGAAGGGATACAAGGAATATTCTCAATCCCGCATGCTGGCGCAATTTGAATTGAACCAAAACCTGGCAGGCATTACGGAAGGGTTGAAATTCAGAGGGCTTTTCAGTACCAACCGCTATGCCTATTTTGATATTTCCAGGGCTTACGGTCCTTATTTCTACAATGTCGGGCTCTACGACAAACTCAGCGACTCCTATATGCTGACCCATCTGAATGAACTGGAAGGGCCGGCCGCGTATGAAGACATCCGCCCGCTGGGATCTCCTCAACGCAACCTGAGCACCAATCTTTACGGGCAGCTGACACTGGATTACAGCCGGAAATTCAAAGAAAAACACAACCTCGGGGGCACCCTGATCTATACCATTCAGCAAAGCCTTGCCACCACAGCTGCATTTGATGTCCAGTCCTCACTGCCCCACCGGAATCTCGGGTTGTCGGGAAGAGCTGCCTATTCGTTCGACAATAAGTATTTTGCTGAATTCAACTTCGGGTACAACGGCTCGGAACGGTTCTACAAAGACAAGCAGTTCGGCTTTTTCCCTACTGCCGGACTTGCATGGGTCGTATCCAATGAGGACTTTTTTCCGGACAACAATGTCCTGAAACTGTTAAAATTCAGGGGGTCACACGGACTCGTGGGAAACGATGCCATCGGCCGGACGGAAGACCGTTTCTTTTATTTGTCCAGCGTCAACCTGGATAATATTGAACGGGGGGCGGTTTTCGGGTATGATAACACCTACCGTCGCAACGGCGTATCGATCGCCAGGTATCCCAACTTCGATATTACCTGGGAAAAATCCATTCAGAGCAATGTCGCGATGGAGCTCAACTTTTTCGACAAGCTCAACGTCATTGCCGAAGTGTACCGTCAACACCGCCGCAATATCCTGATGAACCGCGCCTCGATCCCTTCGACGATGGGACTGGCAGCCGCCACCATGGCCAATGTCGGGGAAGCAAAATCGAAAGGACTCGACATGAGCCTGGATTATACCGAAAATTTCGGCAACAACCTGTGGTTCATGGGACGGGGAAGCCTGACGCTGGCAATGAGCGAATTTGTCAAATACGAAGAACCCGAATACACCGACCGGTACTTGTCGCGCGTAGGCCATCCGATCAGCCAGACCTGGGGATACATTGCCGAACGCCTCTTTATCGATGAACACGATGTAGCGAACTCCCCCCGTCAAAACTTCGGGTTATACCAGGCAGGTGACATCAAGTTCAGGGATGTCAATAACGATGGAGAGATCACCGCCCTGGACAGGGTCCCGATAGGTTATCCTACCACACCGGAAATCACCTACGGGTTCGGATTTTCGGCCGGTTATAAAAACATCGATCTTTCCGTATTCTTTCAGGGCCTGGCAAGGGTTTCGTTCTGGATCAATCCCAGTGCGACCGCGCCTTTCGTCAACTACGATGATCCGAACAACCTGATCAATAACGGATTTATAGCCGAAAATGCGCTGCTGCAAGCCTATGCCGACAATCACTGGTCGGAGGAGAAGAGGGACATCTACGCACTCTGGCCCCGTTTATCAGTGACTCCTATTGCCAACAACAATCAAACCAGCACCTGGTTTATGCGGAATGGAAACTTTCTACGGGTGAAATCATTTGAACTGGGGTACACCATCCCGGCCGATTTTACCAGCAAATACAAGATCAGCAATTTCAGGATGTATGTGAGTGGCAACAACCTCCTGACATTCAGCAAATTCAACCTCTGGGATCCGGAAATGGGCGGCAACGGATTGGCTTATCCCATTCAGCGAGTGATCAATGTCGGGATCAATCTGAATTTCTAACGCAAGTAAGAACTATGAAAAATTACTCTCTGAAAATAACGGTTGCGACAGTCTTGTTGACGGCAATCTACAGCTGTAAAGGTTTTCTGGACGTTACTCCGGACGGTATCGGTACCATTGAATATGCCTTCCGGATGCGCTCGGAAGCGGAAAAATACCTGTTTACCTGTTACAACAAGCTACCGGCTCTGGGAAATACAGGTTCCGATCCGGGTTTCTTTGCCGGCGATGAATTTACAGCGCCCTATCCAAGTACGCATTACTTCGACATCGGCCTTAACCGGATTCCGCGGGGTGAGCAAAACAAAGTAAGCCCGCTGGCCAACTACTGGGACGGCGGAAACGGGGGGAAAGCCTACTTTGAGGCGATCCGGGAATGCAACATTTTCCTGGAAAACATCGGAAATGTTCCGGATTTGTATGACTACGAGCGCGACCGGTGGATTGCGGAGGTAAAATTCCTGAAAGCCTATTATCATTTTTATTTATTCCGGATGTACGGCCCGATACCGGTTATCACGGAAAGCCTTCCCGTGTCTGCTTCTATCGAAGAAGTACGGATGTACCGCAATTCGACCGATGAAGTCGTCGCCTACATCGTCGGGCAGTTGGACGAAGCCGCGGCCGACCTTCCTGACCGGATCATGAACGAGGCCTCCGAATTGGGGAGGGCCACGCGTTCAATTGCCCTGAGTCTGAAAGCCATTGTACTGGTGACCGCCGCCAGTCCGCTTTTCAACGGCAATACCGAATACGCGACTATTAAAGACAAGCAGGGGAAATCTCTTTTCAATACCACCTACGATCCCGAAAAATGGGTCTTGGCGGCAGAAGCCTGCAAAACAGCGATTGATGCGGCTCATAGTGTGGGCGCAACATTGTATTACTACCAGCCCATTTCAGGAGAAACCATGAGTGACTCCACCCGGCTGACGATGAATATCCGGGCCAGCATTACCGACAAATGGAACCCCGAGACTATCTGGGGAGCCTCCAATGCGATGGCCGACGGTGTGCAGGCCCTGGCCATGGCGCGACTGACATCCGGAGATCCGGGGGCGATTCCCCATCCTCCCAGCACCAATGAAACCGTTCGCTCCATGCTGGCCCCTCCTATTCATATTGCTGAAATGTTCTACAGCAGCAACGGGGTGCCCATTGAAGAAGACAAGCAATATAATTTTGCCGAGCGGTTTACAGCGCTGCGCAAAGGAAGCGATGACTACCGCTATTATATCAAAAAAGACTATGAAACGATCCAGCTCAACTTTGACCGGGAACCCCGGTTTTATGCCAGCCTCGGATTCGATGGCGGGGTCTGGTACGGAAACGGCTTGTTCAACGATAACAAAACCTGGTTCCTGGAAGGGAAAAGCGGGCAGAGAGGTGCACGGCTCGGTGCTTCCCTTTATTCGGTTACCGGCTACTGGGCCAAAAAGCTGGTTAATTACAAAAATGATTACGGAAGCAGTTCCAACAGCTATACCGCGATCGCCTACCCGTGGCCGGTGATCCGGCTTTCGGAGATGTACCTGCTTTATGCCGAGGCACTTAATGAAGTAAACGGCCCCGGAGAAGCCGTCTATCAGTGGATCGACCCGGTCCGCAAACGCGCCGGCCTCGCGGGCGTGACGGAAAGCTGGAACCGCTACTCGCGCAACCCCGCCAAACCCACTACCAAAGAAGGGTTGCGGGAGATCATACAACGGGAACAAATGATCGAGCTGGTATTTGAAGGGAAACGGTTCTGGAGCCTTTTACGCTGGAAAACAGCCGACACCTACCTCAACCTGCCCATCAAGAGCTGGGACCTCGAACAGGAAACAGCTGCGAACTACTACCGGGTCAGGCAATTATACGTCCCCGCTTTTACATCGAAACACTATCTGTGGCCCATTTCTGAAAATTCGATTGTGGTCAACCCCAATCTGGTTCAAAACCCGGGCTGGTAACTATTTAAAATGCAGTATGATATGAAAAATACAGGTTGTTTGCTTATCGCACTCGGAGGACTTGCCTTCCTGACGCTCTCGTGTTCGGAAGATGACCTCAACCAACATTCTCCCATCGAAAAAGGGGGACCCAAGCCGGCAAATGTGACCGGTGTAAAAGTAGAGAACAAATCGGGCGCAGCCGTTATTACGTACCAGCTTCCGGACGACCCTAACCTCCAGTATGTGCTGGCGGAATATGAAACCAACAAGGTACAACGGGAAGCCAAGACGTCGCGGTATAATGACACGCTGTATGTAGACGGATTTCACAAGGAAGGGGAATACGATATAACCCTGTATACGGTGAGTAAAAGTGAAGTAAAATCGGATCCGCTGAACGTCAAGGTACATCCTACTACTCCTGCTTACCGGAATGTCGCCGGCACGATCCAGCTGATGGATGATTTCGGAGGGGTCAATGTACTGTTTGACAATCCGGAACAGGCCAAAATCGCGCTGGTAGTAGTAACGAAAGATGCCAACGGCGACCTCATTCCGGTAGAGTCATTTTATACCCAGAATCAAACCGGGAATTTTTCTGTCAGGGGGTACGACACAACACCCCGCACATTCGGGGTGTATGTAAAAGACCGTTGGAACAATTATTCCGACACGCTTTTCCAGGAAATAACCCCCATGTTCGAAACCCGCCTGGACAAGACCAAGTACCGGCCCTATGTCCTTCCGCTGGATCAGGGCCCCGGCTGGGGCTGGGTGATGACCAACTTCTGGGACAACAATCTTGGAACAGGCTTCCATACCCTGCAAGGGGGGGAACCACGCCCCCACCGGTTCACCTTCGACCTGGGCGTGACGGCGAAACTAAGTCGGTTCAAACTACTACAGCGCACCGGCGATTACCTCTACATGCATGGCAACCCCAAGGAATTTGTGCTGTACGGAAGCGATGTAGCTCCCAATCCTTCAGGCTCTTGGGAAGGCTGGACCACCTTGCTGCATTGCCATTCCATCAAACCGTCCGGGCTTCCAACCGGCCAGAACACTGAAGACGACCGGCTGCACGCGATGGGTACAGACGGTTTGGGAGAAGAGTTTATCTTTCCACTTAGCGCACCGCCGGTCCGGTATATCCGTATGGAAATCGTGAAAAACTGGGGAAACACCGATTTCTTCCATGCCATGGAAATTACGTTCTGGGGCTCTCCACAATAAACCATGAATCATATGAAAAACAAGCAATTTTATACGATCCTTATAGGGGTTATGACCCTCACCGGGATTATTTCCTGCAAAGACTGGGACGAGTACAAATCTTTTATAGGGGACGGAGAAAAAGTGTACCCGGCCTCCGCCCAAAATGTACAGCCCAAACCGGGTAATGAACGGCTCCTGCTCACCTGGGTAAAAGGAATAGATAATCGCGTGAAACAATACAAAGTGTTCTGGAATACGCATTCCGACTCGATAACGGTCGACGCATCCGGGTACCAGGCAGGAGATACCATCCAGCTGCTGATCCCGCAAATAGCCGAATCCAGCTATACCTTCACCATCTACTCCTATGATGACGCGGGCAACCGTTCGGTTCCAAAGGAAATCACTGCGGTAAGCGTCTATGGCAGCAAATACCAGAACACCCTGCTCAACCGCCCGGTCAACGCGGCAACCTACGACAGCACGACCCGGCTGCTGACGCTTTCCTGGGGAGCAGCTGACACGGTGCATGTATCGACCCGCCTGCGTTATACCGACAATATGGACACCGAACGTCTATATTACCTGCACCCCGATAGCACAACACTTGTCCTGCCGGTCAAAAAAGAAACGACGGTGTATTATCAATCGGTCTATAAACCCAGCCAGATCGCCATCGATTCATTTATGGTCGTCCAGCCGGATTCGGTGTACGTATCCGACTGACTACCGACGCTGAAAAAGGGGGGCTTTGAGCCCCCCGCACTTGTTAAATGGTGTGGAACTGACCGAGAGATCAGGTGGCCCGTCTGACCAGGCCGCCCTCACAGCCCTACCGGGCACCGTCACTCTACAATCAGCCTGCTGAAAAACGTCCGGTCTTCCAGCCCCGCTTTCAGCAGGTATATGCCGGCGGGCAGTCCGCCTACCTGAAACGAAAGGGAAGTAGCGCCATCCCAGTGCAGCTCCCGTTCGAGTATTTTTTTCCCTGTGATCCCCCGGAGCACCACGGTGTAGCCGCCTGCCGGAAGCCCGGTAAGCTTTAGCGACACTTCCTTTTTGTCTTTCCCGATCGGGTTCGGATAAACGGTCATTGCAGTGACAGCCCCTTCATCCAGCAGCGAAGCGATTCCGGAGTGGGTATACGACCCGTCGAGATCCACCATTTTGAGCCGGTAGTAATTGACCCGGCCGGGCTTCATAACATGAGTAAAGGTGTAGTGCTTCAACACGCTGCTGGTACCGTGTGACGAAACCTCCCCGACGGCCGACCATATACGCGTATCGATGCTATGCTGCACTTCAAAATGACTGCTTTGCGTCTCTTCGGTAGTCGACCAGTTTAAAGAGGCAGCCGGCCCTTCTTTAACGGCTTCGAAAGCCGCCAGGGTAACCGGAAGAGCGGTAGAGAAATAACCTGTGATGATAGGATCAGGCGGAAAGAAGTCCGACCCGTATATGTATTCCGATGTCCCCGGATCGAAGTAGCTGTCCAGCACACTGATGGCAAACGGATCCTCATCCGGCGCCAGCTCCACCGTTGTTGTTCCGTAAACGTCCCCTGTAAACGTTATCGTATTCACCTCAAAGGTTGAATTCCCCGACCAGGCCGGCCCCAGGGTATGCGTCCCGGCGCTGTATTCGATAAACAGATAGGTGTAGTTTCCGTTGCGGGTTCTGTTGACAAACGCGTTATAGGGAACCCCGTTCGGGCCGGGAGCGGGTGTATTGGAAACATACTGAATGTTATCCGAAGGATCATAGAATTTCAGCAATACAAAAGCGCCGGCAAGGTTAATCCCGGCATAGGCTCCTCCGCCCGGATTCACAATGACTGTGGCCTTCCCTGCTTCCAGGTATCTTAAGCCCATTAAGGCCTGCCCCGATCCGTAAGACTGTGCCAGCATCCCTATCAGGAGTGAGACGATTAGTTTCTTTTTCATAGTAGTAGTTTAAATAATCCTTGCCTTTATTTCATTCATACAAACAACACAAGCCGATAGCGGATAGCTGTGGGCTCAGCTCCTGGGTTCGGCTCAGCTCCTGGGTTCGACTCCTGGGTTCGACCCCGCTCACCCATCGTATTTTTCCGATAGCTGAAAGCTGTGGACTCAGCTCCCGGGTTCGACTCAGCTCACCCATCGTATTTTGTCCGATAGCTGATAGCTGAAAGCTGTGGACTCAGCTCCCGGGTTCGACTCCTGGGTTCGACCCCGCTCACCCATCGTATTTTTCCGATAGCTGAAAGCTGTGGACTCAGCTCCCGGGTTCGACTCAGCTCACCCATCGTATTTTGTCCGATAGCTGATAGCTGAAAGCCGATAGCTGTGGACTCAGCTCCTGGGTTCGAC
>JBEBSD010000120.1:0-12513 GCA_040394475.1 Telluribacter humicola | reverse complement strand
ATAATCATTTTCAACCAAAATAACACTATTTCTAGTTTTGAGAGATGCCCTTAAACTAATTCATTAAACAATTATGAACCAGCTATCATACTCATGTCCACCCCTCGACCACATATCAAACTCAACACATTGAATCAAAAGGAGACGTCAGTAAGGATGCGTTTCAACTACGGCGTTGGGGATCAGGAAGACCAGGAGGTCAATGAAGAACCTGACTATCGATTGATGGCTGAGAGGTTCAGAGGGTCACTGATACGGCTGGGTAATGATTTGCAAACCAGGCGAAAAGAAAGGAACGAGCGTTTGAGTATCCCCGCCCACATAGATTATATCAGTGTAAAATTCCATGGTCCATTTGATATACCAGGATATTTCCAGGAATGGTTCACTGATTTCGGCCTGGAAGGAATTCATTTTTCGGGGTTCAACAGAGAGGTACTGTTCGCAGTAAGAGATACCAATCTGTTTGAATCCTTCCTTCAGGATTTACATAATTTTGTTAGGAGAGAATCGGACGGAGATGAACAGGTACATTACCGCGGGAAAATAAGATACATCAATGATTTTCAACTACTCACCACAGACGATATTATAGGCATTGAGGAGTCTGAGCCGCTTCTGAACTTCCAATTGACAGAATTCGCCCTCCCTTTCGGCGAGGTAGGCGACATCTACACCCGACTGCAAAATTACCTCGCTGCCAGGGGATGTGCACATAGATTAATCGGAGACTCTCAGGTATTGGAAGTATATGGTGCGGATACCGACACCGTTGTAGAAATCGCGAGGAATTTTGATATCCTCCGCAGCATCACATCCGCGTTGTCCGCTGTGGTACGTCCTTCCCAATTGAACACGGTGGAGCGTGGTTACGGTTTTGAAATAGCCAATCCGGATGAAGACTTACCTTTGGTAGGTATATTGGACACCGGTATCAGCCGTTTCACACCATTGGTTTCAATACTGGAAGAAGACCGGTCTCTTTCCGTTCCCGGCTTTGACCCGTTTACAGACAATGCCAACGGTGGATTTGGTCATGGCACTGCGGTTGCCTCACTTGCAGCCTTGGGCCGAACACCCTATAATATGGATTATAGGGGCCGAATAACAGCCGATGCCAGGCTTATCTCTATGAAAATATTGGATGGGGATACAGGCTATTTGTCTTCCTTCACGGTTTTGGATCTTTTGAGAAGAGCCAAGGCTGCATACCCAGCCATCAGGTTGTTTGTACTTACCACATGCTACACTGGATGTAGAGCTACCAATGAAAACATATCCGGGTATGCATACGAGCTCGATAAATTTGCCCAGGAAAATGATTGCCTTATCTTTATTTGCACCGCTAACAACAGCCAGGCGTCCAATGTGCAAAATAGCTATCGGCTTGCTTACTTCGAACTGGATGAAACCAACCTGTGCGCTCCGGCCGAGAGTATGAACAATGTGACGGTGGGCGCGGCTGCCGGAAACTTGGCCGAAGGTATTTTTGCCGGTATTTCCAACGGCAGGGAGTTTCCAGCGTTGTACACCAGAAAAGGTCATGTCGATCTGGAGAAGTATGCTGAGCCAGGTAAGATTTTTACCAAAAAGAACCCTTGTCTCTTTAAGCCTGATGTGATCGAATACGGTGGTGACTACGAACAGGCTGGGCCTCTTATTGGTGAAGGAGAAAGAGCATCCATGGATGTACTCTCGGCTAATCCGGCAATGGGCTTTTATAAAAAGGTGGGAACCAGTTTTTCGACTCCGTTGGTGGCGAACATCGCGGCCAGGATACAAAAAACGTATCCGGCTTTGCGGGCGCAGACAATAAAAGCACTTATTGTAAATGGTGCTTCGCTGGATGCTATCCGTTTTGACGCAACCGTTCAGAGGCTGCTAAAACGGACAGCAGGTCATGGCCTGGTAAATCCTGACAAAAGTACTACGTCTGATGACAACACTATTACTTTTGTTATTGAGGATAAAATTAATCCGGGAGAAATGAAGGTAATCCCGATTCATTTCCCGGCTTACCTGACAAGTACTAACCTTGGCAAGAAGAATCGTATACTCCGTGTCACTGCAACGCTATGCTTCAGCTTTGACCCTGTTTATAACAATCAGGCGGCGTATTGCCCTCAGCAAATGGCTTTTGCTATTTTCAGAAATCATACCGGTGAGGAAATCCTTAGGAGCGAAGAAGAACTGAAATCCAAGCTTAAGAAGTCCTGGTCGCAAAACAACCGATGGCGTACAAAACCGGTTCCGGCTTCTAATGTGCAGAAGATAAGTTTTGTGATTAATGTGCAAGACCTGCTGGATGAAACCTCTACTCTTAAGCTGGCCGTTCATTGCCTTCTGAATAAGCAGCTTCTCTCTGCGGATAAATATAAGGTGGAACATCCCTTCTCTATGGCGATAACCATTGAAGAGACCCTTCCCCAAAAGCGATTGACTGGACGACTGTACAATGAAATGCTCGCAATCAATGAAGTGGAGCAGATTGTTGCGCTTGAAGGAGACGCTACGGAAGAAATAGAATTGTAAACACGGATTATGCTCTTAGCAAAGCAGCCTTTTCTTCGCCAACCAAGGTCTCCCATATCCCGGTGTCGATGGTAATGTGAAGGGGAGTCTCTTTATCCCGGGCTAACTGAAAAATACTTCTCTTAATAGCCGTAACAAGGGTTTTCTGGATACTGTAGTACGACAGCCCCAATGCATTTTTCATGATCCGGGCTGTAGACCTGGGTTTGTCAAACTTAAAGCGACCGCTCTTAAGTGTAGTGGCTACAAGTTCACGAATCTTGTCTTCATCAGGTAGGGGGAATTCGATGCTAAGATCAAACCGCCTTAACAGGGCATCATCCACCATGTCGCGTTGATTGGTGGCGGCTATTACAATGCTATTTTGGGGGAGGTAATCAAAAAGTTGCAGGATGGTGTTCACCACCCGTTTCATTTCGCCATGGTCCTGACTATAGTCCCTTACCTTTCCCAGTGAGTCAAATTCGTCTATAAAAATGATACAATCCTCCGAGGCGGCCCTTCTGAATACCCTGGCCAGGTTTTTACTGGTCTCACCCAGCTTGGAGGACACGATAGCTCCCAGGTTCACCACCAGCATCATTTTTTCCAGCTCTCCGGCCAGCACATAAGAGGTTAGTGTTTTCCCACAACCTGACGGTCCGTGTAACAGTATTTTGTTAGAAACGGGCAGATCATATTTCCGGAGCAGGTCGGCGGAGCGGTGTTCTTTTACAAAGTAATCAAGTTGTTCTCTGATCCTGACAGTACACACCAGGTTGTCGAAACGGTAATCGGAAGTAAGCTTTTCGAGGATCAGGTCGCCGACTTCGCGGTCTTCTATTCGCTGTTGGTAGACATTGGAACCGAATTTGGTCAGGCCGCCGGTCTGCTGCTGCCGAAGCGATTCTTTAAGGATAGACTGAAGCTGTATCGCAAAATTGACCTTATTGGATTTTTTGGAGTGGTCGATCAGCTCGTTTAGTGAGGACATAAGCTTTTCCTGGTCATTTTCCAGACCATACCGGGCGATATCCTTTATGTAGTCGAACTGGCTCATTTACGTACTTATCGGGTTTTTATCAAAGGTAGATTATAATTGCCGCTTTTTTAGATAAAGTACGATAATTTTTATATTTTATATTGATATAGTAACAAAATAATTGCGGTACTTGCTTCCCCCACTTTGAGACATGGTATAATGATCATTTTGCGAATAAGCTTGAGTGATAAGAGATAAAGTGTGAACTGAACCATCGTTTTTTGTATTTTTAGTGAGATGTTTCAAAGCCAAAGTTGTCGTCAATTCCCTTTTCTATGTACAGCGCATCAGATATTCCTAAAATACTCGGTCTCATGGTCAAGGGGGCAGTTGCCGTGGCTGTTGCTCCAGCAGAGGGCATTGGTTCCGTCCTATCCGCCGGCAAAGAAATTGCCAAAGCCGTTGCACCCGATTTGGCTGAACATCTGGTAGCTTCTTTGGAGTATAATAAGTTTAAAGAGTTTCTGCTTAAACCTCATCCTGGCAATACAAACCGCGATCTGGACAAACTAATCAAAGGAGTCTTGATACGGGCAGTAGGCTTTATCCGTCGCCTTTATATCGATCGGTTAAAAAAAGAACAACACCTTAGCCTGTGGAATCGTTTGAATCCAAATCCCTTGGATCGGATTGAAACGGTTCTGGATAATTTGGAGGAGGATCTTAAATTCAAATTACAGGATCCGTTCGAAAAGGAGGAATTGGAAGCCATCTTAGCCGGAGAACCGGATAGCTGTTTCGACCAACTAACCGAATATTTATTTACTGTTTCCGGAGTAGAGACAAGCGACCCGGAGTGGCAGAAACTTGTGCATTTTTTCAGAGAGCAATTGCCAGTGATGTTTGATCTTGCCTATAAGGAAGCTCTTAAAGATACGGATAACGAAAAAGCATTCAAGGCATTCCAGATTTGGATTCTGGATGAAGGATTGAAAAGTCAAAAAGAGATTTTGGAAGGTCAGGAACGGATTTTAGAGGGAATAAGAGAGCTACGCGCGGATGGTGTTCCAACCCACACCGCTGAAATTGTTTCGGCCTTCGAAAGTGCTATAGAAACGGAATCTGCTAAAATCCTTGGGTCGGTTAGCGACATTTTTTCTCAGTTATACCGAATCGAGGAGAAACTAGACAAAATAGCAGGCGGTATAGCTGAAAGAACACCACGGCTTGTCCCTCACGAACTTAATATAATACCTTCACCCGGTGCCGAGTTTATAGGGCGGGAGGAAGATTTGAAGAGGCTGGAAGACCAGCTTCAAAGCAGTTCAAAGGTGGTTTTGATGAACGGACTGGGCGGAATCGGGAAAACCACCCTTGCCAAAATTTTTGTTCAACGCAAAAAGAGCAGCTATAGTCATATCCTATGGATCGATTCGGCCAAACAGGGTAACGACCTACCGGAAGGCGGTCTTCAAACATCTTTTACGGATATCGTAGCCCACCAACACCTTTTCTTTACCAATTTGAAAATACCCTTCAATCTTGAAGAAGAAGATAGTTCTCAACGATTTTCCCTGATAATGAATGCCTTAAGGAATCTCCCGGGGAAAAATCTTATGGTGATTGATAATGCAGACCAGGAACTTGCGAGACCGGAAATACGTCACGCACTACCCGTTCCTCCCAATTGGCAGGTCCTGATTACCTCGAGGCAACGACTAACAGGTTACTCAATTCTACCGTTGGACAAATTGCAGCCCTCTGAAGCCAGGGAACTTTTCCTTTTCTATTATCCCTACCCTTCTAATAGTAAGGCTATAGAAAAGCTTCTTGAAGCCATCGATTATCATACTCTGACTATTGAGCTCTTTGCTAAAACACTGAAGGAACATTACGGCGCTATCTCAGTTGAGCAGCTTTCGGAAAAAGTGAGAGCAAGGGAACTAAACGATCCGGACCTGCAACGAAAAATCGAAACAGAACATAGTGGGGAGGAGACGGAGGTGTTTCTTCACCTAATGTTGCTATTTGATTTGTCCGGCCTCAGTGTACGGGAGACAAGTTTGTTAAAGCAATTTACGTTATTACCTCCACAACTTTATGAGGTACATGAACAACTAGCCCAATGGCTGCAAAAGAATGAACCAGAGGAAAGAAAGACATTTAATGAAGCTATTAGTTCCTTAATACGAAAGGGTTGGCTACAGGAAGTTGGAAATAAAGTGGGGGTTCATCGGTTGGTTCAGGAGATCTCTTACCAGAGCAAATTAGAATGGGAAGAAGCACTGCCGTTAGTCGATTCGTTGATTAGTAAATTAAGACTAAGTCTTGAAAATTCTCCCAGTAAGGCTCTCTATAGCGTTACGCTAGCGGAAAAGGCATTAGAGAAGTGTATAAAGCAATTCCCAGATTATGAAAAAGTAAGAATGTTGAAGGTGAATTTACACTTTGCATATAGAGACATGGGGTCATATTCCCAGGCGTTAATTATAATAGACAACCTACTAAAAGAATACGAAGCAATTAAGCACCAAGAGAATTTTATTCTATGCTTAGTATACAAGGGAATACTATTTAAAGAGCTTGGTAGATATGAGGAAGCAATTTCGACATTGGTGCCGACCTTGCCGTATCTTGAACATAATGAATACCTGCTAGTTGGTGCTCTCAGTGCTCTGGGTTTAGCTCATAGATCTTTAAAGCAACTTGAGGCTGCCAGGTATTTTCTTGAGTTAACATTAGAAAACTGTAAAAGGAGTTATGGAGATAGGCATCCTATTGTTTCAACATCTCTTTCAAACCTATCCACAGCTTATCGGGATTTACAAGATTATCCCAAAGTAAAAGAACTTCTATTGGAAGCTATTTCTATTGACGAAGAACATTATCCAAGGGATCATCCCGCAGTGATGGCCAGAAGAAATAATTATGCTTTGTCATTAAGCGATATAGGATCGCATAAGGAAGCCGCCGAGATATTTGAAAGCATGATAGAATTTAATACCAATTACTATGGAGAGAATCATCCTCTAGTAGCGGTCAATCAGGCCAATTTGGGATTGGAGTACATGAAACTTGGACTGTATGAAAAGGCTAAGCCATTATTTGAAAAATCGTTAGAGATCGGCGAAAAAATAATGGGAGAAGATCATGATAAAATAATAGACAGAAGGAATAGTTTGATAGATATTTATTTCAATTTGAATGATGTAAGTAGTATGAAAAAATTGTTGGAAAAACAATTAGAAATTCAAATAGCTAAGTTGGGAGAAGAGCATATTACAGTTGCTCACACCCAAAAAGAATTAGGGGCAATTTTTTTAGAATTAAGAAGCTTTAGAGCTGCCAAAGAAAAATTCAAAATAGCTCGGAACATATTCTTAAAAAAATATGGAAAGAATAATCAGAAAGTAATAGAAATTGAAAAATTAATGTCAAACATATCAAAACTTTGAACAAAATTTAGAAATATAAATTGTATTTTAAAAATTTGTGTTATAGGGGGTATTAAGCATTTTACTAGTTTAATTCATTGATATTCTAGCAGAATGATCTTCTTACTATATTAATTTGATCCTTAAAGAAAATGTTAAAAAGAAATCAAGGTATTCCAGAAGCTTTGAAAAGCTCTATTAAAATGTCCAGAAGTAATCAGGATATTGAAATATATAAGGGGAGGTTCTTATTAAAACGGGGGGAACTAATAGTGTCGATCAATGGCAGAATTTGCTTCAAGTGGGCGCCACATTCGGCAACATACTTCAAAGGAGTTTACTCCACAAAAATTGACTCCTTTGATTTAATGGATAGCGGTAATTCCAAATTTGTACTCGAAATAAGTGGGAAACCTATTGGCGAGTTTATCATCTCATTTCGAGCAAAGAATAGAATAATATATGGATGGGCTTTAAAAACCAAAATTGGAATAACGGAATCTGAAGTAACAAGAATAGTTTTTTCAATACCCAATTTACAGGCCATATTTGGAACTCCCGTAAAACGTATTAATGATAATGGGGGTTATTATATGTATTCAGGTAGGATTGAAATACCTTATGAAGATTTTGTTTTTACTATTGATAGTCTGGAAGAGCATGAGCAAATGCAGAATGAGGTAAAGTCGAGAGGCGGTTATATTATTCAATATACGGGAGAGATATCTAAAAAGGATTCATCCTGTTTTTCTTACGATCAGGTTAAATCTTTATGTGATGCTGTCGGCGTATTCCTCAGTTTCGTAAATGGGAGGAGGACTTCTCTGTTTTTTCTTAACGGATTCGATAATGATACCAAAGTATGGGAGATATATCATCCGGAGAAGATCCATCCATACAAAGATGTACAATCTTGGTATAGGAGCCCAATGATTGTAAATTTTAACCAGATATGGGAATCATTTTCTGCAAAATGGTTTAACCTTGTCGAGAGAGATATGCTCAAAACAATGATTGAAACCTACACGCACTCTTTGAATAGTACGGTTGAAATAGAGTATTGTATGGTTTTGGCCCTTACGAGCTTTGAAAATTTATATTATCTTAAGGCTGCGTCCGATAAATTGAATGCCACGGATAAACTAAGAAAATTACTTACATGGGCAAATATTCCTTCAGGGATACCCGATAATTACCTTGATTTAATAAATATACGTTCAGCATTCATCTCAAACAACGAATTTGAATGGGATGGACCGGCGGCAATAGTTTCTATAAGGAATTTTATAACACACACAAATACCGAGAGGATCAAACAAAGAAATACCACATTGGTAAGTGCCAGAATTCAGGCCTGGCAGCTAACAAACTATTATCAGGAACTGTTATTGCTACATGAATTGGGCTACGATGGTCAAATTAGATCAAGGATATTGAAAGATGGTAAATTAGTATATGTGCCTTGGGTTGAACAACATGCTAGTATAAGCAACGAGGGGTGATTCCCTGCTGACCGGACGTCTTCCCCTGGTAGAAGAATCGTCTTAAGCAGGAAATATCATCTCATGCCTCCGTGGAACGAGAACGTAACCGAGTGAAAAATGAAACGTTTCAATGAGCTGTACCCCATTGGGTGTAGTCTGCGACTACCTCTGTGTGGTGCGGGTCTCTGACAGCTTTCTTATGATCTGATACTGGGGTCAGGCATTGGTCGGTGGATTGAGGGCTTTAAGCAGAGGGTAATGAACAATTGTGAATAGCCAGGCTGTCAGCTTTCAGAAATCGGCTGTCGGCAATATTTCGGTAAGCGATGCAAAATTAGTGGTTCCAACGTTATGCACATTGGTTTTCTACGTCTTTCTCTCCATACGGTTATGTCATAAATTTTTATTAACTTCGACACTCCTGCTGCGCCCTACGGCGACAACATGAAAGTATAATAATTTGGAAATCAACTATATGCCTATATTTCATTCCTGCTTTAGGACGATTTGCCGGGTGTAGTTAAACCTAATGGACGCGCCAGGCTCAATATAAAAAGATATCGCGTATTGAGAAACTAAAAAATGATCCTGTTAAACCGGAAGACTTTCAATAAATAAATCATGGATACGATACTATTGCAGGTTAACAATGAGAGGGCTTACAAATTAATAGAGGACCTGGAGGCGCTTAATATTGTAAAAGTGCTCAAGCGGGTCAGCTCACCCAAAGTGAAGCTATCGGAAAGGTTCGCTGGCTCCCTGAAACTTTCTGACAAAGAATATGAAGATTTGCAAAATCAGATTACGGAAAGCCGGAAGGAGTGGGAAAGGGATATTTGATCGATTCTAATGTTGTAATCGGGTATTTGGATAAAAGATTACCCGAGCAAGGGATGCTATTTCTCCATACCGTCGTCGATGACACGCCCATTATCTCCGTTATCAATAAGATTGAGGTGCTTCGGTTTAATACATCGCCGGAGAAATATAAGGTTCTAACTGATTTTGTAGAAGAGTCGATTGTTATCGGATTGGACGAATCTATCGTTGACAGGACTATCGAAATATGTAAGGCACATCGGATCAAGCTACCGGACGCGATAATCGCAGCTTCAGCGTTAAATAACGACCTGGTCCTTATTACCAGGAATATTTCGGATTTCAAAAGCATAGATGGGTTGGAATTAGTCGACCCTTGGGATGCCGCCACGGCTGTAGCTGACTAAAATTTGAATAAGTAGATGTTCGCATAAGTTCACTATCTTGGTATCTGGTTTAGTTGTGGAATGAAACGAGGAGAGAGACATGAACCTTACTACCAATCAACGCTACCCGCTTCTGAAGTTCCTTTATGAAGAATTGACAGGTTGCTTTCTTCGAAATGAGCTTACCCTGATCAACCGGATGGTGATCCTGTATCATAACCGGTATACATTGGCTATCGACGACGACGTAAGCGGCTACCTGGACGAATTCCAGGAATATCTTCGAAAACGCCAGGGAAGATTTGTATACTTAGTCCAGGCAAACAAGAGCAGGGTCCGTCAGACGACCGGCCGTATTCTTTTTCTTCTGGAAAATAACCGGCGGATTTTCGAAGGGTTCCTGTCCAGGGAGGACTATGGCTCTCCCGCCGCCAGACGGCAGATGATGACCGGTATTTACGACTGGCTGGAAAAGTTGCCGGCCGCTATACATTCCGATCCGGCTTTGAATATTCAAAAGTGGGGCCTGGAGCTTAATGCCAGATTTGGTTCCGGGCTGCTTTCCATGGCACGTACTACGCGAAAAGCGAAAAATAATGACTTTGAGTATTTCTATCAGATCCTGGCCGGAAAGGACGAGCACGAGAAACAAAGGCAGTTTGAAAACCTCGTGAGCCTGCTGGTCAGGGCAAAGTGGATCGTTCCTACCCAAAGTGCAGGTATTTATGAATTCACCAATAACAGGAACGGCGGGAGGCTATGGCTGGCAGCGCTCTATTTTGTACTTTGCCGGAATGGCTATATCATTCATCAGCTTAAAGCGCCGGAAGTTGCGGCCCTTTTCAACAGCTGGCTTTCTCATAAAATCCGACATAGTTCCTTCGTCAAGATCTTCCAAGCCGAACAGCAGGATGCCTTCGACAGTACTCCCGGCCAGGGGCGCTATAAATATATACAGGATTGTAGCCTGCTCATCAGGGATCTCTAAGACGGATTCAGGATCATAGCACAACGAGCTTTTTGGATCCTCTCTTTTTTGCCGGTTGGGATTGATACGGCCGATTGACTAGAAGAAATAGATTCCGTTTAGTCCGGAAAGAACATTCAGAACAACCCATTGCTTTCCAGTTGCCAAGTTTGCTCTCTGAACAACAAATGATAGCGAGGTATGGAGGCGAATGGAAAGTGGAAGGTTCCTCTTCAAAGGGTCATGGAGCTCTATAATGAGGATGGGTTGGATATTGCCCCGGAACAGGCGACAAAAATCTTGGAGTTCATGCAAAAAATGACTAAAATAGCAGTAAATCAATATCTTAAGGACGGAAATACATCTATTGATCCCAGGGAGACCGAAAATCGTCAACAGCATCAACCATGAAAACAGCGGATCTTTATGTAAGGGTCAGCACAGATGAGCAGGCTGACAAAGGCTATTCTCAAAGAGCCCAGGAGGAAATGCTCAGAAAATACTGCGACATTAGCCGGATTGCGATCAGGAAAGCGATCTATGAGGATCATTCAGCCAAAACTTTCGAACGTCCGGCTTGGACCCAATTGTTAAAGGATCTGAAAAAGTCGAAAGGTAAGGTCGATCTGATACTCTTCACCAAATGGGACCGGTTCAGCCGAAATGCGGGCGATGCCTACCAAATGATCGGGATCCTGAGAAAGCTCGGTGCAGAACCTCAGGCCATCGAACAGCCTCTCGATCTTTCCATTCCGGAAAATAAAATGATGCTTGCTTTTTACCTCGCTGCACCGGAGGTAGAGAATGACCGACGGGCCCTCAACACTTTCCATGGCATGAGAAGGGCCAGAAAAGAAGGGAGATATATGGGCGTAGCCCCTGTTGGATATATCAACCGGATTACTGAGTCAGGTAAAAAATACATAGCGATCCATCAACCGCAAGCCGACTTACTTAAATGGGCATTTGAGCAAGTAGCCAAAGGAGTCTATTCCGTGGAGGACGTCAGGAAACAGGCAGTACGAAAGGGATTAAAGTGTGGCAAGACCTGCTTTTGGCGGGCTCTGGAAAATCCGGTATACTATGGTAAAATAGAGGTAAAGGGATACAAAGATGAGGAACCCCGTTTGGTAGATGGGCAACACGAAGCATTGATTTCCGAAACGCTGTTTTACGACATCCAGGATGCGATCGACGGGAAACGAAAAAGACAACGCCTCAACGTGAAGCAGCTTTCCGATCAGAAGTTTCCGCTTCGGGGATTTCTGGAGTGTCCCAGGTGCGGCAGGGTTTTAACGGCGAGCACCTCAAAAGGAAGGAACGGCCGTTATCACTACTATCACTGCAAAGGCAGATGTGGCTATAGGTGTCCTGCACAGTTGATCAATGATTCATTTATTCGCGAACTTCAACGCTTTAAGCCAAAACAGGCAACCGTACAGTTATTCAGGGAACTGGTCGGGTATGAATTCTCGGATCGAACAAAGAGCTCCCAAAGTGAGAAGAGGCGCCTTCTGGAAGATATAGAGAAGCTACATGACCGATTAAGAAAGGCACGGGAGTTACTGTTAACGGCGGATCTTGATTCTATTGACTACAAAACGATCAAGACCGAAACGGAGCAAAAACTATCCAGGTTGGAGGCCCGATTAACGGAACTGACTACCCAAAACCAGAGTCCAGTCAAACTGGAAAATATGATAGAAAAAGCTATTTCCACGCTTTCAAGGCTGGATGTAGCTTATTCAATGGCGGATATTGCTCAAAAAAGGGAGATTATCGGTTCGATCTTCCCGGAAAAACTCGTGTTTTCTGAAAACACTTATCGAACCGCAAGAATCAATGAGGTAGCTCAACTTATCTATCAGATAAACAGGGATCAAGCGAAATTTCTGTGGGGCATCTTAGATTAAGCATATAGCTGAGTTAG
>JBEBSD010000119.1:0-12995 GCA_040394475.1 Telluribacter humicola | reverse complement strand
TAGGTTATTTCACCCCTTCGGGGCTATTAATCGTTTTTAACCTTTGTCCCGGAGGTCGGGGCTTCACCCCGGGCTAGGTTATTTCACCCCTTCGGGGTTATTGTTTTTTTCGACTTTTCTGTCTTTAAGCCGGTAAACTTCTCCGCTTTCCGGACAGGTGGCTTCTCCTCGTTCGTTAAATTCAAGCCGGTGCCCATATTCGCTCATCCACCCGATCTGGCGGGCAGGGTTACCCACCAGCAATGCGTAGGGAGGTACTGCCTTGGTCACCACTGCACCGGCGCCGATAAAGGCAAATTCACCAATATCGTTTCCGCAGACAATAGTAGCATTCGCTCCGATAGAGGCCCCGCGCCCCACATGCGTTTTGGAATACTGGCCTCTTCTGTTGACAGCACTCCGGGGGTTGATTACATTGGTAAATACCATTGAAGGCCCCAGAAACACGTCGTCGCCGCAGGTTACTCCGGTGTAGATCGATACGTTGTTCTGGACCTTGACGTTATTTCCCAATACAACTTCCGGGGAAATGACGACGTTCTGGCCGATGTTGCAGCCCGTACCGATCGTGCAATCCGGCATTATATGTGAAAAATGCCATATTTTGGTATGCTCTCCAATCGAACAACCCTCATCGACAATGGCGGAAGGATGAATAAAAACAGAATTAGACATGGACAGCACTTAGTTTTGAAAAAAGGTCCGAATGTTTTCGGAGATGTAGCTGATCTGATCTTCCGGAAGCTCTGTATGCATGGGTAACGAAAGGACCCGCTGGCACAATTCATGCGCTACCGGCAATTCCCCGACCGTTCGTCCCATTCCCTGGTAGGCTTTCTGACGGGAAAGCGGTAACGGATAATACACCATACTCGGAATTCCTTTTTCCTGCAAATAGGCTTTTAAAGCGTCTCTTTCTGCAGCCGGCACTTTAATTGTATACTGGTGAAATACATGGGTAGCATAAGGCGCCCGGTACGGTACCTCTACCGCATCCAGGCCGGCAAGTTCCACATCGTATTGTGCGGCAGCCTTTTGTCGCGCCTGCTCATACTGCCGGAGATGTTTCAGTTTTTCCAGGAGAACAGCAGCCTGCAGCGTATCCAGGCGGGAGTTGACACCAATCACATCGTGCAGGTATTTCTTTCCCTGACCGTGCGCGCCGATCATCCGTATCAATTGCGCAAGGTCCCCGTCGTCGGTATACAGCGCTCCGCCATCACCATAGCACCCCAGATTCTTTGAGGGGAAAAAGGAGGTGGTTCCAATATTCCCGATCGCTCCGGCAGACCGGACCGTTCCATCTGAAAAGGTATATTGCGAGCCGATTGCCTGCGCGGTATCTTCTACAATGAATAAGTTGTTCTGTCGGCAGCAATTGACGATTCCCTCCATATCAGAGCACTGACCAAACAGGTGAACAGGTACAACCAGCCGCGTCTTAGGTGAAATAGCTTCTTCCAGGATCGCCCTGCTAATATTAAATGTATCCGGATCAACATCTACCATTACGGGCGTCAGGCCTAAAAGCGCAATGACTTCTGTAGCCGCTACATAGGTAAACGCCGGCACGACGACTTCGTCTCCCGGCTGCAAGCCCAAGGCCATCATCGCAATCTGCAGGGCGTCCGTCCCGTTGCCACAGCCGACAGCATAGCGGGTATCCAGGTAAGCCGCGAGCTCCTTTTCAAACTGTGCTACCTGCGGCCCTTTTATAAAGGCCGCATTGTGAATGCAATCCCGGATGGCTGTATCAATTGCGTCCTGAAGGGCCATGTACTGCCCTTTCAGATCCACCATGTGAATTTTCCCAACCGGCGCTATTACTTGCTGCATATCTGTATGCTAAATTCTTAAGTTGTGTTACAAAAACCTGAAAACAATTCCGGTCCCTTATTTACTTCTGGCACTCTTGAAGAAAATATTCTTCAAAATCTGTACCAGGTAATAAAAATCCGTTTTCAGGGGGGCTTTGTCGTACTCGCGCAGGTACTTCAGCTCGGACGCGACGATCTCTTCCAGGGTCTCCGGCATATCCGCATAAAACGGCGGTAATAACCCGGGCTTGTGCCTCAGCCGCATCACCTTCAATTCGTCCGGATATAAACTAAAATAATGCTCACTGATCGGTCGTACGCCTACCAATTTCAAATCACCCTTTACGACATTAATCAACATGGGCAGTTCATCAATCCAGTATTTCCGAATAACTTTTCCCCCCGAACTTACCCTGAAATCGTCTTTAAACTTTCCTCCTTCGTCGAGACCGTTTTTTTTATGCAAATATTCCTGGAGATACTCCGCGTAGGGGTGCATGGACCGGAATTTGTAGACATTAATCCGCTTTCCGTCCTTGCCAATCCGGTTCATCTGAAACAAAAAGCCCTCGCTGGGTTTGGGTTTGGTCAGGCTGGGTTTATTTACCGGGTTGTTCTGCGCGATAATCCAGGTAACCCCTTCCCGATCTTCCACATCCACAATTTCATACCCTTCATAGATCAGCCGCCCTAAAATTTCGGCTTTAGACACGTCAATAGGGATTCCCAATAAGCGGCTCGCTTTCCGGAAACCCTGTAACTTGGGAACTACACGGCGGAATAAAAAGTGAAACGGGTAATAAAGCCGGAAAAAGTAGGTGTTTTGATGTTGCTGCAGGCGATTCTTAATATTCTCGGCAGTAACGATACGGAAAGCAAAAAATCCATCGTTTTTGAGTGCGGCCTGGGCATTGGTAAACAACTGGTTGAGTCCGTGGCGTTTTCTGACAATATCCTCCAAATAAAGATTGTCCGCCTTAAACATCCGTTTTCCCTCTTCAAGCAAGGCAGCGGGAGCAACATTTGTCCACGAACCGGCAAGTGCGTGAAGCAAATCCATAAATTCCGCCTCTCCCAATCCGGACGGCTCCGAACGAGCCGCATTTTGTGGTTTCAACTCTCCGTTCTTCACGGAATGATTAATGGCTGGAAAAAAAAGATCTTTAGTTGTCATAATTCCATAGAGTGTACTTACAGTCTTATTTCGACATTAGCCTTTTCATAAATTCCTTTGATGTCAAACACAACTGATTTGGCATCTTTTTTAAGCCTGACAATGTCAAGGTTTAAAAATTCATTATGTGCAACGGCCACAATAATACCGTCATACCGCTTGTTCTCTATGCTCCGGGTCAGCGCTATACCGTATTCTTCCGACGTATGTTCAGGGCTTGCCCAAGGGTCATATACTTCAGGTTGTAAGCCGAAGTCTACCAACTCTTCATAGATGTCCACTACTTTCGTGTTGCGGATATCCGGGCAATTTTCCTTAAAGGTAACACCTAAAATTAATATTTTGCAATCTTGTATCAATAACCCGTTGGCAATCAGGCGTTTTAGCAGCTTTTTAGCCACAAAAGAGCCCATCCGGTCGTTAACCAGCCGGCCTGCTGCAATTACCTGCGGAGAATAGCCGAGACTCTGTGCTTTGTGAACCAGGTAATAGGGATCGACCCCAATGCAATGCCCTCCCACAAGTCCCGGTTTAAATTTCAGGAAATTCCACTTGGTTCCGGCAGCTTCCAGTACCTCGTTGGTATCGATCCCCATCCGGTCAAAAATCAGCGCCAGCTCATTTACAAAAGAAATATTGATATCACGCTGTGCGTTTTCGATGGCCTTAGCGGCTTCCGCCACTTTAATCGAGGAAGCCCGGTAGGTACCTGCCGTTATGATGGAAGCGTATAACGCGTCTACGAAATCAGCCGCTTCCGGTGTGGAACCTGACGTGATTTTCAAAATTTTGGTAAGGGTCCGTTCCTTGTCACCCGGATTGATGCGTTCCGGAGAATAGCCGCAGAAAAAGTCCACGTTAAATTTCAAATCACTGTGCTTTTCCAATAAAGGGACACACTCTTCTTCGGTACATCCCGGAAAAACCGTTGACTCGTAAATGACCGTATCCCCCTTTTTAAGCAGTTTCCCAACGTTTGTTGAAGCCTGGTATAAATAACTTAAATCCGGATTTTTAAAATGATCGATGGGTGTGGGTACCGTTATAATATAAACCGTACAATGCTTCAAGTCCTCTATTTCGTGAGTAAATGTCAAATACGTAGAAGCGGCTATATCCTCTTTCTCCGTTTCCATAGTAACATCCACCCCTTCTGCCAACTGCCTGATTCGTTCTTTATTGACATCAAACCCTAGTACTTCATTTTTTTTTCCAAACTCAACTGCTAATGGCAGGCCGACGTAACCTAATCCTATAATTCCTATTTTCGTGGTATTCATCTATTTACTATTACAAAACGTCCGTTTTATTCGATTGCTAAAGCTCCCTGGTGTGGCATTTTTCTTCAAGGTATGCAAACTTACTTCTCATTCTCCTTATAGTTATCAACATGCTGTTAAGTTTAAGGTCCGTTAATTAAAAAATCACTGATGGCAAATTTCATGTTGTACACGTCATTAATAACAATTGAACTCAATCAAATGAACTAAACTAGCGAAACAAACTACCCATTACTGGTAATCAAGAAGAAGAGAGAATATGGTTAAAACACTGCGAATCTATGAAAATCTTTCTTTACAACGTCGTATCTGAATTTTTCGGGTGCGGTCTCCCGGTCACAGTAAGCTTTCGCAAGTCTTCGGGCAAAATTAATGAAATATTCACAATCATAACCAAATCCGTCTGTGACCAGCACTTTTTTCAGCCATTTTTTCAAAGAATACCCAACGCTTCCAGTCACGGTTCAATTGGCTTCCATACCTTAAGCCGGCAGGTTGACAAGATTCATCGTGCACCCGACATCAGACTAATAAGACATTCCATTCCCTTCACCTGCCGGCCCGGTCCGATGAAAACTATCTTTCGGACTCCCCTATCAGCTTTTCCCTAATAATTTCCCCAATTGGTTTACCGTGGAACGCATCTTGCTCTCCTTATCATTGTCATAATAACCGTAGCCGTAACCACCGTAACCGTAGCCATATCCATAGCCCGCTCCATAATTAACAGCATTGAATACGACCGACAGGTTTGCAAAACGTCTGGTCCGGTTCAAATCCCTGATTCGCTTCAGGTGATCACGGAGCGTGTAGTTATAACGGACCAGGTACAAGGTTGCCTCCGCATATTCACTGATCAACGCCGCATCCGTCACCAACCCGTTAGGAGGCGAATCTATCAGCACGTAATCATACTTTTCTTTCAGTTCCTTCAGCAGCATCGGCAATTTTCCGTTTGACAGCAATTCCGACGGGTTGGGTGGAACGGGTCCTGAAGGCAGAATGTCAAATAACGGGTGAACTCCCGAAGGCTTAATGTACGTTTCCACCGGTTCTTTAGAAACCAGGTAATTGGTTAATCCTTTGGTATTCTGGACGGGTAAGCGTAAATGCAGGGTGGGCTTTCGCAGATCCGCTCCCACCAGGATGACCTTTTTATCGCTGTAAGCCAGACTGGCCGCCAGGTTAATACTTACAAAACTTTTCCCTTCCCCCCCAATAGAAGACGTAAACATCAGCACCCGACACGAACCATCGCCCAGATACTGCAGGTTGGTACGCAAGGCTCGAAACTGTTCGGCTACCGCCGAACGGCTGCTTACTTTGATGACTTCTTCTGCCGGGGCATTCTTAGCCTGCTTCAGCTTCCCAATTTCCCCTATGACGGGTGTTCCCGAAATTCGCTCCAATTCTTCCCGACCCTGCACCGTATTGTTGAGTACAAACAATAAGTTTATTAGCAGAACAGGAATTATAAATCCTATCGCCAATGCGGCAAGCGCTATATATGCCTTTTTCGGACTTACCGGGGCCGAACTTGCCGACGGAGCATCTACCAGGCGACTATCCGTAACCGTTGATGCATATGCCAATGCCGTTTCCTCGCGTTTCTGCAGCAAGTACAGGTACAGGTTTTCTTTGATCGTCTGCTGGCGTTTGATGCCGACATACTCGCGCTCTTTTTGCGGAATGCTTCGCAGTCCTGCCGAAAAACGCGTATTAATTCCTTCCAGGTTCTGGCGGGTCAGATCCAACCCACGGCGCAAGTTCTGCACATTATCCAAGATAGCCTGCTTGGTAGTGGCCAGTTGGGTATTGACTGTTTCCAGCAAGGGGTTCCCGGCCTGGGTTGTGCGGGCATATTTTTCCCGTTGCAGGTTCAGCTCCGAAAACTTATTGAGCAGCGAAACCAGTACGGGATCGTTGATCATATAGGTGGCCGGCGCTACCGAATTGTCGGCGCTGTTGCGGATATAGTTATCTACACTTTCCAATACCCGGATCTGGATGTTGATCTCATTCAGCTTGGCATCGTTTTCCTGGATGTTTTCCAGGAACAACTTCGACTCAGCGCCGATATCAGTCAACCCCCGGGCGCTTTTATAACTCTCCACATCCCGTTCCACCTCACCGAGTTCCCCGGTGATCAACCCGAGTCGCTCTTCTATAAAATCCAGTGTATTACTTGCCTCCTTATTTTTATCGCTCAGGGAAGAGCCTACGTACACATCCAGGAGCTTATTCAACACGTCGGTACTTTTCTGAATAGAGGTATCATGAAATACCAGTTCCAGCACCGTACTCCTGAAATTTGGTTGCGTCACCGTTAAACGGCCGGCCATCCCTCTCGCCACCCGGTCCGGCTCCAGGAAACGAACAACGATCTCCCGATACAACGAATCACCATCCGGATTGGGCACTGCTTTGAAGACGCCCCATTCATTGTAATATGTTTTATGGAAGCTCAGAATGTCATCCTGGCCGCTGATTTTATAATGCAGACTATCCAGTAACTCGATGGGCATCGGATTGAGGTAGCCGTAGGCATTCACAAGCTCCGGGATCACACTGATCGGATTCTTTTTATAAAGATCAAGGGTACTGAGCCCTTTTTTGGCCCAATAGCCTACTTCCAAATGGAGCTCCTTTACCACCTGAGCCATCAAGGTGCGTGAGCCCAGGATATGGATCTCATTCTCTACCAGCTTGTTCCCTGTAAACTGACCCAATTCCGACATGATGTCCTGGGTGCCCGCCCCTACTCCCTTTTTCTGGTCTTTAATCATCAGGCTCGCTTTTGCCTCATAGACCGGTTGGGTTGTCTTCAGATAATAATATGCTCCTACGACAGCCAGTAGTAAGCCAATTGGGAAGAGGTACCAGTAACGCAGGTAACGGCGCAGGTATTCGTTCAGGTCAAATTTTTCTCCAGGAGCCTCTTCTTCCTGAAAACCATAGGCGGCATCGGTGGTACTCATAAATGGCGAATGTAGCTAAAAAAATTATAACACGCGGGTGAGGATAATAGTAATCACGGACAAGCTGCTCAGCACTAGCGGCAACAGCTGCATGGTGCGGTCGGTAGTGGTCATGCGGGCCTTGATGGGTTCTACGTAAACCACGTCGTTCTTATACAGATAATAGTAGGGGGAATCAAAGATTTCACGTGAAGTCAGGTCCACATGGGCATATTCCCGGACCCCGTTCACTTCCCTGATAACCAGTACATTATCCCTGCGACCATAAATGGTCAGGTCTCCCGCCATACTCAACACTTCGGGGAGTGAGATTTTTTCTTCCGGCACCCCGTACACCGCAGGGCGGTTTACTTCACCCAGTACCGATACTTTAAAATTTATGTTCCGTACGGCGACGGTCGGTTCTTTGAGGTAATACAGCAAGCGGGCTTTAATGGTGTCCGCTGCTACCGCAGATTCCAGTCCCGAGACCTTCACCTTCCCTACCAGGGGCAATTCGATCATCCCGTTTTTATCGACCAGGTACCCGATCGGCTGGGTACGTTGCGCGGCACCGGCGGCGTTATAGTTCACGCTTCCGGCAGTAGCAGCACTGGCCGCACTAAAGATTTCGTTTGCTTCCGCATTTAAGCTTCCCACCACAACGGTTAACAGGTCATTCGGTTGTATAACGGAATAATATTCTTGTTTGATATGATCGGCACTGAATCTTGCCGTGTCCCCCTGAAAATAAATCACCGACTTGGGTGAGATACAGGAAGTGAACATCGTTGATAATACCAGCAATACAAGCGATGCAATAAATATAAATTTAAAGCATTGAAAATGGCGTAGTTGCATAAAAGTAAACCCTGTGGTTGAATATAATTTGGCACAAAGAAAATGGTTTTTTTGCATAAAAACCATATTCCTAATATTATTTTGTCTTAATAATAAATACACACGACTATTTCTCGTTGCACTATTTGCATTTTAACCTGAGTTCCGAATATTTAAAGGGATAACCCGTGCCGCGCCCTGAGGCTGAAAAAAAAATGCCATCCGGCAACGCTGTCAAATCGTGTGATTCATAAAATTATAATTCCTCAAAGCCGGATGTTTAAGTGCCTTTTCAAGCGCCGTCACGTGCTGATAATGGTGGGTATCCGTGCCGAGAAAAGTAATTAACTTCTCCTTTATAAGCCATTTTGCTGCCCTTTGCACGCCGGCTCCGTAGTAGTTCGAAAGGGAGAGCACGTTGAGCTGCAGCAGGCACCCCTGAGCAGCCAGCCGCTCGTAAACCGGAAGGTCCTGATGGTAATAGGTATAGCGTTCCGGGTGCGCCAGTATAGGCGTATAGCCATACTCCACGATGGAAAACAATGTTTCCGAAGTATTCATCAAAGGAGTGGAATACGGTAACTCGACCAGCAGCCGGTTTCCCGGTAAGGTCAGCAGTTCCGTCCCGTCCTTTAACATCCTCAGAAAATGTTCGTCGATGAAATACTCTGCCGCCGCCTCCAGCTGTACCTGAATCCCTTCCTTTTCAACAGCTTCCCGCAACTGTTCCAGTCCTTGCCGGATAATTTCCGGGGTATTTTTATAGCTGTCCCACATAATATGGGGGGTAGTGATCAGACGGCTATAACCCAACTCAACCATTTTGCGGATCAGCGCCAGGGAATCCTCCAGCGTAGCAGCACCATCGTCAATTCCCGGGATAAGGTGTGAATGGATATCCGGATTCTGAACTTTAAAATCCGCCCCTTCTTTATTTCGTCTGAAAAGGCGGTTAAACATACACTGACATATTCGAATTAGTTTTACAAGCCGGACGACCGGCCCCGACAACAGTGGCGAAATTAGTAAAAATCTGTAACCCGGCAGCATTAATAAAACGAATGTTGCCTTTTTGCCGGTCGTCCTTATTAACAACGACGAAAGTAGGGCCAATTATTTCCACAGACCACAACGTTTTTTAGCTGCTCCCGGAATCATCGCCCCGGGGAACAATTTCTGATGTTGGATTTATTTGATAATTTAACGCGCCGGAACGTGATGGCGGTCGGCTATCAGCTATCAGCAGTCGGCTATCAGAGGTCAGCTATCAGAGGTCGGTTATCGGCTTATCGGTGGTCTGTCAGTAGTCGGCGGTCGGTTAGAGGTGCCGGATTCCGGGAAAACGAAAAAATAAAAAGAGTCAATTTTAATGCTAATGAAGTTCCTGAGTTACATCCTGATTAGTTTCGTAATCTGCCCGGTCGCAGGGGCCCAGACCCTCCGGCAACCTGACTTCCTGCAAGCAAACCCCCAATGGGTGGATTCGGTTTTTGCCACCCTCTCACCCGATGAGCGCATCGCCCAGCTACTCATGGTTGCCGTCACTTCGGATGTAAAACGCGCGCTGATCGGTACGGAAAAAAGCAATCCGGACTATGTGGAAAAGCTGGTAAAAGAGTACAAAGTAGGGGGCGTGGTTTTCTTCCAGGGTGGCCCCGTCCCCCAGGCCCGGGTCACCAACCGCCTGCAAGCTGTTTCAAACGTTCCGTTACTCGTCGCAATGGACGCCGAATTCGGACTGGCCATGCGGATCGACAGTACCGTGCGTTACCCCTACCAGCTGACCCTTGGAGCAATTCAGGGAAATGATGAGCTGATTTACCAAATGGGCGCTCAACTGGCCCGGCAGGCCCGCCGCCTTGGGGTGCATCTTAATTTCGCCCCCGTCGCGGACGTCAATAATAATCCCGACAATCCGGTTATTAACTTCCGTTCCTTTGGTGAAAACAAATATCGGGTCGCTGAAAAAGCGGTTGCCTATATGAGGGGAATGCAGGACCACGGCTTATTGACCACTGCCAAACATTTCCCCGGACACGGTGATACCGGGGTAGACTCCCATTACGCCCTGCCGATTATCGGACACGACAAAGCCCGGCTCGATTCGGTGGAGCTGTACCCCTTCCGGGAATTAATTAGAAACGGGTTGAGCGGCGCCATGATCGCACACCTGAGTATTCCGGCACTTGACGCCACCCCGCATTTGCCTTCTACTTTGTCTCGCCCCATTGTGACGGGCCTTTTGCGCCAGGAGCTCGGTTTTCAAGGACTGATTTATTCAGACGCCATGAACATGAAAGGGGTAACCAATTACTTTTCAAACGGGTTGGCCGATGCCAAAGGACTGGAGGCAGGAATGGATGTCCTGGAGTTTACAGAAGATGTTCCGAAAGCCATCGCGGAAATAAAAAAGGCTATCGCCAACGGATCCCTGACGCAGGAAGCGATCGATGCCCGCTGTAAGAAACTACTGGCTGCCAAGGCCTGGGCCGGCCTGGATCGCTATCAGCCGATTGACCTGCATCGTCTCTATGAGGATCTCAACCCCAGGGAAGCCGAACTGACCAACCGTCTGCTGACTGAAAAAGCCTTGACCATCCTTCAAAATGACCATGACCTCCTTCCCTTAAGAGAGTTGGATACCCTGAAAATTGCGGTCATTTCCATCGGCTCCGATTCATTAACCACTTTCCAAAAAACGGCATCCCTCTATACAAAGACTGATAATTTCATCATTTCTGATCAGCCGACGCCCGCAGAAAGCGCGGCCTTACTCTCCGGTTTGTCAGGCTATAATCTTTTACTGACAGGCGTCCACCTGAGCAGCATCCGGCCCGGGGCCAACTACGGATTAACCGAGGCGGCTAACCAACTGCTTACGGCCATCACGACAACCGGTAAAGCCGTCGTTACTGTTTTTGGAAATCCTTATGTGCTGAATAAATTACAACAACCGGAAGCAGCCAGGGCGCTGATCATGGCTTACCAGCTTACTCCCTTTACCGAAGACCTTTCGGCACAGCTCATTTTCGGGGCCATTCCCGCCGTCGGAAAATTGCCGGTCGGTGTCAACATGCGCTACCGTTACGGAGACGGACTCCTGACACCCGCGCTGGACCGGCTGAAATATACCCTCCCGGAAGAGGTCGGTCTGCAGTCGGAAATACTTATTCCCAGAATCGATTCGATCATGCACCTGGCGATTACCCGGAAAGCGACCCCGGGCGGGGTGGTGGAACTTGCAAAAGACGGAAAAGTTTTTTTTCATAAAGCTTATGGCAAGCACACGTATGAGGGAACACAACCGGTACTCAAAACTGACCTTTACGACCTGGCTTCCGTCACCAAGGTCACCGCGTCTACACTGGCGTTGATGAAACTTTACGAAGACGGTTTGTTTGACCTCGATGGCTATGTAAGCGACTACCTGCGTTTTTTCAGAAAATCGAACAAGGCCGATCTCCGCTGGCGGGACGTCCTGACCCACAGAGCCCGTTTAAAAGCCTTCATCGTATTTTGGAAGGTGCCCATGAAACCGGATGGCACCTGGAAAAAGCGATCGTTCAGTGCCAGAAAGTCTTCCAGGTACCCGACTGAAATTGTCCCGGAAAAATTGTATATCCATAGAAAATATGCTCGTACTATTTTCAAGGGAATCAAGGACTCCCCGTTGAATGCCACTGACGAGTATGTCTATAGCGATCTTTCGTTCATGCTCTACCCGGAAGTAGTCCGCAACCTGACGGGAACCGGATTTGAAGATTATCTGAAAAACAACTTTTACAACAAGCTGGGCGCCGCCTCGCTTACCCTGAACCCCACCCGTTTCTATAACCTGGATGAAATCGTGCCAACGGAAATGGATACTTTTTTCAGAAAAACCCTTGTTCATGGCAGCGTACATGACGAAGCAGCGGCTATGTTGGGAGGAGTCAGCGGACATGCCGGATTATTTGGCAATGCCAATGACGTCATGAAAGTCTGGCAGCTTTTCTTGCAAAAGGGACATTACGGAGGAAAGCAATTCCTGCAACCGGAGACTTTGTTTGAATTTACCCGGTATCAATTCCCGGAAATCGGGAACCGGCGGGGAATCGGTTTCGACAAACCTACCTTCATTTATTCTGGGAACGCGCCCCGGTTTGCCAGTCCTTCCAGCTATGGGCACACGGGATTTACCGGGATTATGACCTGGGCCGATCCTGCCTGGGGCCTCACTTATGTATTTCTTTCCAACCGGGTATATCCGACACGGGATAATCCACGACTCGGCCAAATGAACGCCCGCACGGAGATTATGGACATAATTTATGAAGAATTGTTAAAGGCAAAATAGGGTCATATTGACTGGATTTACACGAAAAGCACCGTGTATACTTAGAATTTTTCAAAGTAACACGGAGCGGCATGGAGGTTGCACAGAGGCTGCACGGAGATGAAAATTCTGAAAATAACGCAGGGGCTTAGGGAAATTTTTCAAAGTAACACGGAGCGGCACGGAGGTTGCACAGAGGCTGCACGGAGATGAAAATTCCGAAAATAACGCAGGGGCTTAGGGAAATTTTTCAAGGTAACACAGAGCGGCACGGAGGTTGCACAGAGCAGCACGGAGATGAAAATTCTGAAAATAACGCAGGGGCATAGGGAAATTTTTCAAAGTAACACGGAGCGGCACGGAGGTTGCACAGAGGCTGCACGGAGATGAAAATTCTGAAAATAACGCAAGGAAGGCTTAGGGAAATTTTTCAAAATAACACGGAGCGGCACGGAGGTTGCACAGAGCTGCACGGAGATGAAAATTCCGAAAATAACGCAGGGGCTTAGGTAAATTTTTCAAGGTAACACGGAGCGGCACGGAGGTTGCACAGAGCTGCACGGAGACGAAAATTCTGAAAATAACGCAGGGGCTTAGGGAAATTTTTCAAAT
>JBEBSD010000118.1:0-13397 GCA_040394475.1 Telluribacter humicola | reverse complement strand
ACCATATGGCTGTGGGCTCAGCTTCCCGGGTTCGACGCCGCTCACCCATCGGAGCTGATAGCCGATAGCTAATAGCTGATAGCTGATAGCCGATAGCTGATAGCCGATGACCGACAGCAAAAAGCCGCCCCGCGTAAACGAGACAGCCTTTCCAGAAATCCTTCCGTTTTATTTGGCTAATTGCAACACTGCAATCACCGGTAAATGATCAGAATAATACCGCCCTTCCTGCTGATCCGTCAGAGTAGCGTGTTGCAGTACCCGGATAGCAGGAGTGACGAACACATAGTCAATCCGCGCCCGGATCGGGGTGGTCTTAACCGTAAACCCACTGGATGTATTCACAGGGCCATAGTGAGGGGTTTCCGATAAGTCAAGGGCGTCCTTCAGGATTCCGCCTTCCATCAGCTTCTGATAAGCTATTGAAGTAGGCGTGGAGTTGAAATCTCCCGTAACGATCACCGGCCTGGAGCCTGCGATTGCTTTTACCCTGGCGTTCAGCACCTCCGCACTTTGCTGCCGGGCAATTTCACCCCGGTGATCAAGATGTGTATTAAAGAAGAAAAACTCCTTTTTGGTCTTTTTATCTTTGAGCTTTACCCAGGATACGGTGCGCGGATACATGGCATCCCAGCTCTTACTATGTTTGACATCCGGGGTTTCTGAAAACCAGAAAGTGCCCGAATCCAGTAAATTAAAACGGTCTTTTTTGTAAAATACGGCAGCCGTTTCTGCTCCCGGCCCCTCGATCCGCGGCTCTCCGGACCAACCATATTCCGAAAGCATCTTTTCCATGTCTGCCATTTGAGAAGCCTGGGCTTCCTGTACTCCCACGATATCGGCCTGATGGTATTTGATCAGCGCTGCCACATTGGCTTTCCGGTGTTCCCACCCGTTAATACTGTCAATGGAGTTTTTATACCGTATATTATACGACATCACCCGCATTTCCTGGGCCGCCGCTTCCAGCGAAAGCATTGTCAGCAGGCCGATACCCAACCATAAGGAGGCTGTAATTTGTTTACTTTTTTTCATTTGCATAAAAGTTATTCAGCGATCAGCAGTCAGTGATCAGCTGCGCGGCGGACCGCTTATTCATCGATCGGCAGCGGCGCTGTGCCATCCGATCTCCGGTAGCTGACATCTGGGTTGCTCACGGCTATTTCATTGGTATAAATTTTTCGCTTTTTTCACTTCCCACCATGATTACTTTTTCTTTTTTCTGCCCTTCAGGGCTGCCTTCAGGCCATGGAGCGGGTTGAGTCCCGTTTTACCCGGAGTAAGCCAGGCGCCCTCGCCGTTTTCGTTCCAGGCATACAGCAATCCGATCCGTTCTGAAGTCAGATCAGCCGTATGCGTATCCATCCAGTTGACGAGCCCTTTTACTGAATTCTTAACGGACTCATCGGAAAAACCGGTGAAATAGGGTTTTTCCTGGTAGTTATTCCGCTCATTCGACCAGGGCCTGGGGTCCCACCCGACGGTGGAGACCGGTATATAGGGTTTGTCAGCTGCCGAAGCCAATGTTCCCCAAAGTCGCTGCTCCGCAGTCTGCATGCTGTCGATAGGAATAGCCTGCTCTTTTGTCGTAAATCCGGCACTGTGATAGTTGTAACCCGTTACGACATCGGCTCCGCATTTTTCCGCGCGGGCTACTCCGGCCGGGTTGCCGGAACAGATGGCGATCGTGACGCCCGCCAGCCCCTCGTCCTTCGCCCGTTGCCTTAGCTGCTCAAACGCCGCTCCGACAGCGCTTTCCGTTCCAAAACTTTTTAACAAGGCGTTGCTGTCAAAAAAAATCAATAAGGGCTTCTTATTCACTTTCAGGTATTGGGGATGTTTGAATTCAGCCAGCCATAGCCTGCTCAATTCCTCCCAGGTATCGGGCCCCGCATCGTACCCGCCGTGATTGGCGACGAGCAGGCAGTACTCCATTTTTTTGACATGCGGCGATTGTTTATAAAAGGCAAGCGCTCTGTTGTTGGGGATTTCCTCCACGGTTTTATCCTTCCGGTAATACCAGCAGAAACTGAAAAAATCGAGACCGGACTCCGACGCGAGGGCGATCTGTTCATCTACTGTCTTCTGGGCGCTGGTTACCCATCCCCAAACCGGCTCCCGGTCCTTATAGTTGGCTTTCAGGTCTTCCGTTATATGGAAAGTCGTACCACTCCAGCCATCGAAATAGTACGCTCCGATTTTATTTTTCCCCTTCTGGCCATAGCACACGTCGCTCCCTCCCGGAAAAAACAGCAAGACCACAAGCAATTGTAATACTTTCATTGATTTCGAATTGACAGGTTAACTTACAGCACAACCCTTGCTACACGGTGGTATAGCAAGGGTGTCAATTAGGTTCCAACCCTGAAACCTTCGCCTTTTACCGTGTGCGGGCACGTTCTTCGCTTTGTTTGATAAAGTCGATGCCTTCGATCACAAACCGGGAAGAATCTTCTTTTGTCTTCTTGTAAAAAGGGGAATACATACTGGCTTCTACCGTCCCTTTATCAATATCAAAATTGAACAGGCGGATGTAGCCTCCGCCAAAATCTTCGTTCTGGTAATTTTGCAGGACCTGGTAGATTTTGTTCCCATGTTCGCCCTGATCCACTTTTAACGCCGAGCTCATCACGTGGCCGCTCAGGACAAAGCGGATATTCGCATGCTTTTTGACCAGTCTTTCAAAAACCGTCGCCGGGCTGAAGTCACCGTAACCAGCATTCCGCTCCGCAATTTCTCCCCGGGGAGTGAGGTGGTAATGGGTCAGGATAATTACGTTATAATTGAAATAAGCGCTGACAATATCGCTTGCCCAGTTGATCGGTCCCAGGCGCGGACAAAACTCCAGCGTGACCACCAGCCAGTTCGTATCCCCGACTTTGAAGGTATAATAAGCGTTGTCGCTTTTTCCCGGTTCGTATTGTCCTCTCTGATGCGTAAAGCGGCTGACGGGGAAGTACGAGTTGAATTTGAATGTTTTGCGCAGATTTTGATTAACATTCCCGGGAGCGGCACTCCCGCTCATAAATCCTACCGCTTCGGTATCATGGTTTCCCAGGGTAATGGCATAGGGAATGTGATGGGCATCCAGTAAATCAAATCCCTGGCTTGCCACCTCCCAGTGGTTGAAATTGTCAAAATTAACAACATCCCCTACGTGCAGCAGCATAGGGATTTTTAACGCTTCTTTTTGCTCGATCAGCCAGTTGATCCGGCTGAAGAACATTTCGGGTTTGGATCCTACCTCGCTTTGGGTATCCGGGAAAACGGGTAGTGTAAATTTTTGGCCAAACGCCGTGAAACTCATACAGAAGAGGGCCATTCCTCCAAGCATACGCGTAATTTTGCTTCTCATTTTCTTAGGTTTTGGTTAAAAATAATCAGATAACTGAACGGACCGGCCAGGGTAACGTCTCCTCCGGATGTCGGTCCGCGCACCGGAGGTAAACCGGGACACTAAGCATTGGTTTTGCCGGGGCTGCGATCAGATGCCGGACTCAGACACGAAAACAACATGCATACAAAAGGCTTAAGCGAACAGGTTTTTACCATCCAGACTATAGTGAAGTAGTACGAAAAAGATTGCCGATACCCGTTTGCAGCAGTTTTTTTTGGATCTTTCCCTGCCGGATTGCGTCGGTGACAGCTGACCTTACCCGCGTAAGGTTTCAAAAAACCAGCTGCGAATAGATGCTGACGGTATCTCTTTCTATACGTTATCCCGTATTTTTCCGTTATTTGTAAAAATAGTTCAAGAATATATGCCCCCTATCTCCCTGTTTCGGAATTGGCTTCCCTTAGTAACATGCTTGCTGCTGTTGCTATCGTGCCCTATGAAACGGGAACTGAAACGATGGGCGGGCGCTCCCGCCGCGGTTGCGGCAACCGATGCTGTCAGGACTTCCGGCTGTTTGCTGGATGCCGCTTCCCGGCCTTCGGACCGGCAGGTACCAGGCGCCCCTCTCCTGTCGTTCTTCCCATCCCTTCCGGAAGTTACCCCTTTCCGGGTAGCGCTCACCGGTTTTCGTGCCGGGCGGCTTTTGACGCTCACCGACCCGGTTCCTCGCTATCTTCGCCTGCGGCAACTTTTGATTTGAGAACAATTCGTGCCTGTTAAACCGCAAATTTCATTTGCGGCGGTATTGTCATTTGTTACACTCAAATCATTGATCATGAATTATTTATCAGCAGGAAATATTACACTCTCGTTAAGGTTGATTACCGGATGGACTTACTTTTCGGCTTTCTGGCGACGTTTGGTGCTCGAAAATAAGCTGGACCCTGACGAGGCCGGCTATATCGGAGAAAAATTCAATCACTTCCTGCCCAATGCACTCGGAATCGGCCCGATCATCGAGTACCTCGTGACACATCCTGAATCGTTATGGTGGGCGATGCTTTTGTTCACGCTGGTAGAAGGTGTGGCGGGTTTATTCTTTATGCTGGGCCTTTTTACGCGCTGGATGGCGCTTATCGTTTTTTTCCTGGCCATGGGAATTTTGCTCGGTTCGGGATGGTTGGGCACTACCTGTCTCGACGAATGGCAGATCGGAATACTCGGGATTGCTTCGGGCTTTACGCTGTTCTTGTCGGGAGGCGGTACGTTTTCGTTGGACAGCTGGCTTTCCCGACAGCGCCGGGGGCCGGTATTCACAAAGCTGCTGAGGCAGCAAACCGCCCCGTTCGCTAATTCCAGGCTTTCAATACTCTTGTTCAGCCTCGGACTGCTGAGCATCGCCCTGTTTACGAACCAGTATTTTCATGGGGGTGTCTACGGGACGCTCCACAATAAGTCAGTGTGGCCCAAACTGGAGATCAGCAACGCGGGCCTGGAAGGTCAGCAGCTTTCTTTTCAATTGTACCGAACGGAGGGTGCTGATGTGTACGGTTCGTTTTTAATCGGGATAGCGGTTAAAAACGAACAGGGAGACGTACTGTGGCAGCTCCGGGGAGATGAGTTGGCGGATCTTCCGGCTTCGGCCATTGAAAACTACTACGTTGCGAAAGTAAAGCCCGGCAAACACAGCCTGGTGATCCCCTTGGGAGCCAAAGCCGTTTTGCGGCTCCCGACAGGAACTTTGCCCGTCAATGGCCCGTATCAGCTGCACCTGGAAGATATCAGCGGGTTGAGCTGGACAGCGCCCCTCGAAAGGTGACGGCCGGCCCCGGACAATGAAAGAAACAATCCTTTTCCATTGTCCGGGGCCGCTTCTTTTTCTGATATCCTATTGGTAAACCCTTATATAATCGATCAAAAAAACCTGGGGAAATATGCCGTCGTCTATTTCACCGCCCCAGGCGCCTCCCAGCGCCAGGTTGAGCAGGATGAAATGAGGCTTGCGAAACGGATTTTTCTCTCCGGATCCGGCCCGGTCCAGGGTGACACTGTGGTATTGGCGATCGTTGTAGTAGAACGTTATATGCCGTTCATCCCATTCGATAGCGTAGGTATTGAAATCATCGGAAGGAGAAACATTCCCCAGGTTCCCGGCTTTCGAGGTGTGTTTCTTTTCCAGCGGGTCCTGGTAATGAATATTGCCATGTACCCTTGCGGCGTCATGCCCCACAAATTCCATGATATCGATCTCACCGCATTCCGGCCAGCCAACTGTGGAAATAGTATCGCCAAGTGTCCAGATCGCCGGCCATACCCCAAGTCCCCGCGGCAGCTTTGCCCTCACTTCTATTCTGCCATACGTCCAGGAAGCCTTCCCTTCAGTTACGATACAGGCAGAGGTATACGAAGCGCTGTCTTGCTGAAACCTCCAGTCAGTACTTCCCGGCCGGTAATCCGCATTGAGATATTTCTCCTTTCTTCCTTCGATCGTTAAATAGCCATTTTCCACTCTCGCGTTTTCAAGCCGGTCTTCGGTATAATATTGTGCTTCATGGTTTCGTACAAAACCGGTCTGGTAAACCCACTTCGCCGGGTCGGGCAATCCATCCGTATCAAACTCATCGGCCCACACAAGCTTCGTGAACTTTGGAGTGTCCTGTGCCGGCAACCAACCGGCACTCATCAGGAAACCGGCTGCTAACAGCCATTTTACAAGCCTTGCCGCCTTGCGGTACTTCATTCGGGTTTGCATCGCGACCATCTTCATTATTTCCAGTTATTACTTGCCCGATCACCCGGGTACATCTGCCGCCCTCCCGTTATTGAGAGTGCTGCATACAGCGTGGCGCAGGAGGTCAAAAGCGATTACACGTCTCAGAGAGCGGCCTCCAGCAACTTCAGCGCTTCGTCGTCCTTGTATTCAGTCATTAATGCTTTTAACTGCTTTTTTAAATCGACTGTTAATTCCTCCGTTCCGGCTTTCCCATAGCGATTATTGATTTCAGAAGGATCTGTTTCCAGGTCATATAGCTCCCACCCGTCAGCGCCGCCATAAAAATAGGCCAGCTTGTAACGGTCGGTACGGATACCAAAATGCGGGTACACATGATGCGGCTGTGGAAATTCATAATAATGATAGTAAGCTGCTTTCCGCCAGGGCACGCGATTGGTCTCGTTTTCACCGGTGAGCAGCGGCAAGAAGGATTTTCCCTGCATGTCCGAAGGGACGTCAGCACCAGCGATATTCAGCACTGTGGGCGCCCAATCGATATTCGACACCAGGTCAGAGACCGTGCTCCCGGGTGTTATTTTCCCGGGATAGCGGATAACAAAAGGCGTTTTCAGAGATTCTTCGTAAATAAAACGCTTGTCAAACCAGCCATGTTCGCCCAGGTAGAACCCCTGGTCAGAGGCATAAATAACCACCGTATTTTTGGAAAGGCCGGTATCGTCCAGGTAATCGAGCAGTCTCCCGATATTCCGGTCGAGTCCGTTGGCGGTAGCCAGGTAATCCTTGAGGTAACGCTGGTATTTCCATTCAATCAGCGCCTTGCCGGTGAGTCCTTCCGACTCTTTCCCGATCCGCTCGTAGTAGGATTTGAAAACCCGCAGCTGCTCCGGATTAAAACGCTTGTAAGCATAATCTTTTTCATAGTCCAGGTTCACCTTCAGATCTTGTTGCATCCGCATGGTTTTATCGATGGTCATATCCTGCTCTTTAGCCGCTTTCCGGCCTTCATATGCATCGTAGAACGTCTCGGGCAGCGGAAAATCAACCGAATCGTAGGCCCCCAGATCTTCCAGGTGCGGCAGCCATTCCCGGTGCGTCGCTTTATGGCCGACAATCAGGAAAAACGGTTTGGAAGGATCCCGCTGTTCGAGGAAGTCGGTTGAAAATGTTGTGATCAGGTCCGACACATAGCCTTCATATCGCGTCGTATCCCCCGGATTCCTGATAAACTCAGGATTGTAGTAATTCCCCTGGCCGGGCAGGATGTTCCAGTAATCGAATCCGACGGGTAGGCTATTAAGGTGCATTTTGCCCACCCAGGCTGTCTGGTAGCCACTTTGCTGCAAGACGACGGGAAGCAAGGTCTGGCTGGTATTAAATAACGTCCGGTCATTGCGTTTGTAGCCGTTCTGATGGCTGTATTTCCCGGTAAGCAGGGTGGCCCGGCTCGGCCCGCAGATAGAATTGGTGACCAGGTTATTGCGTAACAACGCACCTTCTCCGGCAATCCGGTCGATATTGGGCGTTCGGGCATATTGATTACCATAGGCGCCAATCGCCTGATACGCATGGTCGTCTGAAAAAATAAAAATAATGTTCGGGTGTTCTTCCTTCTGCTCCTGCCGGCACGACAGGAGGGCGGCGGCTAACAGCAGCCCTGCTAAATGCTTCACCATCATTAACTGTTTGGTTGCTAATTAAAGGATTATTTCAAAAAGGATCGACCCAACCAGTTACTACTGATCGGGTCGATTTAATTTATGAGGTTTCGCGGGAAGCGAACTCCTCTTCTATAGCTTCCCAGGCTACTTAAAAATAACCCGCGCCAGTACCGGCTGATGATCCGATGGATACCGCTGGTTCTTGGAATCAGTCAACACGCCGTATTTTTGTACTTTGAACGCGTCGCTTACAAAGATATAATCGATCCGATCAAGCAGCTTAGCGTCCCATTTAAAGCTGTTGAAGGTGCCTTCAGGCCCGTAGGGAGGTTCTTCACTAATCCCTTTGGAGTCTTTCAACAGCGTTCCGATGGTATAAATCTGTTCGGTTTCCGGATTAGAATTAAAATCACCCGTCAGGATGACCGGTGTCGTGCCCGCAAGTTGCTTTATTTTTTCTACCATCAGCTTACCGGATTCCCTGCGCGCCACCACTCCCTGGTGGTCGAAGTGCACATTGAAGAAATAAAACTCTTTTTTGGTTTTCCGGTCCTTGAATTTCCCCCAGGAGGAGATCCGGTTGCAGCAGGTGGCATCCCAGCCCTTGCCGGGCTCTGCCGGGTTTTCCCGCAACCAGAAATCGCCGGAATCCAACAAGCGAAAGCGGTCTTTTCGATAGAATATCGCCGAATGCTCTCCCTTTTTCTTTCCGTCATCGCGTCCGCTCCCTATGTAACTGAATTCCCGGAGTTCAGCGATATCATCCAGCATATGCCGAAATCCCTCCTGTGTCCCGAATATATCAAAATCGTGGAAACGGATCAATGCCTTCACGTCTTCTTTTCGATTGGGCCAGGCATTGATACCGTCGTTTTTGGTGTCCATACGGAGATTATAGCTGGCAACGGTCAGGTAATTAACGGGTTTACTTCTAAAAACCGCACAAGAAGTTGTTCCCAGAACCAATGCTAAAAAAGCAATTCCCCGGGACCAATTAAAAAGGTGATTGGTATTCATTTGGTATAAATAGGTATGAGGTTTGAGGTATGAGGTATGAGGTTTTGTTTCTGATGACTCTTGCTGCAAGTATACTACGGTTTTGCGGTAAATAGTACGTTTTGGTGTCCTTTTCTTTTACAGGTTCGCGGCGGCTCCCGTACGACTACTTCTATTTCTAATAATACCGCCCGATATAACTGCTTTCTACGATTATTTTTCTCAACTGTAACGGCTCAATGGTTCCTTGTTGTGCATAGACGATTTTCCCGCCGGGCGCTATCAGCAAGGTATAGGGCAATGCTCCCTGCCAGTTGGGGTCAACCGCCTCGATCAGCTTGTATTTGTCTTCCTGGTCAAACAGGTAATTGGTATTGGAAGCATACCGCTTCTGTAAGAACTGTAGTACCTTCTCCTCTTTTTCGGGTGGGTCGGCGCTGATGGTCACCAATTCGAAATCCCTGCCGCGGTACATCCGGTACATGGTCAGGAAATCGGGGAATTCTGACACACAGGGCCCGCACCAGGTCGCCCAAACGTTTATTAACCGCAGTTTATCAGAATCGTTTTTTAAAAGCGCCGCGATGCCTTTTTCGTCGATTTTTTCCAGATTGACCGTTTCTTGCTTCCACGATTCCTTTTCACGCGCTACGGTGACCTGCTTATCCGAGAATTTCATCGAACATCCAAAGGTTTTCGTTTGCGCTACGGCTACCGGCTTCCCGGCCAGCAATGCCTCTACGGCATCTATCACATCGTTGGTACCGGGAATGGCCGTGGGTTTCTCTGTATTGTCAAAACGTCCCTGATACCGTATGGCCCGTTTGTTATCCAGGACGAACACATGAGGTGTTGCCTGTGCCCCATAGGCCCTGCCGGTTTCCTGAGTTTTACCGTCATACAGGTAAGGGAAATTAAACTCATGCTCCCGGGCCCTGATTTTCATGGCTTCATACGTATCATCAAGGTCGGTATACCCGAGCTCATCTAACCGAATGGCCAACGGATCATTGGATGAAACCGCCACTACCGCTACTCCTTTCGCTGCGTAATCACGCGTAAATTTTTTAAACCTTTCCTCATAAGCCTGGGCGGTAGGACAATGATTGCAGGTAAAAATCACCACCAAAACCGTGGCTTCCCTGAAACTGTTAAGAGAGTAGCGCTTGCCGTCTACTCCGGTCAGGTTGAAATCGGGCGCCGGCTGACCGACCTGTAGCGAAGACTGCCCGCAGACGGGTGCTGACAGCAGCATCAGACAGACCATTCGGATTACGTGCAAAGGTTTCATAAGGGTCGGTTAGCATTTATGAACAGCGATGAAAGGAGCCTCTTCCGTTTTCAGACCAGCACCTCGCTCCGGCATTTAACTCGGATAGGTTAGCTAATTTATGGTTTATTTTAAACTTATCCAATAATGCAATGACGGGACACAAACAAATATCGATTAATTATAAATAGTAATTTAATCTTGCAAAACAATTATACTCCAAAATAAATACAAAAAAATCCTATATCTTTCGAGACTTCTGAAATATTCCTACGTCATAACATAAGTTTAACTCTACTATCTATAAATTTAACTCTACTATCAACAAAAAATGAAAACTATGGTTACTTATTTATCGAATCACCGGAGCCTGGTGATCGCTGTAGCACTAGCCGCTCTGTTCGCGTGTTCATCCGTAATTTCCTACGGTCAGTCACCCGCTTTTTCCTGTGTAGCCGCCGATGGCGGCATGAGATTTGTCAACTTTGAATCCGCAACCCATTTGAATTATTTTCCCGGCTCCGCTACAACAGGGCCCAACGCAGTCAGTAGGGCTACTGTCGGAAAGTTAGAGCTTTCAGGAGGAACCACGGATATCACCCTTACCCGCCGGCTCCGAACCATTCATCCGGTTCTTAACAGCATTACGGGCGAGGTAATCCTGAATTTCTTAGCCCTTCAGTTAGAACCAGGGTCGGAAATTTCGATATACAATAATGAGGATGGTTCCGGACCTGCAGATCTCACCATTCTCCCGGGCACTGCTGCTTCACTCGTTGGTACGGAGAAGATCTATAGTGGTGCAGTAACCCTGGCATTTGCCGGTAATACCGGAACGAACCCTGGTGCTGTCAATATCCGTTTTAATACCGGCGATGAAACGTTTACAACCTGCCGTAACCGAACCAGTGCGATCTGGAAGGCGTTTATCAATCCAAATTCCCATGTAGTTGTCGATGATATGGAGTTGTACGGGGGGAACCATGCTCCTGTATGCATGGGCACTTTCGACGAGAACAAAAATTTTGTTTCTTCCGAAATCGGCTTTTGTTTACGAAGCGATCTGGATGTAGCCTCCCCTCTCTACGGTCTTTATTTCGGCCAGGTCGCATTTGACTATCGGGCTACCGAAAATTATAATATTGATGCGAGCGCCGATGTTGATCCGGATGACCAATTAAAAACAGCACGTATTATCTGGATCCTGCAAAATGCGGAGACCGACGCGCTTGCAGATCGGCTGGATGCTCAGATCGCGATTTGGCGCACGCTTGACAGCCCAGTAGACTACGATTTCGCAGCGGCAACATTGGCCGAGCAGGCCCAAACCGAAGTACCCAGTTTGCCGGACCCTGCCGAGCCGTTCCTGAGCCTGACCCGGACAGGAAACAGTCCTGTTGCACCTAACACTCCCGTCAGCTTCACGCTTCTAAGCAATGAGCCTGTTCTTACTTTATCTGTTACGGGAGGGGCTTCGATCTCTTCTATCGGTAATGGAACATTGGCAGCAGGCGATATACTGACAATTACAGATGTCAATAGTCCTGTTACGATTGAGCTGACCCATTCCACTACTGCTACCGCTACGCTGACGGCTACGTATGATCAACCGTTTTACTGGAATGTGTCCAATTTATTAGTTTACGAACCATGCGATGATTACAGAGACCCGGACGGGATAGCCAATGACACAACCGCTACTGGTGAGCCGAATCCCAACTTTTACATTCAGCCCTTTGTTGGATTGAGTCGGGGAGATAACCCGAAACCGCACCGTTCAGCAACCGCCTCCTGGGATGCGTCACTGCCGGTAACGCTGACGAAGTTTGAAGTCTCGCTTGAAGGAACCCACGCCACGCTCAATTGGACGACCACTTCCGAATCCAACAGTGACCGTTTTGAAGTGGCGCACAGCCGGACAACAGAAACCTGGGAGACCATCGGTACCGTAAGAGCCGGAGGTACTGTACAGGGGTTATCCAACTATAGTTTTCCACACAGCAACCTGGCTCCCGGAACTAATTATTACCGGCTAAAAATGATTGACCGCGATGGAACCTTCGCTTATAGCGATATCAAAAGTATTCAATTGACAAATGCCAATCTGTTTGTCACCATGAGTCCCAACCCGGTAGCCGATATTATGAAGTTGAATTTTCAAGGATTGGAAATTTCGAAGATTGAAATTTTCAATACTGCTGGCAGCAGCGTCTACAGATCAGGAGCGGATATCCGGAACGAAATAAACGTAACTAAATTTACTCCCGGAATCTATGTTGTCAGTTTTACAGATCTCAGCGGCAACGTTATCTCCGGAAAAGTAGCCATTGCCCGTTAGTTCGTCATCGGGAAAAAGCTCCAATTATAAAGTAATGACGAGGCTGTCCAAAAAGGGCAGCCTCTTTTTTACTTTCTGTTTTAGTCTTTTGGATAAAACCTCTAGGCTGCCATTGAATAGCGGACTTGAATTGGGGTAATGACGATTATTAAGGTTGTTTTTTGTCTTGTTAGTTTACTTTTAGACGCAATATTCTTGTCAGCATTTTTCCTGACGACAAGTTTTCGAAGGTTGCGAGCAAGCGCCATCAGACCAAACTCTAGGCCTGCTTTTCTTTAACCCTCTCATTGTAAACCTGTTAAACTTGTTGTTGCTTTTTACCTGCCAAACACAGCTTCAGGTTCTATCGCTCGTTGCCTTCGGTGTTCCAATCCCTTTTGACTTGTCAATAGTTGCCGGGCCTTGTCCCTGAGTTGGTTAAGCCGATGATTGATCTGTAGCACCCTGTTCCCTTCTGCCTTGTGGCACATTCCCCGAAGTGGGCAACCTTCACACCTTTTGGCTTGATAATAAGTAACTTGCGATTCATGCCCGTTGCTGCTGACCTTTTTTCCTTTGCCCACGCATTCCATTCTTTGACCCATCGGACAGACGAAAAAGTCTTGTTGGGGGTTATAGTAAAGATTACCGGCAAGAAAAGGATCTTGCTTATGGCTGCGTTTTTGTTCTTTGTGAAAGTAATTATACTTCACGTAAGCCTGTATCTGCTTTTCTTCAAGTAGTTCATAGTTTTCTTCACTACCATAACCTGCGTCGGCCACCACTTCTTTGCTTTGGGTATGGTAATGTGCTACAAAGCCCTGCAGGTGTTCTTTTAAGGTCGTCGTATCACCAGCGGTTTGGTGTAGTAGGCTAAAATGGGTAATAAATTAGTTTTCAGTGCTAATTTGAGCGTTATAGGCTGGCTTCAACTGACCATTCTGCATATGGTCGTCTTTCAGCCGCATAAACGAAGCGTCCGGATCGGTTTTGCTGTAACTATTACGATCTCCAAGGATCTGTAACTGTTGTTGACCGTCAGATAAAAACGCGTCTATTTTCTTGTATAAAACAGCAACGAAGTA
>JBEBSD010000117.1:0-14058 GCA_040394475.1 Telluribacter humicola | reverse complement strand
ATTATCAATATTCATACCATCAAGCCGCTCGACGAAGAGGCTATCCTGAAATCGGTCGCCAAAACGGGCGCTGTGGTAACAGCAGAAGAACATAACCGCCTGGGAGGACTTGGAGACAGTGTCGCGCAGGTGTTGGTGAAAAAGCATCTGGCGCCCCAGGAATATGTCGCCGTAAACGATAGCTTTGGGGAAAGTGGTACTCCCGCGCAGCTTATGGAGAAATACGGCCTGACAGCGAAAGATATCGTGGCAGCAGCTAAAAAAGCGATTGCCAGAAAATCGGCTTGATGTCTTTTCCGGAAAATACCTATCTTTACCCCTGTAGCAAATTCCTGCAGGGGTAAGTTTTTTAAAGGCGATCGCAGAAACGAGTAACTAAATGATTGCCGATGAATTTGAAAATGCAATACCTTTGTGAAACTACGGGCAGGCAGCCTGTTATTTGTTGACCGACCAGAATGACCGACCAGGAACTATTAGTACTTTTTCAAAATCCGGATACCCGAAGGAATGCCTTCAATATGATGGTGAAAAAGTATCAGCAAAAAGTGTATTGGATGGTCCGGAAAATGGTGGTCGACCACGATGACGCCAACGATATTACACAGGAAGTATTTATTAAAGCCTGGTCGGCATTGGAAAACTTCAGAGGGGATTCGCAATTGTATACCTGGCTGTACCGGATTGCCTCGAATGAGTCGATTAATTTTTTAAATAAAAAGAAGAAAAGGTTCTTTATCCCCCTTCATGATCTGACCCACGAACTGGAAGAAAAACTGGAGTCGGATCCGCTGATGGGAGGGGATGAGATTCAGTTAAAATTACAAAAAGCCCTGCTGAGACTCCCGGAAAAACAGCGGTTGGTTTTTAACTTTAAATACTTTGAGGAACTGCCGTATGAAGAAATTGCAGCGATCACCGGAACCTCGGTAGGCGCCCTGAAAGCTTCGTACCACTGGGCGGTAAAAAAAATTGAGGATTATTTAAATAGCAATGATTAAACCTTTGGATTTTTAAAAAGTCTTATGAACGAATCGTTGCCGGAGAGCGGGTCTTAAATGCCCTGATTTCCGTAGATTAGGATGAATAGATATAATCAGTTGTAAGATGGAACGCTCACGTATAAAGCTCGGGGATTTAGAGAATAAACATCCTTTCAAAGTGCCGGAAGGCTATTTTGAGGAGCTACCGGGTATTATTCAGAACCGATTGCCCGTCCGGCCGGAACGCCGGGCCTCATGGAGCTGGAATTGGCAGAGAGTGGTTACGCTGGCAGGGACGATGGCGGTGGTCATCGCGTTGGCCTGGGTGACTTTGCCGGTGAGACAGGGCCCGCTGGAGCCTGATGCACTGGTGGCGGTGAGTGATGAGGCAATACTGGACTACCTGCGCAACCAGGATATCGATTTTTATGACCTGGCCTATCAAGGGGTTGTACAGGCTGCCTTCTCGGATGAATCGACGTTGATCAACTACCTGGAAGAAGTGGATGATGCGGCTATCAGAATGCAATTATTGGAAAGTATGCCTTTCGATGAAAATATATAAAAGATAATGAACTATGAAATTGGTTGACTATAAAAGGGTTATGATCAGGTATTGGCTCGTGGGCTTGTTTTTGATGGCAGCGGCAACAGTGTCTGCACAACGACCGAGCAGTGAGGAATGGAAGCAAATTCAGGATGCCCGCGTAGGAATGATTACGAACCGCCTGAACCTTACAGCGGAGCAATCGGAAAAATTCTGGCCGCTGTACAATGAATTCAATGAAAAACGGCGGGTGATACGCCGGAACCAACGGAAGATTATCAACGAGAAAAGGGAAGGAGGAATGACCGATCAGTCGGCATTGGCAAACTTGAAGGAAGTGCAGGATCTGAAACAAAAAGAGGTGGACCTGGAAAATGAATACCAGTCCCGTTTTCTCAAAGTGATCTCTCCCTCTCAGTTGTCTGAACTGTATAAAGCAGAGAAGTCGTTTAATGACATGCTCCTCCAGCGACTTAACCGGCGGAAAAATGAATAGCTGAGGTTGGCGGTCGGCAGTCAGCTATCAGCCATCGGAAATCAGCTATCGGCAGTCGGAAATCAGCTATCGGAAATCAGCAGTCAGCTATTGGCAATCGTAAATCGTCAATCGTAAATCAGCCGATTTACGATTGACGATAACACCCTTTACGCCAGCGATGCGTCCAGCGTCAGTTCCGTATTCAGGAGTTTTGAAATCGGACAGCTTTCTTTAGCGCCGGCAGCAATTTCCTGGAATTGCTCTGAAGCGATTCCGGGAATGGTCGCCTTTAATACCAAATGGCTTTTGACCACGGCTCCTTGTGAAGGATCCAGGGATACGGTGGCGGAAACATCCAGCGCATCCGGAACAAAACCGGCAGCATTCAGGTCGAAGCTTAATTTCATCGCAAAGCAGCTCGCATGGGCGGCCGCAATCAATTCTTCCGGGTTGGTGCCTATGCCTTCTTCGAAGCGCGTGCCAAATGAATATTGTGTTTTATCTAATACACCACTTTGCGTACTGACGACGCCTTTTCCTTCTTTTCCACTGCCGTTCCATACAGCATGTGCTTTCCTGTTTATCATAAAGTTTTACGGTTAATGAATGATTTGTTGAACTTTATATGCGGCTGAAAGATTCAATTGCATACCTTTGTAAAGGTACGCAATTTGCTTTATATACGTATGGAATTCAAGAAAGCTGATCGTCTCGAGCATCTGAAATACGATATCAGAGGCCCGGTATATCAAAAATCGCTTGAGCTGGAAAGTCAGGGCTATAAGATCATCAATCTTAACATCGGGAATCCGGCGCCGTTTGGCTTCGACTCCCCTGATGAAATCGTCCACGATATTATCATGAACATGCGCAATGCCCAGGGATACTCGGATTCCAGGGGATTGTTTGCCGCACGGAAAGCGGTGATGCACTATACCCAGACCCGGGGTATCGAGCATGTGGAGATCAACGATGTATTTATCGGCAACGGCGTCAGTGAACTGATCCTGCTTTCGATGCAGGCGCTGCTCAACCCCGGTGACGAAATCCTGGTACCTTCCCCGGATTACCCGCTATGGACCATGTCGGTGGCCCTCAGCGGAGGAAAGCCTGTGCATTATCGCTGTGACGAAGCAGCCGGCTGGAATCCTGATCTGAATGATATCTGCTCCAAAATCACCTCCCGCACCAAAGGGATCGTACTCATCAATCCCAATAACCCGACAGGAGCAGTGTATGATAAGGCAATTTTGAAGGAGATTGCACGTATCGCTGAAATGAACCAGCTGATTGTCTTCTCGGATGAAATATACGATCGCATCCTGTATGACGAGGCGGTGCATGTGCCAATGGGGACGTTGGTCCATGAAACGTTGTGCGTGACCTTCGGCGGACTTTCCAAAAATTACCGTTCTGCCGGGTTTCGCGGGGGATGGCTTATTCTGAGCGGGGCCAAACAAACGGCCCGGTCGTATATCGAAGGGATATTGTTCCTGGCAAGTGCAAGGCTCTGCCCGAACGTGCCGACCCAGTATGGGATACAGACCGCCCTGGGTGGTTATCAGAGTGTAAACGATCTCGTGGCGCCGGCCGGACGTTTGTACAAACAAATGGACCTGATCTACAACCGGCTTACCGCGATCGAAGGGATCAGCTGTGTACGTCCGATGGGAGCCCTGTACTTGTTTCCAAAGATTGATCTTACGCTTTTTGATATCCGGGACGACGAAGAATTTGTGTACGATCTGTTAAATGAACATAAGGTATTGGTGGTATCGGGGACCGGGTTTAATTTCCCGGAAAAGGACCACTTCCGTATCGTGATATTGCCCACAGTAGATGAGCTGCATGTGGCGCTGAACCGTATCGAAACCTTCCTGGAATCCCGGCGTAAACTGGTGCCGCATGCGATCGATAAAGTGTTGAGCTGACCGTCAGCGGTTTCCTTATTTTCCTAAACATAGCCTTCTGTCAATGCCTGAACAGACTCTTTCTGAACAAAAACGCCAACGTTTGTTTTTATTCCTTTGCGGCCTGTTCCTGACCAATGCATTGATTGCAGAGATCGTAGGCGCCAAGATCTTCTCCGTTGAATCTTTTTTGGGAATTGCCCCGCTTCAGATACCGCTCGGAGGCGATCGTTTCGACTTCAATATGACGGCAGGGGTCGTTAATTGGCCGATTGTATTCGTCACTTCCGATATTATCAATGAATATTTCGGCAAAAAGGGGGTCCGGCGCATCTCGTTCCTGACGGCCGGCTTTATTGTCTATATGTTCGTGGTCATTTTTATAGCCACGCTTCTGCCGCCGGCCGGCTTCTGGCTGGAAGTAAACGCGACCGACAGTACCGGGAATGCCTTTAATATCAATGAAGCCTTTTCGCGGATTTTTCAACAGGGACTCGGTATTATGGTCGGCTCGATCACGGCCTTTCTGCTGGGGCAGCTACTGGATATTTCGGTGTTCGCCTGGCTGCGGAGACTGACCGGCGGAAGGTATATCTGGTTAAGGGCTACAGGCTCCACCTTGTTCTCGCAGCTGGTCGACAGTTTCCTTGTTATCGGTATTGCGTTCTACGTATTCGGCGACTGGAGCATCAAGCAGGTATTTTCCGTCAGTACGGTGAATTATTTCTATAAAGGACTTGTGGCCATCTTGCTTACGCCGGTATTGTACATAGCCCATTATCTGATAGACCGGTATCTGGGAAAGGAAAATGCAGAACGAATGCTGGCAGAAGCAGAGCGGGGGGCTTGACCCCCGCATCGCTAAGCGTTAACCCAGGTCACTTTTTCGGCCATTGGGGTTCGCCGCGCCTCCATGGCCGGAGCGTTATGATAGCCCATATAAAATAGCCCGATGCACTTCTGGTGCTCCGGAAGGCCCATAAACCCGGTAAGAGGTTCCAATGCCGTCTGCGGGGTACTCCAGTAGGCTCCGACACCGTGAGCGGTAGCCGACAGCCACATGTTTTGGACCGCTGCGGCAGTGGAAGCTACTTCTTCCCATTCCGGCAGTAAATGGGGGTTGAGTTGTACATTAATGGCTATTACGGCACCCGATGCGGTTATTTTTCCCTTGGTTGTATCGTATTTGGCCTGGGAAAAGGAAGCCGGAGGTGTTTGAGAACGGTAGGTTTCCGCCAGGAAAGTCCCCAGCTTTTCCAGTCCTTCGCCTGTAAATACCACAAAACGCCAGGGTTGTGTCAGCTTATGAGTCGGGGCATAGTTGGCATTTTCGAGAATCGCCGTAATGAGCTCCGCCGGAATGGGCCGGGGAATATAGCTGGGTGGAAAAATACTGCGGCGGGAACGGATAAGCTGATCGATGGTCTCTACGGATGCTGACATTGTATCGGAACGTAAAATTGTGTTATAATAAGATTTTTGGGAAGATACGACCGGCCTGTCTAAAAACCAAAAAGTCCGCCGGCCGGCCCTGCGCCCCGGGAAAATACACAGCAAATCGGAAATTGTCAGAATTGCTGCTATATTTGCTCGGTCTTGAACAGGGATTGACCGGCAGGCAGCAACTGTAGGGCACGATTCCCGTAGTACAGGATTAATTGAAGGACTTTATGATGCTTACTGTTGGCTTAAAGCGTTATTTAGCCCCCCGTTCGTTGAGGGACTTATTGTTGCTGGCGTTTGGGATTTATTTGCTGACCCTGTTTTTATTTCCTCCCCCTCTCGAGCACCTGAACGGAAAATACGAAAGCAATACCCGCTGGAAGGCCATATCGGCCCAGGTAAATGGTGTTTACGCTACTGAGGACTATGACGTCGTAAGTCACGAATCCAAATTGGCCTTCCGGATACTCCCCCCGGCGCTTGCCCGGCTCACCTTTTCCAGCGATATCAGAGTGCATGTGCTGTTTTTATATTTTTTCCAGCTGGCCTGCGGGTATGCATTTGTTGTTATTTTGTTGCAGGGGCTGTACCAGGTCTTTCAAGACTGGTTGCTGGCCGTTTTCTCGACCTCGGGTATAATGCTCACGCATATAGGCTCTTCCTTCACCTACGATCTGGCGTTCTTTATGGACGGCATTGCGTTTTTTCTGATGGCAGTAGCGATGTTCGACAGACGTTACCCGGTATACTTTCTGGCCATCTTTTTAAGCTTCTGGGTCGACGAAAGGGCTGTTTTGGGAGCGCTCAGCGTGCTGCTTTTCAAATGGCTGACCACGCCGACCCGGTGGGAGTTCAGCCCCCTGCTGCGGAACAGGTTTACAGGAATAACTTTACTGGCTATCGGGGCTTACCTGGTGATCCGGGTTGCGCTGATTCAGTACCTGGCGTTCCGGATTCCGATTGGTGACGAGGCGGGCGTGGGGATGGGTTTTTTGTTTTACCAGGTGAATCATCTGCCCCTTGCCTGGTTTTTAACCTTTAAGGTCGAATGGTTTTTCATTTTTCCGCTATTGACCTTTCTCTGGAAAAAATCACCGGTATATGCCGCGCTATGCCTGGCCTTTGTGCTGATAATGCTCTTCCTGTCGGGGATTGTGGCCGATATCATGCGAAGCGTATCATACATCTATCCGTTGATCCTGGCAGGAATGGTCTGTGCCGACGAACTGTATACCAGTGGCAAGTTTCGACAACTCTTGACGAAGAACACGATCTGGTGCCTGTTTATTCCCAGTTACCGGTATTTCGTGCATTTTTTTCTGGTAATGCCCGTCCCGATCCGGATCGTACAATATTTCCTGCAGCCCTGAGCACGGCCGGCCGGAGCCCCCCTGGTCTGTGTCCCACAGACCAGTTTGCGGTCCAGCCAGACCACCAGTCCTATCGCTCTCACTCCTCATGCGACGACGCTAGGGTGAAAGCAGGTCCCCCGACCTGCGTAATGGCACAGCCCCGGGGCACCGTCCACGGTTCTGGAGGGATTAGTGAGCGCCTTTGGAACTCAGCTTAGCTCCCAGGTATTCCCTGTTGAGCCGTGCGATATTTTCGAGACTGATTTCTTTGGGGCATTCAGCGGAGCAGGCACCGGTATTGGTGCAGGCGCCGAAACCTTCTTCGTCCATCTGGGCCACCATATTCTCGGCGCGCATTTTCCGTTCGGCCTGCCCCTGGGGCAGCAGGGCCAGCTGGGAAACTTTGGCCGATACGAACAGCATGGCGGAAGCATTTTTACAGGCCGCCACACAAGCCCCGCACCCGATACAGGCTGCGGCCATAAAGGCCTCGTCGGCCATGTCTTTGGCGATCGGCAGGTTGTTGGCGTCCTGGGCGTTTCCCGTATTGACAGACACAAAACCGCCCGCTGCAATGATCCGGTCAAAAGACGAACGTTCCACTACCAGGTCCCTGATAACCGGAAAGGCATTGGCGCGCCAGGGCTCTACGACAATAGTGTCGCCATCCCTGAACGACCGCATATGGAGCTGACAGGTGGTGATGCCTTCCAAGGGCCCGTGCGGACGTCCGTTGATATACATCGAACACATGCCGCAAATCCCTTCCCGGCAATCATGGTCAAATGCGATAGGCTCTTTCTGTTCTGCTACCAATTGCTCGTTGAGGACATCGAACATTTCAAGAAAGGACATGTCCGGGGAAATCCCGGCTACCTGGTGGGTTTCGAAATATCCTTTCGCAGTGCTGTTTTCTTGTCTCCACACCTTTAAGGTGAGGTTCATATTACCATCACTCATAATTATTTATAGCTACGCTGTGCAATCTTGATATTTTCATAAGCCAGTTCCTCCCGGTGAAGCTCCCAGTCGCTGTCCTGCCTGTATTCCCATGCGGAAACAAACAGGAAGTTGCTGTCGTCCCGGAGGGCTTCTCCTTCTCCGGTCTGGTGTTCCTCCCGGAAATGTCCCCCGCAGGATTCTTCCCGGTTCAGGGCATCGATACACATCAGCTCGCCCAGTTCCAGGAAGTCGGCTACCCGGTTGGCTTTGTCAAGCTCGGAGTTGAACCCCCTGGCGCTGCCCATCACCCGTACGTCGGACCAGAATTCTTTACGCAGTACCCGGATTTCTTCTGCCGCTTCGGCAAGTCCTTTTGCATTCCTGGCCATCCCGCATTTGTCCCACATAATTTTGCCCAGGCGGCGATGGAAAGCTTCCGGCGACGTGTTCCCTTTAATTGCCAGCAGGCGTTCAATCCGGTCGGAGACCTCCTTTTCTGCCTGGACAAATGCTTCGTGACTGGTAGGGATCGCATCGGTACGGATCTCATTGGCGAGATAGGCGCCAATGGTATAAGGGATTACAAAGTACCCGTCGGCCAGCCCCTGCATCAGGGCGGAAGCCCCCAGCCGGTTGGCGCCGTGGTCGGAGAAGTTGGCTTCTCCCAGCGCGTACAAGCCCGGAACCGTGGTCATCAGGTTGTAATCCACCCACAGCCCGCCCATGGTATAATGGACGGCCGGGTAAATCCGCATCGGGACTTCGTAGGGATTTTCGCCGGTAATCTGCTTGTACATGTCAAACAGGTTGCCATACTTCTCTTTGATTACGCCTTTTCCCCAGTCGGTAATTTCTTCTTTGCTTGCGTTATGCGCATTGTGTTTATTGGCCTCGGCCTTTCCGTAGCGTTCAATAGCAGCGGCAAAATCCAAGTAAACGGCGAGTTTGGACTTGCCAACCCCGTAACCGGCGTCACAACGCTCTTTCGCTGCCCGTGAGGCGATATCCCGCGGCACGAGGTTCCCGTAAGCCGGATAACGTCGCTCCAGGTAATAATCCCGCTCATCCTCCGGAATAGCGCCCGGTGCACGGCTATCATTTTTTTCTTTGGGGACCCAGATCCGACCGTCATTCCGGAGCGATTCCGACATCAGGGTCAGTTTCGACTGATGCTCGCCGGAGACGGGGATACAGGTCGGGTGTATTTGCGTATAACAGGGGTTTCCGAAGAACGCTCCCTTTTTATGCGCTTTCCAGGCGGCGGTCACATTGCTCCCCATCGCATTGGTGGAAAGGTAAAATACATTGCCGTACCCGCCGGAGGCGAGCAATACGGCATGTCCGAAATGTCGTTCCAGCTCACCGGTGATCAGGTTACGGGCAATAATCCCGCGGCATTTTCCGTCCACTACGACTACGTCAAGCATTTCATGCCGGCTGTACATCTCCACGGTCCCGATCCCTACCTGACGTTCCAGCGCCGAATAAGCGCCGAGCAACAATTGCTGTCCGGTTTGTCCGGCAGCGTAAAAGGTGCGCTGTACCTGGACGCCGCCGAAGGAACGGTTGCTCAGCATCCCGCCGTATTCCCGGGCAAACGGTACCCCCTGTGCGACGCACTGATCGATAATATTTCCCGAAATCTCTGCCAGACGGTGTACATTGGCTTCACGGGAGCGGTAATCGCCGCCTTTTACGGTATCGTAAAAAAGACGGTAAACCGAGTCACCGTCGTTCTGGTAGTTCTTGGCTGCGTTAATCCCGCCCTGGGCGGCGATGGAATGCGCCCGCCTGGGAGAGTCCTGAAAACAAAATGCTTTTACTTTATACCCCATTTCAGCAAGAGATGCTGCCGCTGAAGCTCCTGCCAGTCCGGTGCCGATCACAATGACTTCGATACGGCGTTTATTTGCAGGATTGACCAGGGGGATCGTGGAGCGGTATTGCGTCCATTTCTTCTCCAGAGGCCCTGCCGGGATTTTGGCATCCAAACGAGATGAAGTTGCCATATAAATTAACTGTTTATTAAAATCGTAAAAAGGAAGATCCGTTTCAAATTACTTCAGGTAAAAATAAAGGGGCATTGATGCAAATGCCAGGGGAATCAGAATGGCAAAAATCCAGATGCCCACCCATTTGATAAACGGGGTGTATTTGGGATGATTGATCCCCAGGGTCTGAAAGGCGCTCTGAAATCCGTGATACAGGTGATACCCGAGCGCCAGCATGCCGATCAAGTACAGCAGGACCAGCAGGGGTTGCTGAAAAGCAACCGACACTTCCCGGTACAAATCCTTTACGATCACCGTAGTAGTTTGTTGTTCGGAATCCGTATACTCTATACTCTTGACATCTTGTGTGTACCCGTCTTCCAGGGGCAGCGCCGTAATTTCGCCGGTGGCCAGAGTCTCGGTATACTGCACGTACGGAAGGGGCAGGTTGTGGTACTTGTACCAGAAGTTGCTCATATGCACGACAATATAAATCAGCAGCACCGTACCCAGAAGGGCCATGTTGCGACTCGACCAGGTAGAAGAGTTCCTGACTACGGCATAGCGTACACTGCGCTTTTGACGGTTCCTGATCTCCAGGTAAATCCCCCAGCATGCATGGAATAAAATCAGTGCATAGTTCACATAGGAAATGACTTTAATAAGAGGAAATGTAGTCATGAAGACCGCATAGGTGTTAAAGGCATACCCCCCGTCATTTTTAAACAACTGGAGATTGCCGATAAGATGCACCACGAGGAATGTGCAGATAAAGAGGCCGGTGAGCGACATTAATACCTTCTTACCGACCGAACTCGTTAGGGTTTGTGTTAGCCACGACATAGCGGACAACCAATAGTTTATTTAGTTAAAATAGCTTTAATTACAGGTGCCCAAAGGTAAGATACATTCAAATTGCATACAATAAGGCGGGGGTAAAATGCCAGGCGGCAGGGTTATTTATAATGTTTTTAAAATCGCTGCGGAATAATGACGGGTGGTTCCCGTTTTATGAAAATTTTATCCCGGTATAGGAATGCAGTCGCAATGGCGTAAACAGCGTGGCGACATGCCTTTGAGGGCTTTCAAAAATACCGGCCCTATAGGTCTTTCTGTTAGGTGTCGGATCCATTGTCTACCCTCAGTTCATAAAGTACAACCGGTACAGGAAACTTGGATTTTGGACAAATTTATTGATTAACAGCGTATCATCAATGCCATATAGAAAGGCGACCTCTCCGTGGCGAATATTGTACAGTATGGTCAGGCACCCCCTTTTTTGGATATAGTAGGAAGATTCAAAATTGATCTTCACGAATTCATAAGTCCCCGGGTAGCTTTTCTTCAACTCGGTCATGACCTCCTCTACACTTTGGCATGGGCTGCCATATTCGTTGTTTGGGTCAGGCTTTCGGCACTTGAACCCTACAGCGAACATTTTAATACGGTCCATGTATTGGTCCCCCTCCAGGGAGGTGTATTTTTTGGAATTTTCCGGGTCAGTGTACCATGAGACAGTCTGCCCGGAAGACTGGTTTTTTTTTGCGAACCACCATCTTGTGTACCTGTCAAGCTCGCCTTCGGTAACCTCCATGGCCTGCTTGCCTGTGATCGGAAATTCGAAATGATGCCCGCGGAACGCAACTTCTGCATTTTCGCTGCACTCCCCGTCAGGGGAGGGCAAACACGAAAGCAGGAACACTGCACAGAACATGCCGACCAAACAAATGTACATTGAATACCTGGATCTTAGGAGCATGATGGATCGGCCTGGTTTTGGTTGTATCTGGTTAAATCTCCATTTGGCTGCTTAACAAGGAAATACATGCCGTAGGTGTCGTATTGAATAACGTCAAAAAGTAATCAAAAAAGGCTCTGTCGCAGCAGTAAGCCGCGATGGAGCTACAAGCCTGGTTTAATGAAAAGTTCGATAAAGAAAGTAGGGGTATTGTACGAATTTATCAACCAAATCGTCATCCATGCCGTACAAAAAGGAGATGAAACCAAATCCGTTAAAAAAATATACAATTTTCAGACATCCCCGATCTTGTATATAATACGACCGACCGACAATTTTTTTGTAAGTAAACCCTCCCGGGAACGCTTCATCCAGCTCCGCGAGAATTTCTTCTATGGTTGGTTTGGGATTAGTTTTATTTCCGGCAATAAAAGCGACACCAAACATTTTTACCTGCTGCAGATAGGCAGCGGTATCCCGGGCATTGAGTATATTTTCATTATGGGGATCGGTAAACCAATAAATCTCCTGGCCGTCGGCAGGCGCAATCTTCCTGAAAAACGAGCCTCCGTAGGAGATCAGTTCGCCGTCAGTTTCTTGCATGGCCCGCTCACCGGTAATGGGGAACCTGAAGTGATATCCTCTGAAATTGACTTCTTCCGGGGTTTCACAGGTTCCGTGCGGCCTTTTTGTGTCGCCGAAGCAGGCAAACAAAGCCGCGGAAAAAAGCCCGGCGATAGTAGCGCCTTTGAGGATTTTAACTACGGACATGACGGATCGGCCTGGTTTGAATTGTATCTGGTGTAACTTTCGGGTGCATGCTTAACAAGGAAATACATGCCGTAGGTGTCGTATTGAATGACGTCAAAAAGTAATCAAAAAAGGCTCTGTCGCGGCAGTAAGCCGCGATAGAGCCACAAGTTTAATGAAAAGTTCGATAAAGAAAGTAGGGGTATTGTACGAATTGATCGACCAAATCGTCATCTAATCCATAAAGAAACGCAATCGATGGTCCGTTAAAGTAAAAAAAACACAAAATTTTCAGACATCCCCGATCTTGAATATAATAATGCCGATCGACAATATTTTTATAAGTAAATTCTCCGGAGAAGGTTTTATTGAGTTCTGCGAGAATTTGCTCTTTACCTGGTTTGGAATTGTTCTCTCCTTTTGCGCTGAAAGAAACGTCGAACATTCCTTTTGCACTGAAAGCGACACCAAACATTTTTACCTGTTGCAGATAGGCAGCGGTATCCCGGGCATTGAGTATATTTTCATTATGGGGATCGGTAAACCAATAAATCTCCTGGCCGTCGGCAGGCGCAATCTTCCTGAAAAACGAGCCTCCGTAGGAGATCAGTTCGCCGTCAGTTTCTTGCATGGCCCGCTCACCGGTAATGGGGAACCTGAAGTGATATCCTCTGAAATTGACTTCTTCCGGGGTTTCACAGGTTCCGTGCGGCCTTTTCGTATCGCCGAAGCAGGCAAGCAAAGACGCGGAAAAAAGCCCGGCGACAGTAGCGTCTTTGATAATTTTAACTAGGGACATGACGGATCGACCTGGTTTGAATTGTATCTGGTGAAACTTCCATTTGGCTGCTTATCAAGGAAATACATGCCGTAGGTGTCGTATTGAATGACGTCAAAAAGTAATCAAAAAAGGCTCTATCGCGGCAGTAAGCCGCGATAGAGCAAGTAAGGTAAAAATACCTTTTCTAAATAATTTCCCTTTCCTTAGAGGTACTGTATACTGATCCACTTTTCTTCCCAAGCTTCTATAACGGAAACGGATAAGACTGATAAAGAAAGTATGGGCTTGATACGAATTTATCAACCAAATCGTCATCTAATCCATATAGAAATGCAATGGATGGTCCGTCCAGGTAAAAAGACACAATTTTCAGACATCCCCGATCCTGTATATAGTACGACCGATCGACAATTTTTTTGTAAGTAAACCCTCCCGGGAACGCTTCATCCAGTTCCGCAAGAATTTCTTCTATGGTTGGTTTGGGATTAGTTTTATTTCCGGCAATAAAAGCGACACCAAACATTTTTACCTGCTGCAGATAGGCAGCGGTATCCCGGGCATTGAGTATATTTTCATTATGGGGATCGGTAAACCAATAAATCTCCTGGCCGTCGGCAGGCGCAATCTTCCTGAAAAACGAGCCTCCGTAGGAGATCAGTTCGCCGTCAGTTTCTTGCATGGCCCGCTCACCGGTAATGGGGAACCTGAAGTGATATCCTCTGAAATTGACTTCTTCCGGGGTTTCACAGGTTCCGTGCGGCCTTTTTGTGTCGCCGAAGCAGGCAAGCAAAGTCAGGGAAAGAAGCCCGGCGATAGTAGCGCCTTTAAGGATTTTAACTAGGGACATGACGGACTGGTTTGGGTTGTAATGAACTTTCCACGCGTTATGAAAAACCACTAAGGTCCCGAAAACCTTAGTGGCCTGTGCCATCCTCAGTTCATAAAGTACACCTGGTATAGGAAACCCGGATTTTGGACAAATTTATTGATTAACAGCGTATCATCAATGCCATATAGTAAGGCAACCTCTCCGTGGTGAATATTGTACAGTATGGTCAGGCAGCCCCTTTTTTGGATATAGTAAGAATATTCAAAATTGATCTTCACGAATTCATAAGTCCCCGGGTAGCTTTTCTTCAACTC
>JBEBSD010000116.1:0-14144 GCA_040394475.1 Telluribacter humicola | reverse complement strand
AAAACCAAACGCCCATTCCCCGTTGCCCATTCCCTATTCCCCTCACACCTCAACCACTCCGGTAGCCCATTCAGCAATGAGCAGCAAAAGCAATCGCCCATTCCCCGTTGCCCGTTCCCCATTCCCCTCAAACCTCAACCACTCCGCTAACTCATTCAGCAACGGGCAGCAAAAGCAAACGCCCATTCCCCACTCCCCCCCCAAAAAAAAAATCCACAAGCACTATCCCTCCGGGGCGGTGAGTTGACTCTATAGTGTGTACAGCATATTAAAGATGCAATTTTTTCTTTTAAAGCATCAAAAAAACGCCCGTCGTAATATTTCAAACCAGTAACAGTGGTTGTATGGAAGAACGTTTTAATTATTTACTACATCGCTATGTGCAGCGCCAGGCTACGAACGAAGAACGGGAAGAGCTGAAAGCGTTGATCCGTGACAATCATTATGAGGAGATCATTAAGGACGACCTGACCAGTTTTCTGCTGAAACGACCGGAAACTCCTGAAGACATGTCAAATGACAATGTCGATCCGGAGGAATTATACCAACGTATCCTGACCAATATTGACAGGCAGCCGATAACCAGCGTACGCAGCGCCTGGCCATGGCTCAGAATCGCCGCGATGGTAATTGTCGGATTGGGACTGGGATGGGGATTATACCTGACGTCCAACAGGCTTGCCGGGACGACAACGGAGGAAACACAGGAGCATCTGATGGTACGATACACCAGTAAAGACTTTATTCGCCTTCCCGATGGGAGCACGGTCGTGCTGAATGAAGGAAGTGAATTGACCTATTCTATTCCTTACGGGAACGGACAGCGGGAAGTTACACTGACAGGGGAGGCTTATTTCGATATCAAACCCAATCCGGATAACCCTTTTATTGTCCATACCGGTCAGGTACAAACAAAAGTGCTCGGTACAGCATTTAATGTGAATGCCAGGAAAGAGAAGGTCGTCGTAACCGTAACCCGGGGGCTGGTAGAAGTAGGTGACGCCAAAAAGACCTACAGCCTGGTCAGGCCGGACGAGCAGATCGTCGTGAACACCGCAAGCAATATTTTTGAGAAGACAACGATAAAAGGCGGAGCAGGACTTGAATGGCAGGCGCAAAATCTCGTATTCGATGGGATCAGCCTGGCTGACGCGGCAAAGATCATGGAAGAACACTTCGACATCACCGTCACCATTGAAAATGCAGCCATTCAGAAATGTAGGATCAGCGCCTGGTTTCTGAACGGTGAAAGCCTGGAGGAAGTACTGGAAATGGTTTGCGGCATCAGGCAGGCAGACTATCGTCTTAACGAGGGCCAGGTAACCATTACCGGTGGTATCAGCTGTAAGGAACAACCTTGAAACTGAGACATCTTTTCAACTAATAATTGCCTATGGAGAAACACAGATACCAACAAGACCTTTAACGAAAAAGGCTATCCGGGGTAGGAGCCGGACAGCCTGCATGCTGTCATTAACAATTGAGCTAACTATTAAAAACAATCAAAGTTATGCATTTATTTTTAACAGAACCAGTGCGTTCCGTCAGTCCTTGCCGGATTAAACGGAAACACTCCTTAATTCGATTTGCGATGCGGGTGAGCTTATTTTATTGTTCATTGCTGCTCGGTACGGTGCCATTACTGATGGGCCATACGGGCAAGGGGCAGGAGCTGCACGAAATGACTGTTACGCTCGAGGTGCAGCACGAGAACCTTACGAGTGTCTTAAAGAAAATAGAACAAAAAACAGGACTGTCTTTTGTCATGCCATTGGATGAGGTGGAAACGTATAACAATATCAGTTTCAGGAAGGCTCGCAGAACCATCAAGGAAACACTTGATATTGCCCTCAAAGATACGTCGCTGGGATACCGGCAGGTCAAACCTAAAACGGTTTTAATCTTTGTCGTCAAAAAGGCTGACAGGGATAATATACCAGATGATCCCCTTTCCGAAACAAGGGTTCTGGCAGACCTTCCCGCTATCGTGACGCTGCCTGTTAAAGGTAAAGTGACCGATGAGAAAGGCGAAGGATTGCCCGGAGTGAGCATTCTGCTAAAAGGGACCCAGCAGGGAACTATCTCAGACGCAAAGGGAACCTACGCATTGGAAGTCCCGGATGAAAATGCCGTTCTGGTCTTTTCGTTTGTCGGATTTGAAAGCAAGGAAGTGGTCGTAGGGAATACGAATGTGCTTGACGTTGTCTTGAAAGTTGACGAAAAATCGCTCGAAGAGGTCGTAGTAGTCGGTTATGGAACACAGAAAAAAGTGAACCTGACGGGAAGTGTTTCAACCATTGACGCTGCAGACCTGACGGCAGTCCCCATGCCTTCCCTGGCGCAGTCGATGATGGGAAGAGCCGCCGGTGTTTTCATCAAAAACGGAAACGGACAACCGGGACAAAATAAGACGACGTTCAACATCCGTGGTTTCGGGACTCCCCTGATGATTATCGATGGCCTCCCGGCCTCACAGAATGATTTTAACCACATCGATCCCAACGAAATCGAAAGCTTCAGCATCCTGAAAGACGCCGCTTCCGCAGCGGTATACGGAGCCCGTGCCGGGAACGGAGTCATCCTGATCACCACCAAGAAAGGCAATACGTCGGCCCCTGAAATTACCTACAACGCTAACGTGGGCGCCCAGTTTTTTGCCGTAATTCCTGAATTTGTGTCGTCGGCCGATTACGCCCGAATGGAAAATATGGCCCGCTACAATGAAGGGCAGGCGCCGATATGGACAAACGACCAGATTCAAAAACTTTCCGACGGATCCGATCCTTTGCGCTATGCCAATACGAACTGGTGGGATGAAACACTGCGCCAGTTTGCACCCCTGGTGCAGCACAATATCAACGTACGGGGCGGCACCGAAGGCGTACGGTATTTCGTGTCCGGCGGTTACCAGTCCCAGCGGGGGATGGAACGGTCCAATGATACGAAGAGTGATCGTTACAACCTCAGGTCCAACATCGATGTATCGGTCACCAAAAAGCTGAATGTGAATTTGAACCTTTCACTCATTTACCAGGATTATATAGGATCGGTGTTCCAGCTGGAAAGAGGGAGTGTTGCCGGTATTATGACCAGGATCTACCGGGCCAGGCCCTTTTTCCCGGCGCACTATCCCGACCCGACCAAACTGCCGGCAGTCGGCGGGGCTGACGACGCCCCCACCGTTTATACGGAAATAGATAACGTAGGGTACAAAAAATGGAACAAACTTACCGGAGACGCGAAAATGACATTTTCGTACCAGCTTCCCTTTGGAATCCAGGCGCGGGCCAACTACCGGTTTTACCGGCTGACCGATCAATACAAGGAAAAAAGGAAGAAAACGCCGACCTACAATTACAATCCGGACTCCGATGAATATACGCTGGTACGTTATATTTTCGACCCGTCCCAACTGTATGAGAAGCGGTCGGTTGCGAACAATCTCGACCAGCAGTACTTTCTCACCTGGAACAAAACGTTCAACAAACATTATTTCGACGCACTGCTGGTACACGAGGTGCTTTCCAACAGCGAAGACTGGATCGAAGCATCCAGGCGCAGGTATGATTTCGACATCGATTATCTGTTTGCGGGACCTGATCTGGACAAGGACAACAACGGCAGCGCCGGGCAAGGCGGAAGGAAGGGCTGGGTGACCCGGCTCAATTACGACTACGAGGGCAAATACCTGGTAGAACTCAACGGGCGTCTTGACGCTTCTCCGAGGTTCCCGCGCGAAAAACGCTGGGGTTTCTTTCCTTCGGCTTCTGTCGGATGGCGGATTTCGGAAGAAGACTTCCTGAAAAACAGCGCCCCGTTTTTGAACAACCTCAAGGTAAGAGCTTCCTATGGAAAGCTCGGCTATGACAATGTCGGGAATTTCCAATACCTGCAGACCTATTCTGTTGCTTCCACCCATATTTTTGACGGGGTAAGCAACACCGTCGAAAAAGGGATACGGGCAGATGCCCTCGCTAATACCACTATTACCTGGGAAAAAATGACGACTTCCAACGTAGGGTTCGATTTTGGCTTATGGAATAACCTGCTGGAAGGCTCTATGGATTACTTTTACCGTCGTCGTACCGACGTACTGGGCGCCCGTCTCCAGTCGCTTCCGAATGTGGTGGGCGCCAATATGCCCCAGGTCAACTATGCCGAATATGACAACAGGGGTTGGGAGCTGATGCTTAACCACCAGCACCGGGTGGGCGACATCACCTACAGCCTCGGCGGCAATGTCTCCTGGAACCGGGAAAAGGCGCTCCTGGTAGACCAGAATGAATTCGCCAGCCAGGAAGCCAGACGCACGGGCAACCGGATCGGCGAATGGACGGATGTGGTCTGGGGGAGAATGACAGACGGCCTTTTCCAGACCAAAGAAGAGATTGAAAACTGGGCCGATCAGGACGGGCGGAACAATGCGACCATTTTACCAGGCGACGTCAAAATCATCGATTACAACGGAGACGGCAGGATTACGAATGAAGATAACGTAATCATAGGCAGGGGAACTTTCCCAAAACTGACCTATGGCGTCAATTTGTCACTAAGCTGGAAGGGCTTCGATCTGGGCATGCTGTGGCAGGGCGCCGGGTTATACGATTTCAACCTCCGCAATTCTCCCGACCTGACGTTGCCGCTCTACGCCGGAAATACACCGACGACTGCCATGCTGAAAAATTCGTACGTCCCTCAAACCGATGCCGAACACCAGTGGCTGCCTGCGAATACGGACGCCCGCTGGCCGCGTTACCGTACAGACAACTATAACAGAGGTCACACCAGCTTTGCATTCAACGACTTCTGGCTGATTAACGGTTCTTACGTAAGGCTCAAAAACCTGGAGCTCGGGTATACCCTTCCGGCCGCACTTACCCAAAAATGGGCGATCCGGAAATGCAAGATCTACGTTTCGGGATCCAACCTGCTGACCTTTTCGAAGCTGGATTTCCTGGACCCCGAAGCTGACACCAGCCCTGCCTATACGTTCGGAGACTATTATCCTCCTGTAGGCAGCTACAACGTAGGGCTATTGCTTCAGTTTTAATACATCTGATCCTTTAAATGGAATTCGAAATGAAAAAGTTTGCGAACTATATAGTACTGGTTGCCGGAACGCTGCTATGGCCGTCCTGTTCGGATGTCCTCGATAGAGAGCCGCTTGACAAAATATCGGAAACATCCGTCTGGAACGACGAAAGCATGATCCGCTCTTACGTCACGGACCTCTACACCAGGTTTCCGTTCTATGCATTTGAAACATACAATTGGTATAGCATTACAGATGAAGGCACGCTTTCAACCGGTGGTTCGAACACCGGCTCCGTCAGCCGGAGCTCGGAGATAAACCCATTCTGGGACTATAGCTATATCAGGGACTGCAATGTTTTCCTCGAGAAAATAACCGCTTCACCGATCAGTAACGAGGTAAAAAAACAACTCGAAGGAGAAGTCCGTTTCATCAGGGCCTATACCTACTTCGAAATGATGAAACGCTATGGCGGCATACCCTTGGTAGACGTCGTGATCGATCCGTTCAGTCCTGTGGAAAAAAAATATACACAACGGGCCACCGAGGAATCCATCGCATTGTTCATTGAATCTGACCTGGATATCGCCAGGGACTTGTTGTCCGATAATCCCCTGCCCAGGGGGCGTATTAACAAATGGACCGCCCTCGCCTTAAAGGCCCGCTCCTCACTTTGGGCCGCCTCTATTGCCAGGTATGGAGAGCTGGCGGCAAATGGCCTTACCGGGATCACTTCCGGACAGGCGGATGCCTTTTACGCCAAGGCTGCTCAGGCCGCTGAAGAAGTGATCGCCTCGGGCATCTATTTCATGTTCAATGAAATTCCCGGCGATAAAACAGAGAATTACCGGAAACTTTTCCTGAAAAAGAATAATCCTGAAGTCATCTTTGAAAAACCCTACGACGGGGTCAATATAGGGCACGCATGGGATGGCTGGCACGCACCGCCTCAATGGGCTGCCAGAGGGGGAACCGGGAACCCCACCGTTGAATTTGCCCTTGGATTTGAAAATAGCGACGGAAGCATCGACCAGCCTGATTTCAGCTCGGGACATACCTTGTACGACGATGGCAGAGGACCTTTCAGCAAAAAAGACCCGAGGTTGTTCGCCACGGTGTTTTTCCAGGGAGATCACTGGGCCGGCGGTATTACCCAGACCTATGAAGGCCTCGACCCCAGCCCCACTCCCAACCCGGCGCAGGTAATCCGTAATCCGAACGCCACCCATGAAAACGTCCCTGCCGTAGGAGCTGATTCCCGGTCGATAGCCAAGGATGATTTAAGCACCAATTCCGGGTTTCTCATTAAGAAATATATTGATGACGCGGCGGTCAGGATACCTGAAGGGCAAAGCAAAACGAACTGGATTGTATTCCGCCTGGCAGAAATGTACCTAACCAAAGCGGAAGCCGAATTTGAGCTGGGAAATAAAAAGGCAGCAGCGGAGGCATTGAACGAGACGCGTGAAAGGGCGGGTGTCAGCCTGGTGGACGAGACGACCATTACCCTGGACAAAATAAGAACGGAAAGGAGATCGGAACTGGCATTTGAAGCGGGACACCGTTTTTGGGACCTCAGACGGTGGAGAACCGCCCACCTGGTGCTGAACCACCGTTTTAAGGGGCTGCAGATCATCCTTCATTATGCCAGCGGGAAATACTACTTTATCCCCTTCGATTGCGAATCATTTACCCGCGTTTTCCGGCAGGAACACTATTATAATCCCATTACTACCGCCAGGATCAACAACAACCCCGACCTGGTTGAGAACCCGTTGTATTAAACCCATGATCGACATGAAAATGATAGGAAAAATAGTAGCAACCCTCTGCGGTTGTCTGTTGTTAGGAATGCTTACCGGTTGTAAAACAACCATTGCTGAATTCGGCTTCGACGGGTCCGTCTCGGGAACGCTAAAAGATGCCGGCGGCCAAATCGTATCCGGCGACGTCACCAGCAATAGCTTAATCATACGATTACTAGGAGAAAACGACCTGGTTACTACCGACATACGGGTAAACGGCGACGGTACCTATCGCAACACGAAACTCTTCCCCCAAAAGTATAAGATGTGGGTGGTCGGTCCGGTGTCGTGGACCGGGGATACCGTCAGAGTGGATTTTGCCTCTGAAAAAACGGTGGTGAAAGACTTCCAGGTGACCCCCTTCCTGCGTGTGGCTGCTCCCACCGTCGTGGGAACCCCTTCCGCCTCTGAGGTAAATGTGGCATATGAGATAACCGCCGCCGATGGCCAGGCCGTTGCAATAGGAGAGTTATACTGCAGCACCAACCCCTACCCTACCACAACCACAGGCTCCGGCCCGTTCTTTGATACCAGGAAAATAACACTGACGGGTAACACAGGAGACATCACGGTTACCGGACTCGCGGCCAAAACCAAGTATTTTATACGGGTCGCGGCACAGGCCTCCGGCACCAGTATGTTTAACTTCAGCGATCAGGTAGTAATCACCACGCCCTGACACAGAACCCTCTGATTTTACCGGTCGTATGACCGGGAGAGTAGTTGGCCGACCGCGGATGGTTTGACCGACCTTAATGAATTAACTGTTTTCCGAGATAGCCGATTATGAGAAAAATGGTTGCCTTACCGGCATTCTGTGTGCTTCTTTATTGCCCTGTATATTCCCAGGTAAGCGTGTGGCAAAAATGGACGCAGGAACTGACCAGTACAAAGGAATATGAAAACCCGTATAGGGATGTGTCGGTAAAGGCGGTCTTCACCGGGCCTGATCACACCACCCAGGAGGTATTTGGCTACTGGGCGGGCGAACAAACCTATGCCGTCAGCTTTTGCTTTCCCAAGTCCGGGAAATGGTCATGGACCGTCAGCTGCAGCGATTCAACCAACGAAGGGCTGTATGCCGGAAGCGGCGTGGTAGACGTTCGGGATTATGACGGCCCGAACCCGCTTTATGCCAACGGGTTCCTGAAAGTGAGTGAAAACAAACGTCACCTTTCCTACGATAATGGCAAGCCGTTTTTGTGGATGGGGTGTACTGCATGGTTTGCCCCATCCAATGCAACTCTGGATGAATGGAAAGCCTATATCGACGACCGCGCCCGCAAGCATTTTACCGTGGTGCAGATCAGTCCGTTTTTCAGGGGGGGCGACCACAACGATCCGCAGGCGACGGCACAGGCAAACGTGTCCGGCGAGCTTCCGTTTACGGCCTATTACAACAGGTTAAACCCCGCTTTCTGGAAGGATCTGGCGGAAAGAGTGGACTACGCCAATGCAAAGGGGCTGATGGTGGTAGTGGTAGGTTTGCCGGGATGGCAGTTTTATCTGAATGATCCCGTAGAACGCCGGGTGTTTTCGCAGTACATCACCGGGCTGTTCGGGGGGAATTTTGTGATCTATTCGCCTTCTTCAGACAGACCTTATAGCGTAGAAAGCGACCAGCTTGCCATGTCGATAGACAGTATCGACAGCCGTCACCTGATCACCCAGCACCCCAATACCCCTACCGGCCGGCCAGTCAACACGGCTTCGGAGGCCTACTTCGACAGGCCTTACCTGGATTTTTCCATGTGCCAGTCAGGACATAACGGCGGAAACCGGAGCCGCTGCGTATGGAATGCCATCCACTGGAACCTTTCATTGTACGGCCGGAAGCCTCCTAAACCGGTGATAAATACCGAGGCATTTTATCATGGCAACCCCGAGGCGAACGACGCACGTAACAGGGGGACGGATACAGATGCCAGGAGCCTGGGATGGTATAGCTGGCTTTCCGGTTCACTGGGCTACACATATGGCGCAATGGGCATCTGGAACTGGGGCATCAGGAGAGCCGGCATTTTGGTTCCGTGGGAGGAAGCGATCCGGCTTAATTCCTCTTTTCAAATGCAGTATATGGCCGATTTTTTAACGGAAATCAACTGGTGGGAACTGGAACCCCATCCTCAGGCGATTGTCGGACAGCCTCAGGATACACTCCGGTTGGCGGCATTTGCCAAAAATAAGGAAGGGACGCTTGCTGTGGCGTACTTGCCTGAGGACAGCAAAGTAGTGATCGATATGGGTGTGTTCAAAGGAAAGGTCAAAACAAGCTGGTTCGACCCCCGCCTCAATACCTATACGGCCGGCCCCGAACCAGCGGACAACAGGAAGGCATTTACCTTTATACCTCCGGGAAACGGCGATTGGGTACTGAAGATGACCTGCCTGCCCTAGAGCAACCGGCCGGCAGATCCGCTGTGACCCGGCCGTAACAAAATAAAACAATTGATTGATTGCTTACCCATGTTCTTTATGAAAATTTCCGCGTTTTTCCTGTTCCTGTGTGGTATCGCCTGGGCACTCCCGGCGAATGCCCGGAATAAGCCTTCGGTTATCGTTTTAACCGACATAGGCGGAGATACCGATGACGAGCAGAGCTTTGTCCGGTTGCTCCTTTATGCCGATAAGCTGGATATCAAGGCCCTTTGCGCCACGAGCCGTTTGGGTCACGGACATGACACCAAGCCTGAAATTATCCGTAGGCAGGTGGACGCCTACCGACAGGTTTTCCCGAACCTGAAGCTTCATTCGCCGGATTACCCTTCACCGGATTACCTCGCCTCGGTTATTAAAGACGGGCAGGGGGAGCCCTTTAAGTTTGGCGAGGGACACGATACGGAAGCTTCCGATTTTATTATCAAGGTGATCGATGAGAACACCGGGCCGGTGCATATTGTCATTTGGGGCGGACAGCGTGAGTTGGCCCAGGCCCTTTGGAAAGTGAAGACAACCCGGTCGAAAGAAGCAGTGGCAGCATTTTGCAGGAAAATCCAGGTCAATGCGATCGGCGACCAGGACAAGCACCGCGACTGGATACTGACCGAATTCAGGGAAATCCGTTACCTGGCCGGAGGGTTTATGTTTCCGGGGAATTTCGGGATCCGCGAAGTAGCCGTTTTCAGGGGAATGTACATGACGGGAGATGTCAGCATGCAAGACGGGGAATGGGTAAAAAACCATGTGCATGGTCATGGCGCGTTGAGTGATTGTTACCAGTTGAACGGCCATGGGACCGACGGAATGAAAGAAGGAGACTCCCCTTCCTTCCTGGGGCTGCTGCAGAACGGACTCAATATACCCGATAAGCCTGAGTGGGGAGGCTGGGGCGGCAGGTTCCGTTTGCTGAGCGGACAACTCTTTATTGATGCCCATGATTTCCTGGACGGAACATTAAACGAACGTCATACGGTTTCACGGTGGCGGCCTGCCTTCCAAAGCGATTTTATGGCGAGGCTGGACTGGAGCATCAAGCCTTACGCCGATGCCAATCATCACCCCGAAGTAACCCTGAACAAATCCGCAGGTACAGCTCCCCTGGTCATCCATGCCAAACCGGGAGAAAAACTCACCTTCGATACCTCCGGCAGCTCCGATCCGGATGGCGATAACCTGTCGTACAAGTGGTTTGTCTACGACGAAATAAGCGGTGGCACCACTTTTATTCCCTTAAAGATTTCATCGGGCGGAAAAAAGTGCGCGTTCAGCGTCCCTGCGACCGTCCCCGGCAACACCATCCACCTGATCCTCGAAGTCAGCGACAACGGTATGCCGTCGCTGACCTCCTACCGGCGGGCTATTGTGCATACCGGCGATGTTCTGAAATGATAAAACGTTTGTATCACCCGGAAATGACTATAAAGACCGTTTTTTGGATATCCCTTTTAGGGGTGCTGTCGGCATGCCAGCCCAACAAGCACAGCCAGACCGTCACATTCGACAATATCTGGAGTTCGCCCGTACGCGTCAGCAAGGCACATCCCACCCATTTCGTCAACGAAAAAGACGAGTACCTGTATGTGCTGAATAAAACCGCCTGGGCTTATTTTGCCTGTGAGTACCCGGAAAAAGTGCTGGAAAATGCTAAAAAGCACGGCGCCAATGTCATACGAGTGTGCCTGGAGGGGACCCCCTACTTTGCGCAACTCGGTTACGACCTCTGGCCCTGGGGCGGAAGCCGGGATACGCCTGACTATACACGCTTCAATGAAGCCTATTGGGAGGAAGTGGAACGCAGGATAACCCTGGCAGGGGAACACGGCGTGGGTATAGACCTCGTCCTTTATTTTACGCTCAAACCGACCGAAACGGATATTCCGGTCCAGAAAGCGTATTGGGATCGTGCCATCCGGCGCTTGTCCAAATACAGCAATTTGCTGACCTGGGAGATTATGAACGAATATGTAGCAAATGAAAGCTTCCAGGATTCCGCCGGCACTTACTTTAAAGAAAATGACCCTAACCAACACATGGTATGCTCTTCTGACGGCACCACGGAGAACGCTTTGTGGCCGGAAAAGGACTGGATGGATCTCGCCGTTGTCCATACCTGCACCGGCAACCAGGAGGCCTATGACCTGGAGTCGTGGTACCTGGGCATTGCTCAAAATGTGGTCCAGCACCATAAACCGGCCTTCAACAACGAATCGGGCAGAGAAACCCGGCACAAAAACGACGACCCTGTACACCGCAGAAAGCAGGGCTGGCTTTTCGCCAATTCCGGCGCCTACTGGACCTGGCACTCATGGGACGGGTGCGAAGGGATCAATGATACTACCTATTTTATGAATGGCTGGCAGTATTTGCCGGTGATGCGGCGCTATTACGAATCGATTCCCTTTTGGGAGCTTCGCCCCAATTACACAACAAGCCGTGTAAAGGGGGACGACCTTGTGCAGACCACTTTGTCCGGACAGGACGGGATCAGCATTACCTATTGCTGTACCAGGGAAACCGGCAAAAAAGTAACAGGCGCCAGGCTGGATCTCCGGATCAGGGACGGCGTATACCAGCTGTCCTTCTACGAGCCTGCCACCATGAAGCTCCTCGGCAGTGAGCTCCATACTTCCCGTAGTTTAAGAGCGTCCGACAGTATTGCCGTCCCGGACTTTACCGATGACATCCTGGTAGCGGTAACGAAAACCCGAAACATGGAAAAAACGATTATAGAAGGGACGCAATAGGTAAACGAATGAATCGTAAAAAGCAGGAAATTTAAACAGGCGCACTCCGGTAGAAAAACGCTTCAAAGGGCTTTTCCTTGAGGTGTTCGTTAGGCTCGTCCGGCATAATGGAACTACCGATTTTTCAACCCCAAGCATCGCTTAACCATGCGCCCGATCCTGACCCTGTTATTCGCCCTGCTATGGCTCTTTTCACAGGGGCAAAGCGCTCCTCCGACAATTAACGAACTACAAGAGCGGCTGGCGCGCCTCGGCCCGCATCCGCGACTGCTGGCATCCGACAAGGACCTTCCCCGCATGCAGGAACAACTGGGCGATCCGTTGCGGCAAAAACTGCATCAGGATATCCTTACCGAGTGCGATAAACTCCTCAGCCTCCCTCCTGTGGAACGTATTCAGATCGGGCGACGCCTGCTGGATAAATCCCGGGAATGCCTCCGCCGTGTCTTTCAGTTGTCCTATGCCTTCCGGATGACCGGCGATAAAAAATACTTTCTGCGTGCCGAAAAGGAGTTACTGGCCGTAAGCGCCTTTTCCGACTGGAACCCGTCGCACTTTTTGGATGTCGCAGAAATGACCCTGGCAGTAGCCATCGGGTACGACTGGCTTTATCAGGAACTCTCCCCTGCATCGCGGTCTCAGCTTAAATCGGCCCTGCTTGACAAGGGGATCAATCCCTCTCTTGACGCAAAGAACAATTCCTTTCTGAAAGCTACTAATAACTGGAACCAGGTGTGCAATGCCGGCATGGCATTCGGTGTACTGGCCATTGCGGAAGACGAACCGGAGCTTGCCGCTACTATTCTGCAGCGCGCTGTGGCCACTGTTCCGGTTTCCATCGCCGTTTATCAACCCGACGGCGCTTATCCCGAAGGGTACGGCTACTGGGAATACGGCACATCCTTCAACGTTCTCCTGGTTGATGCGCTTGAAAAAGCATTGGGGACTGACTTTGGGCTTGGCAAGCTGCCGGGATTTATGCCTACTGCCGGGTTTCTTCAAAATATGATCGCACCGTCGTTTCTGGTACACAACTGGGGAGACTGTGGGCTCAGGGCCTCCCTGAGTCCGGCTACCTTCTGGTTTGCCTCCAAACTCAGAGACCCTTCCCTGCTGTGGATGGAAAAACAGCTGTTCCAACAGCCTGCAGCGAACTTTACCCGCAACCGCATTATTCCGGCCCTGCTGATCTGGGCAGCTGATGTCGATCTGGAAAAGGTGACTCCGCCCGCCTCGAACATGTGGGTCGGTCAGGGCCCCAGCCCGGTCGGCCTGATGCGGACCAGCTGGACCGATGAAAATGCCCTTTTCGTAGGCGTAAAAGCAGGTAGCGCAGCCGTCAACCATGCACACATGGATGCCGGTTCATTTGTACTGGACGGACTGGGCGAACGCTGGGCCATGGATTTCGGCATGCAGGACTATCATTCCCTTGAAAGTAAGGGGATTGCTTTATGGGGCCGCTCCCAGGACTCACAACGCTGGCAGGTATTTCGCTACAACAACATGGCCCACAATACCCTGACCATCGACGGCCAGCTTCACCAGGTAACCGGCCATGCCGCCATTGACGAGTGGTCCGACCAGGAAGACAACCTGTTTACGGTATCCGACCTGTCAAAGGTATTCGAAGGGCAAGCCCGCCACGTGAAGCGCGGGGTTGCCATCCGCAACCGTTCCGAGGTACTGATCCGTGACGAAGTGGAAGCGCCGCAGGAGAAAAGCATTACGGTCCGCTGGAACCTGGTGACACCGGCTAAGGTGCAGGTCCTGGATGGAAAAACAGTCCAGCTTTCTCAAAACGGAAAAACCGTGTTCCTGACTTTTGACACCAATGCCGGCATACAAATCAAAACCTGGTCAACTGCCTCCCCCAACGACTACGACGCCCCCAACCCCAACAGTACAATGGTCGGCTTCGAAACGATTATTCCGGCAGGAGCATCCCGCCATTTTAATACTGTTTTTGGCAAACGTTCAGGAAGCAACATCCCCGTAAAACCGCTGGCCGAGTGGAAAAGGGGGTTGTAATTTACGATATACGATTTACCTGATACCTAAGACCTTAAACCTAACACCTCCCATATAACATCGACATTTTAAGCAGCTTTAAGCTTTATTAAT
>JBEBSD010000115.1:0-14440 GCA_040394475.1 Telluribacter humicola | reverse complement strand
CGGCCCCGCTGAAAGCTGACTGCCGAAAGCTGATAACCTTTTATTCACATGAAATGAAGTTTCCAAGCTTTAATAAACAAAATAAGTGAAAATACTATTACTGGGATACGGAAAAATGGGTAGGGCAATAGAACAGATAGCCCTGGATCGAGGCCACGAAATTGTAGGAAAAATAGATGTAGATAACCGGGAGGCGCTCAGCGGGCTGGGGAAAAGTGACGTGGAGGTAGCTATTGAGTTTAGCGCACCGGGTGCGGCGCTGGAAAATATCCTTACCTGCTTTGATAAGGGATGGCCGGTAGTGAGTGGTACCACCGGATGGCTGTCCAGCAAAAAGGAAGTAGAGGAGAAATGCCGGCAGACCGCAGGCGGTTTCTTTTACGCCTCCAATTATAGTATTGGGGTCAATCTGTTTTTTAAACTGAATGTGCTGCTGGCACGCTTGATGAAAGGGCATTCTTATGAAGTAGCCATGACGGAAATTCATCATATCCACAAAAAAGATGCCCCCAGCGGAACCGCTATTACCCTGGCAGAAGGCATTCAGGAAGGGGATAGTACCTGTCAGGGCTGGACGCTGGTACCGGAACGGAAGGAAAATCATGTGCCGATTACCTCCGAACGTATCGGCGAGGTGCCGGGAACCCATAGCATTCAGTACACTTCTGAAGTCGATACAATAGAAATTACCCACACTGCACACAGTCGCCAGGGGTTCGCGTTAGGAGCCGTGGTGGCAGCCGAATGGATGGCTGGGAAGCAAGGGGTCTTTGGGATGGAAGATTTACTGGGCACGCTGCCCGTTACTCCCTGAGCGGCTAATCCCGTATGGACGCCCGCGCTATTTGGTTAGGAAATTATCTTGATATAAGTTTGGGCACATTTGACCCGAACCCAGTACCAGTCTCTAGTAAAACAACTAATTTATAAAAAATGACGTCTAAAAAACCGGAACAAAAAAAGTCGGCTTTTCGTGAGTGGATTGATTCGATCGTATTCGCGGTTGTAGCAGCAACCTTAATCCGTTGGCTGTTTTTTGAAGCTTTCGTAATCCCGACTCCCTCCATGGAAAACAGCCTGCTGGTAGGCGATTATCTGTTTGTCAGTAAAATGCATTACGGCACCAGAACACCTAAGACCCCCTTACAGATTCCGCTGACCCATCAGCATATCTGGATGACGAGGGTCCCGTCTTACCTGGATTGGATTCAGTTGCCGCAATTCCGGCTGCCCGGGTTTTCTGAAGTAAAAAGAGGAGATGCCGTCGTATTCAACTTGCCGGTCGAACATCCCGGCCAGGTTGCCAAATACAGCCGCTCGCTTCCTGACCTGCATCCTCACCCGATCGATCTTCGCGTCAACTATATCAAGCGTTGCGTGGCCGTCGCCGGAGACAAGCTGGAGATTAAGGAAGGACAAGTGTATATCAACGACCAGCCTCAGGAGAATCCGGAACGGATGGAGAGCGAATATTTTGTGGCCACGACTACTTCGGTGAACGAAGAACGGGTGTTCAAGGCAAACGGTGTAACCGAGCCGGCCATGCGGTACGTCGAGACCTATAACGATACCATTCCGGATAACGACCAAAGCGGCTATATCGTTTATACCACTGCAGCGATAGCAGAAAAGCTGAAAACCTACGATTTTGTCACGTCGGTGCAGATGTTGAACACACCGGTAACGTATAAGGATCACCTGATTTACCCGGGCGCTTCGGTGGGTTGGAATAAGGATAACTTCGGCCCGGTGGTCTTACCTAAAAAGGGAGCCACCGTTTTACTGACTCCCGACAATATCGGGCTGTACGGCGAGGTGATCCGTTTTTATGAAGGAAATGATAATGTAGAAATAGAAGGGGAAAAGATAAGCCTTGACGGAAAGGAAATTTCGCAATATACGTTTAATCAGGATTATTATTTTATGATGGGAGATAACCGCCACAACTCGGCCGACTCCCGCTATTGGGGGTTTGTTCCGATGGACCACGTGGTTGGGAAAGCCGTGTTCGTCTGGATGTCCATTGATCCGAACCCGTCCAGCATTTTGCACAAAATCCGGTGGGACCGGGTGTTCCGGGGAGTTAAGTAATCCAGAACCCCGCCCCACCGGCGGGGTTCTTATTTAATCAACCGAAGCGTGAACGGATAACGGTAGAGCTTTCCTTCAGAGGCTTTTATGGTGGCCACGATCACAAAGACGATAACCGCCAATCCCACGATCCACAACAAAAAGATGCCGATAAGGGTAATGAACAGCCCGATGGAAATAAGCGCCATCGTGATTTGAAAATTGAGAGACTCTTTGGCGTGATTCGCTACAAATTCAGAATCGTCTTTTTTGATCAGGTAAATAATCAAAGGGCCGATAAAGGAACTTACAATAGTGACCAGATGGGCTACAAGTGCAAGCGTTTTTTCATCGCTGGTTGGCGGGATTACAGGCAGGGAATCGGTTCCCAGAAATTTAGATTGATCACTCATGGGACAGAATAGTTAAGTGTTGAGAACTTAAATGTAAGCAATTTGAGGTACTCTTAACAGCCGGTCACGTATATTTTCAAGGGACGGACGATTTGGAGGGTGAATGACGCCGGGGAGGGATGAACGAAGACCTCTCAATTATTAAAAGGCTATCAGCTGGCGTGCCTGTATTTCGATAAGCTCGCGGTAAAACGTATTGCTGAACTCGCCATTCTGAAAATGTGTTTTGATTTGTCCCAGTTTCACCCGCAGTGCGAGGGTATTCATTCCCAGGTAGCTGAAAATGTCACTCAAATGGCTAAGCGCTGAGCTGGCCCCCTGCATGTTGGATGACAGCCCCACAAGAGCCGCCTTTTTATTGGTAAAACTGTTAGGATACGGTAAGCCGTCGATGAAGGCCTTCAGGACACCGGGATAGGATCCATTGTACTCGGGAACGACAAAAACGAATTTGCCGGAGCGTGCGGTAATCTCTTGCAGCGAATTAAACTGGCTGTTTTTTCCGGAGTTATGGTACAGGGCGGTCGCTATAAAATCTACTGGCAACTGGGTGAGGTCGAGTATCAGACTGCTCTGGTCCAGGTTGGTCAGAACATCCTGGTAATAAGTGGCGATCTGCCGGCTGAAGGAATTGGGACGGTTAGTTCCGCAAATAATAACGATCGGGTCTGCTGTATTTAGTAACATATGGTTTTAAATCTCTCGGCTCCGCCTTAAAAAGTAACAATCTCATAGAAATTTCGTTCCGTGTTACCCCCCTGAAATGTTTGTCGCGGACGAGGGAAATTCAGCTCCGCGGAGGCTTCTCAGAATAGTTCGGCGATGAAATTGCCTTCTTTTTTGTAAACTTATCTATATTTGAATCACAAAACACCTAATGTTGCGTTATGTCTTGGTTTGTCAGAAAGGAAAAAGGAATTAATACACCCACTGAAATGAAGCGGGAGGCCCCCGACGGCCTTTGGTACAAATGTCCCCAATGTAAAAAGGTAACGCCGGTAAGGGAACACAAACAGAATGCCTATACTTGTCCGCATTGTAATTACCATGACAAAATAGGTTCCGAAATCTATTTCGAACTTTTATTTGATGATAATACGTTCAAGGAGCTCGATGCCCAGCTGAGATCCGCCGACCCCCTGAATTTTGTGGATACCAAACCCTACCCGTTCCGGGTGGAGTCGACGATGAAAAAGACGGGATTAAACGATGCGGTCAGGACCGCTTACGGAAAGATGGGCGGCAGCGATGTTGTAATCGGTTGTATGGATTTTAATTTTATCGGCGGTTCCATGGGTTCGGTGGTAGGAGAGAAAATTGCACGGGCCATCGATTATAGTCTGAAAAAGAAAATTCCGTTTCTGATGATCTCCCGCTCCGGAGGGGCGCGCATGATGGAAGCCGGGCTTTCGCTGATGCAAATGGCCAAAACGTCGGCAAAGCTGGCGCTACTCGCTCAGGCGAAAATACCCTACATCTCCCTGCTTACCGATCCGACAACGGGAGGCGTAACAGCTTCCTATGCCATGCTGGGTGATTTTAATATCGCTGAACCGGGAGCGCTGATCGGGTTTGCCGGGCCGCGTGTTATCCGCGAAACGATCGGCAAAGATTTGCCGAAAGGATTTCAAAGTGCAGAGTTTGTGCTGGAACACGGCTTCCTGGATTTCATCGTGGACCGTAAAGAGCTGAAAGAGCAGGTAGCCGGCCTGCTGCAGATGCTGCAGTAACCACCCGGATTTCCAACTTGTTTTATGAAATTTTTTCCCTCGACAATAACCGGTTAGAGGCAAACCGCGATACTGCGGTAAAAACGCTGATCATATCCGTTGGCAATTATGGCTGAAAGAATCTCCAAGCATTTCAATATACTTAACAGAAGGGCGTCGTTCGAGTATTTTTTTCTGGAAAAATACGACGCAGGCCTGGCGCTTACGGGTACCGAAATCAAATCGATCCGGGAGGGGAAAGTTAACCTGCAGGATGCTTATTGCCTGTTTCTCGGAAATGAATTGTTTATCCGGAACCTCCATATCTCTCCGTACACAGAGGGGACACACTATAATCACGAACCCCTGCGCGACCGGAAACTGCTGTTGAATCGCCGGGAGTTGAAAAAAATGGAGGTGAAACTCAAAGACCAGGGACTGACGATCATCCCCATTCGTATTTTCAGCTCGGAAAGAGGGCTCGCGAAAATCGAAATAGCCCTGGCCAAGGGAAAGAAGCTCTATGACAAACGCGACAGCATTAAGGAAAGGGATGTCAAACGCGAAGCTGACCGGAGTGGTTATTAAGGGGGCTGCGGGGTAAAGATACACTTCCCGGAGGACTGGGATAAAAATAGTTGACTCGTTTTTATTTAGTGGTTTTGTTGGACAGAAAAGGTGAAAATTCCTATCTTTCAGAAACGAACCCCTGGGAACAATGGGAAGTAAGGTTTTGGTTCTTAATCAAGATTACAGTGCGTTTAGTGTCTGTTCGGTGTCTAAGGCATTTCTATTGGTTTACCTGAATAAGGCCGAGTTGGTGGCACATGCCAATGACCGGGCGTTGAGGAGCGTATCGCAGTCTTTTTATTATCCGGTGGTAATCCGCTTGAATCATTATATCCACCGGCCCTATCGCGGCGTGATGATGACACGCCAGAATATCTTCAGAAGAGACCATAACAGCTGCCAGTATTGTGGTGCAAAAGATCACCTGACGCTTGACCACCTGGTACCGAAGTCCAGAGGCGGTAAAACCAATTGGGATAACCTGGTTACCGCCTGTAAACGTTGTAACTCACGAAAAGGAGATTACACCCTGGAAGAGTCAGGGATGCACCTGCGCCAGCGACCGTATAAACCCACCTTCCTGATGTTTATCCGGGATTTTGCCGGCGGCGTCAATGAGGACTGGCTTCCTTATCTCCATAGCAATAAAGAAGCGGCTATGGGCTGAAAGCGGATCCTTTCCGTTTTTGCAGGTGCTTGCTTTCGTTCTTATCCTGGATCAATGCCGCACACCGGGGATTGTCCGAATTTTGTAATGGATTTAAACGAAAAGGACAATGGAAAAGTTAGTCAGGGGCCTACACCATATCACTGCTATCGCAGGCGACCCCAAACGGAATTATCATTTTTATACGAAGATACTGGGATTACGGTTTATCAAAAAGACGGTGAATTTTGATGATCCGGGGACGTATCATTTCTACTTTGGAGACGAGTCCGGTACCCCGGGGACCATTTTGACGTTTTTCCCATGGGGGGCGGGCATTCCGCAGGGACGACGGGGAGCGGGAATGGCTACCGAAATCGGGTATGCCGTTCCGGCGGGCAGTCTCGACTTCTGGGTAAACCGTTTCGAGAAGTATAACGTGATTTATAACAAGCCGGCCGAAAAATTCGGGGAGAAATACCTTACCTTTCTCGATCCGGATGGTCTGAAGCTGGAGCTGGTGGAAGCAGCCGGGGATCTCCGAAAAGGATGGACAACCGACGAAATCAAGCGGGAGGTGGCGCTGAAAGGGTTTCATAATGTTACGGTAACCCTGCATAAGGCAGCATTAACCGGTGATTTGCTAACGGGTACGTTGGGGTACCGGCTGGCGGGAAATGAAGTAAACCGCTACCGGTATGAAAACCTGCAGTCACTTACGGCACACCTGGTGGATCTGGTCGAGCTGCCACACGAAAAAAGGGGACAGGTGGCCAACGGAACCGTTCACCACGTCGCTTTTAGGGTAACCAATGAATCTGAGCTGCTGGAAATACGAAGCGCTATAGAAGAGCGCGGTCTCCAGATTACTCCCGTCATCGACCGGAATTATTTCCGTTCACTCTATTTCAGGGAGCCCGGCGGCGTGTTGTTTGAAATAGCTTCCGACGAACCGGGTTTTACCATCGATGAATCCCTGGAAACACTGGGAACACAGCTAAAACTACCCGCCCGGTATGAAGCACAGCGCAGCCAGATCGAAGCGCGGTTAATGGCGCTGGAATAATGTGGGGAGGAGGCAATGGGGAATGGGCGTTAGATAATGGTCGCCCGCCCGTTCCTCGTTTCTGAGGCTACAGCGGGGGGGATGGCTGGTAAAGGAGAGGGCAATGGGGAATGGGCAATGGGCGTTAGAAATGGCCGCCCGCCCGTTCCCCATACCCCGTTCCCCATTCCCAAGGCTACAGCGGGAAGGATCTGACTGAGGCAACCCCAACCATCAGGCAATTTTCTGAAGTTGGGTCAGCCGGTGATAGATGCCCTCTTCCTGTTCGATGAGTTCGTAATGGCTGCCTTGCTCAATTATCTGGCCGTTTTGCAATACGACAATCTCGTCTGCTTCCTGGATCGTGCTTAACCGGTGGGCAATTACCAGGGTAGTGCGGCCTTTCATCAGGTTATTGAGGGCGGCCTGTACCAGTTTCTCCGATTCTGTATCCAATGCAGAAGTGGCTTCATCCAGGATCAGGATCGCCGGGTCCTTGAAGACTGCGCGTGCAATACTCAGCCGTTGCCGCTGACCGCCGGATAAGCGGAGTCCGCGGTCACCGATCATGGTATTGTAACCATTCTCGGTCTGCATGATAAACTCATGGGCATTGGCGATCCGGGCGGCTTCCATTACTTCTTCCAGACTGGCGTCTGGCCGTCCCAAAGCGATATTATTAAAGACAGTATCGTTGAACAGGATAATCTCCTGGGTGACAAAACTCATGTGTGAGCGGAGGGATTCCATCCGGATGTCGCGGACATTGATGCCATCCACGAGTACGGCGCCCTCGGTGACGTCGTAAAAACGGGGAACGAGGTCGGCAATGGTCGATTTTCCCACCCCGGATGCGCCGACCAATGCAATGATCTGTCCCTTGCGGATGGTGAGATTGACTTGTCGGAGAACCGGCCTTTCGCCATAGGCAAAGGATACGTTCACCAATTCTATTTTATCCCTGAATTCCGGAAGGATTACGGCGTCCGGGGAATCTTCTACTTCCTGTGGTTTGTCGAGTATCTCCAGGATCCTTTCCCCCGCAGCTTGTCCGATCTGGATCGTAGAAAGCGCCGTAACAATCGATTTCGCCGGGCGCAGGATCTGTGAAAAAATAGCGATAAAGGCAATCAGGGAACTGGCCTGAAGACCGTCGGCTCCGCCTAGCACCAGATTCCCTCCATACACAATGATACCCGCCACTACGAACACGCCGGCGGCTTCCGAAAAGGCGGGAGCCAGCTCCCTTCTTTTGAAATTGGCTAAGCTGGCATTGCGGTAAAAATCGCTTTCGCGGCTGAATCGTTTCACCACAAAGTCGGTTGCGTTGAACGACCGGATGATACGCATGCCCAGCAGCGCTTCATCGATCAGTGTCAGAAGCTTTCCGGCCGATGTCTGTACGGCCGATGCTTCCTTTTTGAGTCGTTTCGTTACAGCCACAATGGAAACGGCAGATAACGGAATGACCAGCAGCGTAAACAAGGTAAGCTGCGGGCTGATCGTAAAGAGGGCTATAAAATAACCGATCATCACATAAGGTTCTTTGAAGAGGACTTCCAGTGAACTGGAGGCCGCTCCTTCGACTCCGTATACATCGTGGTTAAGCCGGGAAATCAGATCGCCTTTGTGTTCTTTGGTAAAATACCCCAGATGCAGGTGGTTGATCTTTTCAAACAGGGCCTCCCGGAGCCGTTTCACAAGGAGCGTCCGCGCGCTGATCAGGCAGCGCTGGGCAAAATACCGGAACAGGTTGGTCAAAATAACCGCTGTCACGATCGTTCCGGCCAAAAAATAGAGTGCATGGACTGGATTCGCCTGTTTGAGCTGGAAAATCAAGTGGTAAAAGTAGCCTTTGAAAAAAGCGGCGGAGAATTGGAAATCCGGCGCCGTAGCGTACTTTCCTGCTTCTCCGGCAGTCCCCGGGTCAAATAAGAAGTTCAGAAGCGGAATGATGAGCGCAAACTGAAACACGCTGAAGAAAACGGCCAGCAGCGTGAATATAAAGAATGGAACAACAAATTTGCTGAAGGGACGTACGTAATTGAGTAATCGGATATAAACTTTCATAATCGGGTGCTCCTGCCTGCCGGTGCCGGGATAAGCAGGAACGTGTTTTGTTTTTAGTTATATAAAGAACGGTAAACATCGATATATTGTTTGGCCGCCTTGTTCCAGCAGAAAGAATTTCCTCTTTCCCGGATGGTTTGTTCCATATTGCCCCGGCTATAGGCCCGCATACCTCTAGCAAACACGTTCTGCATATGGTTTTCAGAAAAATCGGAAAAATAGAAAGCCGCATGACTGCCGATTTCCGGTAAAGAGGTGCGATTGGAAAGAAAGACCGGCTTTCCGGCAGACATGGCTTCTGCCACCGGGAACCCGAACCCTTCTGCAATAGAAGGAAAGGCAAAGGCGTAACAATTCTGATAGTACCAGGATTTTTCCTGCTCGTTGATGTTGCCGACTACCCGTAAATTATCTTCTACCCGCAATGTCCGCGCCGATGTCTGCATGTATTTCAGGTAATCCCGGTCACTCGTATTTCCCGCTATTACCAGCTCCAGATTACGATTGAACTTGAGTAAGGGGAGTAAAACATGAAAATTCTTTTTCCGGCAAATGGCTCCGAGCGAAAAAAGAAAAGGTTTGGTCGGTTTGTATGACTCAATGCCTAATTCCGGTTTGCTCAGGTGGTTGTTGCCGTTATGAATCATAAAGACAGGCTTGGTTCCTACATCGCAATGCGCAAGAACATCCCGTTTGCAGAACTCTGAGATGCAGATGATGACATCACTGCGATCGATATTTTTTTGAAGGTGCTTCAGGTGTTTCAGTTTCCGGGCCTCCGGTTTGTCTTCATATAAAAAGTTAAGATCATGGATGGTCAGGATGACTTTTATGTGCCTGTTGCGCTCTGGCAGATAGTTTGTGCTTTGGTAGGTAGCATGCCATATATCGAAGCGGTCCAGCGACGGCATGTAGAATTTATGCAAGGAATGTTGCCGCAATTGCTGATGCTCGGGCCAGTAATACCGGTTGGAATTGGGAGTGAAATAGGTGACGGATTCTGTCTCCGGATTGATATTATTACGCAGATGAGCTCCTAATTGTAAGCAAAAATGATACAATCCGGAGTCTTTATACTTCATTCGTTCACAATCAAAAATGATGTCTCTTGTCATAAGATGTAATTACTTGATTACCTGATTTTTGAACAATAAGTCAGTGCTCAAATTTTTACCGATGATAAAAATTTGATAAATTAATTTACGGCATTGCCCTTCTGATGAAAGCAAAATCCGATTATAAGCCGTATGGGTTAGAGGAATTCTACAAGCTGACAGGCAACTTATTTAAGGAAAAATAATTGCTGCCAGATAAGCTATATTTTGCTTCATTTTCATGGTGTTGTTTTAAATTGGTGATATGTGATTAATTGGTTGACAATAAGCGTTATATAGAACTATAGAACGCGCCGAATCGTTGTGTCTCGGTACTTGCCGGAGACCTCAGCATCGGACTCGTCTTCCGTGGAACACAGGTCGTGGAGATACCCCGTAATGCCCGTTATGGCAGATTAATGTAAGGCTCATTCCAACTAATTTAATGCTTTTCCGATCCATCTTGTAAGAGCAACTTGTCTGGTATCATTTTTGTGATGATTTGCTAATGGGATGCTTATCGTCTGAAAAAGGTTGGAACAGAATTGTAAAAAACATTTATTTTTTGTGGTGAATAAAAATAAAAACCTTTTCGTTACATTCTCAGTATGAAAGAGATAAGTAACCATAAAACGAAAAACAGTTACTTAAATTATGCCGTCAATAATATTGGATTGTGATTTGATGAAATTCCCGAACTCCGGGCTTTATCATTATTGTAAAAATTTAGGATATTACGTAAACAAACGATTACAGGAACTGGATTTGAGTTCCATGGGGATGTACATGCCGCCGGAAACGCACCCGGATATAAAGGATAAAAGACATGCCATTGTCGAGAAATCATGGCACCGGTTATGGAAACCATTTTTATTCGGTTGCCGGGTGTGGCATGCTCCCTTTCAATCGGGGCGGATGCTACCCAATAAGGTACTGTACAAACACATTCGTACTGTCCTTACGATTCACGACTTAAATGTGTTGCACGAAGGGGGCTCTCCGGAAGAACAAATGCGGAATATCGGGCATGTGCAGCGGCTGATTGATCAAAGCGATGCAGTAGTTTGTATATCCGCGTTTACTAAAAGCGATGTGGAACGGCATTGTGATGTCGGCGGGCGTCCCTTGCATGTAATCTCGAACGGAATGAACGAATTGGCTGTTCCCTCGCTGCCGCGGGAGGCATACAGGCCTTCCAGGCCCTTCCTGTTTGGAATAGGATATGTCAACGCCAAAAAGAACTATGCAGTATTGGTACAGCTGCTGGCGCAGGTGCCGGACCTGGAGATCGTGGTCGCCGGCAGGCTGGATGACCCGGATTACGTGAGCCGGATGAAGGCGGAAATCGTACAACTGGGCCTGGAGGACCGGTTTCATTTGCTGGGGCCCGTTTCGGAGGAAGCGAAAAGCTGGTATTTTCAGCACTGCCGGGCGTTTGTACACCCATCTTTGGCAGAGGGTTTCGGATTGCCGGTGTTGGAGGCCATGTCTGTGGGAAAACCCGTATTTATTTCCGACCGGACTTCTCTTCCTGAAATTGGTGGTGAAGCTGCCTTTTATTTTAATACCTTTGAACCTGAGGCAATGAAGACGGTGCTGGAGGATGGACTCCGGCGCTTCGGGGAGGAGGGAAGAAGTGCTTTGGTGATCAACAGGGCCCGGGAATTCAGCTGGGAACAAAGTGCGGAAGACTATATAAAGATCTATAAAGCATTACTCTGACCATTGTGACTGAAAGGGAGCAGCAAACGGGACACCGGCCAACTTACAAATTAACCATGCTTAACGAATGATGCCATTTCTGAATATTGCGGATATCGGTTCCCTCACGGGTTATGAATTTGAATCACGCTGCCGTCGCTATGCTTTTTTTGCCCCCCTCTACGGGAATGTCGGGATGAGCCGGGTGCTGACCCGCTATAAAATCTTCGTGGATACGACAGATAAAAGCCTGACACCGCATCTGATTATGGACGGCTTCTGGGAATCATGGGTCTCCCAATGCATGGCCAGGCTCATAAAGCCGGGGGATCACTGCATCGATGTAGGCGCCAACCTGGGGTACTATTCGGTCCTGATGTCGGCCCTGTCGGAAGGAGGAGGCGCCACACTCGCAGTGGAACCCAATCCAAAGGTTTGTGAATTGCTGCAGGCTACCGCGGAAATGAATAGTCCGGGGTTCCGGGTAGTGGAGGCAGCGGTGTCCGATCGCCGGGGGAGCATGGAGCTGCACATTCCGGCCACGCACCTGGGAGATGCCAGTTTGCTGGTACGAAAAGACCGGGGCAGTGAAGCCTGTGAAAAGGTGAAAGTCGGGGTGATAACGCTGGACGAACTGGTGAAGGAAGCAGGATGGAAGAAAGTAGACCTGATTAAGATTGATGCGGAAGGAGCAGAACCGTTGGTCTTTGAGGGGATGAAGCAATTGCTTCGTCAGCATCGGGACCTCCGAATCGTCCTGGAATTCAGCCCGTTCCTGTATGCCGACCCGTCAGCTTTTACCGAAAAGTTGTGGGACCGCTTCACGATGTACCGGATCGGTGCGGGCGCGCAGCTGACCCGGATCGGCAGGGAGAGACTGCGGGAGCTGGTGGGGGTGAGCGACCATCTGGATTTGCTGCTGACCCGGCACGGCGATGAAGCGCCCTATTAAGCAATGGTTTATTCCCGTTAATACACGGCGTTTTTAAGCGGCTTGTTGGCCGGGATGAAGTTGAACCAGGAAAGACAAAAGTAAAAATATTGCGATAGTGCTTCATTTATTAGGAGGTTTTTCCTAATTTTGCACTCTGATTTTTCAGAGGTAACAGATTCAACAGAAACAAATTTCAGTTCAGCGGGGCCCGGGGACTGATGTAACAAAGGGGTCCGGTCAATTGATAATATGGCAAAAACAAGACAAAGCCAGGAAACTCCCGAATTTGATTGGGATGGAGTAGATGACAAAGGATTTGGAACAGGTTATTCCAGTGCCGAACGCGAGCGCCTGGAAAAGCTGTACGATGAAACACTTTCTACTGTACAGGAAAAAGAAGTAGTAACCGGTACGGTGGTTGGTATTACCGACCGTGAAGTAATCCTGAACATCGGCTTCAAGTCGGATGGGATTGTTTCTTTTAACGAATTTCGTGACATCCCGGATTTGAAAATCGGGAACGAAGTCGAGGTATTTATAGAAAGCCAGGAGAATGCACAGGGGCAGCTGGTATTGTCCCGTAAGAAGGCGAAGGTGATAACCGCCTGGGATAACATTCAGAAGTCATTCGAAGCCGATCTGGTAATTGATGCTACGGTAAAACGTCGGACCAAGGGAGGTTTGATTGTAGATATTTATGGAGTTGAGGCCTTTTTGCCCGGCTCTCAGATCGATGTGAAACCCATCCGCGATTTCGATGTATTCGTGGGGAAACGTATGGAGGTAAAGGTTGTCAAAATCAACAATACCAACGATAACGTCGTGGTTTCTCATAAGATCCTGATTGAGAAAGACCTGGAAGCGCAGCGTCAGCTGATTCTCACCAACCTGGAAAAAGGACAGGTATTGGAAGGGGTCATCAAGAACATGACCAACTTCGGGGTGTTTATCGACCTTGGAGGAGTGGATGGACTGTTGCATATCACCGATATTTCGTGGGGCCGGATCAGTCACCCGTCAGAGTTGCTGAATCTCGATCAGAAGCTCAATGTGGTTGTGCTTGATTTCGATGACGAGAAGAAGCGGATTTCACTGGGTCTGAAGCAATTGCAGTCCCATCCATGGGATTCGCTGTCTGAAGAAATTCAGGTAGGATCGAAAGTGAAAGGACGCATCGTGAATGTGGCGGATTACGGAGCTTTCCTGGAAATCCTTCCGGGAGTTGAGGGCCTGATCCACGTATCTGAGATGTCTTGGTCGCAACACCTCCGCAATCCTCAGGAATTCCTGAGTGTAGGAAGCGAGATCGATGCGGTAGTGCTTACACTCGATCGCCAGGAGCGTAAAATGTCATTGGGTATTAAACAGCTTACAGAAGATCCCTGGACCCAGGCAGAACTGAAAGCCAAGTATGCTATTGGCACTACGCACAAAGGACTGGTGCGTAACCTGACCAATTTCGGGTTGTTCATTGAACTGGAAGAAGGCATCGACGGATTGGTACACGTGTCAGACCTGTCGTGGACCAAGAAAATCAAACACCCGTCTGACTTCGTGAAAGTGGGTGAAATCCTGGAGGTAGTAGTACTGGAACTGGATACGGAAAACCGCCGCCTGGCACTGGGTCACAAGCAGTTGGAGAGCAATCCATGGGATACGTTCGAGAGCTTGTTTGAAGTGGGAAGTGTCCACAGGTGTACAGTTGTTTCCAAAGGTGATAAGATTGCAGTACTTGAGCTGCCCTACGGTATCGAAGGAATTGCAGTTTTGAAAAACCTGGCCAAGGAAGACGGCTCGATTGCTGAAGTGGGAGAAAGCCTTGACTTTGTAGTACTCGAATTCTCTAAAGAAGATAAGAAAATCGTATTGTCGCATAGCCGTGTATGGCAACGTGTTACGGAGGATGAGAAGCCTGCTAAAAAAGCGCCGGCGAGAACCGAGTCTGCTGCCCCTAAAGAAGCCGAGCGTTCGACGCTGGGAGATATTGATGTGCTCTCTGCTTTAAAGGATAAAATGGAGCAATCTGAGAAAAAGGAAAAAAGAGCTGCTGCTAAAAAGGAGGAATCTGATTCCGAATAGTAATAGCCGGTTGGGTCAGGTCAGGGTTTCCAAAACCTGACCCAATTTTTGACAGGGTTCCGTGGCCGAGTGGCTAGGCAGAGGTCTGCAAAACCTTGTACAGCGGTTC
>JBEBSD010000114.1:0-15074 GCA_040394475.1 Telluribacter humicola | reverse complement strand
TTTCGCAGAGGCGGGCAGATCTTTTCCCATACCAAGCGCAACGAAATGGCCAACGGGACAGGGAAATTTACGCAGGAAAGGGGTGATGGACTGGCGATGGAAATCGATGGGGTGATCCTCAACGACGATGGAAGTTATGAGAAGTACACCAAAACCATCACGCCCGTGAACTACTACGCGACAAGGTCGTGGTCCAATATCGGGGAGGAATTCGTGCTCGACGCAGACTACATCTCGCTCCGGGAAATCTCGCTTGGCTATGCCGTTCCGGCAGCAATTATGGCGAAGTCTCCCTTTAAGAAAGCCAAAGTATCTGTTGTCGCGCGGAACCTGGCCTACCTGTACCAGAATGAGGAGTTCAAAATCATGGGTGTATCTCCTGAGTCCGCTTACAGCAGCTCAGCTGCCGCCCAGGGTATTGAATCCTACTCCATGCCCACGACCAGAAGCATCGGGTTCAATGTTGCACTTTCGTTTTAACCGACACAATCATTATGTATAAGCTACCTGCCTATTTCAAAAAGAGGTTTTTATTCTCACTGTTTTTAACAACCTCGCTGGTATCCTGCACCGATGAGTTTGCAGATATCAACACGAATCCTGCCCTCGTAACAACAGACGTGGTCAACGTGAACAACCTGCTGGCCCGTGTCCAGAAGGAATCGATTTTCGACTATTACGAATATGGTTACCTGACTGAATTCTGCGGATACTACGGCAACCCTGCAACGGTGCCGCTCAGCAACCGGGATTGGTCCGAGCCATTCAACGAATTCTACAGGAGCTTTATCATTAATACTTCCGAGATCATACGGCTGACCGCCGACAAGCCGCTGCTGTCCAATAAAAATGCCATCGGCCGGATCATGAAGGTGTGGCTTTTTCACCAGCTGACAGATATGTATGGGGACGTGCCCTATTTTGAAGCGGCCCTGAACGTCAACGAGGTGGTCAACTACCCGAAGTATGACAAACAGGAAGACATTTACAAGGACATGCTCAAGGAACTAAAGGAAGCTTCGGCACAGTTGAGCACAGATGCAAGCCAGGTACCGTTCGGCAATTCCGACCTGATGTTCAAAGGCAATATCGAAAGCTGGCGGAGGTTTGCCAATTCACTGCGGCTGCGGTTGGCCATACGTACGCGTTTCGTGGATCAGGCGCTGGCCGCGGAGCACATTGCCGACGTCATTTCCCAGCCGCTCATTACGCTCAACGAACAAAATGCCGCATTGACCACCGAAGGAGCCTCAGCCGGTGATATCAATAACAGGAACCCGGTGTACAATCGTTACCAGAGTACCACCGTACCCTTGTACACCACCAATACCGTTACGGATAATCTCTTGTCGAGGAACGACCCCAGGCTGCCTGTTTTCGTAATTCCTGCGACCGAGCCCGAGGACGGGGCGCTTTGGAGAGGGCGACCGTTCGCGGTGGACCTGGACCTTGACGCGAGTGATTTAAGCTTCAGGCAGGAGCAGGTCGCAAGCCTGGGGGCCTTGTTTTCTGCAGCACAATACCAGATAAAAATCATGACTGCCCCGGAAGTGTTCTTTTTAAGAGCCGAAGCAGCCCTGGCGGGCATCACGACGGAATCGGCGGAAGATATGTGGAAAAATGGCATTAAGCTCTCCATGGAGATGTACAATGTCGCCGCCGATAAAATCGACCCGTACCTGGAGGCCCAGGGAGCACTTTTCGCCGCAGGCAGCGAAGAAAAGAAACTGGAAGAAATCATTGTTCAGAAGTGGCTGGGCAATTACTTTCAAACAAAAGAATCGTGGGCAGAATACAGGCGGACAGGATACCCGCTGATCTGGGTGGGAAGCCAGAAGGGAGACACTGACAGGAGAGTCCCGAGAAGACTGACCTATCCCACAGGCGAGTTCCTCAGGAACGAGAAAAGCGTTGCGGAGGCCGCTCAAAGGCTGACAGGAGGTGATACCTTTATGTCGCGCATCTGGTGGGACGCCAGAACCGGCTTGCCTTTTGCGCATCCGCTGCAGGATTCTTTCCCTTACTAAGGCCTGATCACAATTGAACACAGGCGAAGCGGAATCAGTAGCAACCACTGTTCTTCTTCGCCTGTCCTTATATTTGCCGATGTTATGATCAATAAAAAAATTCTACTTTGTATTGTTAGCGCTGCGGCTGCCTTGTTTTGCTGCCAACCAAACAGACCCGGTTTAACAAGCGACATCCGCCATACCGACAGCACGTTGGCTCGAGAAGATGCTATCCGCTTCGGCAATCTCGAAGTTAACGCGCCTGCAGCGGTCGTTTATGCCACTTTCAACCAATTTTGCAAGAGTCATTTCGGCGCAGCCAGCGATACACTTTATTACCATCAGGCCCAAAAAAACGCAAAGGCGCATGCTCCATCCTGGATGTATGTCTCCGAACGTTCGGCAGTCATCTCCCTGGAAAGCGATCTTCCTTCTTATTCCTACATCGAATACGGCCCCGAATTACCCTATACGATGAAAACCCCTGTACAGGAACGACCGTTCTACCTGCATACACATTACCTGAAAAACCTGCTTCCGGCCTCCAACTATCACTACCGCTTCGTCTTTGTAGATAACGATGGAAAGGAAACCATCGCAAACGCAGGCACATTCGTGACACGCGCCTCGCATCCCGGCACACTATACATTTCCTCCGAAACAGGCGCTCCGCCGTATGTGCTCGACCAGGAAAATGCCACTTATCTGCTTACAGAAGACATCGTAGCAGACGGCGCCGCCTTTGATATACGTGCAGGCGGCATCACCCTTGATCTGGGAGGAAATACCGTCATTCATGCCAATAAGGCACTGGAAAACCTCCGCTACAGGGACCTTGGAAATTCGGGGGCCGGCATCCGGCGATATGGTTCAGCACCGCTTTCCGGGTTGAAAATTTTCAACGGGACCATCAGGCAGGGAGCGGCGCCTAACAATACAGACTACCTGGCCGGCGAAAACATGCTGAAGCCCGATCCTGAGCGCATGAAGAAACTCTCAGCCAACCTGAACAGGGGCTTCAGCAACATCGAAATTGAAGGATTTGAAAACGTTGAGATCGCAGGAGTCACCGGCGAATACCACCTGCCGCAAAGCTACAGCATGCGCTTCGACAGCTGCGCCGGCGCCTACTCGATCCATCACAATATTTTTTTGGACAAAGGCACTCAGCTATTCGACCGCCATGGCGCAGGCGGGGCGCGCTCGCTGGCATTTCAGCCTTTGAAGCATCTGAAAAATACTGAAAATCAATTCACCGTTCACCATAACCTGATCAAAAGGACCCGGCAGAATGCCATCAACGTGGCGAACACGGTTTACAATAACGAGATATACGTAGATAGTTGGGTGGTCAATTCCTTCGCTATCCAGCCGGCCGCACAGGGGGGGCGGGTCTATAATAACAAGATTTTTTTAACCGGGTATTATGCATGCGGCATCTTGTGGGCCGAAAAGGATCTGCTGGTGAAAGATAACTTCATCCACATGGAAGGGGTCCGGACGATGATCAGCAAGCCCCTGAAAGGCCGGAGGCTGATCGAGACCTGGGGAGAACAGGATATCCTGGCAGGTATGCGGATCACCAACTACGGCAAAGGAGGTACGTACCGGGCCAACCTCCGGTATGAAAGCAATATTATCATCGGCAATGCCCGCCACGGCAGTGAAATGAGAGGAACAGAATTTTTCTCCGACTATTCTAACCACGGTATTGTTTTCAGCAACAATACTATACACGTCAGTGCCGATGATACGCTGTCAAAAGCCAGCTGTGTCAATACCCAGGGGGCCTATAACGACCGGTCAAAGCACCTGCCCATTCTGTATACCGACAACACGCTGATTTCCAACCATTGCAACATCCGCTTCGGGGATGACTACGGGCAGGGGAGCAACCATCATTTCCTCCGTTGCGAACTGGTCAGATCGGGTAATAACCCTGCTTATCATACCTTTATTTTCGACGGCGGGAATGCCGTTTTTGGCCATGTCCTGCTTGACTGCGAATTTAAGAACGGCGCCGGTGAGCAGGATGTCTACTGGTACAGAACAGGCTCCGCGAGCAATTACAGCATACAGCAGACCCTGCGGGTGCATGCACAGCCTGGCACCCGGATTTCGATCGCCGACCGGAACGGCAACCTGGTCGTACGCGATACGCTCCTGCCCGACGGCAAACTCGCTGTCCCGCTGACCCGGCTGATCGTAAGGCCCGAAGCCTGGGCAGAAGGGCGAAAAGAGGAGGCCGTCAATAACCAGCACGGGTTTCAGGCAGCGCTTCCGACCCCTTATTCCATCACAGCCGGCGCCAACGCAAAAACACGCCGCCGGTCGACCGCATTGAAAACCAAAGCCGAACTAAACCTGAAGTTTTAACTCCTATCGGTATGAAAACCTTTCAACTGATCCTTTTTACAGCGGGTACCCTCCTCCTCCTGCTCAATATATTCGGACTTTTCAAATCTCTCCGGAATCCTGAACTCTACTCGGAACCGGGTACGCGCAGGGTCAACGACATCACGACCCCTTATCCTGAGTTCCTGGAAAATCTGAAAAGAAGGTCCGGCGAAAACGACCAGGAATTCACCATTCGGATCAACCAGGCAGTAAAAGACGGATTCCTTCACTACTGGGAAGACGATGCGATCAGCAAGTACTACCTGACGGTCCCGGTATGGGACAACTACCTGCTGACGCTAGCTTCGGTAGTAAAGCCGAAAAAGTACCGCAAATATGAATTCAGCAATTTCAGGAAGAACCTGGAACGCGGTACGGGACTTTGCTCCACCCATTGTACCATTGTAAAAGGCATCCTGAATGAAAATGGGATAGCAGCCGAATTGCTTGATCTGGGAGGCCATGTGGTCATTACAGCCCGAATCGGGGATGCCCCCGACTTTATCCTGGATCCGGATTACGGAATCTATATCCCGTTTACCAGGGACCAGATTGAGGCGGACCCTGAAATCACCAGGCCCTTCTACGCCGCCATCGGGGACCAATACCTCCCGGGCCGTCAGGACAGGTATACGACAGACGTAGTGGTAAGCCTGTACGAGAAAAACCGCAATCATACCTACAGCACCTACAACTGGTTTGAAGGGTTTTCGTACGTAGCAATTTGGATTATTCCGCTTTTACTGATTTTCCCTTTTCTTTACGCCAACTTCAGACCGGCATCCAGGCGGGTCTCCTGAATTGCGGAACCGTACAAGAAATACAGTTGTAATTTCTAAACTCATCAACCGAACACTTTTGTAATCCGGAGGAAAAACGATATTTTACGAAAAATAAAACACCGCTGTTTATTTTTCAATCGTATAATGAAGGAAACCATTTTTGTGAAACGAAATGCCGCGCGCTGGAAATCCTACGAAGTAGAGCCTTCAGAGCATCCGGATATCCTGACCGCGCGCTTTATCGCCCTCACCGATGACCTTTCTTATGCCCGCACCTTTTATCCCGACGCAGCGATAGTCAATTACCTGAACGGACTTACTGCCCAAACGCACCGGGCGCTCTACAGCAACCGCAAAGAAGATGCTGGGCGTCTGAAAACGTTTTGGCTGTCGGAACTTCCTTACGAATTTTACCAGGCCCGCCGGTATTTGCTGTATGCCTTCTTATTTTTTGCGGCTGCCTTGGTTATCGGCATGGTATCTGCTGCCAACGACGAGACATTCGTCCGCCTGATCCTTGGGGACGCCTATGTCGATAAAACCCTTGAGAATATCCGCCAGGGCGACCCGCTGGCCGTCTACAAATCAGCGGGTCCGGCCGACATGTTCTTCGCCATTACCTTGAACAACATCCGGGTGGCTTTTCTGTGCTTTGCCTTTGGCTTATGCTTTTCCGCCGGCACCTTGTTCGTGATCCTTCAAAACGGCATCATGCTCGGCGCCTTCCAGTATTTTTTTTATCAGAAAGACCTGCTGCTGGCTTCTGTTCTCAAAATATGGATCCACGGGACGCTGGAAATTTCCGCCATCATCATCGCGGGAGCCGCCGGGCTGGTAGTAGGCAACAGCCTGCTCTTTCCCGGGACGTACTCCCGTCTCGAATCGTTTAAGAGAGGGGCCAAACGAGGACTAAAAATGGTGATCGGGCTGGTTCCCGTTTTTGTGGTGGCCGGATTTCTGGAGAGTTTCGTGACACGCCTGACCCTGCCGGCGGCGGTAAGCGCCGCCATCATCCTGCTGTCTGCCGCGTTTGTCCTCTGGTACTTTGTACTTTACCCCCGCAACCGTTTCGGACCTTACTGACCAATCATTTTTTACCATTTACTGTTACCTCCATGGATTTATTACAACAACGCGATTTCGGGGACAAAATCAATTCAGCATTCAAATTTGCCTCCGAAAATTTCAGGCCGCTTTTCAAAGCGCTCTTTTTTATTGCCAGTCCCGTGGCGCTGCTCACCGGGATTGCCTCTGGCATGTACCAGTCGAACTTGCTGAAATCGGGCGGCAGCAATTTTAGTCAGTACTTATCGGCTGAATATTTCTTCACCATGCTGCTGGGATCGGTTACCTACTTTCTGACCTATGCCACCGTAAGTGCGTTCATGACGCTTTACGAAGAAAAGGGATCTTCGGCTGATCTGACCCCGGGCGTGGTCTGGCAAAAATTAACTGAAAATCTTGGGGATAGTATCGGAGCGATGGCGCTTTACCTGATCGCCGTGGTGATCGGAATGATTCTGCTTGTCTTTCCGGGCATCTACCTGGCGGTGGCCCTTCAGTTGTTCATGATGTTCACCATCCGGGAAAGGCAACCGGCAGTCGAAGCGCTCAAATCCAGCCGCCGGATCATAAAAGGCAACTGGTGGGCCACACTGGGGCTGGTGCTGGTGATGTCTGTTATCAGTTCGATTCTGTCCATAATTTTCCAGCTCCCTGTCCTGGTCACTACTATCATCAATACGCTGGGACTAGGCAGCGCTTCGGGCTCCTCCCCTTTGTGGCTGATCGGTGCAAGTGCCTTCTCAACGGTTGGCGGCGGGCTCGTTCAGAGTATCGTCTCGGTGGCGATCGTTTTACAGTACTATCATCTTACCGAAACGCATACGGCGTCGGGGCTGTTCGCAGCAATTGATACGCTTGGTTCGGGTGGGCCGGTTCGCCCTCAAACGGAAGAAGATTGAATAGAGACTTAGGTGTTAGGTTTGAGGTATTAGGTGTTAGGTGTTAGGTTTGGGGAGGGTGGGGGCGGTTAAAATTATTGCTGTGTAAATCGGAATAATCTGTGGTGCGACTTTTTGTAAATAAAATGACCGGGATGGCTGCCTTCAGAGACTGTAAATGGGTTTTCCTCTTGCTGGGTACCCTGTTAGGGCCGGCCGGGTCCAGCCGGGGACAAGACAGCCTGCCGCAGCAGGTCATCGCAGCACCCGCTTTACGCTATCCCACTCCGGAATCACTGACCAGGATCCGGGATCAGCGTGCTTTTCAGTACCACGACTATCGCAGGAACACTGCCGAACCGTTTCCGAAATGGCTCCAATGGCTCGGAAGAAGATGGCTGAAGTTGGTCCGGCACCCGGTTGTTGACGGGTATTCGGGTTATTTCTTTATGGGGATTGCCCTCCTGTTACTGGTCTATATCCTGTTTAAATCCAAAGCCTGGACCTACCTGTACCCCGAAAAAGACACCCGGCTGCCGGCGGCATATACGGTCGGGGAGGAAAATATCCATGAAATTATCTTCGACGAAGCGATTGCCGATGCGCGGGAGCGCGAGGATTTCAGATTGGTCATCCGGTTGCTGTACCTGCAGACACTCAAAGAGCTTTCCAACAAAAACCTGATCACCTGGAAACCGGACCGGACCAACTTTAATTACGTGCAGGAAACAGCCGGCTATCCTTTTCATGGCCTTTTCCTTCGTCTGACGCACCATTTCGAATACGCCTGGTACGGCGATTTCCCGGTTGCCGAAACAGATGCCAGCGAAACGCAGGAGGTCGCCAACACGTTATACGAACACCTCAACCAGCTGTCCCATGCCTAGCCTCACTCGTTACTGGTTATTGTTTTTGCTGGTACTGGTACTGTATGGGGTGGTAGAATACACCCGCCCTAAGCCGCTCGACTGGACGCCAAGCTATTCGAAAAACGACAAAATCCCATTCGGGACCAACGCCCTGTTCACACTCTGGTCAGACATAAACAGCCAGCCGGTCACCAGCCTGCGAATCCCGCCCCGGCATCAGTTGGAAAACTACTCGGTGCTACCTGCCCGCAGCAGCTATGTTTTTATCAATTCCTCGTTTCTCATCGATGCCGACGATGAAAAAGCCCTCTTGCGTTACGTAGCCAAAGGGAATACCGTTTTTATTGCCACCTATTCTTTTTCCGATTTTTTGTTGCCGGCGCTGGGAGTCAAAGCACTTACAGGGAATCGCCCCGCCGAAGACACCATCCGGTATGTTTCGTTCTCGGACCCGCTCCTGCAGCCCAAAAAATACGTATTCCCCAAAGATGAAGGAAGGCGCTATTTCGAAGTCGCTCCCGGAGCTGATATACTGGCCCGCAACGAGAAGCAACAGCCGGTTTTTGTCCGGGTAACCTATGGGAAAGGACAAGTCTACCTGCACAACCTGCCCCTGGCCTTTACAAATTATTATGTCGTCGACCCGGTCACCGGCAATCACGCATTTGAGGCGTTATCCTATTTGCCGGAACAGCCGGTTTTCTGGGACGAATACCTGAAACGGGGGCGGATCCCCGACAATGAAAAGTCGGTGTTCCGGTACATCGTCAGTCAGCCCGCCTTACGATCCGCCTACTACCTTTCGTTGGCGCTGCTCCTCTTGTTTGCCATCTTCTCCGCCAAACGCAGGCAGCGGATCATTCCTGTACTGCCGCCCCCTGAAAATACATCGCTCACGTTTATCCGGACCATTGGGAACATGTACTACCGGAAGCGCGACCACGCCAATATCGCCGAAAAAATGGTACGCCATTTCTGGATCTATGTGTATGAACGATTCGGGATCAGCCCGGAAGGGCAACAGGATGCCTTTGAGCGGTTATCAGCCAAAAGCGGCCTTCCGCCGGCAACGCTGACCGCTTTGAAAACTGAAATCGATACACTGGACGAAAAATGGACCGGCGACCGGCTGCTGCATTTCAGCCGCCAGCTTGAAACTTTTTACAACGACACCCGGTAAGCAAGGCCGCTTCCCGGGTTTTTTACCGTCATCTAATTGAATACAATGGAATTATCACCCCGAATCGAGCTCAACGACCTACAGGATACGATGCAGGCGATCAAAACTGAAGTAGGAAAAATAGTCGTCGGACACGATACTGTAATCGACTATCTCCTGACCGCCCTGCTGGCTGACGGCCATATCCTGCTGGAAGGTGTACCGGGCGTCGCCAAAACCCTGCTGGCCAAAGTCGTAGCCAAAACAATCGCCGCTGACTTCGGCAGGATCCAGTTTACGCCGGATCTGATGCCGTCCGATGTGTTGGGAACGGTCGTCTACAATACACAAAACGCGGCGTTTGAATTTAAACAAGGGCCTGTTTTTACGAATATTGTCCTGGTCGATGAAATCAACCGGGCCCCTGCCAAGACACAGTCCGCTCTTTTTGAGGTGATGGAAGAGCGGCAGATTACGGTCGACGGCATTACGTACCCCATGGCAGCCCCTTTCCTGATCCTGGCTACCCAGAATCCGGTGGAGCAGGAAGGGACGTACCGCCTTCCGGAGGCCCAGCTCGACCGTTTTCTTTTTAAGCTCACCATCGGCTATCCGACCGGGACGGAGGAGCTGGGAATCCTGCAGGGCCATCACCGGCGACGCAGCCTGAACGACGCGCTGAAGGCCCTTGTTCCGATCCTCGGGGCGAGTCAGCTCGCAGCTCTCCGTGAAAAAGTCTATCAGGTACATGTAACGGACAACTTAATGGAGTACATCGTCGCCGTCACTGCAGGTACCCGTACCCATCCGGCACTCTTTCTGGGCGCCTCACCCCGCGCATCCGTTGCCTTGCTGAACAGCTGCAAGGCCCTGGCCGCCCTGCGGGGACGTGACTTTATTACCCCCGACGATGTGCAGGAACTCGCGTACCCCGTGCTGAACCACCGCATTATCCTCACGCCCGAACGTGAGATGGAAGGCGCCAAAGCCAATGATATTATCCGGCTTATCCTTGAAAAGACCGAGGTACCCCGGTAACGACACCCGGACCCGCCGCAACTGCCCGTTTTAGCTAACTGACCCTGTTTATGCGTTCTCTCTTTCTTGCACAACCGTTCTGGATTGCCGGCGCCTTACTGGTCGCAGGATGGGTGCTGGCCTATGTTTTTCCGTTTTTATTCCCGGTTGTCAATTTACTGGCACTGATTACGTCCGGCTTGGTGGCGGCAGATATTTTCGCGCTGTATCGTATCCCGAAGGGAATTTTCGCCCGCAGAAGCCTGGCAGCCCGTTTCTCCAACGGGGATGAAAATCCTGTAACACTTTTTCTGGAAAACCGTTATCCGTTTACCGTTTCGGTTGCGGTAATCGATGAAATCCCGCACCAATTCCAGCGCCGCGACATCCTGTTCAATGCCAGTATTCCCCCCGGAACGGAACGCCATATCCACTATAGCCTGCGGCCCGTCCGGCGCGGAGTCTACGCGTTCGGCAGTATCCATGTGTTTGTCAAAACACCCCTGGGATTCGTAGAAAGGCGCTACCGGTCGGACACCCCGCAGGAAATCGCCGTATACCCTTCGTTTTTACAGATGCGCCAATACGCCTTGCTGGCAGTAGCCAACCGGTTGAGCGAAGCAGGGATTAAAAAAGTCCGCCGGATCGGTCATTCGATGGAATTCGACCAGATCCGTACCTATGTACCGGGTGACGACCGCCGGACTGTCAACTGGAATGCAACCGCGCGTAAAGGCGAGCTCATGGTAAATGCCTACGAGGACCTGCGCCGGCAATCTGTCTACTGCGTGATCGACAAAGGCAGGACCATGCAATCGCCGTTTGAAGCGCTTACCCTGCTGGATTACGCCATCAATGCCACACTGGTCATGAGCACGATCATTCTGCAAAAAGATGACAAGGCCGGCCTGGTTACCTTTTCCGACACCCCCGGGCAATTTCTGCCGGCGGCGCGTCGAACGGGTCATCTCCAGCAACTCCTCGAAACCCTTTACCGTCAGAAAACCCGTTTCCTGGAAGCCGACTATGAGCGGTTATGTCTCCTGGTGAAAAAACAAATCACGCACAGGAGCCTTTTGCTGCTTTTTACCAATTTTGAGACCGTCGAGGGGATGCAGCGCCAGCTTCCCTACCTCCGTCGCCTGGCAAAAGACCACCTGCTGGTGGTTATCTTCTTTGAAAACACCGAAACCAGGCAACTCCTTGAAGCCCCGGCCGTTTCGGTCGAACAGTTGTATCAAAAAACGATTGCCCAGCGGTTTCACTATGAAAAAAAACAGATTGCTTCGGTACTGCGCCGGTATGGCATCCAAACCATCCTGACCGCCCCGCAACAACTGACCGTCAACACCATCAACCGGTACCTGGAATTAAAGGCGAGAGGGGCCGTTTAAATCGCTTCCGGCAAAATACCGCCGCATCATTTGCTGATCGTGACCGTATACATCATTCCGAAAATTCAACGCGCCCTCCTTATCGACCCAGGCCGTAAAATACCCGATAATCACCGGGACCTGGTCTTCATTTTTTAACCGGACGTATTTTTCTTTCCCCGCCTGCATGGCGCCTGCGATTTTTTCCGGAGTCCAGGTGCTGTCCTTGCGCAACAGGAACTCCGCCAGTTTCTTCGGTTCCGACAACCGGATGCAGCCGTGGCTGAATGCCCGTTTAGATTCTCCGAACAAACTTTTGGAGGGGGTATCGTGCAGGTAAATATTGTAGCTGTTCGGGAAGAGGAATTTCACCTGTCCCAGGGAATTGCCCGGTCCCGGCAGCTGCCGTACCGAATTCCCGTTCCATTCCATACGGTGGCGTGCCAGGTAATTGGGATTACGTGCTATCGCCGGAAGGATTTCATTCTTCAGAATACTTGCCGGCACATTCCAGTAGGGACTGAAGACAACCTGGTCCAGCACACCCGAAAATATGACCGTGCTATGTGCAACGGACCCAACCACTACATCCATATCAAACGCCAGCTTCCCCTGCTCGTAGACGTGCAGCCTGAACTCCGGGATATTGACCAGGAGGTAATCCGTTTCCGGGTTCTCCTGCATCCACCGCATGCGCTCCATATTGATCAGCAGCTGTTTCATCCGTGCGGCGGGCGGTACATTCAGTTCCCTGAAAACCGCCGCCCCCAAAACACCGTCCTCCGTCAGTCCGTAATGCTTTTGAAAGCTCTTTACTGCGTTGGCCAGACCCGCCGTAATCACGGTAAGGGTATCGGGTTCTTCCGGAACCGGGTACCCGAGCAGGGCCAGCCGTTTTCTGACAACCGGAGCAACGGCTGCGGACTCACCCGTCTTATACGGTCGTTTCCCCGCCATCAGTTCCTCCTCCCATTCCGGTGCCGTTTCGAGTTCGCTGAATTCCAGCAAATGCTTTTTCAGCAGGTTATACTGACGGTTTACCGGCTCATACCATTCTACTTTGCCGCCTTTATTCGCCAAAAGTGAATCCAAAAAGCTCACCATATCCAATTTACGCCGTGGAATAAACCAACCTAAATCCTGCAGATTCACATCCCGGTCTCCGGAATAGGCATAGTAGGCATACCGGAAAAACTGACGGGTCAACAGCAATTCCGCTTCAATAACCGCAGTATCTTCCGGTGAAATCTGGCGCCGGCTACCGAGTGTTTCGATGCGCTGATCCAGATCGGGATCGAACAGGGTACTGTCACCGGAATAATGGATAAACTGCTGCTGCATGTTCAGGAATGTATGAACATAAGCCGCCATACCTTCGGGAAAAAACCAGGCAAACTGGTAATTCCGGCTGTTATAAAAACTGCGTATCCGAATCGCCAGGCTGTCGTGCAGTGTTGTATCGGCGACGAAGTGAGCTACGGCTGCCGAGTCTAGGAACAATTCCGAAAACGCATTTTCCACGGTGATCGTCGTATCCCGTTCTGCCATCACAAACTCAGGCCGCTGCTGCTTGCGGCAGGAAGCCACCATAACAACCGCCGCGACAAACAGCACCCAACTATATCGGATTCTCATAAAATTTCACCACAGATTTACACAGATTTCCTACCACCACTACTTCCCATCACCCACAATTCATAACTCATAATTCATAACTCATAACTAAAAACCGAAGCCTCCAGATAATTCGGATCCGGAAAATATAAAAACAACCCCGCTCCTCCAACGAGCAGCCGAATAAGAGGTTCAACCTTTTCTACAGGTACGGCGGGACATCCCTGGCTCCGTCCCAGTCTTCCGGCAGTCCGGATAAATTGCTCACTGACATATTCAGCGCCATGCAGTACAATCGCCCGTTCCCTGGCCCGGTCGTTGATACCCCGTTCCAGTCCTTCCAGCCGTAAGGAAAGCCCATGACTCCCCTGGTAGGCATTCAGGGTTTTATAAAACCCGAGGCTCGACTGGTAAGAGCCCACCCGGTTAGAAAAATGCGCGGCATATTCCTCGCCGGAATTTCTTCCATGTGCAACATATGTTTGCAGCATCATTTTTTTTTCCTGCATGTCAATCACATACAGGCGCCGGTTGTTGGACGATTGGCTAAAATCGGCAATTGCCAAAACCGGTTTGGATAGTTCCAGTTGTTCGTAACCCTTCCAGGCATACGCAAACGCTTCCTCCGAAAGCCCCTTTACTCCCAGCTGCAGGGAGTCGTACAAGTCCGCCCAATCGGGCTTCTCCGCAACTATAACCGTTTCGCAAGCTGCCGGCTCCGCTACCGGCCGTCCTCCTATCATCGCCAACAGGACCGCCGCTCCCAGCAGCCCGAACCAGCCAACCCCTATTCCTTTCACTCCCGTTCTAAAATTCTTTTGTGGTCTCTTAAACATACTTTTTCAGAACGCTGTATTCCTGAAAAAAGTTGTTCCCGCCACGCCTTCTTTCACCACAACCTGCCGACCCGACCGGTCAGGTGTCCGATCCAGGCAGAGGCCGTCAGCGCCGCATTTCAGAAAAAGGGAATTCCGCCGCAAACCATTTTCGCTGTGCTGCATTTGTTCTCTGTACCCCGGGTCCGCTTCCTTATTTATTTACAGTAAGTTAATTAATACCTGTTTCAATCCATCTTTCCATTGCGTTATTTTGCAAACGAACGCCATTTACACCGGGTACGTCCCGCACATCAAATAGCACTTATTGGATAATAAATTAAATCAATCCGGAAAATTGCCTTAAAAATTCGATAGCTTTGTATTTAGACCATCAAAAGAGGCCGACTATGGAAGCAGAAGGCTGCAGGACGGAAGAGAAACAACTGGTGGGGGAACTGATCGGAGGGAGTGAACCTGCGTTTACCACCCTGTACTACCGGTATGCTTATCGATTGCATGTTCACCTGCTGCGCCTGAGCAAATCTGAAGAGGTATCCGAGGAAATCCTGCAGGACGTTTTTATGAAAGTTTGGGAATACCGGGAACAGCTCGACCCGGAGAAATCGTTCCGGTCGTTTTTATACAAAATTGCCGAAAATAAAGTATACGATTATTTTCGCAAAAAGGTCCGGGAACGCCAACTGGCCGACCATGTCCGGAGCACCGCTACCGAGAGTGATCCGGATACCGATGCGGGTGTGTGTTACCAGGAGAGTCTGCAACTGGCACAACGGGCCATCGACCAGCTCCCTCCGGTCAGAAAACGGGTGTTTATGCTTTGCAAAATGGAGGGGAAAAGCTATGATGAAATCTCTACGCTGATGGGGGTTTCTACCGCGACTGTCAATGATCATATGGTAAAGGCCAACCGCTCTCTGCGAAATTTCCTGGGCAAAAACAAAGATACCGTACTGGCCTGGGCCAGTTGGTTTTTGCTCAGCAATTAAATCCATGGTCTGTGTCCCCACAGACCATTTTGCTTACCGGCCAGTAACCAACTGGGGATGGGCCGGCAACCAACTGGGGATGGGCC
>JBEBSD010000113.1:0-15365 GCA_040394475.1 Telluribacter humicola | reverse complement strand
GATCCCAAAGCAACTGGTTGCTACAATTTCCAATTTTTAGGTTAATCAATTTTGGAGGTGTACCTAACCGGCTGATCAACTCGGGAAAATCTGCATCCTTGGAAATCAACACCACATTGCCATGGCTTTTTGCCCGCCGGTAAATAGTTAAATCATCCAAATGATGAAAATCTAGGGTATAGGAAGACTTAACAGTCACATTGAGGTAATCCCCCAACCATTTCGCAATGATGGGGGATAAGTTGGTGTCCAGCCAGATTTCCAAATCAGGCTGCATAAATTACGGCCGTGTTTTTAACCTTCATCGAAGCATAGAGCAGGGCAGCTTGAATATCCAACTGCTCCAAAATAGGGTGTTGTTCTAATATTTTAGCTTCAGTAAGACCGCTCGCCAATAATTCAAGGATATCACTCACCGGAAACCGTAAGCCCCGAACTGTAGGCCGTCCTCCCATCAAACCCGGCTTGATAGTAATGCGGTTCAATAACTCCTGTTGTTTAGCGTCCATGGCAATCGCTTTTTGTTTACAACAAAGATAAGCTTATTCTAATAAATAAGTTTTCCGAAACGTGCGTATACGTGCCAAACGCGTCACTAAAAGAAGATTAATGTAGTTAGGATATATAATTCCCTTGACAATCTGAAAAGCTTTTCTGCTCAAGGAGCCCTTTATCGAGGCCTTCGGTCCGGACTCAATTACTTTGTTAAACAAATCAACAAAACAAACCCGGAAGATTTATCCCTTTAAAAATCAACATATTATTATATGATTGATTTACAGCTACTTAAAAGTATCTAAAAACGTCAAAAACGGGACAAGGTGTTCGACTGTGATCCCTCTCACTCCACGAACATTGATTATCAGTCACAAAAAGCCCCGATACGCAACGTATTGGGGCTTTTTGCATATAGCAAATTCGGGTACACCCTGGCTCAAGCACAAAACTTGTGGAGTGTGTTGTATTTTTCCGCCTTCCACCATGGCCTGTGTCTTCACAGCCTCATTCCCGTCTCAAGCGTAAATACGCACAGCCGTAAAAGGAACACGGAGGGCACAGAGAAGATTAAATCACGGACACCGGCCGCTACAGGCTTGCCGGATCCGCCGCCAGAAACAGGTTTGATCGCTATTCGTACATCCGTTTAAAATGACTATCCAGGTGCGCCCGCATTGCGTTGCGGAACTTTTCGGGATTGCCGTTTTCGAGGATTTCTACCAGGCCCGTGTGCGATACAAAATCGGTACCGCGCTCCTGCTTCTTCAACAGGCCGCTTTTATGCACGTAGTCAAACACCGGCAGCAGCATTTTCTGGAAACGCTTCAGTGTTTCATTGCCCGTAATTTCGTATAGTTTTCCATGAAAGACGATCTCATGATCCGTTTTAAATAAAAACCGGTCAGGTGTATCCGGTTCAGAGCTTACAATCACTTTCAGTTCGGCAATGTCTTCCGGCGTGATCTTCCGGAAAAGCGAGTCCGCCATCCCTACCTCCAGTACCAGCCGGATCTCAAAAATATCCATCAGGGTGTCCTCATCCAGGATATGCGGGTTCATGCTTTTGCTGAGAATCCCGAAGATATCCGGACTCGTAATCACTGACCCTTTCTTCTTTCGCGATTCGATCAGCCCCATCAGCCGAAGCCGTAACAGCGCCTCCCGCACGACCGTCCGGCTGACACCCAGGGACTTCGACAGTTCAATTTCAGTCGGAATTACATCCCCTACCTTTAATTTTTTTTGTTTTAAAAGGCTCACCAGGTTGTCCTCTACCCGGTCTACCAGACTGCTGGTATCCACCAGTTTCAATTCATCGTATATCGTATTCATTACTCCTTCCATCTGTAGTGTTCTTATGTCATTATGATTGTCTTCTCCTCTTCCTGCCGGCTTACAAGCAGCATTGCTGACCAGATAAGGTTAAAGAAAAAAGCAAATCCGGAAAACTCCAGCTATCCCGCGCAAAAACACCATTCCTTAGCTCAAATCCCGCGATTACACAAAATCTTCCTACTTTTTTCTAAAACTTCTTGCAAATGTAAACTTAATCTACAAATTTTGCATCAGTATTATGTTATACATAATAATTAAACCGAACGAAATTTATGAAACAAGCTTACAAGAATTACGCTAACCGGCTTTTACTTTCGGTGCTGCTCAGCATAACCGCGTTTCTTGCTGTTGCACAGACGCAATCCATCACGGGACGCGTGACGGACAAAGCTGCTGAGGGAATTCCCAGTGCCACCATAGTGGTCAAGGGTACGACAACCGGGGTCACCACCAATGTAAACGGTGTTTACTCCATTCTTGCCAAAAAAGGCGACGTCCTGGTGATTAGCTGCATCAGTTATGTAAGTAAAGAAGTGCTTGTCACCGATGCCACCCAGCTGGACATTCAGCTGGATGAAGACGACAAGCTGCTGGACGAACTCGTGGTCGTCGGATACGGGACGATGAAGCGTTCGCAGATTACCGGCTCTGTTTCGAAACTCGACAACAAGGTGCTGGAAACCGGCGTCCGTTCCAACCCGGCTTCAGCCCTGGCCGGGACCATACCCGGGTTGCGGGTTGCCCAGACTTCGGGGCGCCCGGGTGCAGTCCCCAGTATTGTACTACGGGGTGGCACCACCTACGGCGGCGGCGGGGCCCCGCTGGTGATTGTAGACGGACTCCTGCGGAACGGGTTCAGTGAGATCAGCCAGGATGACATCGAATCCATGGAAGTCTTAAAAGACGCTTCGGCAACGGCCATTTATGGCGCCCGGGCCAACAACGGCGTCATACTGATTACGACTAAAAAAGGGAAAGAAGGGGCTTCCAATATTACCCTGAATGCAAAAGTAGGCGTCAATACACTCAATCTCCCTTTTGAGTTTCTGGGAGCACAGGATTACATTTACTGGTCGCGACGCGCCGTTCTGACCTCCGGGCAATACGAACCGGGACGGCTTTCCCAACTCAATTCAGTTGGTCCCTTCGGAACAGGGAACCTGTATAAAGATGCCAACGGCAATTACTATGACGGGAACCAAAATGCTTCGGCGGTATGGAGCACCATGTTTCTGAACACGACCAATCAGGAGAAGCTGGCGGCGGGCTGGCAGACCATGACCGACCCTGTCCCGACCAGCTCAAACGGTGCATACGACCCCAACGGCACCTATAAAGACCTTATTTTTAACGACTTCCGGTATGCTGATCATGCATTACGTCCGCAGAGTACGACGCAGGATTACAACATTTCGATGACCGGTGGAAATGCCAACGGGAAATACTATGCAGGACTGGGATACTACAATGAAACCGGGATGCCGATTAATACCTATTACAGGCGGCTGACCTTCCTGCTCAACGGCGAATACCGGATCAAATCCTGGCTGACCTCCACCTCGTCGCTCAACTTTGCCGATGCCAAATGGAGAGACGCCGTTACTGCAGGTGAAGGCGATTACCTGGGCCGTATGCTGGGAGCGCCGCCCACCCTGAGAGGTGTTAACGAAAACGGGGAGCTGCTGGTCGGACGCGGCGGAGCAGACGGGAACCCCGCCGTGACGGACGGTCAGTTTATCCGCCGGAACAATACCGACAAATTTACGCTTTCGCAGGCATTCAAGGTGGACTTCACACAAGATCTTTCCCTGCATCTCAGCGGGAACCTCTTTTATGATGAAGGTCATTACGAAAGCTTCAACCGGGATTATATCAGCGGCCCGGGAAGTATTAATGTCTCCCGCAACAGCAGCGCGAGTTTTGGCCGGTCGCTGAGTCAGACGTACAATGCCGTTCTGAATTACCGCCGGACAATTGCCCGCAACCACAGCCTGGATGTAATGGCAGGGTCGGAATATTATGACATTTACGCCAAGGGCCTGAGTGCCAGCGGCAGCGGCGCGCCTACTGACGATTTTATGGACCTTGCCCTTACCAATAACGAGGCCGGGCGGCGCACCATCGACTCCTACCACGACCAGCAGCGGATCCTTTCCTTCTTCGGCAGGGTCAACTACGATTATGCCCAGCGGTACCTCTTGTCGCTTACTGTCCGCAAAGACGGCTACTCTACCCTGATCAACAACCGGTGGGGAACCTTTCCGGGGGTATCTGCCGGATGGAACCTGCACAACGAAGAATTTTTGAAACCCTATTTCAACAACGTTCTCAATACCTTAAAACTACGGGCCAGCTATGGCGCCAACGGGAATGTGAGCGGGATCTCTTCCTACGGCCTGCAGGGCTCTTACGGAACCTCCCGCTATGACGGGCAGATTGGATATCTCCTGTCCTCCCTTCCGTTTCCGAACCTGCGCTGGGAAAGTTCCCGTACAGTAGAATTCGGCTTTGAAACGTCAATACTGGATAAAGTAACACTCTCTGCCGCCTTTTACAAACGGGTGACCGAAGACAAAATCTCTTCCTTTAACCTGCCCGCTACCTCCGGCATTACCAGCCTGACGACCAATAACGGAAGCATGCAAAACCAGGGACTGGAACTAGACCTGAACTACCGCATTTTCAGCAACAGCGACTGGCTGTTTTCCCTGAGCGCCAATGCGGCCTTTAACCGGAACAAAGTCCTCAGGTTGCCTTTCAACGGGCTGCCTAATAACCGCCAGGGAGGATTTGAGGTGTATGATCCGGCCAGCGGGCAAGTCATCTTTGCAGGCGGTATCCAGGAAGGACAGGATCCTAACGTCGCTTACGCTTACGTTGCCGACGGCTTGTACCGTACACAAGCCGATCTGGATGCACTTCCGACGGATTACCGGGACCTGAGCGGCAACCGGGTGCTGCTGACCCCGTCTGCATTCAACGATCTGCCCGCGGCACAGCAAAACAACTATTTCCCGATTGCATTGGGCGATGTAAAATGGAAGGACCTGAACGGGGACAATATCATTGACTACCGCGACCGGGCTTATATGGGCCGTACCGTTCCCAGCTGGACCGGCGGTTTGGGAACTTATCTGAAATTCAAAGGCCTTTACCTCAGTACCCGCTGGGATTACGCCCTGGGTTTTGTGCAATTCGACGGTCCCCGTTCCTGGTTTTTAGGCAATATGCAGGGAACCTTCAATACGACGACAGCGGTATTCGACACCTACACGCCGGAAAACATCAATGCCCGGTACCCTGCCTATTACTGGGCCGATCAGCTGTATAAGAATAATATCAACCGTGGGTCGAGTATGTTTTACCGGAAAGGGGATTACCTGGCGCTGCGGGATGTAACACTGGGTTACAACCTGCCGAAAGCCATCGCCGGTAAAATAGGCAGTGAGGCTATCAGTCTGAATATCACCGGTCAGAACCTGACCTATTTCAGCAAATCAACTTTATTTTCTCCGGAAGTGTACGGCGGCCAGGCTATTGGCGGGGCTACCGGTTATCCGCTTCCCCGTACGGTGATATTTGGTGCTCAAATTACATTTTAATCTGAACTGACATGAAAAAAATATTCATTCCACTGGTCGCCTGCCTGTTTTTGCTGACCTCCTGTGACAAACTTGAACTGGCTCCGGAAGACTATTTCGGAAGCGGCAACTTCTGGAAAAACCAATCGCAGGTGGAAGGCGCTATGCTTGGTCTGCACAGCTCCCTCCGCTCAGCGCAATTCACCTTCTTTACCCTGGGGGAGCTGCGGGGCGGTACTTTTAACGATCAAACCGGCGGGACCGGTACTTCGTCGCTCAATTCAGGAAGCTATATCCGGCAGGATATCCGCGAATCGAGCCCCGGTATCGGTAACTGGGCAGGATTCTACTACACTATTTTCCAGATCAACAATTTCATTTACCAGGTAGAAAACAGTACATTCCTTTCTGAAAGCAGTAAAGGTTACTACCTCGGACAAGCCTATGGACTGCGGGCCTATTACTATTTTCATTTGTTCCGCACCTACGGCCGGCTGCCGCTGGCCACCACCCCGAAGGTCCTCACCGACACTCCTTCCAGTTCCGAACAGGCCTACCTGCCGCGGACTGCCACGGAGAAAGAAACACTGGACTTTATTAAAAGCGACGTTAATCAGTCTGAAAGCTATTTCAATAATGATTTCACCGCCAAAAATCAAAAGGCACAATGGTCGCTGGGCGCCACACTCCTGCTGAAAACGGAAGTCTACCTGTGGTCGGCAAAGGTTGGCCTCGACGGACAGCCGCCGGTATCGGCAGATCTCCAGACCGCCCGGACAGCAGTGGAAAAAGTGATTCCGAATTTTGCCTTGCAGAGCAATTTTGCCAATGTGTTCCACACGGCAGCCGTACCTGCCAACAAGGGAAACGCGGAAATCGTTATGGCACTGCGCTACGTTTTCGGGGAAGCGTCCAGCAATGTCAGCCAGTTTATTTACCAGCAGGCAGATGCGATGTCGAACTTTGTCAATGCAGACGGAGTAGCTTTCAGCAACGATCCCTTACAGGTAACGGGCAGCGGCTCCATTATCCGTTACGAGTACAAATACGAATTGTTCGAACGCTACGATGCCAATGATTCCCGCCGCGCCGCTACTTTCCTGGATTATTACCGTATTCCGATGGCCGGCAACCGGTTTGTAATGATGAACAAGTTTCCCGGAACCTTAATCGAAGGGATACGACGGTTTATCGACGATATTCCACTCTACCGGCAGGCAGACGCGCTTTTGCTGCTGGCCGAGATTAAAAACAAGCAGGGGGAAGATCCGTCAGCTGAAATCAATGCGATCCGGGCACGGGCTTACGGTGTACACCCTCACCCGGTCTATACCAACAGTACTTTTGAAGAAAATGAGCTGGCCATCCTGGAAGAACGTACGAAAGAATTCGTGTTTGAAGGCAAACGCTGGTACGACTTGCGCCGTATGCAGGACGCTTCCGGAAGCCCGCTGGTGTTCCGCACCGATCTGCCCCTGGTCGGCGTGCTCGACAAGGCTACAGAGGCACACAAGCTGGTGCTCCCGATCGACCGGACCACACTGGTGAATGACGAAACGCTGAAGGACGACCAGAATCCGGGTTACGAAGGCACGTGATTACGGGGGGAAGCCCGGAAGTTTGCCGGGGACGGTGTCTTCGCCCTAACCGTGGTCTGTGTCCCCACAGTAACCGTGGTCTGTGTCTTCACAGACCACTCCGTTCCTGGCTGGTATCCAAAATGGTCTGTGGGACACAGACCATGGGTAAAAAAACATTTATTAAACTAAAAAAACCTATGAATTTTCCGCATTTGGAAGGGCTTATTGCAGCACCTTTCACTCCTATGGACAGCCATGGGAATCTGAACGTGTCAGTTATTCCTGCTTATTACCAGTCGTTGAAAGCAAACCAGGTTACCGGTGCCTTTATCTGCGGCTCTACAGGAGAAGGCGTATCGCTTACCGTTGATGAGAAAAAAGCCGTTGCGCAGGCCTGGGCGGCGGCGACTGCAGATGATCCTGCATTTCATACCATTATGTTCCTGGGAGGGACCAGCCTGGCAGACTGCAAGGAACTCGCACTCCACGCACAGGCGGTCGGAATAAGTGCCGTGTCGTTTACGGCGCCCTTTTATTTCAAACCGGCCAATCCCGGAGTTCTGGCCGCCGCCTGTGCCGAAGTAGCGGCCGTGGTCCCCGACCTGCCCTTTTATTATTACCATATCCCGGTTCTCACAGGCGTTGGCTTTGCCATGATCGACCTGCTCCAGGCGGTTCACGGACAAATCCCCAATTTTGCAGGAATTAAGTACACCCATGAAGACTTCATGGACTTTCTTTCCTGCCTGCGTTACCAGGACGGCCAATACGACCTGCTCTGGGGACGTGACGAAAATATGCTTTCAGCCCTGGTACTGGGAAGCAAAGGGGCCGTCGGGAGCACTTACAACTATGCAGCGCCCCTGTACAGCCGTCTTATTGAAGCCTTCGGCCAGGGCAACCTGGAGCTGGCGCGCGAGCTCCAGCAGCAAGCGATTGATATGATCCGGCTATTGGGGAAATACGGCGGTATTGCCACCGGAAAAGCATTTATGAAACTGATTGGCCTGGACTGCGGAGGCTTCCGGTTACCGGTAAGCAATATGTCGGAGGAGCAATTCCTGCAATTTCAGCAGGAGGTTGACGCCATTGGCTTTTCCGCGTTCAAATCCTTACCTCCCCTCAAACATGCGGCTCTCGGTTAAGTCCGGTCTCTTCGTCGTCCTTATCATGAGCAGTATCCCGGCACTCATTTCATGCAAGACAAGGTCCGCTGCCCTCAGGCTGCAGTGGACCAAAATCGCAACGTTGAAAGCTTCCGACGGCAGTAATTCGCCAGGATTTGCCGGCGCTGTCAACGGCACTTCGAATGGGGTCCTGCTCGTTGCCGGAGGGGCTAATTTTCCCGAAAAAAAACCCTGGGAAGGAGGGAAAAAGCACTACTCCGAGCAGGTACATGTGCTGCGGCCGACAGCAGAAGGCTGGAAGTGGTCCCGGAGCCTTACACTCCCCGAACCGATAGCCTATTGCGGCATTGTCACCACACCGGAAGGCGTTCTTTATGCGGGCGGAGAAAATGACGACGGCCTTTCGGATCGCGTATACCACATGATCTGGGACAAAGAGACTCAAAACCTGACAGTTACACCACTCCCGCACCTTCCCAAACCCCTTACAAATGTAGGGCTGGGTATTCTGGGCTCCCTGGTGTTTGCTGTGGGTGGCGATGAAACCGCCACGACCTCTGACCGGGTCTACTGCCTGGAATTGAATACACCGGATCCGGAGTGGAAAGAAGCACCTCCACTGCCGGTCCCACTTGCAAACGCCCTCGTTTTGGCCACCGGAAACACCTTGTATGTGATCGGCGGGAGATCAAAAAACACATCCGGCATCAGTACCCTTAATGCCGCCACTTACGGGTATACCTTATCGGAGGGATCCTGGAAACGCCTGGCAGATGTTTCGGACGGTCAGCAGCGCATGCATCTTTCAGCCGCTGCCGGGGTTGTTATTGCTCCCGATCTGTTGCTGGTCACGGGTGGCGACAACGGCACGGTTTTTCACCAGATCGAGACACTTCTGAGCCGGATACCGCTGGCGGAAACAGCGGGAGAACGAACAGCTCTTACCGCAGCTAAAAATAAACTGATCACCCGGCATCAAGGTTTCTACCGGTCTGTGCTTTTGTATGATATAGCCGCCGACCAGTGGAAGAAACTGGGAGACTTACCCTTTCCGGCGCCCGTAACGACCAACGCATTCCGGTTAGGGGAGCAAATAATTCTCTCGAACGGAGAAATTAAACCGGGAATCCGAACCCCGGACATATGGTCAGGGACCGTTGTCTCCGGCAATGACTGATCTTAACCTGATAACCACAAGGGAATGAACAAGCGATACCCCTGGATACTGGTCGGTTTACTTTGGGTGGTAGCCCTGCTCAATTATCTGGACCGGCAAATGTTGTCGACGATGCGGCCCGCAATGGAAATCGACATTGCCGAATTGCAGACCGCAGCCAACTTTGGCCGCCTGATGGCGATTTTCCTGTGGATCTACGGCCTGATGAGCCCCGTATCCGGAATCATCGCCGACCGCTTCAACCGGAAATGGATCATTGTGGGCAGTCTGTTCGTCTGGTCGGGAGTCACCTATGCCATGGGCCATGCGACCTCGTTTGACCAGTTATACCTGCTGCGCGCCGTAATGGGTGTAAGTGAAGCCTTGTATATTCCGGCCGGGCTGTCGCTCATTGCCGATTACCACCCTGACAAAACCCGCTCACTGGCCATAGGGATACACATGACCGGACTTTACCTGGGACAAGCCCTCGGAGGTTTCGGCGCCACCGTAGCAGCAGCCTATTCCTGGAACAAAGCGTTTCATTATTTCGGACTGGCGGGGATTTTCTATGCACTGGTGCTGGTGTTCTTTTTAAAGGAAAAGAAAACCAGCCTGTCGACCCAGCCTGCTTTCAGGGATGCTTCATCGGTGTTCAAAGGACTTGGCCTGCTGCTGTCGAATGTATCATTTTGGGTAATCCTTTTTTATTTTGCGGTTCCCAGCCTTCCCGGCTGGGCGACAAAAAACTGGCTTCCCACCCTCTTTTCGGAAAACCTGCATATCCCCATGGCAAAAGCAGGTCCCCTTTCCACCATTACCATCGCCTTTGCCTCTTTCCTGGGAGTGATTTTCGGAGGCATCCTGTCGGACCGCTGGGTGCAGCGGACTCTTCGCGGACGCGTCTATACAAGCGCCATCGGGATCGCCCTCACAATCCCCGCTTTGCTCCTGCTGGGGTTTGGCCATACCTTGTTCCACGTGATCGGGGCCGCCTTTTGCTTTGGTTTCGGCTTCGGGATGTTCGACGCCAATAACATGCCTATCCTGTGCCAGTTTGTATCGGCGAGGTACCGCGCTACAGCGTATGGCTTAATGAACATGGTCGGTGTTTTCTCCGGCGCCTTTATTACCAATCTGCTGGGGCAATCAACCGATGCGGGCAACCTGGGCAACGATTTTGCCATGCTCTCCGGAATTGTTTTGCTTGCACTGCTTGTACAGTTGTCTTTTCTGAAACCTAAGGTGAACGATTTCAGAGAAACCTGACGTATCCTGCGTCATTTGTACCCGTTGCCTTATAGTTACCGTTTCGATCATCCATTCGTTAATTACCAGTTTTTGTCAACATGCATTACACCGTCACCGAATTACAGGCACTCCGGCAGTTTTACAAACAGCAACTGCTGCAAGACACGGTCCCGTTCTGGTTTCCCCGTTCCTTCGACACCGAATACGGCGGCTTCCTGTTGATGCGTGACCGGGACGGGAGCCTTATTGACGACGACAAAGCTGTTTGGATACAGGGACGCGCAACCTGGTTGCTGGCGACATTGTATACGACCGTCGCACCCAAACCCGAATGGCTGGAAGGCGCAAAACTGGGATATGAATTCCTGGTTAACCACTGCTTTGATACGGATGGGCGGATGTTTTTTCACCTGACCAGGGAGGGAGCTCCGCTGCGCAAAAGACGTTACTTTTTTTCCGAAACATTTGCCGTAATCGCCTTCGCCGCCTATGCAAAAGCAACCGGAGATGAAGAGGCTGCCCGCCGTGCACGCGACCTTTTCGGAAAATGCATCGACTATTCAACCGGTGTACTGCCATTGGAACCCAAGTTCACCCCCACCCGGCCCACCCGTGGTATCGGTACGCCCATGATCCTGCTCAACACGGCACAGCAACTCCGGGAGACGATTGGAGATGACCGTTGTGACGCCTGGATCACGACCTGGATACATGAAATAGCAACCTATTTTGTAAAAGATGACCTCCGTTGCGTAATGGAGCAGGTTGCCCCCGACGGCAGCATCCTGGACCATATCGACGGTCGTACCCTCAATCCCGGCCATGCGATGGAAGGCGCATGGTTTATCCTGCACGAAGCCGGCAAACGAAACAACGACCCCGCCCTGATAGCCCTCGGCTGCCGCATGCTGGACTACATGTGGGAAAGAGGCTGGGACAAGGAGCATGGGGGTATTCTGTATTTCCGGGATGTCTATCACCGGCCCGTTCAGGAATACTGGCAGGACATGAAATTCTGGTGGCCGCAAAACGAAGCGATTATTGCGACCCTGCTTGCTTACCTGCTCACGGGTGACGAAAAATACGCCCGCTGGCACCGGCAGATCCACGAATATGCCTACAGCCACTTTCACGACCCCGAATGTGGAGAATGGTACGGATACCTGCACCGTGACGGCAGCATCGCGCAGACCGCCAAAGGCAACCTCTTCAAAGGCCCGTTTCATCTGCCGCGCCAGGAATGGTATTGCTGGCAATTACTGAATAACCTTCAGGAGTGATTTTTTGTATTTCTTAACAGACCGAATTATGAAACTTTTTTTTAAGCTATTGTCCTTTGTCCTTTTAGCGCTGACCAGTCAGGCGCAGCAACCCCTTACAAAAGTGTTTGCGGCAGGGGAAGAAGGGCATAAAAGCTACCGTATCCCGGCGATCATCCGTTTGCCCCAGGGCGATCTCCTCGCATTCGCAGAGGGACGCGTGCATGGTTCCGGTGATTTCGGAGATGTCAATATCGTCCTGAAACGCAGCCGCGACAACGGCAAAACCTGGTCTTCGCTGCAGGTTGTGGCCGACTACGAGACCCTGCAGGCAGGAAACCCAGCCCCGGTCGTCGACCTGACCGACCCCGCTTATCCCGGGGGACGGATCTTCCTGTTTTACAATACGGGCAATAACCACGAGCATGAGGTCCGCATGAAAGAAGGGTATCGGGAGGTATGGTACACAACCTCCGCCGACGGCGGAGAAACCTGGAGCGAAGCGGTGAATATCACGGCGCAAACCCATAAAATCAACCAGCCCGGGGTCAGTGATGCGTACCGGTTCCCGGAAGACTGGCGTAGCTATGCCAACACACCCGGACATGCCATGCAGTTTCATTCCGGCCCTTATAAAGGAAGGATTTACGTTGCGGCCAACCATTCGGAAGGCGATGCAAAAAAGGATTTCACCGATTACGTCGCACACGGCTTCTATACCGATGATCATGGAAAAACGTTTAAGATCAGTGAAAATGTACCGGTTTGGGGCAGTAATGAATCCACCGCCGCACAAATTTCCGGCGGCCGGCTGCTGTTCAACAGCCGGGACCAAAGCAGGAAGGAACCCTTCCGGATTGTTTCGGTAAGCGACGACGGCGGCGCCACCTGGACCACCAGCGCTCACGACCGGAATTTACCGGATCCTGTCAACCAGGGAAGTCTGCTCTCGCTCGGAACCTACAAAAAAAAGGAGCTCATCGCCTTCTGCAACGCCAACGACCCGGATCGCCGCGACAATCTCACCTTACGTATCAGCAACGACGATGGAAAAACCTGGTTCAGGAACATTCCCGTAGCCAAGAGTCCGGAAGGTTATACCGGGTCGTCCTATGCTGCTTATTCCGATATTGTCGTCCTTAATCGCAAGCAGATAGGTGTGCTGTTCGAGCGGGACAATTATAAAGAAATCGTATTTACTCCTGTATCCTGGCGTTAAGAATCCGGGGAAGATCGTAATAATTGGTAAATAACATATTACTTTACACAGCAAACAACCATTCTGTTCCTTTATGCAATCTTCCCGAGCCCTTTCCGCCAGCAAACACATTGCCCTGGTAGCCCACGATAACCGGAAAGAAAAGCTGGTTACGTGGGCGCTTACCAACAGGAGCGCCCTCGCACAGCATACCCTGTATGCCACAGGCACCACCGGAAAACTGATTGAATCGGCCCTTCAACTGCCGGTAATTAAACTGCTCAGCGGACCGCTGGGCGGCGACCAGCAAATGGGAGCTCTTATAGCGGAAGGGAAAATAGATGTAATGATCTTTTTCTGGGACCCGCTCTCGGCTCAGCCGCATGATCCGGATGTCAAAGCTTTGCTTCGCCTTTGCGTCGTCTGGAATATTCCACTTGCCTGCGACAGTGCGACAGCCGATTTTTTGTTCACTTCCCCGTTGATGAGCCAGGATTACCAGGCGCGTCAAAACGATTTCTCGGAATATCTTTCCCGAAAAATATGAACTAATCCACTGCATTTTCCCTTATATAGGTATTTGGATTAAACCAAGAGTACCTATGCCAGATTTGGAAAATTTATTGGATTCTGATACGATTCAACGAACTACATATTCCTATCAGGAGTACATGGAGCTGATGGATCAGGTAGTTCGCGAGAAACGTACAACCGGCCCGAAACAATCGCCTGAGTACGCTGAATATACCCATCTTAACCAGGTGCGAATGCACCGGCTGAACAAAACGGTAGTGCTGTCTGCCGGATTAAAGGAGGCTATCAATGACATCGTCGCTCCTCAAACGTGGTATGTGATCACCGAAGCATGGTGCGGGGATGCCGCGCAGAATATTCCCGTTATTGCCCGGGCTGCAGCGCATAATCCGGTCATTACGTTAACGTTGCTGTTGCGGGATGAAAACCCGGATGTAATGGATCGTTACCTGACGAACGGAGGCAGGTCTATCCCCAAGCTGATTGCTGTGGATACCGGTTACAACGAACTTTTCACCTGGGGGCCACGACCCGAAAAAGCGCAGCAGTTACTCGCCGCCTACCAGGCCAACCCGGTAAAGTCGATTGCCCTGTTTACAGAGGAAATACAACGCTGGTATGCGGCTGATAAAACGCAGAGCGTCCAGAATGAGTTGACGGAAGTTATCAGAAAATCGGCAAATAAGCTCCAGATGTCAAATGCATAGTCTATTTTTGCAATAGACTAAACAATTAAGATTTCCGGAATGTCCAGTTATTTCAAAAATATTGCCGATGGAATCCGATCCACCGCTGTAGGGATGGGATTAACACTGCGGCATGTCCTGGATGCCCGTAAACGCAGAATGCCTACTGCCATCCAGGCAGCGAATTTCTTTGACAGGCCCGATGGCATGGTGACCATCCAGTATCCCCGGGAAACCATTCCTATTCCGGATAATGGACGATACCGCCTCCATAATGAAATGGATGACTGTATCGTCTGTGATAAATGTGCCAAAATCTGCCCGGTAGATTGTATTGAAATCGAACCCATCCGGGCTACGGAAGAAGTGGGCCGGGCTTCCGATGGTTCGGTCATCCGGTTATATGCAGCCAAGTTCGATATCGACATGGCTAAATGCTGCTATTGCGGACTGTGCACAACCGTTTGCCCTACGGAATCGCTGACGATGACCAAGACCTTCGATTACAGCGAGTTCGATGTGCGGGAAATGATTTATGCTTACGGTACGCTCAGCCCCGAGGAAGCGCAGGAAAAACGAATCCTGCTCGAACAATTCCAGAAAGAAAAAGAAGCGCTTAAAGGAACCCGGTCTGCAGAAGTGAAAGCTACGCCGGTGCGTCCGGTCTTTCCCGGAAAAGCAGCGCCGGCATCTGCAAGCAAGCCTGCGGTACAGCCTGCTTTCCGGCCGGGTATGAAACCTAAGACTGCGAATCCTAAGCCCGATAGTACGCCACCAACCCCTGTAGAAAATAAAGTGAAGTTCCACCCGGCCGATTGGCAGCCGGCGGCAAACCCATCAAGTGCACGAATGCGCTTTACATTTGATGAACAAGCCGTCAGTAAGAAACAAGCATCCTCAGGCGAACAAAATACCGCCGGAAGCGATACCGCGAAGACCGCCAAACCGGCATTCAAACCTACCCTAAAAACACCGGCCGGGGAAAATGTCCCAGCACCCAAACCGGCGTTCAAGCCTACCATGAAGCCTAAGGCAACGGACGCCACGGCAACAGAAAATACCCCTGCGCCCAAACCGGCGTTCAAACCCACTATGAAGCCTAAAGCAGCGGAGGCGACGCCAACAGAAAATGCCCCTGCGGCTAAACCGGCATTCAGGCC
>JBEBSD010000112.1:0-15496 GCA_040394475.1 Telluribacter humicola | reverse complement strand
ATGCAGCTTGTCGTTGTGCTGATGCCCTGTCCCCCAGGGGCCGATGTCGAAAAAAGACCAATGTGCATCGCGGTCGTAGCCGCTCCGGGAAATGAAATGTCCCGCCCAGGGATAAAACACCGAAGACGGGCCGGGCGGACGCTTTCCTTCCGCGCCGTTGGTCGCAAGATAGCGCCAGTCCTCCCGGTTGTGCGTTTTGGCTGCTTCCAGGATCTCATCCCTGTTGTAGCGCTGGTCCGCATCATTGTTGAGCAGTCCGTAGCCGTCCGGCCTGACGGTATAGGCGATATAGGAGCGCATACTGTCGAGTAGTGTCAGGTAGGTTTCGGGCAGGGCCTCGTCGATTTCGTCACAGATCGCGCTGAAGAGTTCGAAGTTGCTCAATGCTACCTGGTGATAGCTGGAAGTAAGCTCCGTCTGGGTTCCGTCGGGGTATACCTGGTCCAGCAGGCTTTCCGTCATGGCGGCTTTTGTGTAAGCAATCCAATCGCGTGACGACCTGAATTCAGGCCAGGCGCTGGCCAATCGGGCGAGTCCCGACATTTCCATGGTCAGCCAGTTGCCCTGGCCGTGGAAGCGGCGGGCATAGTCGGCATGATCGGGCAGACTGCTGAGCAACAGCAGCAAGGTGGCCGGGCGCAAGTGCCCCGTGTCCTTCAGTCCGTAAAAGGCTTCTGCCCAGTGCTTGGCCCGGAAGCTGACCTCCAGGCCTCTCCACATGGCGGTATTGCTTTTCCGGGCCGGGTAGGGGTTACTTTGCACGACCCAGTCCTGCAGGTGACGGTCGATCGTTATTGCATAAACGGGGTTTTTCGAATAAACAAAAGCGTCGTACAAGATCTTGATATGAAAATGGCGGTTCAATGCCCACGCCCATTCCTGGTCGTCTGCCGGCCCTTTGAAATTCCAGTCCAGGTATCCCTGGCTGCCCGGAGGAGCCTTGGCGGTCTGGCCATAAAACGTGAAGTAGTTGTTTACAAGACTGTCGGCAGCGGCTAAAAGGTTTTCCGGTGCCTCCTTTAACCTGTGTTCCCGTACAAATAAAGGCGGCGCTTTAGTACGGTAATACGCGAGCAACGAGGCAGCCGCTCGCGCCAGATCGTCCCTGGCATACGCACCCTTTACCGTTTCCAGCCCCTTTTTATCCAGGTCCAGGGACTGCATGAGCCCGCTGATTTTTTCGGGATAGCGCGAACAGGCCTCTTCTACCGATGTAATACCCGTTCCGGGCGTCTGGCCGTGGGACGAAAAAGACAGCCAGGCGAGCCACCCGGTCAGAATCCCCCGGAAAAAAATCCTCATTTTTTGCATATCAACAGCAGGTTTCTTGGCGTGCAACTATTTTTGAACGGTAAAAGTACAATTTTATGACAATACTTCAGGGCTCCGGGAAACCCGGATCGGAAGCAACCATGTCTATCTGTACGATGGGTATCCTGTCAGATTTTTCTGCAGCAGCAGAGACAGGTAATCCGGTTACTTCGCAGAATCAACGGGCGTAGCATTGCCCCTTGTAGTTAGCGGGTGTTATTTTACGAAAAAAAAATCAACTGATAAGTAGTTGACAATAAGTATATTATGATTATTTTATTGTCAGCATCCAAAAAAAGATAAAAATAATTTTAGACGTTTTCCTTACTTCTGCAACCTTTAACCGAAAACAGTCAAGCGACGCAGGTATGCATGGTAGCGAAGTGACAGATGAAATGCTGATGAACAATCTCAAGAATGACGATGCTTATGCCTTTGAAGTCATATACAGTCGTTACTGGCGTCAGCTATTTGTCTTTGTTTACCAGCAGATAGGTTCCAAAGAAGAGGCGAGGGAGATCTTGCAGGATTTGATGCTGAGCCTTTGGCAGAACCGGGCGGATTCCAACATTTATAACCTGAGGTCTTTTCTTTTTATAGCCGCCAGAAACCTGGTCAATATGTACTTCAGGAGAGAGATCAACCTGCGGAAGTACAGGGAGTATCAACTTATGCAGGAAGTTTTCGAAAGCATTGAGGCCGATTATGTGGTAAATGAAAAAGAATTGTTGGCAGCAATAGAGAACGTGCTCGAAAAGCTGCCGGAAAAGACAGCCAGTATTTTCAGAATGAACAAATTGGACCATGTCTCGATCAATAAGATTGCAACGCACTGGGGATTGTCAGACAAAGCGGTAAAGTACCACCTTACCAAATCCATGAAGATGGTAAGGAAACACCTGCAACGATATCTTTCCGATAATTAACTGTAAAAAAATGTTACACGTATGACAAGGGGCGAATTTGAGCGGTTAGCAGAGCGGTACAGAACAGGCAAATGTACGCCGGAAGAGGTTGCCTTTGTGGAGCAATGGATGGAAGCCAACGGGCGTGTTGAAGACGACGACCCTATCGTGTTCGAAAATGAAACGGAAGCCAACGCGATAAAATACAAAGCCTGGGCTGAAATCCGGAAGGAAGCAGGCCTGACCAGCATCCAACCAAACCGGTGGGGCAAATGGCTTTGGGGAAGTGTTGCGGCCTGTTTCGCACTGATCATAGCGGGTATACTTTATCTGGACCGCCCTGCACAGGCAGACTCAGAACCGGGAATGACCGGCCTGGAGACGTTCAACACTTCCACGGGTCACCAACGTATACTATTGCCCGATAGTAGTGTCGTGACATTGGCCGAAGGAGCAAGTATCTCAACCAGCGAAAGCTACGGCCGCCAGACGCGGACCGTTCGTTTGAGAGGAGAAGCTTTCTTTGAGATACGACCTAATCCCAAAGTTCCGTTTTTGGTTTACAGCGGAGATTTGGTGACAGAGGTGCTGGGAACAAGTTTTACGATCCGACCGGAAACAAGGACAAAGACGATTGAGGTGTCCGTGACTACCGGAAAAGTATCGGTGTATTCCAGTGAAAAGGACCGCAACCAGCGAAGAAAAGGGGTAATCATTACACCCAACCAGAAAGCGGTGTACGATGCAGAATCAAAAATAATACGGCAGGATTTGATCGACGAACCGAGGATACTCGACAAGGACATCCCGAAATCAGCCTTTGACTTTGACGATACACCGGTCAGGCAGGTTTTGTCAACACTTCAGCGCTCGTACGGGATGGAAATAGTGGTGGGCAACCCCGAGCTGAACAATTGTGTATTTACAGGAAACCTAAACGGATTTGACCTTTTTAAGCAACTGGATTATATCTGTGATATTATCGGCACCCAGTATGAAGTCAGGGGAACAACGATCTTCCTGACAGGAAACGGATGCGGAGGTCCGTTATAATCCGGCAAAAGTATTCCAAGTTCTCAACCAAACACCTAAAATGACTGATAATCTATGAGCAAATAAGTACCAATTAAAAACCGGTAATGCGCTAACACTACCGGTTTGTCATGTACGGACTCAAACGACAATTTGAGTTTTTCCGGCAGAATCCTGATGGATACGACGGTCGTACACCTGTTTTAGAGTACTCAACCCTTAAAACGTTACTAATCTATGAACAAAAAATTACTTATCCCTTCGGGGATATGGAAAATTATGAGAATGTCAATCCATCAGCTTGTTCTGTATGCGATCCTTTGTGGAGTGTCCTATGCCCGCGAAATGAGTGGACAGGCTGTTCTTGAAAAGCCGGTGTCGCTGGATGTCCAGGGAATTCGGCTCAGAAAAGTACTTTCTATCCTGGAAGAACAGACTCATGTTCGTTTTATTTACAGCACCAATACAATCGACACTCAGCGGAAAGTCAGTTTAAAGGCGGTAAACGAACGGTTGGATTTGGTATTAAAAGAACTGCTCAACCCCTATTCCATAGAGTTTACGGTTTCAGATGGCAGGATTATAGCACTGAAGCCGGGACCTCCCGTACAGGAAAGCAGCGGCAGCACTCCCGAAGTACCGGTGGAACAGCCGGAGCGAAAGATCAGCGGACGCGTGATCGACGAGAGGGGAGAGGCGTTACCGGGAGTCAGTATCCTGATAAAAGGGACACAGCAGGGGATGATCACGGATGCAACGGGGGCATTTTCTATAGAGATCCCTGACGAGCGCGCTGTACTGGTGTTTTCATTCGTGGGGTATGTCAGTCAGGAAGTGACGGCAGGGAACAGAACCCGGATTGAAATCAGCCTTAAAACCGATGAAAAGGCATTAGAAGAAGTCGTCGTCATTGGCTATACCGAACAGTCGCGGGAGAAACTTTCTACCTCCGTCGCCAAAATAAAAGGCCAGGATATCAACCGGCTCCCGGTGTCGACACCGGGAGAAGCGCTGGCGGGGCTGGCGGCCGGTGTGCAGATTCAGGCCGGCAACGGCGGGGCGCCGGGCGAAGCCCCTTACATCAAGATTCGGGGGGCAGGTTCGCTCGGCGCGGGCAACGATCCGCTCTACGTGGTGGACGGCTACATTCTGCCGCAGGCCAACCAGTTTAACCGCATCAACCCCGCCGATATTGAAAGCATTGAAATTCTGAAAGATGCAGCCTCCGCAGCTATTTACGGGTCGCGGGCGGCCAACGGGGTAGTCATTGTTACGACAAAGCGCGGTAAGGCCGGTCAGACCCGCTTCAACTTCGATTACTACGTGGGCACCCAGCAGGTGGCCAAACGAGTAGAGATGATGAACGCTGAGCAATATGTGAAGTTTGCCCGCGAGGTCGCCGCTGTCCGGTCGGTACCCACGCCGCCAATTTTCGATCAGCCCGCCGAGTGGGGCAACACCGACTGGCAGGATGTCATTTTTCGGTCAGCGCCCATTTCCAATGTTCAGTTGAGCGCGTCGGGCGGTTCCGAGAAAGTACGCTTTTCACTGTCAGGTAATTACCTCAAACAGCAGGGGACGCTCGTGGGGAGTAATTTCTCGCTTGGTACGCTTCGATTTAATATGGATGCCGATTTGTCCAAGAGATTGCGCGTCGGGATCAATCTGGCACCCTCGGTTGAAACGCAGCGCCGGCAGTCTATCGGAGGGGCCTTCAACAATGCAGCTGCCGGGGCCGATTTCGATGGCCAGGGCGTAGGCAATGGTATTTATTTAGCGCTGCTGTTGCCCCCGGTAATCCAGGCCCGCACCGCCAACGGCGACTACGGCCAACCCGCAGGGTTCCCGGCCTATTCCGATGGTGGACTGATCCCGGCCAGTTTGTACAGCCCGCTCTCCATTCTGGAACAGGCCCAAAGCACGAACAATAATTACCGGCTGTTAGGCAATTCCTACCTGGAATGGGAGCCGATTGAGGGACTACGCTATAAATTGTCAGTTGGCAGTTCGGCGGAATTCAACACGCGCAGCGTCTACCTGCCCGCTACACTCGCGCGGAATACCGCGCCGGCTGCCAACCTCTCCAACCCGGTGTCGGCGGCTATCTACGCCTCGGAACACGAGAATAAATCCATCGACTGGCTGGTCGAAAACACGCTTACCTACAACAAACATTTCGGAAAGCACAACCTGCAAGGTTTCCTGCTGTATTCCCGGCAAAAGACCGAATCGCGCCTGCTGACCGTAAATGGCCGGCCCGGTACGTACACGACAAGCTCGATTGAGAACCCGTCGGCTTCGTCTGACCGGCGGGGTGATATCGTGTATGGTTCGTTAAATGCCTTTGTCTCGACGGCCGCCCGTATTACCTACGATTATGACAGCAAATACTTATTTTCGGCGGCAATCCGACGTGACGGGGCCTCACGCTTCGGCCCCGACAACCGCTTCGGTACATTCCCATCGGTTTCGGTGGGCTGGCGTATCACCGAAGAACCCTTTTTTGCCCCGGCAAAAGGGGTGCTGAGCGAGCTGAAACTCCGGGCCAGCTACGGCGAAACGGGTAACGCCAGCATTGGTGATTTCACCTGGATCAGTTCGGTGGGGTCGGCTAACTACAGTTTTTCCGACGTCCGTACGTTCGGAACGGTTCAAAGCGGCTACGAAAACCGGGGACTCACCTGGGAAAAAAACCGGCAAACTGATATCGGGGCGGAGATCGGGCTGTTTAACAACCGGCTTTTCCTGACACTGGACCTCTATCAGAAACGCACCAAAGGGATGCTCTTCTCCAAGGCGCTTCCGCAGGTGATCGGCTATGCCGCGAGTTACCAAACCAACATCGGAGAGTTGGAGAACAAAGGGCTGGAACTTTCGCTGACCACGCAGAACGTCAACAAAACCGCCCTGAAGTGGACGACGGATTTCAATATCTCCTTTAACCGCAGTGAAGTACTCGACTTAGGGGGCGTGGCCTCCCTGAATCCCTTATCAGCCGTATCCGGGCTGGATAATGCATTCCAGATCCGGGTAGGTGAACCACTTGGTACCATCTACGGCTACGTGGTTTCGGGCATTTTCAGGAACCGGGCCGAAGTGGATGCCGGACCGAAATGGGTGGCCGGCTCGCAGGTGGGCGATTACCGGGGAACTGACTTTACGGGCGACGGCATAGTGAGCGTTGCCGACCTGACGGCCTTGGGGAACGCCCTGCCCAAATTTACGTTCGGTCTGGTGAACCGGTTCAACTTTAAAAACTTCGATGCCAGTCTCATCATCCAGGGTTCGTATGGGCAGAGCATGGTTTACGCCATGGCCCGGCAGTTATATACCAATACGGGTCAGTATAACATGCCGGTCGAATTTATAGACAACTATTTCCTCCCCTCCGATCCCGATCGTGATGTAAAGTATGCCCGTCCGGGCGTTACCGGACTTACGCTGAACCAGGCCGTGACCAATTACATCCTCTACGATGCTTCGTTTGCCCGTGTCCGTAACCTGACCATTGGCTATATCCTGCCGGCTTCGCTGCTCAAAAAAGCGCGCATTCAGTCGCTCCGCATTTATGCCAGCGGGCAAAACCTGTTTACCCTGACGAAGTACCCGGGCTACAATCCCGAAGAAAGCCTGAACGGGAATACGGCCTATACGCCGGGTGTTGACCAGGGCAATTATCCTGTCAACCGGACCGTTACGCTTGGCTTAAACCTCGGCTTTTAACCCATTTTAACTCCGGAAATTATGAAAATCAAGTCATTATCCTTAATACTGGTGGTTATCGCCTCGCTACTGACCGCCGCCTGCGACTCCGATGAGGCGTTTCTGAACCTGAACTCACCGACAGCCATTTCGGCCACCAACTATTATAAAACCGCGGACGAAATCACGGCGGCCGTGACCGGCGCCTACGGCGGCCTGCGGAGCTACTACCAGCGATTCTTTACACTGACGGAAATGCCCGGCGATAATACAATCTCCGTACCGGGGTCTGACGCGAGCATTGGGCAATACTACCGTTTAACCTGGACGGTGACGGACTCCGAGGTCAGCTCGCGCTGGTCGCAGAGCTATAACCTTATTTTCCGGTGCAACAATGTGCTGGAGCGCATCAACAGCGTCACTTTTCCCGACAACGCCGTGCGTGACCGGCTGGCGGGTGAAATGAAGTTTATCCGGGCGCTGATGTATTTCAACCTCGTGCGGTTGTTTGGCGATGTACCGTTGGTGCTGAAGGTGATCCAGTCGGAAGAGGAAGCCTATACGTTTTTGCGGGAACCGGCTGCCGCGATTTATCAGCAAATCGAGAAAGACCTGATCGAAGCCGAAACCGTGCTGCCTGCCCGATACACCGCACCCAACGTGGGGCGGGCCACGAAAGGAGCCGCCAAATCGCTGCTCGGCAAGGTGTATCTGACCCAGCAAAAATGGCAGCAGGCCGAAACCAAGCTCAAAGAAGTGATTGATGGAGCGGGTGATTCGGGCTACCAGTTGCTGGCCAACTATGCCGACGTATTCCGTGAAGACAACGGTAATAACGCTGAGATTGTGTTTGCTGTTCAGTACACCAGCAATACCAACGGTGAGGGCAGCAATTTCACGCTGGCGTTCATCCCTTCGCTCTCCGGCACGCAGATTGTGCCTACCGGGTCGGGCGGCAATAGCAACCTGGGATCAACGGACCTGTTCAACGCCTTTGAGCCGAATGACAAACGGAAGGCCGTTTCGATTGACGAATTTGTGTCGGGGGGTACTTTCTACTACACCCGGAAGTGGTTTACGAGCCGCCCGTTGGCCGTCGCCAACGACGGCGATGCCGACTGGCCGGTGATCCGCTACTCCGACGTGCTGCTGATGTATGGCGAAGCCCTGAACGAAAACGGCAAAACTGAAGACGGCCTGCGGCTTGGCCTCGAGCCGGTACGTACCCGCGCGGGCCTGACTACCGACCTGACACTCACACAGGTACAGGCCAGGCTTGCTTTCGAAAACGAACGGCGCATTGAACTCTGCTTTGAAAGCCATCGCTGGTTCGACCTGATCCGGACCGACCGTATGGTGCCGGTGATGTCCGCCTTCCGCGATGCCAACCTGGATGGTACCAATAGAGAGATTCAGGTGGCTGATTACAAAACGCACTATCCGATTCCTTTGAACCAGATTCAATTGAATCCCAAACTTACGCAGAATCCAGGCTATCAGTAGGACACGCCATGATCTGCAGCGGCTTTGATTGATGGGTGGGTAACAGGTATCGTTTTACAATAGTTTATAGGGAAAATAGGATAAAAATGAAAGCAGTCTGGATATTCTTCGTATTAGTTTTCAATTCGTTACCGGCATACACACAGGATTTTGACTATTCGGACTATGGAGAAGAAATGGCCATTTTAAAAAGCCTGAATATCGGGCCATGTATCGACGCCGCTATTCACAAAGACAGGCTTTTTGTGATCGGGCACCGGACTCTTTATGTATTCGATATAAAAGAGCCCGGGAATCCCATTGTGATTGACAGTATTGGCAACCTGGGGAACGTGCGCCAGATGGAAATCCAGGATGGATATGCCTACATCACGTCCAGGGAAGACGGGATGTTTGTAATTGATATAAGTGATGTTCGAAATATGACGGTAGCAGCTCACTACGATTCCGTTGAGTTGGCTACCGGCATCCACCTGTCCGGAACAATTGGTGCGATAGCCAACAGGATTTATGGAATAGAATTGCTTGATATCTCAAATCCCAGGCAACCTAGGCACATTTCTTCCGCATTGACCGGTGAAGCGCAATCGTTATTCATCCATAAGAAACATGTTTTTGTAGGTGATTGGGCAACAGGAAAGCTCGTTATATTCGATATCGCTCAGCCTGGAACCCCCAAAAAAGTCTCGGACTTCCAGTTGGAGGGCTATGGTGACGGGGTATTCGTCCGGGGTGATCTATGCTTCGTAGCTACAGGGCATCACGGCACGGATATGATAGAAAAAACGCCGGACGACCCGGCCTGGGGCGCCGGACATGGGTTGGAAATTATCGACATTACCAATCCGGAAACGCCCAAAAGGCGCTCGAAATTGAAATTCCCCAGCTATTATATGCGCAGTCCGGATTGGTGGGATGTACAAGCGGTCGGCAACTATGTATTTGTCGGGGATACCAAAGCAGGTTTGTTCGTTGTCAATGCCAGTGATCCGGACAATCCGCAGTTCAGGGGCTATGTTAAATTGCCCGAAACAGTATGGAGAGAGGAAAAAATAAATGATCCGGTAAACGGTTTCGCGGTTGGCATACGGACCCTGTACATTGCCGGAAACACGGGGCTGCATGTGGTCGATGCCTCCTACCTGCCGGAAGCTGCTGCTTTGGATCCTGAGAAGATGAATGTCGTTTCCAAAACAACTATTCTCAATGACAAAAGTCATTCCGCTTACGACACAGGGACTCAGATATATTCCCTGAGCCTGGACAGCCTGACAGCATCTGTATACCTGGCCGCGGGCTCCGGGGGTGTACATCAGGTAACATTATACCCCACTATAACGGGCAGGCAACTGATCAAAACAGCATCACCGGTTTACGATGTACAGATAGAAAACGGAAAAATTTTCGTCGCGGAAGGTAAAGGAGGATTGTCTGTCTGGGAACTTAATAGCGAAGATAATCCGAAACTCATTAGCCGTTATCTGCCGCCGGAGGGAGGGGTGTATCAGGTCGTCATCGACAAGAAATCCCAAAGAGCGGCATTGCACGTCGGAGGAATTACACTGGACATTACTGACCTGTCAAATCCATATGAAATCAAGCGCATTTTCACTGACAGAAACCAGGGGTTAATGTACCGGTTTCCGATCACGAAACAGCCGGATCCATCGGGTACAATCGGCTCTCAATGGTTAGGAGATTGCTACAGCTACAATATTTCATCCATTCAGGAAAAACCCAACAAACAAAAGGAACTTCTTCCGCTTGGCGCATCGAACTCGTCTCTGGGTCCCATCAACGGCTTCACATTTTCAGACAACGGATTAATAGCCACTTACCAGGATGGGTTGCTCATCAGGCAAACGCACAACAAGGCAGACACGCTTATCCAAAGGCGCCTTGTCAACAGCTCCGCGCCGTTGAACGGAAAACCGACCCGCTTTAATTCAACCCTCTACATCACAGACAGGAGAGAGGGTGAAGTAAGCGCCGTAGACATCTCGGATTTGAACCACCCCAGATTGCTGTGGAAAAAGCAAACAAAAGGTCATCCGGGATATGCCCTGGAATACCGGGATATGGTGATTGTTCCGGCAGGTTACGGCGGATTACAGCTTTTCAATAAACACAACGGCGCCCCTGTATTCTGAGGGCGCCCGGATCAAGGAGAGTGGTCATTTTATGTTAACCCAGGGCATGTTGCCGCGTATAAAGGACAATACCCGTTCCGGCACATCGGAGCAAAGGTAATCGCAGCCCAGGTAGAGGCCCAGGAGAAAATCCTCTACCGTATGGCCCGGCCAGCAACTGACGCGGATGCCGGCAGCCTGTGCTTCTTTTGCCAGTGTGCGGCTTGTCCCACCCAGGTTGCAGCCCACTCTCCTGACACCCAGGTCAAGCGTTTGCTGAATGACTTCTTTTGTAAGCGGAGATGACGTGATAAAGAGCAGGTCGGCATCCGGGTATTTCGATTGGAGGTATTGCAGCGGCCTTTTGTCAAAAGACGTGAGCAGGTAGGTCGATTCCCGGGGCTTGTTTTCCATCACGGCCTGATACAGCAGGTCGCAGTATTTTTCCAGCAGCGCCTGCGGATAGGCGTTAGGGTTGGTTTTCATTTCAAATTCGACATACAGTCCGGGCTTGCTGTTGAGGAACTGCAGCAGCCCGTCGAGGAAGGGCACCGGGTTGCCCTTTTTGGTCCGGACTTCCCGTATCCGGGCCGCAGTCATTTCTTCCACGATCCCCGTTCCGGTGGTGGTCCTGTCGAGGGAGGCGTCGTGCATGATGACCAGGACGCCGTCGCTGGTCAGGCGTACATCGGTTTCAAATCCTCTCAGGCCTTTTTCGTAGCTGTTTTCAAATGCCTGCAGGGTATTCTCATCCTGCTCGTGCGCTCCGCCGCGGTGGGCAAACAGCTGCACTGCTCTGTCCTGGGCGAAGAGGTGCGCGGGTGCGACGGCACAGAGCGCCGACAGGAAAAATAGATAGAAGGCGGGCGATACAACCGATGTTTTCGGGCCGGGGTAGTTCATAAGGACTCAGAGTTCGATGTTAGATACGGGCAGGCATAACCAGCCTTCCCGGCTATAAAAGTAGGGTAACCCGTACCTTTAACTGTCCTGGTCTTTGTTACCAATTTATGCAACTGCCATTTTTTGCCGGTCGATACACCGAAGTGTAACGGAGCCGGAAATTCCTCTATAAACGAGTTGGCAGTATGTGTAACGACCGGCCGTTGATAATAACCCGACTGAAATGGAAAAGATAGTTTTTATAACTTTGGCACTTGCAACAACTTTTTATCCTGGTTTCGCATTTAGATCAATTACGGCAACTACTAACAATCGCAAAATGAAAAAAGTAACAGGCATCGGGGGCGTTTTTTTCAAATGCAAAGACCCGAAAACAATGACAGAATGGTATCAAAAGCATCTTGGATTGGAAACAAATCCATACGGCGCAACTTTTGAATGGTATGAAAGTCCGGACAGTACGACAAAAGCGCAAACGCAATGGACACCGTTTCCCGAAACGTCCAATTACTTTGAAAAGGACTTTATGCTAAATTATCGGGTTGAGAACCTGGAAGCACTTGTTGAAGAGTTAAAAAAGGAAGGCGTGACCATCGCGGATAAAATCGAAACCTACGACTACGGTAAATTTGTTCATATTCTTGACGCGGAAGGAAACAAAGTTCAATTGTGGGAAGCCATAGACTAATAGCAAGGCGAAACCAGGAATTTGGAGAGGCGGACGGGTTGGGGGAACTGAACCCCTGGTGCCGCTGCCAGTGTTCCCGGATGAGTTGAAATTGGGGCGAATGTAAGAATGTCCACAATCAGTACTCGGAAGAGGTCAATTTTCAATCATCAGCGTTGCAGAATTGATACATAAGATGATAGTCTGATTTCATAGGGTATCAGAATATCAAAACATTGGTACGGAGTTTTAGTTTCACTGACGGGCAGCCGCCACACTTTTACCTGCAGCAGTTGCGGGTGATCGTCCAATTACGTAACTTAGTTGTCCAATTCGATAAAGCAATGGAAACAGTAGCCAGTTTTTTTAAAGAAGAAAGAGATCCCTGGTTCATCAGAGGAGAAAGGAAGGGGCGTGAGGAAAAGACAGCAAAAGCCGTCCGCAATATGATCCGGAAGGGTTTTTCGGATGTGGATATCTGTGAGGTACAGGAAGTCACTCCCGAGTACGTGGCCCGCATCCGCGAGGAAATGGAGAATGAGAGGTAAACACACTATTCCTACATAAAAAAAATCGATCAACTACCTTTAGGATCGTACGAAAATACTGATAGCCTCCACCTCCAACATTACCGACTTTGGGCCTTTGGCAACTATTACCAACCTTACGGGATATTTAGTGATAAGAAATAATCCGCTCCTTACTTCGCTCAACGGACTGAACAGCCTGACAAGTATCGGAACGTATCTGCCTCACACGCTGTACCGGCATCACCCATGTATTACCGCCTGAAAATGGCAGACCCGGACGGAACATTTGCCTACAGCCATGTCGTGAGCCTGATGTCCCGCTGCGACGTAATCGCGGTACACCTCTATCCCAATCCGGCCCGCGAAAAGGTAACGATCGTGAAAGTCGCTATGGGGAGTAAGTGCCAGATTTATACCGTTTCAGGACAGCTTATTTAAGAACGATATCATTGGTTCTTAAATAAGCTGTCATTCAGGTATTTCCAGCTTATATCCCTTCCCATGAACATTCGTTATTCTCAGCTCAGGATCATGGCTTAATTTCTTTCGAAGTTTCGATACAAACATGTCCAGGCTGCGACCGGTGAAGACCCCTTCGTTGATCCAGACTTCCTGCATCAGCGTTTCGCGGGGGATCAGTTCACCGAAATTTTTGTGGAGCAATTCCAACACCTTGCATTCTTTATCTGTGAGACTAATCACCTCGCTTCCCAAAAGCAAGCGCTGCCCTTTCACATTAAATAAAAATTTTCCGAGCGCAGCCAATTCCCGCACAGATTCATCTATTAGCGCGCGGTTTTGACCCTGCCCGGGCACCGTTTTTAACGTTTCCCCAAAACGCCCGATCAACAAGATCACACCCAGCAACACGAGAATGCCGCCATAAACCATATTGATTAACGGATCGTCATAGGTGGTCGTTTTGAATTCCTCAGGTTTTGGATTGACTGTCAGAGGATCCGCTTTAGCTGATTCCGTCGCCGGGCCGATGCCAGCTTTCTTCTGTTTTCCATTTTCATAAAAATCCGGAAAGGCAAATTCGATCGTATAACAACCCGGGGGCTGACTTCTGCCGCTGCAAGCCAGGATGTCTGGCGAGGTATTATTTACCTGGAAACCATAGACGATGCCGTCTTTCATGCAATCATGTACGGTAACGGTGTAACCGGAAGGGAACTGCGTCATGGGAAGTAAGTCCTGTGACAGCACGATGAGCGAGTCGTGGTTAAAAACGAATTCATTTTCGAACCTGAGCAAAAACGTGCCCTCTTTAACCTCGGTAACGGGTAATACACGTGAGGTTGAGTCTCCCGCCTGCAGCAGCAACCGATGACCGGTTTGACGGATAATGAGGTTCACTTGCTTCGCCCGCAAGTCGCGGTCGGAATGTTCCGTGAAAGACGAGGCGATAAAAAAAGTAGCAAGCATCACCATGGCAATGCCGGACCCCACCACCAACCGGTTAGTAAAAAAGCCAGTAAGAGCAGAATTTACACGCATTTACATTTCTTTTTACAAGTGATTTACAAGAAGCGGCAACGTGGGTGCCTACATTTGGATATGCGAAGTTAAAACAATTTTACGCGATTAGTTCACCAAACCAATTTTAGTCATGAAAATCCATAACCTTGCTTTTTTGCTCCTTTTTCAACTCGCATTTGCCTTTGATCAGGCATTGGAACTCCCCAGGTCGTCCGGAGTCCCGGATAGTAAGCCAACCCTCAAAAGAGATAGGGCAGGAGCTGCAAACATTATTTTTAAATCCGCAGATGGGGGACAAACATGGCAGGACATCAGTGAAGGGCTGCCCGAAAATTTGCCGGGAGATGGTATCCGGAGAGATGGTTTCTTTGCAAGTGATAGTGGCATCTATCTGCGTGCCGGAAATGAGGTATATCAAAGTAAACCAAATTCCGCAGCTCCATTTTGGGAAAAAGAGATCTTCCCTGAGAAACATAGCGGCATTGCGCCTGGTAAGACCGGGATAGTTGCATACAATTGGGAGGGCCAGTTTCTACAAAAAACAAACGGAACCAATGTATGGTCGCCCATCTACAAAAATTGTCCGGTAAAAGAGGTAAGCACCCTTTTTGAAACGGCCGGAGGCGCCGTTCTCATCGGCTGCGAAAACGGTCTTTTTAAGTCCGCCAATAACGGAAAAACCTGGAAGCAAGTCCATACCGGAGGCTGGGTAACGAAATTGGTAGAGTCAAACGGTGTGTTGCTGGCCACCAGCCAGGGAGGGATAGTAAGGTCGACCGATGATGGCGACACCTGGGATTCGGTGATTAGTGAGGGCGGTGCCGGCATCGCCCTAGAACGTATCAAAGACGGATTCGCTGCTATCACGTACAGTACAAAGTTGATGACCAGAAGAGTGCGAACGTCCTACGACGGCGGCGAAACCTGGCAGCCTATTGATGCCGGCCTTATGGTTGCCCTTTCCATTGCCTCCATTGTTCAGGTGGATGAATATTTCTTTTGTGGTCACCCTATCGGCATATTCAGGTCAGCAGACAAGGGGAAAACATGGAAACTGTTACTCCCTTCTATAGAAAATAAGGTCTTCAATTTGGTTGTTTCAGGCAACGCGATCTATGCCTTGCCAATAAATGGAGGATGTTGAACCTTCAGGTTAGCTTCTCGTTCCTTTTTCCTGGGTCCGAATCTGAACCAGATTCGGACTTTTGGCGGACTGGACGGGCTACAATTGCAAGTGTGGGGCTGGGTTCCGGATGTCGGCATGGGCGACTTCTATATAAGGGCATCTCTCAAAACTAGAAATAGTGTTATTTTGGTTGAAAATGATTATTT
>JBEBSD010000111.1:0-15586 GCA_040394475.1 Telluribacter humicola | reverse complement strand
AAATTAACACGGAGCGGCACGGAGAAAAACACCGAGGTGCACAGAGAAAAAATAACGATGCTTCTAGGTGACTTTTAATCTGTATACAGCACATTAAGGGCAAATTAACACGGAGCGGCACGGAGAAAAACACCGAGGTGCACAGAGAAAAAATAACGATGCTTCTAGGTGACTTTTAATCTGTATACAGCATTAAGGGCAAAATAAGACGGAGCGGCACGGAGAAAAACACGGAGGCACACAGAGAAAAAAATAACGATGCTTCTGTGAAACCTTTGTGATGCTTGGCGAAACACTTCGCAAATCGGAAAAGTTGCCGTTAACTAATGCTGTAGTAAAATTTATTAGTACTTTTGAATTCTGTACAGTAAGACAACTCAACCGGTCATAGCAGGTGAATCCATCTGCTGTGCTTAAATCAGATCTATGCCACAAAAAACGTTACGGATTTTCGGGATACTGTTGGCCGGATGCTTCGTAAATCAACTCGCTTATTCCCAGGGGGCTTTTAGCGATTTGGATTACGAACTCGAAGCCGGTACCTTTTTATCCACATCCAACTCCACACCTTTCTGGATGCGCACTAACCAATACGGAGAGGTACCCCTGGAATCGCAGGTTTTTACCCTCAGGGGTCAGGTAAAAAAGGAGTACCAGTTATACAACGATGACAATACCAAGCGCAGGTTTTCTTATGGTTACGGCGTACGTGCAGTGGGTAATGTGGGACGCATCAACCAGGTAGTTCTTTCAGAAGCATATGCCAAGATCCGCTATGGCGCCTTTGAATTTTATGCCGGCAGGCGCAAGGAAACGGTAGGCCTGGCCGACAGTACCCTGAGCGCAGGTTCCTATATCTGGTCGGGGAATGCGTTGCCGATCCCTAAAATCCAGATCTCAATTCCTAATTACACCCCCATCCTGAAAAACGGCCTCATTGCGATCAAGGGAAATTACTCCCACGGCTGGTTCGGATCGGCGGAGCATGTAAAAAATTATCTCCTTCACCAGAAAAGCCTCTACATACGCCTGGGTAAACCCGACTGGCGACTTCGTTTCCACGGAGGATTCAATCACCAGGTGCAGTGGGCCGGACGCCCGGCAGTGCCTTTTGTGCACCATTTAACCGGTAAGTTAGTTACCCAATACGGCAACAATCTGGAGGCTTATCTTAATATTGTGACCGGCCTGCCGATCAATTACGCCGATGGTACTTATTATACCGGCGGGGGAACTTACGGAGAAGGGAACCGCGGAGGCAACCACCTGGGAACGCTGGACCTGGCGATGGAATATAATAGTTCGGATGCCAACATCCTGTTGTACCGCCAGTCCATTTATGAAGATGGCTCATTATATTCTCTTGGCAATATCAAAGACGGATTGAACGGCATCGCATTTACCCGGAAAAATGCCAGTCAGGGCATCCTGAAAGTGGTCGTGGAATACCTGTATACCGCCCATCAGGGAGGCCAGTATCCGGCATCGCACGCGGCCACGGTGATACCGGAGCTGCGTGGAGTAGATGACTATTTCAATAACGGTGTATACCGGGATGGCTGGACGTACAAAGACCAGACGATCGGCAGCCCCTTTCTCACTTCCCTCAAATACATCACCGGCATCACACCGAGTCTGCCGGAGAACCGCGACTTCTCCAGCTTCGTGGCCAATAACAGGGTCAAAGCCTTTATTGTCGGTATCCAGAGCCGGATACAGAAGGTCGACCTGACTACCCGTGTCTCCTTTTCGGAAAACCTCGGCACCTATCGGAATCCCTTTGAAGTAAATCAGACTTCGCTGCAACAACTGGTATCCTTTCCGTTGCAGGCTTATACCGTGCAAACCGGCATCGCCTACGATCAAGGGGGGCTGTTGGAAGAGAATCTGGGATTCAGCCTTTCTGTTAAGCGGAAATTTTAATGACGACGAGCAATCGGAGATCGGCTATTGGAGATCGGCTTCCCGGCTTTCGGAGTTAGCGGCTGAATATTGAATTAAGGAAGCAAAATACAGATAGTTACAAATAATTTATCTATGAACTACCTATTATCCCTATCGCTGATACTGCTGTGCCTGACCAGCCTGGCGCAGCCGGTTTCGGAATCCTGGCTGGTCGGGCACCAGACAGCGCAATTGGCCCCGGAAGAGTTATTGACTTCAAAGCGGGGAATTTTACTTACTTCCGTTTACGACAATGGGAAAAAGCTTTCCTATGGAGAACTCTCTTCCCTTTATCAAAACACCCCTAAAGCCACTGGTCAGCTAAAATGGGCCCGTGCCACCCGTCTCTACTCACCGGTTATCGCTATAGGCGGAGTGGTGCTCGGGGCCGTGGCGCTCACCGGTAAGCAGCATACTGCTGTGATCAATGATGTGAGTTATGACTATACAGTTCGTAGCAAGGCGCAGCTGGTGGGCGGGGTCCTTTTACTGGCGGGAGGAATGTGTCTTTTCGAGTTCTCCAACGACTTGATGGCCCGTTCTGCCAAAACCTATAACCAGTCCATAACTTCCAAAAGTAACCGAAATACCTTCAAAGCGCGGCTACGTGTTACACCTGTGGGATTGGCGTTACATGGGAGCTTTTAGTAGAAAGTATAAGAACCGTCTAAACGGAGTCAGTACATAAATACAGTTAGATGCAAAAAACGACAAAATAATCAATCGATTTTGGGAGTTGGTACCTTGCCTACACTACCGGGGACATTCGCAAGAAAACCTGAAGAGGCGAAAGTACTATTAGCTATAAAACGTAATTAAATTAAACTAAAAATAACTATTAAAAGAGAGATGAAAAAAGTGCTAATTATCGGAGGCGGGGGGTATGTAGGAACTGTATTAACGGCTCATTTATTGCAAAAAGGCTTTCAGGTAAATGTTCTTGATAACTTTGTATATGATAACCATTTTGCCGTACAGCCATATTTAGGAGACTCAAACTACCAATTTTTTCTAGGAGATATTGGTAATCTGGAAGATTTGGAAAAGTCGTCTGATGGCGTGACGGATGTTATTATCCTGGCGGGTCTGGTAGGTGATCCTATCACTAAAAAATACCCGACCGAATCTACCCAGATAAACGAAACAGGCGTTCAAACAAGCATTGACTTCTTCAACGGAAGAGGTCTTGACAAATTAGTCTTTGTATCCACTTGCTCCAACTATGGGTTAATTTCGGAAGGAGAATTGGCAGATGAAAATTTCGTTTTAAACCCCTTATCGCTTTATGCCAAAGCCAAGGTAAAAAATGAAGAATTCCTTGTTTCTTTAAAAGACAAAGTGGATTACACCGGAGTTGTCCTACGATTTGCTACCGCTTTCGGACTCTCTCCAAGAATGCGATTCGACTTAAGTGTTAGTGAATTTGTCAGAGACATTTTCTTTGGAAAAGAATTACTCGTATACGATGAACATACCTGGAGACCCTATTGCCATGTCAGGGATTTTGCTCGTTTACTGGAAAATGTTTTAACCGCACCAAAGGAAAAAGTATCCTTCGAAATTTTTAATGCAGGAGGTGATGTAAATAATTTCACAAAGAAAATGATCGTTGATGAAATCCTGAATCATATTCCGGAAGGAAAGGTCACCTATGGTCAAAATGGAAGCGATCCCAGAAACTATAAAGTTTCATTCAATAAAGTGAGGAATGTATTAGGTTTCGAACCTGCGTTCAGCGTAGTTGACGGTATTGAGGAGCTGGTAGATGCCTTAAAAAAGGGCTTTTACAATGATTCGGCTACCCATCGTGAAAAATACGGCAACTATACCTTAAACTATAACCCGGATCAAACGAAATGATCAGCAACTCGGCTACCATTGAATTTATAAAAAAAACATTCAATACTACTGACTTTCTGCCGCTTCATGAGCCTCGTTTCAAAGGGAATGAAAAGCAATATGTGTTAAACACGATTGACTCTACTTTTGTATCATCAGTTGGAGCCTATGTAGATAAATTCGAGGAAAAGATTCAAATGATCTCGGGATGTCAGAAGGCTATTGCGGTTGTAAATGGTACCGCGGCTTTACAGGTTGCACTGAGATTGGCAGGAGTCAGTACGAATGAGGAGGTATTAACCCAGGCACTGACCTTTATTGCTACAGCAAATGCTATTGTTTACAATGGCGCAATACCAGTTTTCTTGGATGTAGACTTAGACACCATGGGACTATCTCCGAATGCTGTTAGTTCTTTCCTGGAAGAATTTGGAGACTTACGTGATGATGGATTTTGCTATAATAAATCGACCGGCCGGAGAATTGCCGCCTGTATGCCGATGCATACCTTTGGCTTCCCTGTTCATATGGATGAGCTTCTTGCAATATGTGCAAAATGGAATATCCCTGTGGTGGAAGATGCCGCAGAGTCCATAGGCAGCGAATATAAAAACAAACCCACAGGTAGCTTTGGACTATTAGGCGCTTTTTCCTTTAATGGTAATAAAATAGTGACTTGTGGAGGCGGTGGAGCTATTGTCACCAACGATATACCCCTGGGAGAAAAGGGAAAGCATTTGACAACCACCGCTAAAAGGCCTCATCCCTTTGAATTTTATCATGATGAAGTCGGTTACAATTTTCGAATGCCTAACTTAAATGCAGCGTTGGGATGCGCCCAGCTGGAACAGCTTTCTCAGATGATTGAAAACAAGAGGGAATTAGCCCAAATGTATCAGTCACATTTCCAAGAGCAGGGAATCAAGTTCCGAACAGAACTTCCTGAGACAAAAGCAAACTATTGGCTGATGTGTGTCGAATTGGATAGTAAAGCTCACAGGGACTTATTCCTTGACGAAACCAACAAGAATGGCGTGATGACGCGGCCAATATGGCAGTTGATGTCTAGATTACCGATGTATCAGATGTATCAGCGGGATGCTCAAAGGAATGCCGAGTTCCTGGAGGCGCGTATTGTCAACATACCCAGTAGTGTAAGAGTATAAATGAATCCTAACAAACTCATATTAATCGGTGGAGGCGGTCATTGTAAGTCGTGCATTGATGTAATAGAACAGGAACAAAAGCATCAAATAGCCGGAATTTTAGATCAGGAAGGATTAAGAGGTCAGAAAGTATTAGGATTTGAGATAATTGGCACTGATGATCAAATAGACGAGCTTATCAGTGCCAATTATACTTTTTTAATCACAGTAGGTCAAATTAAATCGGCTCGAATCAGAAAAAAAATATTTGATTACTTAACAGGCTCAGCGGCTATTCTGGCAACCATAACATCCCCTCGCTCTTACGTGTCTCCTCATGCAGTCATAGGAACCGGAACCATTGTGATGTCGCATGCATTTGTTAATGCTGGCGCAAGAATAGGTGCTAATACGATTTTAAATACAGGCTGCATTATTGAGCACGATGCGGTAATAGGTAACCACAGTCATATATCCACACATGCGGTTGTAAATGGGGATTGTCTGATAGGAAATGAAGTTTTCATTGGAAGCAACAGTATTATTGCAAATCAGATAGAAATAGGTAGCAATATCGTAGTCGGTGCGGGATCAGTTGTGACCAAAACGATAAATGAACCTGGAATATATGTCGGAAATCCGGCTAGAAAGATTGCATAAAATTTATGTGATTCATTGCCGGTTCCTTGAAATATTCGGATTAATCGCTATAAAATAGTAATACCTAACACCCCAAGGTATACGCCCGTGATTAATGCATCTCCGCTATACTACGAAACTCACTATAAAAGTAACGATGACATTACCTGTAAAACCTTAAATCATTTCTTATAAGTATGGATAGAAATTATAGTATTGATACATTAAGAAGCGTAGCAACAATACTAGTAGTTCTTTTACACGTAGCGGCTGTATATGTTTTGCAAGGAATGAAAACGGAAAATTTCGGCTTCGCTTTCCAGGTCGGTAATATTGTTGACGCAGCTTGCCGCATAAGTGTTCCCCTATTTGTCTTGATCAGTGGTATGTTCCTGCTGGGAAGGCAAGAATCGTTTAAAATATCTTATAAAAAAAGGGCATCGCGTATATTCATACCAATGATCGCCTGGAGCATTATTTACATACTATATAAAATGGTACGCAGTTATGTAGTCTATAAAGATCCGGAGATATCACTTCATTTAAAATCCTTGATTATGGGAGAGCCATTTTTCCATATGTGGTATCTCTATATGGTGATAGGATTATACTTTATCACCCCGTTTATCAACTACAGCTTGCCTCATATTTCAAGAAAATACCTTTGGTACCTGGCCCTTACCCTGACCGTAGTATCTGCATACCAGGAATTCTATGATTTGAAACTCGGAAATGAACCATTCTTCCTATTGGAATTTTTGCAATTTATTGGCTACTTTTTGTTAGGCTATTTATTGAAAGATGAGCAGCGTCAGATTCCGGTTATATCACTAGTCTTATTCTATGCGCTCACCAGCATTGTAATAGCATTGTTGTCTGTTTACACTGCCGTTAACTGGGGTAATCTATATTTCTATGCTTACCCTTCTCCATTCGTTGTAATTGGCTCCCTGTGCATTTTCAAAATGTTCACCCAACTATCAATTCCTAAAAATGCACTCTCCAAATTAGCCCCGCTATCCTTTGGAATATACTTGATTCATGGGGGGATAATCGACATCATGAACAAAGCGCTGCTTTTGAAGAAAATAGACCTATTGGATAATCCGATGATCGGAATCCCTATAAAATTCGTATTCGTAATGCTTATCTCTATTTTGATTGCTTACGTTTTCAGTAAAAACAGCTACTTAAAACGAATTATCTGAAAACCGGAAATTTCCCACTCAACGAATAGCAGCGCATCTGGTCTGACAAGGCTTCCCTTTCTTTTTGTGTAACTTCCCGTAGTTGGTAACAAAAAACGAACGAATAGGCTGATATAGAAGCGCCAAATACTAAGGAAAATGTCAAGTATCAATGAATTTCCAGTGATAGCCCATTTTTTCGATCCGAAAGGGTTTCCAGGAAAAGCTTAGTGACGCGGATACTGAACAATTGCATCCAAACATCTTTGAGCCGTCTTACCATCCCAAAGCTCCGGAACTACAGGTATGACATTAGTGTGCAGTACGTTCTGATATTCTGTCCTAATCCTATCAATATTATTTCCCACCAAGACACTTAATCCACCATTTTCCTTTAATGTTATGGGTCGCTCCGTATTCCATCTCATGGTCAGACACGGTGTCCCCAATATCGTACATTCCTCCTGCAAACCACCACTGTCAGTAAGCATTAGCTTTGCTGCCATATTCAAGCGCAGCATATCGTGGTATGCCAAGGGATACAATAAAATGACCCGGTCATTGGCTACCAGATTATCCCAGAGTCCGAACATGCGCAGTTGCTTCTCTGTCCGTGGATGAACAGCCCAGACCACCTTCATTTGCAAAGAAACTTCACTGATTAAAAACGCGACTAATGCCGTCAAAACCTGTTCATCATCTACATTTGAGGGCCTGTGCAGCGTCAATAGTGCAAAAGATTCCTCTTCCAAACCCAAACCCGGATAATCCCGCATACGGTTCCTTTCCACTATCTCGGATAAATCAAGCTTTTCCGCCCGCTCTTTATGCTGGAGCAATGTGTCGATCATTATATTACCTACAAAAACTACCCGTTCATCGGAAGCTCCTTCGGCTTTCAAATTTTCCATAGACAACCGGTCGGGTGTCAACAATAAATCCGACAATCTATCCGTCACTAATCTATTCACTTCCTCTGGCATGGTAATATCTCCCGATCTAAGGCCGGATTCAATATGACAAACCTTTATGTTCAATTTCTTCGCTGTAACGGAACAAGCAAGCGTGGCATTAACATCACCAAGCACAACAACCCAATCCGGCCGCTCACTCACCAATACCTTTTCGAAAGCGATCATTGTATGTCCAACCTGTTCCGCATGTGTCCCGGAGCCAATGCCGAGGTTAATATCCGCATCAGGAATAGCCAACGCTTTAAAAAAAGCGTTGGACATCCGGTCATCATAATGCTGACCGGTATGTACTAGTAAATGCTCAATCCCATTGGTACCTTTTCTATTATAGTCCTCAATTGCGTGTATAAAAGGAGCAATTTTCATAAAGTTAGGGCGTGCACCGACAACAGATATAATTTTCATAGAGCTATCTAAATTTTGTTTCCAAATTAAAGTCTTCCCTTTTCACACTACTCACACTTTCAGGATAATTACGAATCAACCAAGTTAAAAAAGCGGTCAAATCTATCGATTCTGATAACATCAGATCACGCCTCTGCTGAAACAAAGAACGTGCATCCTGTAATTCCAATACCTGTGTAATAGTTCGATATAATCTAGGTTCATCTCCAGGTAGAATACCGTATCCCAGCTGATAGCGTTCCTCCAGTTCCTTAAGATAGCCGATTCTGCCAACAAAATCATTGAACCTGATAAATGGCACTCCTAATACGCCTGCTTCTGCCGCCATCGTCTGACTATCCCCGATATACATTGAAGCAAAGGCCATAACATGATGTATATCAATAGGATTAATATTCATACGATATTCCTCCAAACCTGCCTCCAATTTTCGTTCACTGGTTATATATACCTTGCCATGAGGAGCTAACAGCTTAATAACATTTTTTGCAATCGCGTTACTTATCCCTTTCACACCATCATCATGATGTGCAGTCAATTTAGCAAACCTGATTACAAAATACCTTTCGTTAACATTCAGATAACGGGAAGCAACTTCCGCAGACGGCGTAAAATGATTAGGGTGCAAATAAGCCAATTCATGATAACCCGGATATCCGATCTTCTTGGATTCCCACTTGCCAACGGAACACACGTATGGGGCAATAATAGCCGATGCCCAAGGATAAGCCAACCGCGCGTAAAGAGGCACTATTTCCGCATCATCCTCGTTCAAATTTATAGAAGGAATACCTAAAATTCTACCAACATGAGAAATTGCAACAGAGGTCCCCGCCAGCACATCCGGACGGAATTTTCGGGCGATCTTTAATAACCGGTAATCCTGTTTCAATTGTCCGAGTGCAACACTTAACTTATTGTCCCTCCTACCGTCTGGCAATATATTGATAAATTCAAAATCTGTAGTCGCCAACAGCTCTTCCAAAACATCCTTCTTTTTGATAACCACCAAAACTTTCGCCTCTGTGTCTTTCAAATTCCGAATAACATTCTTAAATAAATGAAAATGTGCTGGATGGCCTAAGTGAAATAGAACTCTCATAAAAATAAATATTCGTCGCTCAAACGCAACTAACAATTTTAACTAAAATCAACCAGCTACAGAAAAACCCGTTCTCGCGAATATAAGCTCAGCCATTCCCCGATAACGCTATGATAACCATATAATAAATACACCTGGTCGCGATTATATTTTAAACGCTGTATTCGAAGATTTTCATCCTCCAAATACAGTCTCATCAAAACATCGACAACGGCCCCGACCTCCTCGACGATGCTGATTTCCACGTTTTTACGATATTCATGATAAGGAAGCCAGTCAGCAGTTATCACATCACAATAAGCCAAATTACTCTCCAACATAGACAAGGCCAGCTGATCATTCTTTCGAAAATTCAAAAATATATCGCTCGCCATCCTATAATCTCTCATTTTTTCATAAGAAATAAACCCTGACACAATCTCAAATGAGAAACCCGCCAACCTTTCTTTAATTAAAACCGTCAGCTCCTCCAGCCGCTCCTGGTCATTGGCTAAGACCCTTGTCGTGAGCATGAAAATAATATGACTGCGCTCAGAAAGAGTATTGTTTGCTACTACATCAATAATTTTTTCGTGCTGCTCGTTCTGAGTGACATTGCTACCGACAATAACAACTGACCGGTCTAAATCTATCCCCAATTGTTGTTTGAAGCGTCTTTTATCCTCGTATTCAAAATTGTCGTATAAGTTAAAATGATCAAACGGCAAAAGTAATTTCTTGATTTTAGGCCTTACTGAGGGTAGTTTCAAAAAATTCATGAGCTTGTCGCCAAATTCCGCATTCGCCACAACAATTTGATCTGCTATTTCATACAACCTGGTTAATTTATCCTTAATGAAATTACGACTATTAATATCACTGCCAAAAACCTGCAAAATCAATTTTGTCCCAAGCGCTCTCAAATGATTAGATAGAATCAGGTACTCCTCTCTGATATAATATACATGAACTACATCATATGTACCTTTAGACCGTTTCAAAAAAAAGTAAAACGAGAGAAAATTATAGACCAAATAAAGCCGACTCCAATACATCCACTTAGGAACAAAACTAAAATCGACGATTTCTTCCGTGTTTACCCGAAAAAGCTTTGCTAGCTTAATATCAAATATATCAACATGATATCCAGCGTCAACCAACTTTGACAAGACACAATCCAGATCTCTTCTGGTTGTCCTGAAAGGAGAGGCTGTTCGTCCAATAAAAATAACGCGTGGTCCCAAACTCAGTATAATAAATTAAACCATTCCAAAACAAACTCATTCAGATTCGTCAGACCCTATTTCCCAATTATATCGCCTAATACTTAACAGGTTCATAATCAGCTTTCTCTTTTGATGGTTTATCACTTCGTTTGAAAAACCGGAAAGTGCTAATTCTTATTAAACCCGCAATAAAGAAATATGAGTATGCATTAAAACCAAGGTAAGTAATCCCCGAACTAAAATCATTTACAAATCTTAAAAAAACAAAAACAATTCCGAAAAAAAAACAATCAGCCAAAGCTTTAGAACTAAACTTAGTCCGCCGATAGCCGTTAACCAAATATTTCATTTGAATCAAATACAGCAATAGAAACGAAAATAGTCCAACAATACCTCCATTCCAAAAAATTCTAATATAGGAATTATGCGCATCTCTTACATAATAATATGGGCTCATTGCGGCCAAACTGTCACCATCATTAAACACCTCCCCAGAACCAAAAATCATTTTCAAGGGAGAGTCTTTCAATAACTGAAAGATATATTCATTTTCTATAAATCTCCCTTCCTCTGTAATATCATATTCACTGCTGAATCGCGACGACCGAGTATCTATCGCCTGATAAAAAGAACTTTCAAAGAAGGAAAAAAAGAATACAAATAACACAACAGAGATAAAGCTGTATTTAACAATATTTTTAAAAGTGAAATTTCTGAAAATCAAAAGAACAGCTGCCAAAATCACTAAAACAATAAGAGTACGCTTCATAAGCAGGACTATTATCAAAATAGTAGAAATAGCAAATACAACATTCAATAATTTCAAAATCTTACTCTTAATACTTCCAAAATTGTAAACGCTCATTATGGCAGCAAAAACCGGAACGTATAACGCGTTGAGTGAAAAATAAGCGATTTTAATACCCCCCGGGTACAAAGAAAATCCTGTTTGAGTAACGTTTGCGAAGATTATCCATATTGAAAAATAGGCCATAAATAGCCAACTTCTTGCAATAAATATTGATAGAAATATAGGATTCGTCATACAGTTGTATCCTATCAAAAAATACACAAACGGTATAATAAACTTAAACAGATAATTATATGTAATTGGCAAACTCGAACTGAATAGACCCAAAAACAGAAAGTATATCGGAAGCCAAATTACATACTTATACGTATCCGATCGGGAAATTCTTCCTTTAATTATAAAAAATATAACTATACATACCAGGTTAAACAAGACCTGAAAACTAATAATAAATGTCCTATCTTCGTAAAGAAGCAATAGAGATTCAACAACATAATTTACGAAAATTGAAAAGAAAATAAAGTTAAAAAGTCTATAGTCTAACTTACCATCTTTTCTTTTTGTCAGATCACCTAACATGATGTTCTCTTTTAGTAATACTTTTGTTAATTAATCTCATTAAATCAAATTGATTCTCAAAACCTTTTTTATAAACACCTTTGTCATTAAAAAAGATATAAGACCGTTTAAAGAAACAGCTATACAGGCACCTAACAATTGCCAATGATAGCTAAAGATAACTGTCACCAACAAGGAGATAACAATACTCAATAATGTTCTGAGAATATTTTCCCTAAGCTTTCCAGCCATTATTAACATTGATCCGCCCCAATAAACTAACGCAAAAACGGATACACCAATTATTGAAATCACAAAATACGGATAGCTATCTATAAATTCTTGTTTAACAAGCATAATAACTAGCCAGTAAAACACTAATAAAAAAAGAAATTGCAAAAGTATAATTTTTGCATTAACTATTTTGAGAGCGCTCAAACGTTCCTTTAGTAGGTCAATTTGATTGTTAAACCATAAGTTTGAAATGATTGGATTAACATTCTGCATTAAAATTCCAGGAAAAATATACAGCGTCTTTACAAAAAAGGCGATAAAGCTATACACACCTACTTCCGAACTACTCAAAAAATATCCTATCAAAATCAAATCAACAGAACTGTTTATAACTGCAATGATCTCCGACACATAACTTTTCATACCAAATTTCAAATTCTCATAAATATCCTTAATATTAAATGAGAATCTAAACACTTTGGCCAATCCTATACAATTATGAAAAAATAAAACGATTTCTGCCGCCAGAAATGCATACAATGCAACCGTAACACCCAGCTCTCGCCAATACACGAAACTAACGAAGCAACCAATAATTACCCATCGAATTATACGTTCCAACGAAAACTGCTTTTGATTTCGTTTTCCTGTATAATATGCCATAAAATTCTTATTGGCATTAAAAAAAGGCAGTGCAAAAAATGGAATATAAACCACTGATGCCAGCTCCTTCGAACTAAAAAAATCTGAAAACTGAATGGCTAAAAAAATCGCACCACAAGTGAATAAAGCAGATAGTACAAACACAGTCAATATGTTTGCCGTAAACAGTTGGCTTTCTTCATCGGCATTTCGATTACCCTCAGCAATTTTTTTTATCAAGGTATTATTTAATCCAAAAGCAAAAAGAGTTGCCAGTATCGTATAGTATGCCATGGATTGATTGAAAACACCCAAGTCCGCAGCCCCGCCTAGACCTCCAATGATCAGATTAACTCCTAAACCGGAGGCCATTAGGACCAGCTGCGCCATGATAAGCCAAATGGTGTCCCTTGAAAACTTATTTTTTAGATACTTAGTTTTTAAGCTTTCAACTCCTACCATATCTTTCAACCTATCTTCCAATCAACCCTAAATACTCTTCCCAATCGCCCATATCTTTCCATGATCCCTGGCTTACCGGATACACACCAACATTTCCTCCACGTCCCTTCACCTTTTCTATCAAGTGTGTGATGTGAAAAAACTCATCTATTGGAATCTCATTTAACAAATGAGGTTCTAACAGATACATTCCGCTATTGATCTTGAACGTTAATTCCGGCTTCTCCTTCAGACTGGTAAGCACACCGTTATCGCCAGTCTCAACGGTTCCATATGGAATTGGATACGTTTTCAGAACTGCTATCAACGTAATTTCATTCTGATGCTCTTTATGATATCTCAACATTTCTGCATAATCATCTTCGATCAGGATGTCACAATTATTCACAAAAAAGGTATCCTTAATTCTATCCCTTAATAAAGTAAGGCTCCCAGCAGTTCCCAAGGGCTTTTCCTCTTTAAAAAAGTTCAAATTAAATGGAAGGTTTTGGCTTTTTAAGTAAAATTCTATTAATTCCGATTTGTAATTAACGGAGATAAAAAAATCCGAACACCCATGGCTTCCGAAACGCTCAAATATCTCTTCAAGCATAGTCATTTTCCCGATAGGTATCAGCGGTTTAGGCAACACATAGGTTAGCGGGCGTAACCGGGTTCCATACCCGCCTGCCATGATAACGACCGGAAGACTAAACTGTTCCTGCTGCCGCTTTTCTACTCCCAGAAAAACATCTTCCCATATATATAAACGTTCAATCTTCCCCTCATTATTCACCACGGGAAAAAGCTCCATTCGAAATGCTTTCATAATTTCCCGTATCTGCTCAATCGAATCCTCCGGCTTCCCGACCCGAATATTTTGCCGAAGCACGCCCCTAACTTCTGTCTCCATCGGGTAGTTCGCAATAATTGCACGCTGTATATCTCCTGCACTTAACAGGCCAATAAACGCCTCCTCCTGCAACACGATCAAGAGCTTGCGATCAATGGCATCCATCTGCTTCAACGCCTCTAATAACGTTGCAGAAGGGGAGATAATTCTATTTTTATAGTTCATTACTTCGATCCAGAATACTATTACTGTCCATTACTACCTACTCTTTGCAACCTATCCGCACCACCAGGTATTGGCACCTTCCGACAAGCTGAGCGGTTCAAAATCTTCCGCAACATGCCAATGGAAGTCTACTAAGCCCACCGATCTATGCTACGATGCCACGTCATAAAGGCACTATAACCTATCCTGTTATCCAACCAACCCCCTTTCATAATGATTCTTCGCGAATGGGTGTAAGGCCTGTTCAAGCTTCGCAAACGGATGATAATCTCCCTGCATGGGTTCTATCTCCGCATTGCGAATACCGTGCACGATCTCCACAGACGTCCGGGCATCTTCCAGGCCGAACCCCCCTCCGAACAGAATGTGCTGATAGCTCATTGTGTGGAGATCGGTAAAGCCTTTACTGAATTCCATTTCCTCTCCATCTACCGTGATCGACCGGTAGGTCGTTTGGCCGCGTTCCTTCACTTCCGCCGGTAGGGTTTCTGCATTGATCGACAGGAACCACCGTACCCGGGCTCTTTCCAGCTCCAGGTAACCCGCTGCCCGGTCGTGTGAGTTGAGGTGCACTTTGCTTGCTTTCACTCCGCCAAACACCCAGGTCAGCATATCGTAAAAATGTACACCGATATTGGAAGCGATACCACCGGATTTGGAAACATCGCCCTTCCAGGAAGTATAGTACCAATGCCCGCGGGAGGTTAAATACGTGAGATCGATGTCATAGATCTTATCGGCAGGCCCCTGCTCAATTTTCTCTTTAAGCGCAATAATGCTGGGATGCAGGCGCAACTGGAGGATCGTATACACTTCTTTTCCGGTTTCCCGCTCGATATCTGCTAAGGCATCCACATTCCAGGGATTCAATACAAGGGGCTTTTCGCAAATCGCATGCGATCCCCTGCGCAGCGCCATCCGTATATGTGAATCGTGCAAGTAGTTAGGGGTACAGATACTGGTATAATCCAATTGCACTCCTCGTTCCCGGCTCAACCGCTCGAGGTGCCGGTCGAATCGCTCAAATTCTACAAAAAAATCGGATTGCGGAAAATAACTATCCATAATCCCTACGCTGTCAAACTTATCCATGGCAGCAATCAGGTTATTCCCGGTTTCTTTAATAGCTTTTAAATGGCGGGGGGCGATGTATCCGGCGGCGCCCAATAATGCAAAATTTTTCATTGTGGTATGTGGTTGATATGATTCCGAACCCGGCCCGTAATGTATCCTATTTCACCCCTTCGGGGTTTTTAATCGTTTTTAACCTTTGTCCCGGAGGCCGGGGCTTCACCCCGGGCTAGGTTATTTCACCCCTTCGGGGCTATTAATCGTTTTTAACCTTTGTCCCGGAGGCCGGGGCTTCACCCCGGGCTAGGTTA
>JBEBSD010000110.1:0-15624 GCA_040394475.1 Telluribacter humicola | reverse complement strand
GCCAATCGTCCGTATTGACTGAAACGATCGTCGGACATGTGTAGTTGACTGGCGCTCCAATGTGCAGAGAAAGGCGGATTGGCTACAATCGCTTCTGCTTGTAAATCGGGATGTTGCGGATGTTCGAGGGTGTCTTCCTGCCGGATATCAAACTTCCGGTAATGCACATCGTGCAGGATCATGTTCATCCTAGCCAGGTTGTAGGTGGTGCGGTTGAGTTCCTGCCCGTAGAAATTACTCACCTCTTTTACTTCCCGCGCTACACGCAACAACAACGAGCCAGAGCCACAGGTCGGATCATAGACCGAACGCAAGCGCTCTTTTCCGGTCGTGACCAGTTTTGCCAGGATTTTACTCACCTGCTGAGGTGTATAAAATTCCCCGGCTTTCTTCCCAGCACCACTGGCAAATTGGGCGATCAGGTATTCGTAAGCATCACCCAATACGTCAATCTCAGTATCGTTCAGTTTGAAGTCGATTTTGTCTAGGTGCGCGAGCACTTTGGCAATCAATGTATTGCGCTGTTCGGGCGTTTTGCCCAGCTTTGTACTTGTCAGATCCATATCTTCGAAGAGATTGTCAAAATCTTCTTCGCTCTCGGTTCCCATCGTGCTGAGCTGGATGTTATTCAAGATCCGTTGCAGGTCTTCTAAGATAAAGTTGGTGCGGGCCCCTGCGGAAGTGGCCGCCACGGGCGTGGTTTCACTATCATCGTCTTCGTCGGTATCGCCATTTCCACGGATAGCCACTTCTCGAAACAATTCCGTCGGTTTTAAGAAGTACCCCAACTTTTCCAGCGCTTCTTCCTGTACGGCTTCCAGGTATTCACGTCCCTCTTCCGTTGACTCTTTTAGGTCACGATAGCGCACCCCGTCCTCTTCCAAGATCGTGTCCGCATAAAGCTCCATTTTCTCGGAGAGGTATTTGTAAAAGATAAACCCTAAGATGTAGTCTCGAAATTCGTCGGCACCCATTTTGCCGCGAAGGGTATTGGCAATATTCCAAAGCTGCTGTTCTAGCACTCGCTTTTGATCGTCACTCATACTATATTCTTGCGTCTCGACGCCCCGGTTATTCAATGTGATATTATTGTACTTGATAGAGAAAAGGCTAGCACACTCGGCGCTTGGTTCAAAGCTCAATTAAGTTAATAGAGCAAAGTAGTGAATTTTTGGGATTTTAGCCAGTTACTAGCGCGGGGTTTTATTAAGCGGCTTATTTATTACCCCTTAATGAGATCCTAAAGTGGCGAGCATAAACTCAATAAATAAGGGAGGTAGTTGTACAAATGGCTTATATTTAGGTTACTATGGGCACATTTCCCCAATTAAATAGCATGTTCGATTAGCTTTGCTTGAGCAAAGCTAATCGAACATGCGTATAAAGTAAATTTTGTCCAGTTTTTATTGAAATAAACTTGACAAATAGATGCTTTAAGATGTATGTTTGTATCTATGAAAGTATCTGATTATGTGTTGAATATGGTAAATAGGCTCCCTAAAGGCTATGTGTTCACCTATCTTGATTTTGTTAATGAGGTGAATACTCAGGGGGCTGTGATAAAGGCACTCAGCCGTATGGCCGCCGCCGGAAAAATAGAAAAGCTATCGAAAGGCAAGTATTACAAACCCGAGATAACGCCATTCGGCTCCTTATTTCCCAATTTTTATCAAATCGTGAAGGATCTTCTTGAGGAAGACGGAAAGCTAATAGGTTACCTGACGGGTTTTAGTATTTATAACAAGCTCGGCTTAACAACACAGGTAAGCAATGTTATCCAGGTTGGCCGCAATACTGTCCGCCCCACTTTTCAAAGAGAACGATACACTATTTCCTTTATCAAGCAAAAAAACGTCATAACGAAAGATAACATACCTCTCCTGCAAATCCTTGATGCTGTCCGTTACATTAAGAAGATACCTGATACATCAATAGAAAAAGCCTTAAATCGCCTGCTAGCTATTTTGAAAGAAACACACCCATTGGATCAGAATCGAATGATTAGACTGGCTATGAAATATCCTCCTTCCACAAGAGCCCTTTTGGGGGCCTTGCTTGAGCAACTGGGAAATAAGGACATACTGCCGCTTTTCAAATCGCTAAACCCCATCACTGAATATCAATTAACAGGTGCTGACAAGGTTTTAAGCAATACGATAAAGTGGAACCTAAAATGAATCTGCACGAGAACCAACAGCTATTCCGACAAGCTGTGCAAGCAGCATCTGATCGTATGCAAATTCCTGCTATCTACGTGGAAAAGGATTATTGGGTTACCTATGCCTTGCATTTGATCTTTCATCAAGATATTGGAAAAGAGACGATTTTTAAAGGCGGCACTGCTCTATCCAAGTGTTTTGATTTTATCAAACGGTTTTCTGAAGATGTAGACCTTGTTGTTTTGCGAAATGACGGCGAGACTGATAATCGACTGAAATCCAAGCTTAAAAAAATCAGTAACCTGATCGAGCCCGTATTGCCCGAGGTTGAGATTGAGGGACTGACTCGAAAAAGAGGAATGAACCGGAAGACGGCTCACGTGTTTCCGAGAAAATTTAAAGGAGACTATGGGCAAATTAGGGACCAGATTATCCTAGAGTCAACTTGGCTAGGGAATTATGAACCCTATGAAGAAAAAACTATTACTTCTCTGGTCGGCGCTATGATGCTTGAGGTAGGGCAGGAAAAAATAGCCGATACTTATGGATTGCTCCCTTTTTCCGTTTTAGTCCTGTCTGCAAACCGGACGATGTGCGAAAAAATCATGAGTCTGGTACGGTTCTCCCACAGTATTGACCCTATAACTGATCTTAGGAATAAAGTTCGTCATGTTTATGACTTGCATCAATTATTACAAGACAATCAATTTTCAGACTTCTTGCAATCTGACGAGTTTGATTTGATGTTGATCCAGGTTGGTCAGGATGATTTCAAAGGATTTAGGAATAATAATGAATGGCTCAGTGACCATCCATCCCAGGCATTAATATTCAAAGACACAGAACAGGTATGGGATCAGCTAAAAGGTGTCTACAAGCAAGATTTTAAAAAATATCTCTACGGTACCGGCAATCTCCCTGATGAAGATGCTATATTGGAGACACTCGTTAAAATCCGGAAACGATTAGATAAGATGCACTGGCCGGAGTTCAACACAGAATTGTAGCGGACTGATAACTACCCTTGTTGTAGATCGAACGAATGGTGCGCATATAAACAGCCAAACCGTTTACACCATTCCCCTTGGCCTTGTGGTGGATCTAAGTTGAAACAACCACATTCGTGTTCATAGTTTAAAGGTGGAAAAAAAATTGCACAAGAAATCTGTATTTATAGCATCTGATGCAAATGTATGAATTTTATAATATACTGAATGACAGTTGATTGTGATACATATGAATACAGAAATCCCGTTACTGTTAATCAGAGGGTCGCTGGTTCGAGCCCAGCTTCGGGAGCTTGAGAATCAAGGAGTTACATGAAAATGTAGCTCCTTTTTTGGTTTAGTTGCAATACAATTACAAAAGATCTCCAAAGGGCTCTCTGATTTAGGTGATAGAATGGCTTATGTGGTCGCTCAGAGAACCATCTTGCTGGGAAATAGTATCAGAAGCTTGTACTTGGAGGGGCTTGATACTTGAGCAGACCTGGCTCCTTGGCATCAATTGGTTGAAATTGAAACAAAGAGTCATCGAATGTAATAGTGCCATATTTGTAAACATTCAACCCCAGATAAGTGCCTGCTGTTCCTTTACCTAATTTAAGGCTATTTTCATTTGTCAGAAACGCAATAGGTGCTGCCTTTTTGACATTTTCTCTGGACAAATAATTAAACTTTCCAATAAGGGTATCTCCGAAGATCTGACCACGAATAGTACCGTCGTCTTTTTCAACTCCGTTGTATCTGATTTGATAGTCCCCATAAAAAAAGCCGGCTGACTCTGAAATTACAACCTTTAGCAAAGCAGTATCGCGTTTGTCATCAGATATCGCTCTATAATATCTTGTCTCATAATCATGCCTGCAGCTAATCAATAGCGGGAAAAGAAAGAAGATTAGCATTCTCAGTGGAATCTTCCAAAGCTGCTGTTCCAGCACCCGCTTCTGCTCGTCACTCATACTATATTCTTGCGTTACGCCGGGCCGACGCCCCTGTTATTCAATACGTTATTATTAGACTTGATAGCGAAAAGGCCAGCTCGCCCGGCGCCGGGTTTAAAGCCCTAAAAGATACAGGGGCAAAGTAGGGAATTTTTGGGACTTTTGGGTGCTTTTGAGGGTGGTTTTAGGGGCAGCAAGGTATTCAAAATACTGATGAAGCCCTTATAGGATCCTGCTGTGCCTGGCTTTGCTGGGTAGATTCTGGCAGATCTGCGCGGTACTGATCATTACTGCCTGTAGACAGAAGTTAGAAGAGCGTAACATGTCTGTCGCCCGGACGTGTGTAAGCCCAGCGTACTTGACATCTCCTCTTTCCTGCCGGTCGCCCATATCTCCAGGTACAGGAAGCCGGATATACGTTGTGGATTGCACCAAATCCTGTACGGAAAAATCGACCCCTCCCCTAAAGGCAACTCCCTGCGTCGACCCGGCCCCACGTGTCTTCTGCTGACCGTTTGTGACAAAATTGATAGCATTTGGTATCAGCGTTATAATCTTTCATGCCTCAAAATCCGTCTTTTGCAATAGCCTGTATTGAGAAAATCTGAATAGTCGGGTAGGCCGAAGCGATCATTTGATGTCATGAAAAACCGTTACTTTTTGTTTGTTTTTATAGCGTTATGGGCAGGTGTTGTCCGTGCGCAGTGCCCTGCGGGAGGAAGTGTTTCCATCAACGGGCAGGCTGCTGTTGATAATTATATAGCCAATTATGGGAATTGCAGTGCACTGACCGGGAATTTGTATATTAGCGATGTGGACGGCTCCGATCTCTCATTTTTACATAATCTTGAGAGCGTTGGTGGTTTTGTCGAGATTACTGATTGCGGGAATTTAACGAGTTTAAACGGTTTACAAAATCTGGAGTCGGTAGGAGGACAGCTCCTGCTGGCTGTTCATCCGCTGCTGACCAGCCTCGACGGATTAAGCGCATTGACAAGCGTTGGGGGAGAATTTTCTTTGTATGACCTGCCGTTGGTAGCCAGTCTTGATGGACTTAATACGCTGACAACTATTGGAGGGGGGCTGTCTGTTGAACTGCTTCCGTTGATTACCAATCTCGACGGGTTGTCTAATCTGACATCGGTCAGTTCGTATATTAATGTGGTACATAACGGGGCGCTCTCCGATTGTGCTATTTCCATTATGTGCCAGATTGTAACCGATGGCAGCATTCCCTTCAACCTTAACGGAAATGCCCAGGGGTGTGGTGAAGCGGATGATGTGATAGCCGCCTGCAATGTTTCAAGCGACGGCTGTCCGTCAGGGGATCTTACGATACTGAGCGATGAAGACATTATGAATTACAACCTGCTTTACGGTTCCTGTACCTCTTTGCCGGGAAATCTGACGGTCAAAAATGTCTCTGATCTATCCTTTCTGAGTAATGTGACTACCGTGGCAGGGAACGTGAGAATAGAAGAATGCCTCGAATTAACCAGCCTGAACGGTCTCCAGAGTCTGGAGTCGGTCGGCGGACTTCTGCTCAGTACGCTAATGACTCTTCCGAGCCTGAATGAGTTGAGTAATCTGAAGACCATAGGGGCAAACGGACTTGTTATTGCCTTGCTTCCCGAGCTTACCAACCTCGACGGTCTTGGAGAATTGACGTCAATTGGAGGACATTTTTATTTGTATAATCTGGAATCACTTTCAGCTATAACTGCGGTTAATCAACTAACCACCATCGGCGGAGATTTGTCCTTTTATTCGCTTCCGTCGCTCCCCAGTCTCGATGGATTGAATGCGCTGACCGCTATCGGAGGAGAAGTTAGTCTGTATGTGCTGCCATCGCTCACCAACCTGGAAGGCTTAGACGGGCTGGCAACGATCGGAGGGAGCTTCTATATGTACTATCTCCTGTCACTTCAGAACCTCGACGGATTGAGTTCACTGACTTCTGTCGGCGGAGGGTTGTCGATTGAAAGTGTGCCGTTAATCACGCATCTCAACGGACTCAACAACATTGATTTGTCAGGAGATTGGGTGACGATCGAAAACAATGGTTCGCTTGGTTCCTGTGCAATTGAACCTATTTGTGAAAAATTCGCTGATAATAGCACCACTTTTATAATCAGCAACAATGCTGCCGGGTGTTTGGATACAGCTGAAATTCAGGAGGCCTGCGCGGCCCTGCCGGTTACACTTGTTGACTTTAAAGCCGACAAAGCGGGGGAAGGGGTGCTGCTGACCTGGCATACGACGATGGAGACCAACAGCGACCGGTTTGAAATTCAGAGAAGCTATAACACGAAGGACTGGTCTGTGGCCGGCATCGCTGCGGCGGGAGGCGAAAGCCAGACCATCTCTTCCTATCATTTTACTGACCGGCAAATGCGGCACGGGCAACTTTATTACCGGCTGAAGATGATTGACCTGGACGGAAGTTTTACTTATAGTTCGATTGTCAGCATTTCAGTTCAGGCTGAAAAGCCGATGTTGTTTCCCAACCCGGCTACCGAAATACTGAATATCAAAGCCTTTAATTTGAGCGAGATCAGCCGAATTACGATCGCGGATTTGTCCGGTAGGATCGTGTATGCTTCTGATACCGCTGTTTCATCTGTTTCGCTGAAAGGTTTTATGCCCGGACTTTACCTGATCACCCTCGCCTACAGTGGAGGACAGGTCTACAAGGGCAAAGTGATGGTAAACAGGTAGTCTTGCCGAAAAATAGCGGGATATGGAATATCCCGAATGACCCCTCCGAATCGTACAGTAACAGTAAGAATTGCGATGAAAGCAACTCATCCGGACCGGTAACTTCAATCTCAAAATCAATAGTTATGTACAACGTTAGCGAAAACTATCATGCTCCGGCGGAACTCCGCATCGGGCATATTCACTTGAATGTTTCTGACCTCGAACGCTCCATTGCTTTCTACCGAGACGTAATGGGTTTCGACCTGTTGCTCAATTTCGGGACGGCAGCATTCCTTTCGGTGGGGGGGTACCATCATCATATCGGCCTGAATACCTGGAGCCGCGAAGGAGGCGGGCCTTCAGGGAGAATGCAAGTCGGATTAAACCATTTCGCGTTAAATTATCCAACAAGAAGGGATCTGGCGCTAGCCTTAAAGCGACTGCGGGAAAAAAACTATCCGGTTGAGAGCGCCAGTGACCATACCAGCCATATTGCCATTTATCTGACCGACCCGGATGGAAACGGCATCGAACTGGCTTGTGACAGAGACCGGAGTAGTTGGGAGTTCTTGCTGGACCGGACAATGAGTGTTGAACAAATGAGAGAACTTTTCAAAGTGATTGACCTGGATGAGCTGCTGCAAGAGGCGCTATAAGCCCCGGTGGTCAGGGAGTACTTTGAATCATTGTAAAACAGTATTGAAAAACAGCTGTATCTGGACAATTAACCAGATCATATCTTTAAATTTTTTCTATGAAAATCTTTAGCAATCCTGGTGAAAGAACTGACAACTTTCCATTTCACTTTCCCGTATGTTTTTCCGGGTTATTTTCCGGAAAAATGATACCGACCTTGCTGGTAACCCTATTACTGACATTTCAGGCGGCTTACAGCCAACAGCTCTACTTCCACAATTTTGCCAATGGTGATTTGTCAGCGCCGGGTACACTCCATGAGAAGCTGGCTGCCAACTGGTACCATAGCGAGGGACCTTATAACGCCAGAGGACTGTACTTTTTTGGTGCCAACGGGAATCAGGCCGTGGCCCTGGCAGGTTATCCCAACCATAGATACCGGCTAGCCGTTGACGTAGATGAATATCATCAGCTCGACATTTCGAAAATAGCGTTCAATAAAGTAACCAACAGCAGTGCCGCAACCTTTCAGATCAAAGTGAACGGAGAGAACTATGGAAATAGCCAGTACTATGACAGGCCGTCAGGCGGTAATCTCAATACGCCTTTTCAGCGATCTGTAACGCTGACAGGGCTTACCGGAACGGTAAACATCGAAATAGACGTCATTATAGACGGGTATTCAGCGATTGACGATTTCACGGTCGAGGGCGGCGTGAGAACTTACGACCCTTCCACCAAAATCACCCCTGATGCCGAAGGGATTGTTTACGTAGATGATGACGCTGAATTCGGAGGAGACGGCAGCAGTTGGTCCAATGCGGTGAATGAACTGAGATATGTGCTTACCGCTACTGTCAGCAAACCCGAAATTAAACAAATATGGGTAGCCGAAGGTCAATACAGTCCCAATGAAAACGAATCGTTTTCCCTTGTAAATGGTGTAGCAATGTATGGAGGCTTTGCCGGCGATGAAGAGGCGTTATCCCAGCGTGATCTTGCCGACGGTTATACGTCAACTTTAATAGGAAGAGGAAACAGGGTCTTTACTAATAGCAATGTCAACAACACGGCCATACTGGACGGTTTTGAGATTCGCGGGGGCGACGCCGGCACGGGCAACGGCGGAGGGATGCACAATGAAAACTCCTCGCCGATAGTACGAAACTGCTTGATTACGCTCAATAGCGCAGTGAACGGGGGCGGTATTTTCAATAACAATAACTCCTCACCCACTGTATTCAATTGTATTTTTGAGCAAAATACTGCAAATTACGGGGGTGGTGTTTACAGTTTCAACTCCTCGCCCTCCCTCGTGAATTGTTTGTTTCGGAAGAATGCCGTTCATAGAGACGGAGCCGGCATGTATAACAATGGAAGCGCTTCTCCGCAATTAGTCAATTGTACGATCTCCGGGAATAACGCTGATGAAGATGGTGGAGGGATTTACAACAGCGGCAATTCTTCGCCTTTGATACGCAATAGTATTATCTGGAATAATAGTTCCGGTATTGCCAGCGAAGCAGAAAGTTCCCCGGATATTTCCTTCTGTCTGTTGCAGGAAAATCATGACGGCGAAGGCAATTTTGTTGCAGATCCCTCCTTTCTGTATAATGACAGGTACGATTTCCGTTTGTCGCCCTGCAGCCCGGCCATCAACAGCGGGAATAATCAATATGTATCGGAAATTGCCATCGACCTGGACGGAAACCCAAGAAAATACAATGATGTCGTAGACCTGGGGGCGTATGAATTTCAGGATAATCCTGTGACATTCAGAAAATTGTATGTAAACGGCACCGTGTCGGCCAGCGGCGAGGGTTCCAGCTGGGCGAGCGCATTTAAAACGCTCGAGGATGCGCTTCTCTTTACGTCTTCATGCAGGGCCGGCATTGATAGTATTTTTGTGGCCGGGGGCACCTATAGAACCGAATCCGGCGACGCGCTTTCCATGAAAAGCGGTGTGAAGATCTACGGCGGTTTTGCAGGAACAGAGCGTTTCTTGTCAGAGCGGGACCTTCTTGCCGGGCACACGACTGTTTTGAGAGGAGAATACGAGAGTGTTATCAAGAATTATCAGGTTGACAATACTGCCGTGCTCGATGGCTTTACTATAAGCGGCGGCAGATCGGAGGACGGGGGCGGGATGTATAATGACCAATCCTCGCCGGTAATTTCCAATTGTATTTTTGCAAACAATCAGGTACAGTATTGGGGCGGCGGGATGTATAACCGGGAATCTTCCCCGATTGTCCTCAACTGTATTTTCTTTAATAACGAGGCGAGAGCGAGTGGAGGAGGCATGCACAATGCGGACTCAAATCCAATCGTCGTAAATAGTGCTTTTTACGGGAACTATGGCGATGATTATGGCGGGGGTATTTTCAATAATTATTCCTCTCCCGTGTTTTATAGCTGTACGATTGCAGATAATGACACAAAGGAGGGCGGAGGGATCTTCAATGATGAGTATTCTGTCGCTGTATTGAACAATAGTATCGTTTATGGCAATAGCGATGGGGTTGAAATTGGCGGTGAGGGAAGCTCTTTCACGTTAAGACATAGCCTGGTACAAGGACTTTCGAATACGGACAACGGGAATATTGACGGCAATACCAATCCCTTGTTTGTGAACGCCTCCGGCGGAGATTACCGGCTGCAGTCATGCTCGCCGGTAATCAACCGCGGCACCAATGCAGCGCTTCCTGCCGGTATTCCAACGGACCTGGCAAGCAATCCCCGCGTTTATGGCGCGATAGTGGACATCGGCGCCTATGAATACCAGGGACTGTTCAGTAAAGGAAAGATAGATGCAGAGGGCGAAACGGTTACATTACCCATCGTAGCAGGCGTTACCTCCATTATCAAAGCGTGTGAAACGATCGCTATGGTGGAGCCTTCGGCCGACAACGGCGTTGGAGGCACTATCAGGACTACCCTCTACCAGGCTTCGGATAAAACACTCCGTTTTGGAAACGCGGTTTTCATGGCGCGTCACCTGGACCTTTCACCGACAACGAATGGAGCGGCCCGTGTGACCCTTTTTTTTACACAGGAAGATTTTGATGATTATAATAGTGATTTTGGCGCCGCCAATCAAGCTGAATTGCCTGAAAACCTGAGGATTGTACAATACCACGGTATTAGTATTACAGGGGCTCCGGGAAGCTATTCCGGCGCACGGGAGATCATTAACAGGGATCAGCTGGATGTGGTCTGGGATGATGCCGTGGACCTTTGGAAGGTATCTTTCGCCGTAACGGGATTCAGCGGCTTTTTCGCGACGGGGCAGTCGGATGCGGCACTTCCGGTTGAACTGCTGTACTTCCGGGCAGATAAGGAAGAAAGCGGAGTAAGACTCAGCTGGCAGACTACCGAAGAAATAAACAGCGACCGCTTCGAAATAGAACGCAGTACAGACGGGAAAGCCTGGAATAAAATCGCAGAAGTAGCCGCAAAGGGTGAAAGCAGGAGTCCGGAAAATTATTCCTTTTTAGATCACCTTACCGCTTATTCGCCGTCGCTTTTCCGCTACTATCGGCTAAAAATGACTGACTCCGATCAAAGTTATGCCTATAGCGGGATCGTTGCTGTAGCGATCGAGGCTCCTGCTATGTCCGTTTCCGTTTATCCCAACCCGGCACGCAAGGAAATAAGGATCGATCCGGAAGGAATGGGAGCCCGTGTTAAGGTTGAGGTTTATAATGTGGCCGGTATCCGAATGCTTGAAAGAGATCTGTCTGGTGCCGGGGTTGGCAAGATTCCCGTGGAAAATCTGCCTGTCGGGATGTATACCGTAAAGATTACCGGGAATGGCCGTATTGTAACAAAAAAAATAGTGAAGGAATGAAAGCCGGAAGGCGATATGAACCTCGTTCGTTCTCACTACTAGTGTCGTGTCAATCTTAAAATGTCGGGTTGTATGTCATCGCGCGGCACACCGTCCTGAGATAGCTCGTCGAAGGCATGAACTGTACCACTCCCCCCTAAGGCTTCGACCCCGCTCAGCCCCCGGGGAAGCTGGTTCCTGAGCGGAGCCGAAGGACAGCCACCGGGATTTCCCAAAACCGAATGCTAATCTAAAGGCTCGACGACGGACAGTCTGCTATGAGGCAACCGTGCTTCGACGGCTACGGCCGACCGTCGCAGCGGCGGACCGTAGGCTCAGCATGACGTCTGCTATAAGACAAAGCATTGTTGACACGACACTGGCATAGTAGTAAAAGAGACGACCCGCAGGTTATTGGTGAGCATCAGGTCGTCGCAATATTCATGGTTCTGCATTCAGCCATGAATATTGCGAACAGCCTCATGGAAGATGAATAAATCAGAATATACTCCTTTATATAATCGACTTTATAATCCCTGTAGCGTAGCATAATTCGGCCAACGCTGTATTGTCCCGCACCATTAAACGCTTCCTGGCATTGTGGAGCTGGTTTTTGACCGTCACCACGCTGATATAGAGCTTCTCTGCAATCTCGGGTATAGACAATCCTGACCGCCATAACGCAATGATTTCCTTCTCGCGGGCTGTCACGATGTCTTTGGCAACCAGCTCCTTTTTGTGTGAGTGCCAATGGAAGCTTTTCTCCCCTGCTTTAAAATACATCCAGAAACCTTCCCCGGCGGTCATTAGGGATTTTACATCTGCCACGCTGCCCAGGCTCAGGACAGGCAGACCGTTTACATCAAAAGTAAACGGATGGTGCGTATAGTGAAGCCTTAAAAGCTCTCCTTTCAGGTTCCGGGTATAGGCGCCGCACACGCACGACCTGAGGTCGCGGCTTTCCTCCGGGCTGAGGCGCGCCGCTACCTGGAGCATTACGGTGACAAACGTTTTGACGATGCCCTGGTCCTGCAGCACCCTCGTCGAAGTGATTTCCCATTTTTTACCTTCCGGCAGCCCGGCCAGGGCGAACAGGTTCCAGGTGTGAAAAACGAACTCGAACCGCTCCCGGTCAAAAATAGAGTACACCCTGTTGTTGCGCTTCGAAAGCTCCTCCAGGAGCAAGACCTCCCGCTGAAGATCTTCCGGCAGGTCGAAATGCCTCGCCGGACCCCATTCACTGCGTAACCTGCCGGCAAACTCCAGGAGAAAACTATCGTCGTCAAGCCGGGTAAAGTAGTTGGACATTATACTGTCAGGTAACCATTACGGATGTTTCAAGAGCTAAAATATGAAAAATCCGGTTGAGATAAAACCTGCTTCCGGCTGCCGGTCAGGAACCCCGGCCTTCATTTACGGGATGAAAGTTAGCGTTCTTACCCGTGGATCGACCTGCGAAGCCCTGTCGCGATCCACCTATTCAATCACCAGCCTTTTCCCTGAAAACTGTTTTCCGGCTGGACTACGAAGGGTCAGAAAGTATACGCCGGCCGGCAAATTTCCTTTTTCGATCGTTATTTGCCAGCTATCGTGACCTGCCGGGACCTGGTAATTCCGGAGAACGTGTCCATAGGCGTTCATCAGCGAAAGGGTTCCGCCGCTGCGATTCAACCCGGCAGCGGTGAACGTAGCCTTGTTCGTTAAAGGATTAGGAGACAGTACCGCCGAAAATCCGCTGTCGACGCGCTGCGTGGCCAGCTGCGAGTAAGCGATGCTGCCATCAATGTCCAGTATTTTCAAACGGTATACATTCAATCCGTGAAGCGGGGTGTTGTCGATAGCAGTATAGGAAGCCCGGGCCAGGCCCGACGCCGAAGCGGCGACACGGTTAATCTCTTCGAAGCGGTGACCGTCGGCGCTTCGTTCAATCGCGTATACATATACAGCTGTTTCGGATGTCACGTCCCATTTCAAGTGAACCGTTTCCATTTCCAGTCCGGCAGTAAAGGAGATGATTCTCACCGGCAATGCAGCATTCGTCGTGAAATTGGTTTGCACTGCCCCACTGCGCAGGCCCTGGTAGTCTGCAAGGGCCTGTACCGAATGCAAACCATCCGAAAGCGCCTGTTCATTGGTTAATTTGTACGCATAGCTGCCACTGGCGTCTACGGGAACGACGTACGTGTTCGTCAGGTCAATGGTGAGGCGCACCGTACTATTGGGCGTCGCATTTCCGCTAATGGCAGGCCTGGCCGAGGTAGTAGTTCCGGAAGCCGGCGCTGTTATCGTAACAACGGGAACTATAAGCTCGCCGGAAAGGACTGTCGCGCTTCCGGCAGCGCCATCCGTTGCGCCGTACGCCGGGCCTCCGGGAGCTGAAGGGTTGCTCTGGGAGCCGGCGGCTCCACCCGCTGTCGTCCAGTTGGTTAGGGTACAACTTCCGCTTCCGGATTGAAAAAGAATGCTGCCTCCGCCACCGCCGCCGCCCGGGCCTATACCTGCAGCCGCGACGTTTCCTCCGGTTCCTCCTGCAGCGGAGAGCGTATTGCAGGTGGCATCCTCCGCTAAACGTATGTGAATGCTTCCGCCGCCGCCGCCGCCGCTGCCGGCATCGTTGCTGCCAGGCTGTGCATCATTGCCATTGACACTGATAGTACCTGTGCCGCTCAGGGCATTTGCCCTGAAAAAGACAACTCCGCCTCCTGATCCTCCAGCTGCGCCGGTACCATTGCTGCCATGCCCGGCGCCTCCGCCTCCGCCCATCAGCAAGCGAACGACGGGATCGTAACTGAGCGTCCCTCCCCCGTAGCCTCCGGCCGGCCGGTTTCCATCTGAGGAGAGGTTCGTGTTCCCGCCTAAACCTCCGGTGCCGAGATGGCCGCCGCCGCCGCCGCCCGATTGATAACCTGAACCGCCGCCGCCGGCATTGGCCATGCTGCCCCGGCCCCCGTAAATGGTGCCGTACCGGATCGTCACAATACCTTCGCCTTTCTGGCCTGCAGCGGGCGATGCCCCGTCCAGGGCTGTCCCTCCGGTCGTGGCCAGCCCGTCGTTACTATATATTCCGCCACGAAAGCCCGTGCCGTCGGCCTTGATCACACCGTTGTTAGTGACCGTCCCGGTGGCAAGAAAGGCCAGAATCCCTCCCGTTTGGCCATCCCAGGGCCGGGCGACGAGGGAACCGGTGCTATTGATAGTGACAGTGGTATACTCAGGCACCCTTACTACCTGTGATCCGGTTGCGGAGTAGGTATATTTAAGGGGAGTTGAAAAGTTAAGCCGGGTTGCCGTCAGACTTTGAATGCGGGCGAATTCCCAGCCACCGGTCATTTCACCCGTAAGATCCGTACCGGAAGATTCGGAGGACCCCGGTATAACGCCGGTGTGTGTACTTTGCCAAACCATGACCAGATTCCCGACCGAGAACCCGGTTGTAGAACTGATTGTGACAAAACTCTGGGCGGCAGGTACTGGCGCTGTTACACGGACATAGGTATTGATGACCGTATTCGACGCGTTGATCACAAGCGGAGAACCGCCGTTTCCCAGATAGAGATTGTCGTCTCCCGCCTGCGCAGCGAGGCTTAAAAATAGCAGCAGCACAAATGCGCTCAAATCAAAGGTCCGCGGTGCGGATGTAAGGAAAAGTTGCTTCATAACGTATGCGAGTAAAAGGTATGTAAAAATGAACAGGCGAATTCGCCTGGAGTGTACAAGGAGTATACTACTAACTCGTATTCATCAACGTCTGCGTATAAGGCCCCGATCTTTTCCAACCGGTTAAAGGTTCCTATAGATGGATGCAAACATCTCCTGCCGGAGCCGGATCTTTGCATCCTCTTTTGACACGGTTATCGGGGTGTTTCGCAGTGTTAAAACTGCCAAACAAATATAGTTACTTTGCTGCGAAAACAGCAAAACATGCGCGGGTGCATATTCCCGACTTAAAAGGAGAAACGCAGCCATGAAAACCAAATGACAATCCGATTTCCGACAGCTGATACCCGATAGCTGTGGGCTCCGCTTCCTGGGTTCGACTCCTGGGTTCGACTCCTGGGTTCGACTCCGCTCACCCAACCACCCAAGCACCCAACCACCCATCGTAATTTGCCGACAGCTGATTTCCGACAGCTGATAGCCGTGGGCTCAGCTTCCTGGTTTCGACTCCTGGGTTCGACTCCTGGGTTCGACTCGGCTCACCCAACCACCCAACCACCCATCGTATTTTTCGACAGCTGATAGCCGATAGCTGAAAGCTGTGGGCTCAGCTTCCTGGGTTTCGACTCCTGGTTTCGACTCGGCTCACCCAACCACCCATCGTATTTTCCGACAGCTGATAGCCGATAGCTGAAAGCTGA
>JBEBSD010000109.1:0-15919 GCA_040394475.1 Telluribacter humicola | reverse complement strand
CCCCTCCGGGGCTTTGTCGGGATGGAGTATCCTCAATGCTACCAAAATGCCGGCTGGGCGCCCCCGGCTCGGCGAGCCTTCAACAGGTGGTAAAAGAGGCTGCCCTTTTAGACAGCCTCGGCACGTCCACGGCTGGAAGAGTGATGGTTGTCAGCTTTCCGGATGACGGTTATCATGCATCATCAGCCGCCTTTATCGGAATTTTGGAGCGTGAAAACCGACTATTTCAGCAGGTCCGTTTGCACGCTTGAAACCGATGAGGTATGAGAAAAAGTATGCCGGAATTTCCCGGGCCCGGTACGGTACATGCAGACACAGTATGTTACCACTGCGGCGTCAGTTGTGAGGAAGAGATCGTCCAACACGATCAGAAAGTATTTTGTTGCGAGGGCTGCAAGGTTGTTTACGGTATCCTGAATGCGCATAATTTATGTACCTACTATACATTGCCCGAAGCCAAGGGAAACACCCCCGATCAGGATCTGTACCAGGGGAAGTATGCCTATCTCGACCTGCCGGAGGTGCGCCCGCGGGTGACTACCTTTGGAGAGCAGGGACAAACACAGGTTAACTGGCTGATCCCTTCCATGCATTGCAGTTCCTGCATCTGGTTATTGGAAAACCTGCACCGGCTGCATGCGGGTGTCGTGTCGGCAGTAGTTGATTTCCCGGAAAAGCAAGTGCGTATAAGGGTGCATGACAACCGGTTAAAACTGAGCGAGCTGGCACACCTGATGGCTTCAATCGGGTATGAGCCCTACATTAGCCTGAACGACCTTGATACTCCACAGAAAAACACCTTCAATAAAACACGTATCTATAAAATAGGAATTTCCGGTTTTGCTTTCGGGAATATCATGTTCCTGGGACTTTCGGATTACTTTACCATTGGCAAGAGTGATGGACTGGGAGTGGAAATGCGTGTAGTCTTTGGTGTGATCGCCATTCTGCTGGCACTACCTGTCTTTTTTTATGCAGCTTCCGGTTTTTTTGTCTCAGCGTGGAAAGCCTTGAAAAAAGGACAGCTGAATATTGACGCTCCGATTGCCCTGGCTATCCTGGTGACTTTTCTGAGGAGCCTTGCCGAGATCGGCGTTCACGGAGGGGCCGGTTATCTGGACTCCATGACGGGTATTGTCTTTTTTATGCTGACAGGGCGGTATTTTCAGGATAAAAGCTATTCGTTGATTTCGTTTGACCGCGATTATAAGTCTTATTTCCCAGTTGCTGTTACCAGCCTGCATGCAGACGGTGAGCAGCAGAAACAGGTTACAGAACTGGAACCCGGCGAACACATCCTGATCCGCAATAACGAACTGATCCCCTGCGATTCGCGGCTGGTTTCGGAGAGCGCCCTGATCGACTACAGTTTCGTGAGCGGAGAAGCGCATCCCGTCGGTAAAACACGGAATGAGGTAATTTATGCAGGCGGTAAGCTCATTGGCCGCTCGGTTGAACTGGAAGTCACCCGGAAAGTTTCACAGAGTTACCTGACGCAGCTCTGGAACAACGATGCATTCTCACGCCATGAAGAGGAGAAGGAAAGTCGTTTGACAGCCGTCATTAATAAATATTTTACACTGGCCGTCTTTCTCATCGGTTCCGTCAGCTGGGTTTTCTGGGGGATGGCAGGTGATTTTAAGCGAGGGGTTGATGCCATGACAACCGTCTGGATTATCGCCTGCCCCTGTGCCTTGTTATTATCGGAGACCTTTACGAACGGGAATTTAGTAGCGCTCTTCGGGAAATACCGGTTCTACCTGAAAAATGCCCGTGTCCTGGAAAAATTAGCCGGTATCCGGACGATTGTATTTGATAAAACAGGTACGTTGACATTGCCGGACACCGCGACCGTGGAGTTTGTCGGAACCCCGCTGACACCTGCCGAAACGGCTTTGGTCGCTGCATTGGCGGCGCAGTCGGTACATCCCCTGAGTAAACTGGTACACCGGTCGTTAAAAAAAGCCGGCGCCGTTCCGGAAGCAGACCGGTTCTGCGAACGGACAGGGGCCGGCCTTGAGGCCTATTACGGAGCAACACGCCTCCGCCTGGGCTCCGCACGGTTTGCAGGGCTGCCGCACGAACCGGTTGAAGCCGCCTCCCGGGTTTACGTGGCCTTTGATCAGCAGGTAAGAGGCTATTTTGCCATCCGAAGCCGCTACCGGGAGGGCCTGGCCACGACCATCGGGCAGCTGGAAGCAGCCGGATACGATACCTACCTCTTATCGGGTGACCACCCTACGGACAGGGAGTTTCTGGGGCGTGTCTTTCCGGACCCCGACCGCCTGTACTTCTCCCGGAGCCCGGAAGAAAAACTGCATTTTATAAAGACCCTGCAGCAGGACAGCCGGGTCCTGATGCTGGGCGACGGGCTTAATGATGCCGGAGCCTTGAAGCAAAGTGATGTGGGAGTCGCAGTGTCGGATACCCTTAACAATTTCACCCCTAACAGCGATGCCATCCTGGAAGGAGGACAGTTGCATCGCCTGGGAGCGTTCATCCGGCTGGCAAAAGCAGGCAGGACCATTGTGATCGGGAGTTTTGTGTTCTCCCTGATTTACAATGCTATCGGACTGTTTTTCGCAGTCAGAGGGGTGTTGTCGCCCGTAGTGGCGGCTATCCTGATGCCTGCAAGCTCCGTCAGTATTATCCTGTTTACGACATTGCTCAGTCAGTGGAAGGCGCGGAAGCTGATAGCACCGGCGCAACCATGACAAAGGTCAGTTTTGCTGCTGAGGGGAATCATCTGTGATCCCTCCGGTGCACGGTAGTTTTGCTTTCTGAAACGGATAGGCGAAATGCGAAAGAAGTTTTGATTCAACTTGTTGAATATGAGCGCTTTGTATTTATTGATCGGAATAGGACTGTTACTGGCATCCGGTTTTTTGCTGACGTTTCTATGGTCGGTAAAAACGGGGCAGTTCGATGACGACTATACCCCGTCGGTACGGATCCTGTTCGAGGATGAGGAACCCGGAACTTCCAAAGAGCCGGAATAGCGCTCTCCCTTCGTAAGACTCAATTAAACAGTTATAACACTACTCATTTTAAACCATCAATTGTATGGAAGTAACATCAAGAACGGGTACCGCTCCACTGGAACTGGACGAATTTGCGTATGACAATAAAATTGTACGGAATTTTGCCTTTGCAACCGTGATCTGGGGCGGGGTCGGAATGTTGGTGGGGCTCCTGGCTGCCTTTCAGCTGGCCTATCCCGACCTTAATTTTGACCTGCCCTATACCACGTTCGGGCGGATAAGGCCGTTGCATACGAATGCGGTGATTTTTGCGTTTGTCGGCAATGGCTTTTTTACCGGGCTGTACTATGCCGCACCGAGGGTATTGAAAACCCCGATGTACAGTAAACTGCTCGGACAGGTTCATTTTTGGGGATGGCAGGCCATTATTGTGGCCGCCGCCATTACACTTCCCCTCGGCATTACTTCTTCCAAAGAATACGCGGAACTCGAATGGCCGATCGATATCGCCATCGCCATTGTCTGGCTGGTGGGTACCTGCAACCTGATCATGACGATGATCCATCGCCGGACGAAACATATCTATGCCGCGGTATGGTTTTTCATTGCCTCGTATGTGACAGTTGCACTCCTTCATGTCGTCAATAACCTCGAAATACCCATTTCCTTCACCAAAAGTTATTCGATTTATGCAGGGGTACAGGATGCCCTGGTCCAATGGTGGTACGGACACAATGCGGTTGCTTTCGTGCTGACGACCCCCTACCTCGGCCTGATGTACTATTTCCTGCCGAAAGCCGCCAACCGGCCTATTTATTCCTACCGGCTGTCGATTGTCCATTTCTGGTCCCTCATCTTTATTTATATATGGGCAGGGCCGCATCACCTGCTTTATACGGCGCTTCCCGACTGGGCGCAATCGCTGGGAACGGCTTTTTCAATCATGTTGCTGGCGCCTTCCTGGGGGGGGATGATTAACGGTCTGATGACCCTCCGGGGCGCCTGGGACAAGGTGCGCGACGACGTGGTACTCAAATTTATGGTGGTAGCCGTGACCGCCTACGGGATGGCTACTTTTGAAGGCCCCATGCTCTCCCTGAAGAACGTGAGCGCTATCGCACATTATACCGACTGGATCGTGGCCCACGTACACGTGGGGGCGCTGGGCTGGAACGGGTTCCTGACATTCGGGATGCTGTACTGGCTGTTTCCAAGGCTGTATAACCGTCCGCTGTATTCCCCGAAACTGGCCAATTTCCACTTCTGGATAGCGACATTGGGCATCTTGTTTTACGCGATTCCGATGTACTGGGCAGGATGGGTGCAGAGCGCGATGTGGAAGGAATTTACGGAAGACGGCTTTCTGAAATACCCCAACTTCCTGGAAACGGTCACGCAGCTCATTCCTTATTATATCCTGAGAGGGGTCGGCGGAACGTTGTACCTGATTGGCTGGGCCACGATGATTTACAACTTGTTTAAAACGGCGCAGGCAGGGAAGCTGAAGGCAGAAGACAGGGCGCAGGCCCCGTCGCTGGCCACCTTGCAGCACCAGGAAGCAGGTGAATACTGGCATCGCAGATGGTTTGAAAGAAAGCCGGTCCTGCTGACCGTCATGTCGCTGGTTGTCGTGGCTATCGGCGGGATTGTCGAGATGATCCCGACGTTTATGGTGAGCTCCAATATTCCGACAATCAGCAGCGTGAAGCCGTATACGCCGCTCGAATTGCAGGGCAGGGATCTCTATATAAGGGAGGGGTGTTATACCTGCCACTCACAGATGATCCGTCCGTTCCGGGATGAGATCGAGCGGTACGGGGAGTATTCCAAAGCAGGGGAGTTTATCTATGATTTTCCGTTTCAGTGGGGATCGAAGCGGACGGGCCCCGACTTGCACCGGATTGGCGGGAAATACCCGGATTCCTGGCATTATAACCACATGGAAGATCCGACAAGTATGTCGCCGGGCTCTATTATGCCGCGCTACCCGTGGTTGCTGGACGATGACCTGGATACCTCCAATACCAGGGCGAAGATCAATGCCATGCGTATTCTGGGCGTGCCGTATGAGAAAGGTTTTGAAAATGAGGCAAATGAAAACCTGATGGCGCAGGCCGCAATTATTGTGGAAAGCCTGGGCGATGCAGGAATCAAAACCCGGCCTGACAAGGAAATCGTCGCCCTTATCGCGTATCTGCAGCGATTGGGAACCGATATTAAAGCAGAGATCAGATAACCAGTATCCAACAAAGGAGCGCGTCGCGCCGAGAGCTATTACTATGAAATTCAGAAACTATCTCGATACCATCGCCGACATTGGTATCTATCCGCTCGTATCATTACTGCTTTTCTTTGTCTTTTTTCTGGGGTTGCTGTGGTATGTGCTTACGATGAACAAGAAGGAAGCCGGGGAGCAGGCGGCCATCCCGCTGGACGACGGTACTCAACTCAAAAGAACCGTGCTGACCGTGTTATTCGGCCTGACGGCCTTTACCGGAAATGCACAGCGTACGTCCGGTGAAACGGTTGCCGGAAATCCGGAGCTGGTCCTTACCCTGGCTATCGTGGGTTTTATCTTTATGGGGATCATTCTGCTCTTCATCATGGTCCAGACGATACGGATTTCCCGCCACCTGACGTACCGGGAGCGCCCTGAAAAAGTATCGCAGCCTCTTTTCTCCAACGCATGGTGGCGCAAGTTCAGCGGCGTGAGTACACCTGTTGACGACGAAGAGAAAATTCTGATCCAGGGACACGAGTACGACGGCATCCAGGAGCTTGACAATCGTATGCCGCCCTGGCTTTCGTTCCTTTTTCAGGGAACCATTCTGTTCGCAGTGGTCTATATGGTGATATACCATGGCCTGAAGATCGCCGATTTACCCGAAGCGGAACTGGCCAGGGAGCTGCAGCGGGCGGAAATTCAAAAAGCGGCCTTTCTGGAACGGGCAGGAGCCTTAATTGACGAGAACTCCGTAGAAGTTACCACGGATGCGGCGGCGCTGGAAACCGGTAAATCGTTATACCTCGCCAATTGTGCCGCCTGCCACGGTCCGGAAGGGGAAGGAACCGTCGGCCCGAACCTGACCGATGCCTACTGGCTGCACGGCGGGGGAATTCAGAACCTATTTAAGACAATCAAATACGGCGTTCCGGAAAAAGGGATGATCGCCTGGGAAAAACAGTTAAAGCCGCAGGAGATCCAGTTTGTGTCGAGCTATATCCTCACGCTGGCGGGGACCAACCCTGCGAACTCAAAAGAGGCGCAGGGCGAACTCTGGGAGGAGGAAATGGCGGCCGAGCGTTAACGGAACGGCCGGTTTACAGGCAGTGCAGAAATGATGAGGCTATGAGTACCAATTTTAAGGACCACGAGGACGAGGAATCTTTCAGAGATCATTTCTCGGCGGTTGACGACTACGGGAAGCGGGTGTGGTTTTACCCGCAAAAACCGAAAGGGAAATGGCATAACCGCAGGGCGGTCTTTAGTGTCGTACTGCTGACATTGATGGTGGCGGCGCCGTTTGTTTACGTGAATGGACAGCCTTTGTTCCTGTTCAATGTGCTGGAACGGAAATTCATTTTTTTCGGAGTGTTCATCGGACCACAGGATTTCTGGATTTTCGGGTTGCTGATGCTTACGTTTCTGGTCTTTGTGATTTTGTTTACCAGTATGTTTGGCCGCCTGTGGTGCGGATGGGCATGCCCGCAGACGGTCTTTATGGAAATGGTTTTCCGGAAAATAGAATACCTGATTGAAGGTGACTGGAACAAACAGCGGGCATTGGACAAAGCGCCCTGGACCCGGCCCAAAATCGTAAAGAAACTGCTGAAATGGACTGTTTTTCTGCTGATATCGTTCCTGATTGCGAACCTGCTGCTGGCTTATGTCCTGGGCGTAAAAGAGGTTGCCAAAATTGTTTCGGAACCTGTCGCTGCAAACCTGGGATTGTTTGGCGGGATTTGCGGGTTTACGGGGATTTTCTTTTTCGTATTTGCATGGCTCCGGGACCAGGCCTGTACAGTCGTTTGTCCGTATGGACGGCTGCAGGGGGTATTGCTGGATAAAAAGTCGGTAGTAGTAGCGTATGACCACCTGCGGGGCGAACCTCGGGGAAAGCTTCGTAAAAACCAGGATCGGGCCGAAGGAGATTGTATCAGCTGTCTGCAATGTGTGCGGGTGTGCCCGACCGGGATCGATATCCGCAACGGTACCCAAATGGAGTGTGTAAATTGTACGGCCTGTATCGATGCCTGCGACCATATGATGGACCAGGTAGGTTTTGACCGGGGGTTGATCCGGTATACCTCCGAAGAAACCATTGCGACCGGGAAGCATCGTGCCTTTTCGGGAAGGGTCATTGGCTATACACTGGTACTCGTGCTTTTATCCGGTATCCTGGGGTTCTCGCTGGTGAACCGTACGGATACGGAAACCAGTTTTCTGAGGGTGCCGGGATCGCGTTATATCGAAAACCCGGATGGCAGCATCAGTAACCTCTACAACTTTAAGCTGTACAATAAAACGAACCATACGATTCAGCCGGAGGTCCGCCTCGAGGGAATAAAGGGGACGCTGCGGTTTGCCGGCGCACCGGACCTGACGCTGGCGCCTGCGGGAATGGTCCAGGGGACTGTTCTCCTCACGATCCCGGCCGACCACATCAGCAGCCGTAAAACGGATCTGCGCTTGGGAGTGTATGGGGAGGAGGGGCAGCTGGAGGTGTTTGAAACGACGTTCATGGCGCCGGGGAGATAGGTGGTTTTAGTTATGAGTTATGAGTTATGAGTTATGAGTTGAGGGTGAAGGGGTGATTGTTATTGGGTTTGAGGGGTTAGCTGGTTTTGGGTAGTTGGCTTCTAGCTATCGGCAGTCAGCTTTCAGCAGCTAAAAATCGTACCTCGTAAAGCATACCTCATAAATCGTACTTCGTAAATCATACTTCGTAAATCGTACCTCGTAAATCATAAATCGTACTTCGTAAATCGTAAATCATACTTTATGAAAATACAAATAAGTTGGGGATGGAAAGTAGTGCTGGCTTATTGCGGGTTTGTGCTGATGATGGTCGTGCTTGTAGCCATGAGCATGGTGCAGAAAATAGACCTGGTAGCGGTCGATTATTATGCGCAGGAACTGGTGTACCAGGACCGGATTGATAAGAGGAAACGGGCGCTGGCGTTGGATTCACCGCTCGTCTGGAGAATTGCCGGTGACGCTATCGAGATTCAGTTTCCGGAATCGTCCGGCGCGTTAAGCGGAGCGGTTTACTTCTATTGTCCCGCCGACAATCGGAAGGATCAGCAGGTAGCGATCCGGGCAGGAGCAGACAGGATCCAGAAAATTCCGCTGACGCTGCTGCAATCCGGAAGGTACAAAATGCAGGTCGACTGGCAATCAGGGACTGAAACCTATTGGGTAGAGAGCGTACTAACGATTTGATGAAGCCATGGCATATGTGGCCTTTCTTCTGGGACTGGCGGGTAGCTTACACTGCGTTGGAATGTGCGGGCCGATTGCCCTGGCGCTTCCTGTGCACCATCTTTCCCCGGTAAAAAAAGGATTGGGAATCCTGATGTACAACAGCGGGCGCATCCTCACTTATAGTTTACTGGGTTTGCTGGCAGGGACCGCCGGTTATGTGGCGGAGGCGGCGAATTGGCAGAAACCGCTTTCGATAGGAGTGGGAGCTTTCCTGCTGATCCCGGTGCTGATGAAAGCGAGCTGGTTCGAAACAGCGGGCACGTTCGCGGGTGGCATGCATACCCTAAAGCGCGGACTACGGCACTTCATCACCAAAAGGGGGGTGCTCTCACTTACAGTTATGGGACTTTTAAATGGCCTTATTCCCTGCGGAATGGTTTATGTAGCCCTGCTGACCGCCCTGACGCAAACCGCTGCTGCGGACAGTGCCCGGTTTATGGCTTTTTACGGACTGGGGACCTTCCCGGCGATGCTGGCCACCGGTTGGGCAGGGCAGTGGGCCTCGCTGCGGCTGCGCAATTCTTTTCGGCGCGCGGTTCCGTATGTGGTCGCCTTAACAGGTCTCCTCCTGATCGCGAGGGGTATTGATACCGCAGATTCTACCGCTCAGGACGAACCCGCCCAACATCCGATTCCGGTGTGTGGTCTGTGACCGGTTCGAACTCATTCGGAAAACTGACTCTAGTCATTATTTAAGGGAGAATGTTGCTATATTTTTGGAAAAAAGAATGATGGCATGAATTCCGAGTTACTATCCAAGTACAATGTGCCTGGTCCCCGCTATACCAGTTATCCGACCGTACCGCTGTGGGATACCGTTCCCGTGCAGCCGGCAACCTGGCAATCACTGGTAAAGCAAACCTTCGGGGCCACGAATGCCACCTCGGGGATAAGCCTGTACATTCATTTGCCCTTTTGCGAAAAGCTGTGTACCTACTGCGGGTGCAATACCCGGATCACGGTGAATCATGCTGTAGAACGGGTTTATATGGAAGCCCTGCGGAAGGAATGGCAGCTGTACCTCGGTTTTCTGCCCGCAAAGCCGCGTGTGCAGGAGATCCATTTAGGAGGCGGAACACCTACCTTTTTCAGCCCGGATAACCTGAAGGCACTAGTAAGCAGCGTCCTGGAAACTTCCGACACAGCAGCCGGTCACGCCTTTGGATTTGAGGCGCATCCGGGTAATACTACTCCTGCACACCTGAAGGCATTGTCCGAAGCCGGGTTTTCCCGGATCAGTATCGGCGTACAGGATTTTGACCCTGAAGTGCTCGCGATTATTAACCGGTTTCAAACGTATGACCAGGTGAAAAAACTGACGGAAGACGCCCGGGCAATGGGGTATCATTCCATTAATTACGATCTGGTATACGGATTGCCTTTACAACGCAGCCGCAGCTTCGCAGCTACCGTCGAGCGGGTCGTTGCATTACGGCCTGACCGGATTGCGCTGTACAGCTACGCCCATGTGCCGTGGGTCAAACCCGGGCAGCGGAAGTTTTCAGAAGCCGACCTGCCGGCGCCGGAACAAAAGCTGGAGCTGTACCGGATTGCTTGTGACCGGCTGGCGGCAGCCGGTTATGTGAATATCGGGATGGATCATTTTGCATTGCCTGCCGATCCGCTGTGTCGGGCTTCCGCGAATAAAACGCTCCACAGGAATTTTATGGGGTACACCACGCAGCCTGCCGGGCTGCTCATCGGGCTTGGCGCTTCCGCTATCAGTGATTCGGGGTCGGCTTATGTGCAGAACGAGAAGAAGCTCGAAACCTATTATGCCCGTCTGCGGGAGAACCGGCTGCCCTTTTTTAAAGGACATGTGCTGACGCGGGAAGACGTTATACTGAGACAACATATCCGGCAACTGATGTGCCATTTTGAAACCAGCTGGTCAGAGGAAGCCCTCCGGACGGAGGCGGTATACGAGGCGCTCGGGAGACTGCGTGAGCTGGAAGCAGACGGATTAGTCCGGATAGCGCCTTACCGGCTGGAGGTAACCGGGAAAGGGAAGCCTTTTGTACGCACTGTTTGTAGGGCCTTCGACGCGCGGTTGTATGCAGGAAAAGATGCCCCTGTGATGTTCAGTCAAACCGTTTGAGGAAGGTGCACACATTTTAATGGTAATTATTTTAAGATTTTCTTATTTGTAATAACGAACTCATATTCAGTAGAGTAACTTCGTGGAAGGTGGGTTTGGGGAAGCTGAATTCCGAAAAAGTGAGAAAACCATTTGTTGATAACAATATCTACCTCTAATTTGGTATGTTAGATGTAATCATTGAACAAGCCAAAGCATTGAAAGGGCATATCGAAATGCTGGACGCGCTTTTTAAGCATGCGACGGAGGGAATTGTTGTTGTCGATGCAACAGGGGAGATTGCTATGGCGAATCCGAAGTCATTAAAACTCTTCGGTTATTCCGCGGAGAAGGAACTGATCGGCAAAAAGATTGAAATGCTGATTCCCCGCCGTTTAACACAGGTCCATCATTCACACCGCAGTCACTATTCGGAAAATCCTCATGCCCGCAGTATGGGAATAGGACTGGATCTGCTGGCATTGAAAAGGGATGGAAGCGAATTCCCGGTAGAAGTAAGCCTGAGTCCGTTTACCACCAGTGAAGGACGTTTTATTGTCAGTTTTATTATTGATATCACAGACCGGAAAAGGCACGAACGGGCTATTCTGGAAGCCAATGAAGAGATTGTCAAGCTGAATGCCGTTCTGGAGGCAAGAGTGGAACAGCGGACAAACGAATTGAGGGGCGCTCTGAAACAACTGCGTGATTCGAAGCAGGAGGTGATGCGCGCCCTGGAAAAAGAGCGCGAGCTGAATGACATGAAATCAAAATTCGTCACCACCGCGTCGCATGAATTTCGGACTCCCCTGGCTACCGTGCTTTCATCCGTTTCCCTCATTGGCCGGTATACTCTGACAGCAGATGACGAGAAGCGGCAAAAGCATGTGAAACGGATCAAGTCGGCCATCAATAACCTGACCGAAATATTAAACGATTTCCTGTCGCTTGAAAAACTGGAAGAAGGATTGCTGCGCTATGTGCCGAGCGGTTTTAATTTGCCGGATTTTTGTCATGAATTGGTCGAAGAGCTCCGGATGGTTTGCAAGACCGGGCAGCACATCCATTACAGGCATACAGGACCGGAGACGATTTACCTGGACAACCAGCTCTTGCGGAATATCCTGATCAACCTGGTTTCCAACGGTATCAAGTATTCTGATAGGGACGTTCAGGTAACGACTGAAATGACAGCTGAGAAGCTGTATATCACGATTCAGGACAACGGGATCGGAATCCCTGAAAATGATCTGCCCCATATATTTGACCGGTTTTTCAGAGCCCATAACAGTGGGAATGTACAGGGAACAGGCCTGGGTTTGAATATCGTCAAAAAGTACCTGGAACTCATGGACGGCCAGATCCGGGTAGAGAGCAAGGTGAAGGAAGGGACTACTTTCCTGGTTGAAATACCCCGGTTGGTAGGGGAGGATCCATCATAGCGCTTATGAAAAAAATACTGTTAATAGAAGATAATGTGGAAATGCGGGAAAATACCCAGGAGATACTGGAACTTTCCGGCTATTCCGTCCATACCGCCCAGAATGGCCGCGAGGGTGTGAAAATGGCACAGTCGGAGAAACCGGACCTGATCATTTGCGATATTATGATGCCGGAACTGGACGGGTACGGGGTTTTGCACATGTTGGGAAATGACGTCGAAACCGCAGGCATCCCGTTTGTTTTCCTGACCGCCAAAGCGGAAAGAATTGACCAGCGGAAAGGAATGCTGCTGGGCGCCGATGATTACCTGACCAAGCCTTATGACGACATAGAATTATTGCAGACGGTAGAAACCCGTCTTCAGAAAAATGAAATGCTGAAAACCCGCTTTTCCCGGAATTCGGAAGGGTTGAATTCGTTTCTTGGAGATGCCCGGCAGTTTCGGGAGCTGGAACATCTTATGGAGAATAAGAGAACCCGGCATTACAAAAGAAAGGAAGGTATCTATAGTGAAAATACGTACCCGGGGGGGATTTATTTTCTGGAAAGCGGGAAAGTAAAAGCCCGGAGAACCAATGAATCCGGTAAGGAGTACATTACCGAATTGTACAAAGCAGGTGATTTTTTTGGGTATGTCGACTTGCTGGAAGGGGGGACCTACCAGGATTCCACCATGGCCCTGGAAGATTCGGTGATCAGTTTTATTCCCAGAGATGATTTTTTCAAGCTGCTCTACTCCAACCGTCAGCTCGCGACAAAGTTCATAAAAATGTTGTCGAATGAAATTCAGGAGCGGGAACAGCGGTTGCTCCGCTTGGCGTATAACTCTGTTCGTAAACGGGTTTCCGAGGCATTGCTCCTGCTTTATGAGCGCTATAAAGACGACGGAGAAGAAAGGTTTGCCATGGCCATTACAAGAGAGGACATCGCGGGGATTGTGGGGACTGCTACAGAAACTGTTATACGAACTCTTTCTGATTTCAGGGAAGAGGGACTGATCGAAATGAAAGGGAGCCGTATTACCCTGCTTTCGCCCGAAGGGCTTGGTAAAATGAGGAATTGAGCGATTCCGCAGTGGAATACCGAAGACTCATGAATAGAATTCAAAAAGTAAACCTTCTTTTTAGAAATATTCCCGTAAATAGTTGAAAATTCAATTTTTTATTAAACAGTAAAAATTATATTTGTGGAAATCTAGTTATAAATAATCTATTAATTTTCACATGAACGTTATTACCTACTTAGTGCCGGCATTCGGTATCATCGGATTGCTGGTGATGTTTTATAAGCGTGGTTGGGTTGTCAGGCAGGATGCCGGGAATTCGACCATGCAGGAAATAGCCGATGCCATTGCAGCCGGCGCGCTCGCGTTTCTCAAGGCAGAATGGCGGGTTTTGATCGTTTTTGGAATTATTGTCAGTATCCTGCTGGGGTATTCGGGTACGCTGGTTGAAAATTCGAGCGCTTTTATAGGGCTGGCATTTTTGATCGGGGCATTTGTATCCGCCTTTGCCGGGTATATCGGCATGAATATAGCTACCAAGTCGAATGTGCGGACTACAGAAGCTGCCAGGACAAGCCTTAAAAAGGCGCTGGCGGTTTCGTTTACAGGAGGCTCGGTAATGGGCATCGGAGTGGCCAGTCTGGCCGTACTGGGGATGGGGTCGTTGTTCATTGTGTTTTACTACCTGTTTATCGGGGATTCCGGTGATGTCAACGGACTGGCAATGGAGCGGGTCCTGGAAGTATTGGCAGGTTTTTCGCTGGGGGCCGAGTCGATTGCCCTATTTGCCCGCGTTGGGGGAGGTATCTATACGAAGGCTGCCGATGTAGGGGCTGACCTGGTAGGAAAAGTAGAAGCCGGAATCCCGGAAGATGATCCGAGAAACCCGGCGACTATCGCAGACAATGTCGGCGATAATGTCGGAGATGTCGCGGGCATGGGCGCCGATTTATTCGGCTCGTATGTGGCGACTATCCTGGCGACTATGGTACTGGGCCGCGAAATTGTTTCGCATGATAATTTTGGCGGAATTGCACCGATTTTACTGCCGATGCTTATCGCAGGCGTGGGGCTTCTCGCCTCTATTATCAGTATGGTATTTGTCAAGATAAACAGCGAGGAAGGAAACGTACAGAATGCATTGAACCTGGGTAACTGGGGATCGATTATTATCACACTGATCGCATCTTACCCGATTACCCAATGGTTGCTGCCGGAAGGCGTGATGACTATCCGCGGGGTAGAATTTACCAGGATGGATGTTTTCTGGGCAATCCTGCTGGGTTCCGTGGTGGGCGCCATCATGTCGATCGTGACGGAATATTATACGGCTATCGGGAAACGCCCGGTGCAGTCGATCGTTAACCAGTCCAAAACCGGGCATGCCACTAATATCATCGGCGGGCTGTCTGTAGGGATGGAATCCACTGTCATCCCGATTATTGTACTGGCTGCCGGGATTTTCATCAGCTATGAACTGGCGGGTCTTTTCGGCGTAGCCATTGCAGCAGCCGGAATGATGGCCACTACGGCCATGCAGCTGGCGATTGATGCCTTCGGTCCTATCGCTGATAACGCCGGTGGTATCGCTGAAATGTCGCACCTGCCCGAAGAAGTACGGGGGCGTACCGATATACTGGATGCCGTTGGCAATACGACTGCTGCTACCGGAAAAGGATTTGCGATTGCTTCGGCAGCGCTTACTTCTCTGGCTTTGTTCGCTGCTTTCTGTGGAGTGGCCGGTATCGACGCTATTGATATTTACAAGGCCAATGTACTGGCCGGATTGTTTGTCGGGGCGATGATCCCTTTTATCTTCTCTTCGCTGGCCATCGCAGCGGTAGGGCGTGCCGCTATGAAAATGGTGGAGGAAGTACGCCGCCAGTTCCGCGAAATTCCGGGTATTATGGAAGGCACAGCCAAACCGGAGTATGACAAATGCGTGGCGATTTCCACACAGGCGTCTATTCGTGAGATGATTGCTCCCGGATTGATCGCGCTGTTGGTTCCTGTGATTGTCGGGTTTCTGTTTGGTCCCGAAGTACTGGGAGGAACCCTGGCGGGTGTGACGGTATCGGGTGTTTTGATGGGGATTTTCCAGAACAACGCCGGAGGCGCCTGGGACAATGCCAAAAAATCGTTCGAGAAAGGAGCCTTGATCGGCGGTGAGACCTTTTATAAGAATTCCGAGCCGCACAAGGCTGCGGTAACAGGAGATACGGTAGGAGACCCTTTCAAAGATACTTCCGGGCCGTCGATGAATATCCTGATCAAGCTGATGTCGATTGTTTCACTGGTTATTGCCCCGCATATTTCAGAAGGCGTGAAATCCCATGCCTATCAGGAACAGCCGGTAAAGGAAGTTGTGCTCAGCACTGAACCGGTTGCGGCGGTTATATCGGAAGGTACGGAAGCGGCTGCAGTGAAGGCTGTGCGCTTGGGATCAGCGGGTTATGTACAAGAGGAGCCTGCTGCATCCGACAAAAGGGTAGCGCTGCGTGAAGAGCAGTCGCCGGCCCTGGCAGCGGAAGAAAAAAATAATTGAAAAATAAAGGACCAACTAGTTGCGCGTATCTGCGTAAAACCCTACTTTTGCATCCGTATTCAGAGGAAGTAGTTAGCTGAATGCAGAGCGGGAAGTAGCGCAGCCCGGTAGCGCATCTGGTTTGGGACCAGAGGGTCGCAGGTTCGAATCCTGTCTTCCCGACCGAAATAGGCAGTTAGCGGTAAAGATTTATACTGCTGGCTGCCTATTATTGTTAATGAGAGGTCCCGTAGCGCATCGCGCGGCGACCGGCCGGATCGAGCCACTGCCCCGGCAAGGCTCGCCTCCAGGCAGGAGGTTTCCGGGGAGTAAAATAATAGTAAAAGGGTCCCGTAGCTCAGCTGGATAGAGCAACTGCCTTCTAAGCAGTAGGTCTTTGGTTCGA
>JBEBSD010000108.1:0-16585 GCA_040394475.1 Telluribacter humicola | reverse complement strand
ATCCCCCTCACAAAACACCCGGAAGGGACACCCTCCCGGGTGTACACATTACAGTTTAAACATTATCTCTAATCAGAATTTTAGCGAAACGCCGACTGAAAAGTTGGCATCGCCATAGGTGAAACCGTCGTGCACATATACGTCGATCCCGATTTTCGCAACGGCTCCTATCATTTCTGTAAAAAAGTAACGTCCCCCCACATAAGGGGTTCCGATGAAGCCGGTCGCCGACTCTCCAAATCCGGATACCCGTTGAAAGCCCAGTCCGAGCGAACCGAAAAGATCCAGCTGTTCTACCGGCAGGTTCAGCAGCCGGTTAAAATGGTAGCTCGCTGTGGGCTGGAGCAATAACGCATTCAGACCGTGCTTCGACCAGAACCGGACCCGTGCCCCGATGCCGATATCGTCGGTAGCCCCTATTTCAAAATGTCCGAACACCGGGACAATACTTAACAGCCCCACACCATTCGTAAATTCGAAGCCGGCGTCCACCAGCTTGGTGCCTTTTTCAAAAATCTGGGCATGGGAGGTATTTACGAGGGTCAATTGGATTAAAAACAATACAGCAAGGCCTGCACAGAAATTTTTGAGAGTCATTTGGATAATTTTTTAGGTTTATTTTTCAGTTGTTATCTGGTGTCCGGGAAGGCGCCGTCACTCCGGCGGGATCAGTGACCGCGTTCCTCCCGGAAGGCGAGCGCGTCGCACCCTATTTCCTTTTACCCCCGATGGTACCTCCCAGTTTGATTGAAACGTAGGTATTCTCTCCGGCCAGGAGGTTGGGGGCAATTTCAAACCGGAAACCGCCTACTTGTGCGCCGACTCTCACCCCTCCGCCAAAAAGTGTCTTTTCAGCCGTTGGAAATGCCTCTTCATCACCGGTCGCGACTTCCAGCTCCCGGTACATCCCTCCCATGGCCCCCACAAACGGCCGGAATCTTCCGTGACCGAAATAGTATTCCACGGTGGGTGTGAACGCTTGCAGGATCCGGGCGTCGATGTCATTGTCGATAAATCCGGGGACTTCCAGCCGCAGCCCGACCGCCACATTGCTGGTGACATTATACTTGGGTTCAAGCGACATTACGAAGCCAAATTTGTAATAGCTGGCAAACGGGTACGCATAGCCGCCCATAATATCCCCTTTAAAGCGGCCGTATTCGACTTTCTGGGCATAGGATAGGGAACTGAGCGTTACCAAAACAACAATCAGGGATAGTTTCAAGAGGTTTTTCATTATTTTTAGTATTAATCAGGTTGCATGCTATTGTAACGTAATTGCGGCCTTGCCTTCCTCCAGTTCGGCCACTTCGAATTTCACCGCAGGGATCTTCCCGAGCAGGTCAATGAGCTCGTCGGTACTGCCCGAATGCTCGATCTGCAGGGATCCTTCCGTTCCTTTAATCGATTTCTTGACACTTTTTACACTTGCGCTTTTGCCAAGGGCGGCGGCGAGGATGTTCAGCTTGGAGAAATTCACGTTGGAGACCGTAATATCCGATAGCCCCTGCGAAGCGCTTCCGCCCGGCTGCGGGGCAGCTCCGGCAAACTGGATGTTTAAATTGCACAGTCGTTCCATGAGGTACTGCGACATATTTTCAGAAGCATTTTGAAAAGCCTGCTTGTTCGCAACTGCTTCTGAGACGTCGATTCCGCCGCCTGATACGGTGTTGGTGGCCAGTATGGTACCATCAACGGCAGAGATCGCCCGGATTTCCAGGCGTGCGCGGCAGGCGACCATGCCTCCCTCGGAATTTACCCGCTCCGAAATAGCCTGACCGGTGATGATAATATTGGCGCCCATCTGCAATCCCAGCGCCGCCATTTGTGCGATGTCCCCTGTTGAATCCGATAGCTGGCGCATTTTCCCATACATCTTGGGATCTACTACCAGGAAACCAGATTCCACAAAACGCTTCGTGAGCTCGGTCTCGGTTGCGGTTTGCTCGATGACAACCTTTTTAATCTGGGCGGTCGCCGAAGTCTGTGTGGTGGTTTCCGGCGCGGCGTTTTTCATCGATTCAATTTCAGCATCCCTGCGCTTTTTCGATTTAAAAATGTTGCTCACAATCTCCCGGGCCAGCTCCGCATTTGCTTCCTGCTCTCTCAGGTACATTTCCCTTTCGCGCCGTTCCAGATCGGCATCGGACGGCCCTCTTTCGGTACCCGCTGTAGTCGCTTCAGTGACCAGGACAATCACTTTAGGAGATCCGCCTTTCAGCATCTGGCAGTTTTGAGGGCCATATTTCACTATTTCTACCGGCTTTCTCGGCTCGGGAATGTCCATGTTCTCCTTTTCAGTGACGAGTGTTTCTACTGCGCTTACAATCGACTTGTAGATCGCGTCCTGCGCGGCACGGTTTTCGGTATTACTGGTGGTGCGCACTCCGAAAAGGTCAACTGCCTTGGAAGAATTCTTTCCGGCAGCCTTGATATCCTTGCTGTACAGCACCTCGTAGGTTTCGGGGTTCAATACTTTCAGGGTAAAGCCAATCGTTGCGCTATTATTCTGACTGGCTACTCCCAGGATCGCCCTGGAAGAACTCCCCTCGCTGTAGTCGGTCACTTCACCGGTTACAATGAGCTGGGCGGCAATCATCTGTCCGGCCCGGGGCCCGTTGCCCCCGGCGGTAAAACCATCCTGCCCAAAGGCAATCTCACCGGTGGCATCCGAGATATTTTTATTGGTTTCCATCACGCGGAAGCAGTTCGTTTGCTGCAATGCCGAAGTGAGCATGGTAGCCAGCTCGTCACCAAAACCGGAATTGGTTTTTGCCGCGTTGCTGGATACACTAAAGCGGCCCACCTTGATGACTACCCGCTGATCGCGGGGAAGCCCTTTACACTGCTGCGCCACCTGTTCGATGGTCACTTCGGTTTCGGTCGCGTTCTTTTTTTGCGCCGACGCGTTTGTCGCAAGCAGCATTCCCGTCAGGGCTGCCAGTACGAGCCTCCTACTAAAAGAGTGGCTTCCTTTTCCGGGATAGCACGGTTGAATAGAAAGGGATTTCATTGAAGGGGTCTTTTTAGTAAAAAATGTTTAAACGTTGCCTGACCGGCAATACCTGCATCACTATTCCACTTTTGAGATGTTCTTTATTTGTCCGGTCCACAGGATGGGCAAGTGTCTGAACAGCCGCTGGCTGCCGGTCTTACTCATCTCCAGGCGGATGGTTCCCATTCGTACCTCCGTTCCTTTGATAGCGGAGATATGCTTCCTGTTCACCAGGTACTGTCTGGAAATCCGGATAAAATCCTGGGAGCCCAGCTGTTTTTCTACGTTGCCCAGGTTGGTCGACAGCTCGTATTCCTTGCCGTCGATCGCATGAATGAGCGCATATCCTTTAGCCGAGACAGCGATATACACAACATCGTCTTTCAACAAGCATATATAGTGGTTGGGCGACACGCAAAAACAAAAGCGGTCGGAAGTAGCCGGATCCTGAAAAATCATTTCCATAATAAACTATTAGCAGGTTTCATGAACACAGTCGGGCCCAGAATACTTGCTGGCGGCGGAAGGTCGTTCTTAACTTTTAACACCAATCCCCATACAAACTTAGGAAAAGGAGTGCCAGGCCATCCGGCGTTTTTGTCTAACAGCCGTTGCTTTTTTACAAGCGCGTGGATCCTTCCGGGGAATGCCACCCGGCAGCCGTTGCCGAGGGGATCTGCGATCTTATTTTCTACCATAATCACTAAAGGGATGGGGTTATTTTTCAATTGAACCAGGACATCCGTCACGGTTTCTACAGGTTACTGCCAGCAGAACCGATTTACTATACAAGCGCCTGAAGTTTTATTTTTAAAAACGGATATCCGTAACGCAGGGACGGGAAAATGCTTTCCGGAGCGGGAGCCGAAAAGCAGCACACCCCACCCTTTCGGGGCGCGGGATACTGGCTGAAATACTTGAAGTTATCCGGGGCGGTTTATGGAACAAACTGGTAAAAGTGTCCCGTCGATGTGAACAGGAACCCCGTTCCCCGATGCGAGAAAGCATGCAGCACCTTTCCTTCTACACGCTGGGTTGGACGCGGAATAAACCGGTAGCTGGCATTTTTTACAGAGAAATCGAGTTCCCATAAGTCAACCGGGGTTTTTCCCGGGTCGTCCGCTTCCGGCCACCCGTAATTATCCCGGATGAGATAGGCATTTTTCCCGATTGTCCAGGTTTTGAACGATTGTTCGTTGCCGGTATTACGCGGTTCTTTAAATACCTGGGGGTCGTTGTGGTTAAATACCAGCGGGCTCCAATGGTTTCCGTCGGTCATGAAGTAAGCCGAGTGGCCGATATAAAGGCAGGGGATTTCATCGGACGTCAGGAAACCGACAGCATGGGTGTACAATTCGAAGGGCACCGGCAGAGCGCTCAGTTGCAGCGGCGCTGCCCCGAACAAGGTAAGATAGGCCGCATAGGCGCTTTGCTGGTCAATGGTAAAGGCAAGCCCCTTGTTACCCCAACTGAAGCCGCCGGTATAAATGCCGTTTCCCGGGTTAAACTGCACCCCGGCAGGGAGAAATTTGCCGGCAGCAGGCGAATAATACAAGACAGTCCTCGCAGATTGACTGGCAAATTTCTGGCCGGGCGCCACATACACATTATTTTCTGTGTTGACGGCAAATAAACCCACCGGAAGCCGGCTCATTTCCGGGGATCCTATCACGGGCCCGTCTGCTTCTGTCCACACGTCCTCTGCCGGGTTTTCCGAAAGCAGTACCTTGTAAAAACCCCATTCGGCGCTTTGCGCACGGGGCCACAGTACATACAGGGTATCATTGTCCGGCAAACCAAATGTAACCGGCAATGAATAAATATTTTCGGGATTGTGGTAAGGAGGGACCGGTGATTTTCTGCGTACGCGCCACCCGTTGCAGGCATCGGGATACAGCTTGTTTAAGCGTTCCACGTCCCTGCCGGAGAGTGCCTGGTGAGAATCCGTCGTCATGTAACGGGACATTATGTCGCCCGGGATGTCAGAAGGCGCCAGCCCCAGCGCGCGGCCAAACAGATACGCTACTATACCCGTTAGGCCGGCGAGGGGCCTGTTTCCCTGCTGACGGATCTGCACATGGAAGGAACCGTTTTCCCGCCTGATAATCAGGGATTGCGATTCGACACTGGCGGTTACCAGCAAATCGTCCCTGGTTGCTACCGGAAAAGCGCCGTTTGCCGGACTGGTCATTTGCAATACGAGATCCGCATTTTCCTCTGAGCCTACTTCCTGGAACGTAATTTTAGGAAAATGCCTTCCCCAGATCCGGACGGATGAATCAGCAGCTTGCCGGAGGATTTCTTCCAACGGTCCGGCCGGCAGTATGGAATAAGACAGCACACATTTGTCCAGCGTTTTGCTATCCATACCGGCACTATCCGCATTAATGAGCACAACCGGCGCCGTCACCGGCAGTTTATCACAACCGCCGACCATCACAGCCCCGGCAAACACTGCCAGGAGGTACAGGCTACCAAAAACGCAACGTAACGGCTGTTTCATAGACTCTAAAACGATTATCAAAAGACTCCTCCCCTACCGATACCGTCCACCATTTCCGGTACGTAGAAAAAGAAGCCGAATAGCTTGCCCACCGTCCGATCCGGTGCCATCGTGTATACATGAGGGTCCAGTTGAGGGTAGAGAACAGGGCTGCCCCTTCCCGGATATTCAAAATATTATAGTCGCCGTTGTAGCGTTTCCACCCGGCTTTCACGCCCCCGTCCGGCGCCTCCGGGATGGCGTGGCTTTGGTACTGCGAGCTAAGCGGCAGATAGAACGGCCGGCCAATCATCAGGGCCATCCCCTGTGCCCTCAGATTAGTTCTTTCAGGGTCAAAATTCCTTTTCAAACCCAGGGGCAGGATAAGCTGCGGCTTTATTTCCAAAGCGGAACTGGCAAATCGCTCCGCCGCCCTTTTCTCACCCCCGGTCTGCTCCCAAAGGATATCCGTCACCGAGTTGCTGTAAAGCAAGTCCAGTGCGAAATGACTTGTCCGCTTTGTCCAGTCTTGCCGGAAGATCCGCACTCCTGCTTTTCTGATGGGATAATGTTTTCCCATGAGCGTGACATGATCCCGTTTGAAGCGGCCGGACACGAACTCCAACCCGGCCAGAGGCTCCAGCTGCCAGTAACGGGGACGGTTTAAAATCTTCTCAATCCTGTTTTCCCAATTGGCCACTTTCGACCGGGTAGCTTCCTCATGTGTCAGGAATTTGGCCTGGTGCAGCATATAATTGGCCGAATCCAACCTGTTTCTATAGAGGTAGGAAGTCGCCAGCTTTACCTGCCGGGCGGCGTTTTTGTTATCTTCCGGCTCAAACTCTTTCCGGAATTGCTCCAGCTTCCGGATTTGCTCGTCCTCCGAATCCGAGTAATTCCTTTTCATATACTCAAACGCTATATTCGGTATCATTGCCTCCATCCGCCGGTAGACATCCTCCGACCGGATGAGCTCGGCGTCCCCGGAAAATGCTTCAAATTGTTCATGAGCGTGTTTGCGCCGATGTTCAATGGAAGGATGGGTGGTGCTTTTGGCATCTGTGTCGGGAACAATCGTCCCGATCTCTCCGAAAATCCGGTCAACGTCCGCACTTTTCAACAGGATACCTTTTTTTGCGTACATGTAGTACAATAAAAATAAGCCGTACCCGTCCGCTTCAAACTCACCCAAATGGCTTTTACTGTCTTCCTGGGTGGTCAGACTGTCTTCCTGGGTGGCCGAACTGTAGGCAGGATGGCTCCTGGTCATGTCCAGCACCGAATGTCCCATCAGGTGGTGTGCCAGTTCATGGGCCAGAATAAATTCGGTGCCGGTAACCGCTCCGCCGCGACTTTGCGAAGCCAGCGTATCCATAAAAACGGGACAAAAAAAGATAAACCGCTTCTCGCTCTCCCATCCTGCACACCGGTGGAGCACCGCACGTGCATTCGCAATGCAGTCACAGTCGGCAGGATTCAGCTGCTGGACAGTGATCTCCAAGGGACGGCCCAGCTTCTTGCGGACCGGTTCCATGAACACCCGTACCAACGAATCTGCCAACGACCGGCCCACCGCGGTTCCCGCTGCCATCGCAGGGTTCCTCACCAGGTCGCACGACTCGCATGACTGCCCGTTGACGGGGCCGTTCAAAAGCGTAAAAAGAAACAGGAACCTAATCCACAAATTCGACCGAGCCATCACCTAAAAGCAAAAATACGGGCCTGTCAGCTATCAGGAGCGTTGACCTCATATCGGATTGGCGCTCCAGAACGATTTGTTCCGGCGCTGCCGCCTCTATTATTTTGTTCCCGGAATCGTTGAGCATCAGCTGCAGCGTCCGGTTGTTTCTGTTCAATTCATGTGTCCCCAACCGGTTTCCTTTCCCGCGTTCATCTCCTTCCGGCAGCCTGCTGATGTTCAGGCTCCAGGGGATGCTATCCACCACGAAAGCGGGCTGATTTCCGGATCCGTCCGGTAAAGCAGACAATCCTTTTGTTCCACTGGTTTGCCGGAAGGCAATTTTCAGGTTCCGGTACTCGGGCACACCGGGAAGTTCCTGTGACGGCAGGGTATTTTCATTTTCGGTCAGCAGCGGACCCGATTGCGCCGGCTTCAATTGTTCCGGGCCGGGATCCTGAGGAGCAGGAGTTTCCGTTCCTTTCTCCCCGGAGCTGTCTGTCACTATTTCCTGCCCGGGTGGCAACGGATCCACGTTTGCCACCCCTTCTACCGGTCCGGGCCGGAACAGGTACACCCCCAGACCCATGGCCAGGAGCAACACGACAGAAGCGGCGATCTTCTGCCACGGGGCTATTTTCCACTGCACGGGATCCGCATTACCCGCTTTCGGAGGTTCCGGATACAACGGTTTTAGCTTGTCGCCGGAGGGTTCCGGATCGGATGCTGTTATGCTCCCGGCGGGTTTCTTTTCGTCAGGAACGGCATGGCTTTTTACAAGCTCCTCCAGCTCGACGTCCTCCAATAGCAGCTGGAGTTCATAGTGTATCTTATATTTCTCCTTCAGCTCGGGTTCGGATTCCAGCCGTGCCTCAAATTCATACCTCCTGTGAAGCGGTAACGACCTGTCGAGGTAGGCAATAATGTCTCTTATGTCCTTATCGGGAATCATACCTATGACCTAATTTTATAATTTCAGATGTATTTCTTCAGGAGATATCCCTACTTTAAACAGAATACGGGTCGCGGCACGGGCTACCCGTTTGTAGCTGTGGTTGTTCAGGCCGGTTCTGACTATCGCCATCAGGGCTCCCACCAATTCCTCGTTTGCTGCCAGGTGGAAGAAACCCAGGCTCCCGGTCAGGTCTTCCACCACATGCGGATCCTCTCCCCGGCTCATGCCTGCCTGTATTTCCTCCAGGAGGTACCTCATTACATTTCCCTCCAAAACCCGGTCAAATCTTACCAGGAATTCACTAATAACCTCTTTAACAGCGGGAGATTCCAGCTCTTCCAAACAGGTTTTGAGCTCCTGCACCAGGTAGATGGTTATCGCCCTGCTTTTCGCTATTTTCTGACGTAAACTCTTCCATGCACCATACCCGGCCTGGAAAGAATACGGTTTGCCGGTTTTACGATTGATGGTTGTCTGAGCAATTTCTTCTATTGATTTGATCTCCTTCTCCAGTATTTCACTCTCTTTCTGAGACCGCGTTTTCTGGTACCCGAGCTCTTGTTCAATCGTCAGGTTGCCCCAGAAAAATTCCGTAAAAAGTGTCTCTTCCAAATGCCTCAGGTCCTCCAGTTGGTTGATCTCTTGCACCACCCGATCGTATATACCCGCAATTCTTTCCTTTTCAACCGGGCTCAGCTCTTCAGGATTCAGCGATTCCGGATCCGGCTGGTCTTTTCCCGGGATGTCATGGTCCGGAACAGGTATGATCAGCGTACCTTCCGGATCCGTGTGCTCGGGCTTCCTTGCGGGCCGATGCTGATTGACGAAGCTCTTCAACTCTCCCGGAACCAGGATATCCAGGAAATAATTAACCATCAGCTTTTGCTTCACAAACCAGTAGTACTTAACGTTATCGGGTTGTGTGTCAACAGGAGGTACCGGCCTGAAAGCCGTATTCCTGATTTGCCCGGTAAGTCTGCTGAAGGCCTGCGACCGTATATCGCCGGCATCGTCCCGATCCAGCCGGTAGTTTCTCGTTTTTGCTTTTAATGTGGGCCAGGCTGCATTCTGGAAGCTTGTTACCGCTGCCGTATACTCAATCGTAAGAATCTTATGGTGGCGATTGGCCCAGGAATTTCCGGGTTGGCGCTTCGTTTTTCTGAAATACTCCATACAGGTAAGCTCCGGGATGCTGTCAAACGGACGTTCTGCCAGGATCGCCGCGGCATCATTGATTAGTTTCGTCAACTTACCGGCTGCTTCTGCGGCATCCTTTGTCCGATACGTACGCGCCACTTCCCCGATCACTTCCCTTATTTCCTTTACCGACTCCCCCTCAAACAGGCTTTCCCCGTCCCAGAGCCGCGGGTATTCCCTCAGATAAGCAGCCTCTTCCCTCCGCTCGATCTCACCAAACGTTTTCTCCATATTTGCGGCCTCTTCCACTATTAACGACTGATAATAACACCCGTACAGCGGGTCAGCCGCTTCGATCAGGCGGGCCAGTTCCAAAGGCGAGTAGCTCCGAAGCCGCTGCAGCCATGCAGCCTCCTTTACCTTATTGAAAAGAACTCCGTACTTTTTGATCAGGAAGTCAATTATTTTTTCTCTCCTGTGCTCCAGGCCCTCCCAGGAGGTATTCAACCGGTGCGCTTCCAGCCACTGCCGGTGGTCCTCCGTTTCATCCGTATCGTCAGGTTTCCGATGCTGAAAATAAAGCGCTACGACGAAGGCTTCATACTGCTTCTTATCCTGCAGGATACGCTCCGGGCGGGCGTGTTTTTTTCGGTCATCCTTACCTGGGCCGGGTTTCATGAGGAGTCAAGTCTTAGTGTTTTTCGGGTATTCCTATACGTTGATTGCTTCAGCAATCCCGCAAAGAAAACAAAACCCGGACCAGATTCCAAAAAGCGCAGGGCTTTTGTTACAGCATGCGCCGGTCAAAAAAAGCTGCACCCCGGCTTGGCCGGGGTGCAGGATAAAATTACAGGCACACACCCTGCTGAACAGTGTCCGTACCCAAAAACTGCTTACGGGGTCTCTTGCACCACTTTTTTTACTGAATTTACCCGTAAAGAATCGTTTGAAACCCCCGCAGGGACCTCCCGGTCGCCACCGCCAGGCTCCTGTGGCGGCTTAGAGACTTCCTGCGGCACTAAAACAGGTTGCTGACAGCTGGTCAGCAGGCCTGAAACGACGATCAGGGACATGATAATCCCTCCCCGACAAAGACGTATCTTTGTCGTGTTCCACAACACGTTTAACATCATCTTGTTTTTTTAGTTGAAAAATGAGACCAGAAAGCATGGAAATGCCGATCGGATCCTCATCGGAGCCTTTCACAAGTGGTAGTCACAGAGGGGCTGATTATTCAAGTAAAAAAGAACGGCGATTGTCTATTTAGAGCAATTCTAAATAATTAAACTGGTTTCGGACATGCTTATTTTCCCTGTTTCCCTGCAGTATTTGCTGTTTAGGGGGTTTTCATGCACGCTGTATTTTTGAAGATTTTTTTTTCGGACAGCTTAATTCTACTTTATTTGCTGTCAGGTGTACATTTTTAGGCACAGGATAGCAGTAACCTATAAACAATCTGAGTAACTCCGTACATGCAGCTTTATACGAATCGCGAGCTTATCCGCGACCTGAAGGACCCTCACCGCGCTGACATCGCCAGCCGGTATCTGATGCAATGTAGTCCCAATGTCTTCGACCTGGCACGACGATACAGGCTATCGGGAGATGACGCAAAGGATTTGTTCCAGGACGCGATGCTGGCTTTTATAGAGCGGGTTGCCGGCGACCGTTTTGACCCGGAGGGCAGCGCTTCGGCGGCCGTCTACCTGTACGGGATTGCTTTTCACCTTTTAAAGAAACGATACAACAGAAGAATGAAGCAGGAAGAATGGGAACGGGAATTCGCGGAAACCTACCTGGTAACGGAAAAAATTGTGCAAAACTACGACAACCGGCTGACGGCCCACGCGTTGCTGGACCAATTGGGCTCTCCCTGTCAGGAGTTGCTGACAGCCTATTATCTGAATGACCGGGAAATTGAAGATTTGAGTAAAGACTACGAGGAAGTCGCCATCGGTACCCTGCAGCAACGGATACGGCGGTGTATGCAAAAGCTAAAAACTTATTCGAAAAAATGGGCAGACAACAACAGATAGACCGCTATGTACGCGGTCATATGGACTCGGGGGAACGGGAAGCATTTGAACAGGAATTGGCAACCGACCAGGCCCTGATGCAGAAAGTGCAGGCAACCCGGGAGGCATTGCTATTGCTCCGGACAGCCGCTGTTCAGCGGGTAGCGCTTGCCGAACTGGAAAAACACTATAAAGGAGTGCCGTACGATATTCCGGTCACTCCGCTCCGGCCGGAACGCACCCGCCGCCTGGCTTTTTGGTCGGCAGCAGCTTCCTGTATCGCCTTATTGCTTTACTTTTCACTGGCGCCGGTCCACCTGACACCGATTGAAGACGATCTTTTGCTTATCCGCGGGACGGAAACTACAGCAGGCACTTCTTCCATATACGCGCTCTTGCTGGAAGGTCAGGAGGCGCTGCAAAACAAGAACTACCTGGGTGCAGCCCAGCGGTTTGAATCTGTATTACGAGCCGACGATCTGAGGGATTATTACCGGCAGGCGGCCCAGTGGCACCTTGTGCTGGCCTACCGGCACAGCGGACAACCCCGGAAGGCCCGGATAGTGATGCGGGAATTATCGGACCAGGATCATCAGGAATACCCCATCGATTTCATTGAACGCTGGAAACTTTATGTACAGGTATACGCTTTCGGCTGGCTGCCCTGAATCTGACCGCCGCCAGCACGACCAGGAAGCCCGCTCCGAGAAGCCCTGTCACATACAGGCCTGGGTGAATCCCCCGGGAAACCGGGTAAACCGGGGCGTCCTCCCCGATCACGACAAAATTGGCCCAGAAGAAAGGGTGATTGTACCGGCGGCCGGTGTCCGATTGCAGAAAATCGATCCGGGCCCTGTACAGTGCATGAGAGGGCGAAGCGCCTTCCTGAAGATACCCGTAAAAGGAACGCATCAGCAGGGTCGTTGCTTTGTCCTGGGTACTCCAGAGTGTGGCAACCAGGGTCGGGCAGCCTGCGTAGGCAAAACAGCGGGCCAGGCTGATGACTCCCTCCATGGGATATTGTTGTCCTTTCCCGGATTCACAGGCACTCAGGACGGTCAGGCGTATATGTTGGAGATTGCTGCGGCTGATCTCCTGCGCATACCACCGGGACTGTTCCATGGGCTCCGGGTAAAAAGCGATGTAGGAACGCATCGGATCCTCCGCATCGGTAACGGCATGCGTCGCCAGGTGCAGCATACCATGCCCCTGGAGTCCTGCGAGAACGCTTTGCTTCCCGGCCCGGTACGACTGGTAACTGAGTGGGGTAATTGCCTCCACTTCCTCCCGACTTGACGGGAGTTCTGATAAACCCAAGCGTATAGCAGCGTCGGACGTATCAGCAAACGGGGCTACCGCCAAAACGCGGGGAGCAGCAGGTACCGGCTTTGAAGGGGCAACAACCGATTGAACCGTATACACATACCGTACCTCGTGGCGAAGGGCCAGGTAATCTCCCTGACTACGGCCTGTTTCCAGCACTTCAACCGGTATTCCCTCCAGTAACCCGCCTGCCTGTACCACCCAATGTTTTTTAGTTCCGATAAGTCCGTAAAGCGGCCGTATGAACCAATCGAAGGCCTGTAACGCGTGTGTGGTCCCTTTATATGCCGTAATACCCGGATGCATTTGCAATGCTTCTCTTAACTGCTGCAAGGTACGGTTCATCTGCATCGAATCCAGCGGCATTGTTTTCCAGCTATACTCCTCCTTCGTGAAAGCAAACAGGTGTAGTTTTCCATGCGTATAGATAAAGCTGATCCATGCAGTCCGCTCGTCCAGTGCAGCCCGCAGGCGGGCCGGACTTTCATTCCGGGGCAGATACCGGGCATTGTAATAGGCCGGATAGGCCCTTTCGAGGTCCTGAAGAAAGTGGAAATAAGCCTGCTGCGTAGTCAGTAAACGCTCCTGGTCGGACGGGGAGATGCGGGGATTAACCCGGGCTGCCGTTTGCAAAACCGTGAGTTCCTGCCGAAGAGAATCTTCCCGGCGGGTCAGCGCGGGGGGAAGATAAGCCGGACGCATTCCGGATGCCGCCAGATTGTCCCTGAGCGCGACTGCCTGGTTTTGCATCGCAATACGAAAGGCCCGGTCGAAGGTGGCGTTGTCACGCCGGCCCGTATAAACCCTGTATGCCGCCTCCAGAGATTCCCGGTAAAGGGGCAGGATTGCTTCTCCCAGGTACAGTTTGTCGTCCAGCTCCAACAGGTGCTGCCGGGCCGTATGATACGTATCAAGCGCCTGCTCGAATGCCTCCAGCGCCCGGGAGTAGCTGGAAACTGCCATAAAACCCCTGCCCATTGCCTCAAGTACGTCTATGGCTGTTCGTTCGTGACCGGCCGAAGGTCCGGTTGTGCCGGGAATTACCAGCGCCTCCCAGCCGGCACGGTAACACCTGATTGCATCTTCATAGTTACCCGAGGCCATGGCTATTTCACCTTTCAGTAAATGACTCCTCGCTGCGAGCGCATTCTGTTTCCCGGAGCTATCCGGGTATAACGCTAAAGACTTGTCCAGGTAATCCGACGCTTCCGTGTATTTTTTTAAGCCGGTCAGGCTGTTGGCGAGGCCATTGTACGCATGGGCAAGATAGGAGCGGTTCCGTTGCGAGGCATCCTTTCCCGAAAGTTCCTCCTGGAGCAGAACTGCTTGCTTGAAATTAATAAAAGCATCCTGAAAGTCTTTTCGCAAGAGCGCATTTCTCCCCAATCCGGAATAAATGCGTGCCTTTCGGATGTCGTTATGCCTGTAATCCGCAAGGGCATCCCTGCGCAGTCCGTACGCCTTGGTGAGCTCGCCCACATTTTCATGCAAATCCGCCAGGACGTTGCGCAGCATCCCCACGCTATTCGCATCGTTGATGACCCCTGACAGCTCCAGCGCCCTGGAAGCCAGGGCGATACCCTGTGTATACCGTCCGAGGCCACGATGCGCCAGCGCCTGGTTGCTATAGTGGAAGATCACATACAACGGGATACTGCGCTGCAGGGCCGGCTGCTGTTCCAGCAGGCGGTCAGCCTTTCCGAAATAGTAAAACGACGAATCCATGACCGAAAGCCGGAAATAGTATTGTCCCAGCCCCGACCAGAGCTTGAAAAAAGTCGAGTCGCTTTCGGTCCCCTGCTGCTCCAGCAATCCCACACCTTCCAGGGCCAGATCGGCACATTTCCGGTAATCACCCGAGATAAATACCACTGCACTAATGTCGAGTAACAAGTTGGCCGTCCATAAAGGTTGGCCCTGTTCAATGCTCGCCGCATGTGCACGGTAATAATAGTCAAGTGACCGGGCATATTCTCCCTGGTCGTACAATGCTTCCGCTTTGGCCCGAAGCGCCCCGATCGTATCACCGAAGCTGCGGAAAGGCACTGCAAACACCAGCAGCAGCGAGGCACACACTATTTTACGTACCGCGGGAAAACTACAGAAATAGTGGATTACAAGTAGAGGTTTCACACGTTATCAGCTGGTCAGTAAGTCATTTCCCGTCTAAGCTACCATACCCAACAGGCGATGTCAACCAGTTTCTAACATTCCTCCCTATTTTTCTGACATTTCCGGAAAAACTTCCGACATTTCAAAACATCGTTTAAACAGATTGTTCGCGGGCGGTATCACCCCTGTTTACCGGGCGGTTCCGACGGCCGGTTCCAGTTCGCCATTACTCTAACGATAATCAATATACGCACACTCATTCAACCATTTTTCCGACATTCGCCAGCTCCTTTCCGACATGTACGCAAATACTTCCGACAATCCTTCGGTTTTGTACAAACGGCAGGTCTTCCCGGGTAGGTGAATCAACCCTACTTAATTCCGTCGCTCGTCCCACAGCCGCTTTCTTTATCCGACGTAAAAAAATGGCTCCGGAATAAAAACTGCCTTTAGCCGTCAGAACTTTGACGCCTCGAATAAATCCAGCCATTTTTTCCGCCATTCGGATAAGAATAAGATGGATGCATTCTTCGGGGTCTTCTTTTTTTACCATGGACTGCGTCCTCACAGACCATCTTGACTAGAGATCTGTGAGGACACAGTCCATGGTGACATTACTCTGTTACGTCAAATTCTACATTTTTCAGGACCATTGTTTTATTTCGCTCGGGGATATTTTCGAATGTCGCCGAGGCGATTTTCCCTTTAATCCTTTTTTCCTCATACGTACTGATCTCCAGGATACCCGACACAGCATGCCATTCGCCCTTATTGGCGCCTGAAAGCTGCATAGCATCATTGAATATCATTGAAAATCCATTACTCCCCACTGCATACTTCAACTGTTTGGCCGAGAAATCTTCTATCCTTACGGTAAAAAAATCTAGTGCATTGCCATTTATTTCCGAAAAACTCAATTCAAGACCATCAAAATCATGAACCTCTCCCGGTCGTAGGATCATTAAAGTCGACATTTTCATGGCAACACCACCCATTTCTCCCCGTAACGTCACGGGTTTATCAGGGATGGGTTGATCGTCTTCGGTTGCACAGGCCGAAAAAACAAGCAAGGGAACAAAAAAGAGAGCGATTCGGAGTAACGTTTTCATATGGTTATTTGTTAGCATTATTGTATTTTATTTGAGTCGATTATTCAGCATCTGAATTCCGCACTTACAGTCCGAAAGTACCGAGTCATAGCCGTTATAGTTATGTTCTTGAGCAAGATTACCGGAGCCCCTGTTACTTCCCAAACGCGAAGCCGATACCGACATTTACGGTGGGAACAAATCCAATGTTGAAACGCGGCCAAAGCATAAAATCTTCATAATCGAAACGGTCTCCCTTTAGCATGAAACCGCCCAATAACCCCACAGAAGCTTCGATCGCCAGCGGCCTTTTACCGTCTTTCAAATCGGGCAGCCATTGATAGCCAATCAGTACACCCGCATTGGCAAAGCTGTATTTCTCATCGAATTCCGGATCCGGATCGTCTTTGTCGACCGAACTGAAGAAACGGATGCCGACCGTAGGCGCCACAAAAAGCCCGTCCGGCGCTTCACCGGAAGCGGTTTTCAACGCGCTGATCAGGTTGTACATACGGTACTCCGCGCCCAAACCCAGCCAGGTATCCTTAAATCCCATATCTTTCTCTCCCATATAGTCAAAGTTGAACTGAAGGGAGGAGGAGGGCGCAATCTTCTGTTCAAATCCCAGGCTCAAGGTGCTGTTCACTAGCGGAATGGGATTGAATTTGATGATGCTGGATTGAGAGTAAGCGGAAAGGGACAGCAGAGTAGCGAATGGCAAAAAAAGGAACTTTCTCATAATCTATATGGCATCTCTAAAAACTCCTTTTTCTCCGCCACCTACTTTTCGTAATTTATTT
>JBEBSD010000107.1:0-16798 GCA_040394475.1 Telluribacter humicola | reverse complement strand
TATGGGGTACTGATGGTGGGAAATGAGGGACCGGACCGGAGATTTGGGGGAATGGGCAACGGGGGATGGGCAACGGGCGGAGGACGCTGCTGGTTATGGGGTACTGATGGTGGGGAATGAGGGACCGGGCTGGGGATTTGGGGCAATGGGCAACGGGGGGAGGGCCTTGCTGGGTAGGGGGTACTGATGGTAGAAAATGGGGGCCGGGCCGGAGATTTTGGGGAATGGGCAACGGGGGATGGGCAACGGGCGGAGGACGCTGCTGGTTATGGGGTACTGATGGTAGAAAATGGGGGCCGGTCGGGGATTTGGGGCCAAAGGGCAACGGGGAACGGGCAACGGGCGAGCGAGTCTACGCCCATTCCCCATTCCCCATTCCCTAATACCTAATACCTAACCCCTCATAATACCTAACCCCTATTCCCCCACAAACCCAACTCAACCACAAGATAATATCCCCCATTACCCTGAACTTTTACCGCATTTAGCTATGTTTGCGAACTGATACTGAAAATTAGACCAGTCCGTTATGTTTACCGGAATCGTTGAGACGCTGGGAGAAGTCGTACAGACAACCGCAGAAGGCACAAACCTGACCTTCCAGGTCCGTGCTCCCTTTACTTCCGAACTGCAGATCGACCAAAGTGTGAACCACGATGGCGTATGCCTGACCGTTACGGGGATGGAGGCGGATACTTATACCGTGACGGCCGTAGCGGAAACGCTTTCGAAGACTAACCTGGGTGATCTTCAACCCGGCAGTCTGGTCAACCTGGAGCGATGCATGCCTGCAAACGGCAGGTTCGATGGCCACATAGTCCAGGGTCATGTCGACCAGACGGGTGTCTGCACGCAAATTACCGAACTCGACGGAAGCTGGCTGTTTGACTTTGCCTACGATCCGGCGCCGGGTAACCTTACGGTAGAAAAAGGGTCTATTTGCATCAATGGCGTCAGTTTAACCGTTTTCAACGCTCAGAAGGGCCGGTTCCGGGTTACCATCATTCCCTATACGTACCGTTTCACTAATTTTCACCGGCTGCAGGAAGGAGATACCGTCAATCTTGAATTTGACATTGTTGGAAAGTATATTCAGCAGATTATGCAGCAACAACAGTAACGTTTCGTGTCCACGTAAAATAAACCTGTTAAATTTACCGTTCACAACTAGAAATGTGACCCCAACTAAATGGCTAAAATAAGCTCCAACTCCGTCAAAGACCTGTTCATACATATTGGTATTATTTTATTACTCGGCGCCGCTCTTTTCCTGGGTTTCTTCTTTTTGTACCTGCCTTTCACGACCAATCACGGGGAAGCCGTCACCGTACCCGAATTGCGTAAAATGAACGTCAAAGACCTGAAAGATTACCTTGGCAGCCGTGATCTGAACTACGAAGTCAGCGATTGCACATTTGTGGCAAACCTCCCGCCCCTAACCGTTATCAGCCAGGAACCCAAACCCGGTTTCAAAGTAAAGGAAGGGCGGAAAATTTATGTTACCGTGGTGGCGCAGACGGTTCCCCAGATTAAAATGCCCAAGCTCACCGACATGTCTTACAAAAGTGCCCAAATGCTGTTGAAGAGTGTGGGACTTGAACTCGGCACGTTGCGCTATGTCCCCGACCTGGCCCATGGTTCCGTCTTAAAACAATTGCACAACGGGCAGGAAATTCTTCCCGGCCAGGACATTGCCAAAGGCTCCAGAATCGACCTGGAAGTGGGCAACGGCCTGGGGAATACGACCTTCCCTACGCCATCTGTGCTGGGTATGTTTGAAGATGAGGCCGAATTCCAGATACTGGGCGCCGGTCTGAAAGTCGGACAGCGAATGGTGGTCGATCCGCAGGAAGGGCAGGCGCCCGGTACCGTGGTCAGGCAGCATCCCGATGCCGGCAGCAACATCCGGATCGGAGAGGTGGTGGATATCTGGGTGGTTACCGGCAGCACCCAGGAGTTGGAAGAACTGGATGAACAGCCATGAGCCCGGTTTGTTTCGGAAAAGAGCCGGGTTAACGACCCGACAACCGAAAAAACTGCAGGAATAGGGAATAAAAAATCCTGCATATTTGTATGTAACATCAGACACCCCTGATTTTTCAATAAACTGTTATGGATATCACTGTTAACGAATTAAAGGAACGCCTGGAAAACGGCGAAGAACTCAACCTGATTGATGTCAGGGAGGAGCATGAATACGAAGAAGACAACCTCGGAGCGTACCTGATCCCGCTTGGCGAACTGCCGGACCGGCTGGAAGAGCTGCAGGACATCAAAGAGCAGGAAGTACTGATTCATTGCCGTTCCGGCGCCCGCAGCGACCGCGCCAAGCATTATCTGCTGGCCAACGGCTTCACCAATGTGCGGAATGTACTGGGAGGCATTCTTGCCTACCGTGAACTGGAACAGGCCGAATAAGGAAGGGAGGCGATTGCCCTGCCCGTCGTACCATTTTAAAAAGTGAACAGCCCGGCCCGTCTTCAAAAACGGGTCGCTTCTTTTACCAATCACTCCTCGTCTGCCGTTCGTAACTTCCCTTCCAACATAAGAGTAAAATACACGCCTCCCGCTCTTTTTATTACAATTGATTGTCTAAATACAGCGTATGACACCTACGTGAATCGGGAATATTAGGTATATCAAGCAACCATCAGGAAATTTAAATCAACTTGGAACCTACCTTCACATCACCGATGAAGCCCTTTTCAAAATACTCCGCTGAGGAATTAGCCATGGAGCACCTTTTCATCCGGTGGGTCAGGTTTCCGAATGACGCCCCTATCCGTTCTTTCTGGGAAGGCTGGCTGAAAAAGTTTCCGGAAATGCATGATACCGTAAAAACCGCAGCAGAGCTGGTGGAGACCGCATCCGACTGGGAGATATCCCCCTTGGCTCCCGAAGAAACGACCTCCATCTGGTTTCGCATCCGGACTTCCATCGGACAAGTTTCCGAGCTGGAGCCCATGCAATCGAAATTACAATTAGTGCGGATATGGCTGCTCTATTATAAGTGGTACTTTTTTGCACTCATGCTCCTGGTATTTACAGCCCTGTTTATGATTCTTTCCTGAAATTAGTACCTTTATAGGGTTTATTCCAGTCGGACAGTATAGGCACCATTCTACATGAGGGGAGAAACAAAATCAGAATCACCGTCCCTGATACCTGAACGCCGTAATAACGCGGTTGCTGCTTACGATTTGCAGTGGGAATCCATGCGTTCGGGAAATCCTGCAGCGTTTGAAAAAATCTTCAAACACTATTATCCGGTCCTCTTCAACTACGGTACGCGCCTGCATCCGGAGGAGGACGAAGTAAAGGATGCCATTCAATCCCTGTTTCTTTCCATCTGGGAACGGCGAGGTTTCCTCGGTCCCACCACTTCGGTACACAACTACCTGCTGGCCTCTTTACGAAGACTCCTTCATCGCCGCTCGTTGGCGATCCGTAAGCTCCATTCCATTAAACCGGCCGATCAGGATTTCCATGCAGAGCTTTCCATTGAGTCGCACCTGATCCGGGATCAGACGGAACGGGAAGCGTTCAGGCAGCTGAATAAAGCCTTTGAACAACTACCTGCCCGACAAAAAGAAGCCATTTACCTGCGGTTCTACGGAGGACAGGATTTTGCCCAGATAGCCCTCATCATGGATATCTCGGTCCGTGCCGTTTACAAACTGATCTACAAAGGGCTGGAGCACCTGCAGCAGGAACTGCACAAATACCACATCGACCCTGGCTTCCTCCTGGCATTTTTGATACTGCTCGCCTGATCCCTTTTGCCGATTTGCGAATTACGATTGACGAATTACGATTTGGGATTTGCGATAATTGCAGCAGCCAGCCGACCTCCGATAGCCGACCTCCGATAGCTGTGGGCTCAGGTCCTGGGTTCGACTCCTGGGTTCGACTCCGCTCACCCATCCACCCATCGTATTTTGTCCGATAGCCGATAGCTGATAGCTAATGCCTAACACCTAAAACCACCTCCAAAAAAAAACTTTCAAATCCCAGGGTCACAATCACCTGATAACCGCTTTATCAGTACAAAGAACTTTTACTACCTTGGGAAAAAAGCGATTTTCAGATTTCAAAGCTCCCGATTTCCTCCTAAACGAGGAATTCAGCGCGTGGATGACCACCCGGAGTCCCGAATGGGAAACGTATTGGCAAAATCAGCTCTCTTCATTTCCCCAAAGCCGGCAGGAATTCAAAAAAGCAGAAAAGCTCCACCAGCATCTTACATTCACCCATCAAATCGTCACACAGGCGACGATTGAACAGGAATGGACGAAATTACAGGAATTGCTGGAGACACCCGAAGTACCGCTTCACCCGAAAACGAAGCGGCCCGTATTTCTCAAGGGGCGGCTCGCCGCGATGATTCTCCTGCTGCTGCTTGCCGGGGCCGGCTACCTGTATACCCGGCAGGCTGCCTCCGAAGCATCGCTGGTTTCGCAATCCGCAATGAAAGGACAGCGGCTGAGCATCCGCCTTCCGGATGGCTCTACGATCCTGCTCAATGCCGGCTCTACCCTGCGCTATCCCAACGTTTTCCCGTCCGGCAAACGGGAAGTTTTCCTTGACGGAGAAGCGTTTTTCAACGTCGCCTCCAACCCGGAAGCCCCTTTTGTCATTCATTCAGGCGAAGTCATTACCGAAGTTTTGGGGACCAGCTTCAATATTGCAGCTTACCCCTCCCAACCGAAAGTCAGTATCGCCGTGGTTAGCGGTAAGGTAAAAGTATCGACAACTTCGTCTACTAGTTCCGACGGCCAGGAAGTGGTGTTGCATCCGCAGCAAATGGCTACCTTCAAACCGGCAGACAAAGCCTTGAGCATCTCCGAATTTAATGAGGCGCATCAGCTTGCCTGGACCGAAGGAATCCTTTATTTCGATAAAGCCAATTTTGAACAGATGAAGGAGCAGCTTGAAAACTGGTATGGCGTAACCATCCATATTGATCCTTTGTTCAAACCCGATTCCAATTTACTTTTCAGCGGGAAATATACCAATAAACCACTGGAGGCTATACTTGACGTTCACCGTTACCCCAATCGTTTTCAATATACCAGAGAGGGAGACACCATTTTTATTCAACCATTCCATCCTAACTAGTTTATTATGAGATCACCATGTCTACTTAATTCCATCAGATTGCGTCCTCCTGTAGGAATAATGCTGATTCTTCTTTGCGGCTTATGGAACCCGCTTGCTGCTTCGGTGATACCGCTTCAGGAAAAAAGTATCGAAAAAATCTACATCTCCATCCGGTTGAAGGATGTTTCCCTGGAGGAAGCTTTTTCCCGTATCGTGGAGAAGTCGGATCTTAATTTTCAGTACGACAAAACCCTGGTAGCCAACAAACGGCTCCGGAAAAATTTCAGCAATGCCAGCCTGGGTGAAATGCTCCGGTATATTTCACGCGAAACGGGTCTCAGCTTCCGGCGCATCAACGAAACGATTTATGTAATCGACAACCAACAGCGCAGCGTAACGGAGGAACTGCCTCCCAGTTCATCAGCGGTCCCCCGGGGCGCACCTGAAGCCCCTTCTTTTTATGTGTCGCGAGAGCAATACCATCAGCACCGCCTGCAGCAAACCATTAACAATGCCTATGCCCTGCTTGCTGTGTCGGTCACCGGCAAAGTGACGGACGATAAAGGAGAGGGCTTGCCAGGCGTCAGCGTTTTGGAAAAGGGTACCACCAACGGAACCACTACCGATAATGCCGGTAACTACAAAATCACCGTTGCCGGACCCAATTCCGTCCTTACCTTCAGCTTTATCGGATTTTTCAGCGAAGAAGCAGAGGTAGGCAACCGCGACCAGGTCGACCTGCAGATGCGGCCAGAAGACCGCTCTTTGGAAGAAATTGTAGTAGTGGGCTACGGAACACAGAAAAAGGTCAACATGACCGGAGCGGTTTCAGCGGTTACCTTTGATGAAAAAATCACGAACCGTTCCCTGCCCAACGTTTCAAGCGGCCTGGCGGGTCTGGTTCCGGGTATGGCCGTTACCCAGTCGACCGGGATGGCGGGGCGGAACAATGCCAGCCTGACCATCCGGGGATTGGGGACCGTTAACAACGCCAGTCCGCTGATCGTAGTGGATGGCATGCCCGACGTCGATATCAACCGGGTAAACCCCCACGACATCGAAAGTATTTCAGTCCTTAAGGACGCGACCTCTGCTTCCGTGTATGGTTCCCGCGCCGCCAATGGTGTGATTCTCATCACAACCCGGTCCGGTAAAGGACAGGAAAAGGCGACCATTAACTATACCGGTTCCTACGCCAGCCAGGTCCCTACCCAGCAATACACCTTTATGAACGACTATCCCAGGGCACTGACCATGCATCAGCGCGCAGCGGCTGTCAATACGCAGAGAGAAAACTTCAATTTCAAGGACGGAACCATTGATCAATGGATGGCGCTTGGGATGATTGACCCGGTACGCTACCCGAACACGGACTGGTGGGACATCATCGTACGCAACGGATCGGTACAAAACCATAACCTGTCGGCATCAGGAGGGAATGACAAATCGAACTTTTTCATTTCAATCGGAACCATGAATGAAAAAGGATTACAGATCAATAACGACTTCCAGCGTTACAATGCCCGGTTTAACTTTGATTACAAGATCAACAAGACCATGAATGCCGGGGTCAAGTTCCAGGGGAACTGGTCCAAATTCACGTATGCCCTGGAAGACGGCTTTACCGACGACGCCGCGACCAACACAGCGGGTTTCGATATGCAATATGCGATCGCCGGAATTTTACCGTACGATCCCGTCACCGGCTACTTCGGAGGGGTAATGGCCTACAACGAAGACCCGCAGGCCTATAACCCTTATACACTGTATATCAACAGCCTCAGCCGCTTAAACCGTCAGGAAGCCAACAGTAACCTGTATTGGGACTGGACGCCCGTCAAAGGACTGACCGCACGGATTGATTATGCCCTGAATTACTATAACCAGTTCCGGTATACCGCCAATATGCCCAACCGCTCCTATAACTTCCAGACCGGTAATTGGGGAAGCCGGGTGTATGTAGGGGACAACGCCGGCGTAGGCAACTTCACCAACACGGGTTATAAAACCATGCTGACCGGCCGGTTGAATTACAATACCGTCCTTGCCGATAACCACGAAATCGGAGCAATGGTCGTCTATAGTGAAGAATACTGGTTCGACCGTTATCAGGCCTCTTCCCGTAATGACCGGCTGCATCCTTCCCTCCACGAAATTGACGCCGCACTGACGGATATCCAGTCAACCGGCGGTAACTCCAATGCAGAAGGACTTCGCTCCTACATCGGCCGTTTAAATTACGCGGCATTCGACAAGTACCTTTTTGAAGTCAATTTCCGTTACGACGGTTCTTCCAAATTCCTGGATGGCAGCCAGTTCGGCTTCTTTCCATCGGCAGCAGTCGGCTGGCGCTTTACCGAGGAATCCTTCATCAATTCTGTGACCGACCGGTTCCTGAGCAACGGTAAACTGCGTGTTTCTTACGGTGGATTAGGGAATAACAGTGGTGTAGGGCGTTACGAACAACAGGAAACACTCGCGGCCAATAATTATATCATCGGCGGAAGCATTGTAAAAGGCTTCGTCAACCAGAAGATGATCAACCGGTCCCTGTCCTGGGAAACGACTTCCGTCTTCAACGTGGGGCTGGACCTGGGCTTTCTCCAAAACAAACTTACGGCGGAAATCGACTTCTACGACCGTTTTACTTCGGGAATGAACCGGCCCTCTGAAATGTCGCTTCACCTGACCGGCGCCTACACCGCCCCCCGTGCCAATATCGGAAATATGCGCAACCGGGGAGTAGAGCTTAACCTTACCTGGCGGGATGAGATCGGCGACTTCAGCTACGGAGTCTCCCTGAACGCCTCCAAGAATGCGACCGTACTGGAAGAATGGAACGAATTCCTCGGAAAAGGCTATACGTTTATCGGGATGCCGTACCACTTCTTATACATGTATGAAGACAGTGGAATTGCCCAAACCTGGGAAGATGTTTATAATGCGACCCCGCAGGGGGCCTCTCCCGGAGATATTCTACGGAAAGATATCAACGGAGACGGACGGATTGACGCCAATGATAAGGTTGCCCATCCCAAATATCAGCGTGACAGGCCGACGACTAATTTTGGGCTGAACCTGAACGCCAATTATAAGGGATTCGACCTGGTGGTCTTGTTCCAGGGAGCAGCCGGACGCAAAACGTACTGGATCAATAATTATAACAACGTCAATTTCGGTACCCAACGCTATGCCTCCACCTGGAACCATTGGGAAAATCCCTGGTCGTGGGAAAACCGGGACGGCTCCTGGCCAAGACTTGCCGGTTCCGCCAACCGGGAGGAAACGACCTTCTGGGTAGACGACATGAGCTTTGTAAGACTGAAAAACATCCAGCTGGGTTACATTGTCCCCAAGACGGTGCTGCGAAAAGTCGGCCTGAGCAATGTCCGTATCTTCGGCTCCACCGAAAACATCCTGACTTTCACCAAATACCGTGGTCTGGATCCCGAAAAGGAAGCCCACGCCAGTGATATGTACCCGCTTAACAAGTCTTATTCCATCGGTATCAACATCGGTATTTAACGCATTGAACAATGAAGAAGTATTTCAATAAATTCTCCAGTGCAGTCCTCGGCGGTTTTATGCTCCTGACTGCCAGCTCCTGTGTCAACGATCTGCTTGACCAGCAGCCGACCACCGAATTGGGCGCCGCTGCTTTCTGGAAAACAGAAGCCGATGCCACTTTTGCCCTCATGGGGGCTTATGCCGCCATCCGACCGTTGTTTGACCGGGATTACTACCTGGACGGTCACGCAGAATATGTGCGGACCAGGGGTACCAGCGCCACCAACGGAAACCTGCGGCTGGGTGATGCCTACCAGGGCGCCAACTTCAATCCATCCGGCTACGGGGCGGCTTTCGATAAGATGTACCGCTATCTCTACGGAGGTGTTAACCGTGCCAATTACGTTATCGAGAATGTAAACGCCATGCTGGAAACTGCCGGCCCCGGCTCTGTAGAGAACCTCGAAGCCATTGTCGGAGAAGCCCGGCTGCTGCGCGGAATGGTGTACTTCAGGCTCATCAGTATGTGGGGAGATGTTCCGTATATCGACCATATCATTTATGATAATTCCGAGGTATCCGATATTATCCGCACCCCCATTTCCGAAATCAAGGACCGGATCATGGAGGACTTCACCTATGCCTACGAGAAGCTTCCGGTCAAAGGCGCTGCAACCGGACGCGCCGGCAAGCCTGCCGCCCTGGCATTCCGTGGTAAACTTCAGTTATACTGGGCCTGCTGGAACCGCTTCGGGTGGCCGGAACTCACTACCTTTACTCCCAGCGCCAGCGCAGCCGATGCCGCTTATGCCGCTGCAGCAGCTGATTTCAAGATGGTCATTAATGACTTCGGACTCACCCTGTTCCGGGGCGGGCAACCCGGGGAAATCGATGAACTCGGCAAAGCCGATATTCTTCCCAACTATTATTACCTGTTTACGCCTGTCGCTAACGGAGACGCTGAAATGCTCATGTCCTTTACACACGGCGGGACGGGAACAGGACAAGGAGAAGAGCTTATGCGTGACGTGGCCGGTCGTTCCCACGAAGGGTCGCAGTGCTGGGTAAGCCCCCGCTACGAAATTGCCGACCGTTACCAACTTCTTACGACCGGTGATTTTGCTCCTCCGATGATCCCGATGAACCCGACCACAGCGGGCGCCCGCACGGCGCCAAACTCGGCCGTCAACCCGCAAAGCTATTCCAACAGGGATTACCGGATGAAGGCATCGATTATGTGGGACTATGAAGTAAGCGTAGGGATGATCTCCCTTCAGTCTACAGGATGGTGCCCGTTTATCTACAAAACCTGGAACCAGCCGATAGTCATTGACGGGGTCAATTATACTACCTATAACACCGATGGCAGCAACTCCGGGTATGTATTCCGGAAATTCCTGCGCAACTATCCCGGGCAGGGCCGCGCTGAAGGCGACTATGCCTTTCCCGTAATGCGGCTTGCCGATGTATTCCTGATGTATGCCGAAGCAACCAATGCCATTAACGGCCCTCAGGCTGAGGCCATTGAATTGGTTAACAAGGTTCGCCACCGCGGCAACCTCCCACCGTTGGCCGCCGATAAAACGGCTTCCAGCGAAGCTTTCTTCGATGCCATCGAGCAAGAGCGCATCATCGAACTGCTGGGAGAAGGTCAGCGCGGGTTTGACATTCGCAGATGGCGTGCGATCGAGCGGGTTTGGAATCCGCCCTACGGTGAAGGGAAATGGCGTATCGATTCCCATGGAGCCAATCAGACCCGTTATTTCCAAAATCAATCCGAAAGAATCTATGAACAGTGTTACATTTTCCGGATTCCACCGGGAGAACGGGACCGCAACAGCAACCTCACACAGAACACCCCGTGGATGTAACCTCAAACTGACCAAAACAATGAAAAAGTACCTTATAAATAGCCTCTTTCTCTTATCCTTAGTGCTGATCGGAGCAGGGTGCAAAAATGATTTCCCTATTGATGAGGACGGGCTTCTGATCACCGAAAGGGCCGAATGCTATGTCAGCAATTTCGAATTGCTGGGCGTTGATTTCCAGACGGTCAGGACCAAAGCTGCCGAAATCGACACGGTCGCGCAGACCATTCATGTAGAAGTCTTTTACGGAACAGACCTCAAAAACCTGTACCCGCAGTTCTCGCTCGTAACGGATGCCAAACTTGACCCGAAAATTACCGGTCGCGTAGATTTTTCCGACACCAGTACCCCCAGGGTTTATGCAGTTGTATCAGGAAACCGGAAAGTGCGTAAGCCTTATTCGGTGTATGTGACAATGCAGCAACTTCAGCCGTGATGGAGGTGAGGTATTAGGTTTGAGGTTTTAGGTATTAGGTTTTAGGTATTAGCGTACCACGCCTAACACCTAAGCCCTAACACCTAAAACCTATCACCCGATACCTAATTTAAAAAAACCAAATTTCATACCAATGAAACGTTACAATCTTTCTATAAATCGCCTGGCCGTAGCCTGTTTATTGCTGGGGTTACTGGCAATCACTTCCTGTAAAGAAGAAGAATACGCCGTCCCGGCAGCCAAGACAGCCCTTCAGAACGACGTTATCAAGCGGACGCTCGGGCCGAATGTTGCCGGACTTGATATCGAATTCGCGTATGCCATGGCCCTGGCTCCCGAACGCGGGAAGCTGGTTTCCGCTCAGGTCGAAGCTTCCATCGCCGGAGGGGAAGGCACTTATCTTGAAAACCGGTCGTACTACACCGACGGAGGCGGAAACGACATAGGGATTCAGATCGGAAACCCTTCCACCAGCCAGGGGAATACCACCACGGTAACCTTCACCCGGGATACATCCGCTGCTACCTTGCGCTATTTTTATAAGATCCCTGCAGCCGCTAAAGGGCAGGCAGTCTCTTTCAAATTTACCGCAACGGCCAGTACAGGAGAAACGGTGACCTACGACATGGGACCTTACCAGATTGCCAAAATGGATATGAGTCTGGATTTACCCGTGAAGGACGCTACCAATTGTTTTATTTCCCTGGAGGATATGCGCGTCTATTCGGCAGAAGAGGCCGCTTCCAATGCCGGTAAAATTGACCTGGTTTACTTGTACCGTTCCATTCCGGGCATTACATTTACTCATGCATTGGTTTCCCCGGGAGCCGGTTCCGGATACTTGCCGGGTGTGGCGCTTCCTTCAGGAGCGAACAACGTCTCCAAAATCCGCAAGGAATGGGGATTACGGGATTTTCACCTGGCCCGGCTGCAATTCGGCATCTATATCGATGACCTTGATTTTGAAAAACTGACTATGACCGATATGCCTGCCTATGCCATTAACCTCAGGGCCGAATCCGGCGCTTGGGTGGAAAGCGCCGACGGCCGGTACAGAGCGTATGTCTACCTCAATTCCGTCAATAGCAACGGCAGTGCAGTGATCAGCATCAAGCGTTATACGTTGTAGAGAATGTCATTACCGGTACCGTGGACTGTGTCTTCACGATTGCTGCGGACTGTGTCTTCACAGTAACCGTGGACTGTGTCTTCACAGCAACCGTGGACTGTGTCTTCACAGTCCACGTTCCAGGCAGGTATCCAAAATGGTCTGTGGGGACACAGACCATGGGCACAACTGTCCGGCATGGGCAATGTCCATGCCGGATGCTTTAAGGATCAGTTCTATGTTATACAGATTTTTTTTCCTGCTGGCAAGCCTTTTATCCAGCTATGCTGCTATCTCCCAACCTGCTGGGCCGGCCTTCCGGGATACGGCCTTCCGGGGGCCGGCCTTCCGACATCCGGGTATTCACCAGGACAAAGAGGACCTGGAGTACCTGAAGCAGCAGGTGCAGGCGGGCAGCCAACCTTGGCTCAATGCTTTTCACCGGCTGCAGCAGGAGGCTGCAAAAGACCTCGACCCGACGCCTTTTGCGCATGTTAAAAGAGGACCTTACGGGAAACCGAACATCGGAGCCGATCAGCTGTCGGGAAGTGCGAAGCGTGCCTATCAGCTGGCCCTTCTCTGGTATCTCACGGGCCGGCAGGCGTATGCCGAACAGGCGATCGACCTGCTGATGAAATGGTCGGACACTCTATGGGATTTTGATTACAATGATGCCAAGCTTCTCGCAGCCTGGACGGGTTATCAATGGTGCAGCGCCGCCGAGATCCTGCGCTATAGTTATCCTCACTGGAAGGATGCCCATACCGACCGCTTCAGCAACATGCTCCTGACGGTGTACTACCCGCTGCTCCGGTTCTATTTCCCGGAAGCCAATGGCAACTGGGACGGCGCTATTGCGCACAGTCTGCTGGCTATCGGGGTTTTTACCGATAACCGGGAAATCTTCGACAACGCTGTTGACCACTTCCTGCGCGGCCCGGTAAACGGGAGCGTGTTCAAATACATTTATCCCAACGGGCAATGCCAGGAAAGTATGCGCGACCAGGCACATGTGCAGCTGGGGCTGGGTGAATTTGCAGGCGCTGCCCGTATTGCCTACACCCAGGGAGTCGATTTATTTGCAGCAGGCAACTACCGGCTGGCGCTCGGCTTTGAGTACACGGCCAGGTTTCTCTCCGGTGAAATCCCGCACTCCTATGGTCCCCTCTCCCACCGGGCAAAAAAAGTAAGGGACGATTACGAATTTGCCTTCAACCATTACCAATCGATTGGAATCGCCATGCCTTTTACGGCAAAGCTCCTGGATTCTACACGCCATACAGCGTCTCTTTCAATCTTAACTGCTGCACGAAAACCGGCTCCCGGGAGCCCTGTTACGCCGGCAGTTCACCTGGAACCCGGAAAAACCGGATACATTGCAGGGGCGCTTGATTCGGCTACTTATGCCCCCCCTTCCGATGCAATTCGCGTAGCTCCCGGCTCTTCCCTGCAGGAAGCGCTGAATACAGCCGCTGCCCGCGGCGCCTGGGTAATCGCCCAAAAAGGGATTCACCGGCTGCCGGCTCCGCTGATCCTCCCCTCAGGGGTGACCCTGGCCGGGGAAGGCCTGGAGACCGTCCTGTTCCTCGATCCCGCATCGGGCGCCCGCGATGCCATCGTCCATACCAACGAGGCCCTTCAGCAAGTGACGCTCAGGGATCTGGTGATAGAAGGAAGCATTCATACCGAGATCCACTCCGATCCTAACAGCAGGCGTTCTTTCCGGGGCGGCAGCAGCCGGGGAGGTATCCTGCTCCAAACGGCCATTCCGGGCAAAATAAAAAATATCCGTCTGGAACGGATCACCGTTCGCAACTGCACCTATAACGGCGCTTTTCTCAACGGCATTCAGGGGCTTTCGGTGATCAGCTGCGATTTTAACGAAAACGGATCCAGCGTGATCCCCGGTCCTAAATTGCAGCACAACCTGCTTATTACCCGATGCGACCAGGTCAGGGTAGAAAATTGCCGGCTGACTACTTCTCCTTTTGGAAGTGGCGTCGCCATCGCCCATAGTCGTAATGTACACATTCAGGATTCCGAGATCTCCCGAAACGCTTATTATGGAATGCTCATTACAGAATCGGAAGCCGTTTCGATCCGGCGCAACCTCGTGGAAGGAAACAGTCGCAGCGGTATTCTTCTGGAATTCCTTTGGAAGGGTTCCCGTCAGGTGACCCTCCGCGACAACCTGATCCACTTCAACAACGGATATGGCATTGAAAGCTATCATACTACCGCGCTCACAGCGTCAGACAACCAACTCACCGGCAATGGTACCCTGGAAAAACAGGAGAACTTCGATCCTGATAAAAAATTACTAATGCACTAACCCGACCCGGCTATGGCAGCATTCCCTAAACCTTTGCGTTATCTGTATCTTTTTGTCACTGTTTACCTGTTCTCGTTTGCAGCGTCCGGCCAGCATCCCTTTCTGCTTCAGCTGCCGCACTTACAGGCCAGCCGGGACCAAATCAAAGCCGGCAACGCCGACTATCTGAAGGCGCTTGAACAGCTGCGGTCCGAAGCCGATTCAGCACTTGAAAGAGGCCCTTATTCTGTCACCGACAAGCTTAAGGCCCCTCCGGGCGGCAGCAAAAATGACTATATGAGTGTGGGCCCCTACTGGTGGCCCGACCCGGAAAAGCCGGACGGACTGCCCTATATCCGGAAAGACGGGCAGGTCAATCCGGAACGGTATACTATTCAAGATGCCGCCTATCATGACCGGCTGTGCAACGATGTCCTGCTGTTGGGAGTGGCCTGGTATTTTACGGGAGAAAAGAAGTATCCCGCCCAGGCCGACCGCCTGCTCCGCACCTGGTTTATAAACCCTTCCACCAAAATGAACCCGCACCTTAATTACGGGCAGGCAATTCCGGGACGAACCGACGGAAGGGGAATCGGTCTGATCGATACCCGCGAACTGGTATATCTGATTGACGGTGTTCAGCTGCTCATGCATTCGCAGGGGCTTCCCGCCGACACCTACAACGGGGTCAGGGAATGGTACAAAACCTTTCTGCAATGGATGCTGACCAGCCCTATCGGGCTGGATGAAGCAGATCAACACAACAACCACGGCACCTATTACGACGTGCAGACGATAGCGATGGCCTTGTTTACCGACCAGTCCGGACTTGCCAGGCGCCTGGTGGAAACGGTCACCAAGGCCCGTATCGAAAGCCAGTTGAGCGAGGACGGACGGCAGCCGCATGAACTGGCCAGAACCCTTTCCTGGTCCTATTCCAGCATGAACCTGCAAGGCTTTTTCGAACTGGCATTTTTGGCAGAAAACGTAGGTATCGATTTATGGAATTACGAATCTCCCAGTGGAAAAGGGATAAAAAAGGCCTTTTTATGGATGCTGCCCTTTGCACAGCAAAAGCAATCCTGGGAATACCCGCAGATCAAGCCTCCCAGCTTCAACGCCTTTCAGCGGATGACCGGCATTGCAGCCAGGAAATTCCAGGATCTGCCGATCGCCATACCCGATTCTCCCACAAAACCCGGCTACCTGAATCTTTTAACCCAAACCCTTTATTAGGCCGCTCTCCGACCCGCGGCAGCCGATAGCTGATCTCTGACAACCGATCTCCGACAGCCGATCTCCGATAGCTGATAGCCAACAGCTTCACGAAAATTTCATATATTTCAAATCATAAGTAATAGTTCCGCCTGCTGCATGTGATTTCTTGCTACATTTAGCCTTTCGTTTTCCGGGGGAACGGGATAATCAGTATGAAATGAAATAAGCGGCATTTGGTCTATTGATTTCAGTTGATTATGGCAAAAGGCAATAGTTTCGACGAAGCACAAATACTGTATCGGCTTTCCACAGGGGACGAAAGTGCCTTCAGGTGGGTGTATGACCGATACTGGAAGCGTGTTTTCAGGGCCGCAGAAAGGTATCTGCAATCCCGCGACCTCGCTCAGGACGTGGTCCAGGAAGTCTTTTCTGCTTTATGGTACAAACGCGAGACCTTCACCCATATCCGGAACCTCGAAAGCTACCTGATTACCGTGACCCGTAATCACACCTATAAGGAGCTACAGAAATGGGCTTCTGAAATGCGGCATAACGAAGTATATGCTTCCCTGCATTCCAATGTCACGGACGACAGCGACCATGTGATATTAGCCGACCAGTATGAAGCTCTTTTCTCGGAAGCCGTCAACTTATTGCCTCCCCAGCAGAAGCAGGTATTCCAGCTGGCAAAAATTGACGGTTTGACCCACGAAGCGATTGCCCGCCGGCTGAACCTTTCGCAGGGAACTGTGAAAAACCATATGGTGCGCGCACTCCGGTTCATCCGCAGGTATCTGGCGCCGCATGTAAATATTTTCTTTTTTTTCCTGTTTTGAATTTATTGGGGTGTGGGCGCGAGGTAATGCCGGGTTCCTGGTCGCTGTTGCTGGAAAATGTGGACGGGGCTGGTTATTTTTTGGGGAATGGGCAACGGGGTGTGGGCAATGGGCGCGAGGTAACGCCGGGTTCCCGGTTTCTGTTGCTGGAAAATGTGGATCGGGCTGGTTGTTTTTTTGGGGAATGGGCAACGGGGTATGGGCAACGGGCGCGAGGTAATGCCGGGTTCCTGGTCTCTGTTGCTGGAAAATACGGACCGGGCCGGTCATTTTTGGGCAATGGGCAACGGGGTATGGGCAACGGGCGCGAGTGCAGACACTTGTTCCCCATTCCCTATTCCCCTCAAACCTCAACCACTCCGGTAACTCATTCACCAACGGGCAGCAAAACCAAACGCCCATTCCCCGTTGCCC
>JBEBSD010000106.1:0-17016 GCA_040394475.1 Telluribacter humicola | reverse complement strand
CTCTGTGAAGCTCCGTGTTACATTTAAACCTCCGTGGAGCTCTGTGAAATACCTCTGTGGAACTCCGTGTTTAGTTGTCCTCCGTGACCTCTGTGTTTTTCCTCCGTGAAACTCCGTGTTAATTTTTCAAATTACCAGCCGGCACGCAAAAAATATAACTGCCGAAGAGGTCAAAACTCCCAAAGCAGGCTCTTTCCTGGTACTAAACGCAATGTACCCCTGCTTTCATGAAAAAAGAAGTACCGTTTTCGTTAACGGACCTGCTGCGAAATGACGATTTCAACGACTGGGTAAGGCATCCGGACGAGCAAAGTAATCAACGATGGGTAGCGTACCTGCTGCAATTTCCTGAACAACAAAACTTGGTGGATATGGCCCGTACTTATGTACGGGTTATTGCCGAAAACACCGGAAAAAGCCTCCCTGATGAACAACAGTCCACTAAAATGTGGTCGGAGATACTCTCCCGGCTGAAAGACGGCTAACCTGTTTGGCTGTTATCCGTTTACTTTTCCAATTCCCTAAACAACTTGATTACATGCGAAAGCTATTCCTGTTAGTGTTCATTTTTACCTTCAGCGCCTGTGCCCGGCCACCGCAATCCGCCATTCCGACAACAACCGAGCCTGCCAGACGGGGAGAAGTGTTGTTCCTGGGACATACGAGCAAACATCATGACTCCGGACAATTTGCGCCGTGGCTCGCGATCAAACTTTTTCAAAGCGGCATTAACCTGACGTATACCACCGAACTGGCGGACCTCAATTCTGAAAATCTCAGTAAATTCGACGGGCTGATCATTTATGCCAATCACGAATACCTTCCGCCTGTACAGGAAAGCGCGCTAAAAGGCTTTGTAGCCAGCGGAAAGGGCCTTATCCCGCTGCATTCGGCTTCCGGCTGTTTCCGGAATTCCGACTGGTATATTCACACGATCGGCGGACAATTTGCTTCCCATAAAACCGGGACCTTCGTCAATACCATCACGAACAGCAGCCACCCCGTCATGAAAGGAATACCGGAATTTGAGACCTGGGATGAAACCTATGTGCACCAGCGGATCAATCCCGATATCACCATTTTAGGCGAACGGGTGGAAGGCAATCACAAAGAACCTTATACCTGGATAAGAACGGAAGGCAACGCCCGCATTTTTTACACGGCTTACGGCCACGAAGAAAAAACCTGGACCAACGGCGGCTTTCTGGACCTGGTACGGAACGGCGTGCTATGGGCAATAGGAGATGCGGTAACCGACGCCATTCACCGGCTCCGGTTACCGGCGGTTGACATTTATAATTCCGATACGATTTCCAAGTATACCCAACGCCACCTGGTACCCAAGATACAAGACGCCCTCTCCCCTGCCGAGTCTCAGAAATTAACCCAGGTACCGCCCGATTTCGAAATCCGGCTGTTTGCAGCTGACCCTGACATCCAAAACCCGATTGCAATGGCCTGGGATGAGCGCGGGCGTCTCTGGATTGTGGAATCGGTGGATTATCCGAATACGTTTGTAGAAACCGACGGAGCTGCCAACGACCGCATCAAAATCTGCGAAGACACCGATGGCGACGGGCGGGCGGACAAGTTTACGGTTTTTGCCGATAAGCTGAATATCCCTACCAGTATCGTGTTTGTCAATGGAGGCGTGCTGGTCTCCATGGCCCCTGATTTCGTATTTTTGAAAGATACCGACGGAGACGACAAAGCCGATGTCCGACAGGTGATCATCAACGGTTGGGGGAAATTTGATACTCATGCAGGCCCTTCTAACCTGATGTATGGCTTCGATAACAAAATATGGGGAGTTCTGGGCTACTCCGGTTTCAATGGCGTTATCGACGGGCGGAAGCAGGTTTTTCCGCAAGGTGTTTACAGTTTCAAACCCGACGGAAGTGACTTTGAATACCTCGGAGGCTCGAGCAATAACACCTGGGGACTTGGTTTCTCGGAGGACAACAATGTGTTCCTCTCCACGGCCAACAACACGCACAGCGCTTACCATTCGATGCCCGCACGGCTGCTCCAACGCAGCCTGCTCAACGATCCGTCTGCCATCCAGTCGGTGCAAAAAATAGACGGGCACTATGACGCCCACTCCCTGACACCCAACCTGCGCCAGGTAGATGTGGTGGGAGGCTTTACTTCAGCGGCAGGGCATCGTTTCTATACCGCCCGCAACTTCCCCAAATCTTACTGGAACCGGGTAGCCTTCGTAAACGAACCCACCATCCGCCTTGTCCACAATGCCGTTATCGAACGCGACGGCGCCGGGTTTAAAGAAAAGGACGGCTGGAATTTTATGGCCAGTTCAGACGAATGGTTCGGACCGGTGTTTAGTGAAGTAGGTCCGGACGGGGCTGTATGGGTATCGGATTGGTACAATTTCATCATCCAGCACAATGTGTTCGTCCCGCGGCAGGCGCCGTCCGAATTTGTCCTGCCGTTTGTCGAACAGCCGCACGGGCAGGGAAACGCTTTCAGCAGTCCGCTGAGAGACACCAACCACGGCAGGATTTACCGGGTGGTCTATAAGCATGCCGAAAAAACACCCCCCTTGACACTTTCGAAATCCGACCTGCCCGGCTTGTTGGCGGCGCTGGAAAACAGCAACATGTTCTGGCGCATGACGGCCCAGCGTTTGTTGGTGGAATCCCAAAACCTTCAGGCGTTGGAAGGCCTGTATGCAATCATCCGGAAGCAGGAAGTCGATGCAATCGGTCTGAACAGCCCGGCCATACATGCCCTGTGGACCCTGCACGGCCTGGGGGTATTGGACGGGTCCAATGCTCAGGCCGCTGAGGTAGCCCGGGAAGCGCTTCATCATCCTGCCGCCGGTGTACGGAAAGCTGCCGTACAGGTACTGCCGATGACCGCCGAGAGCTTTACGGCCTGCTACACCAGCGGAGTTTTGCAGGACGGTGATCTGAATACGCGGTTGGCGGTGTTCGTTCGCCTCGCCGATTACCCGCCTTCAGAAAAGATCGGAAGCAGGTTATTCGACCTGAGCCAGAACCAGCAGAATTCGACTGACAAATGGCTGTCAAAAGCGCTTTTTGCAGCGGCGGCCCGGCATGAACAAGGCTTTCTGAAAGCTGCCGCCACCGGTGAAATCGTATCGGACTTTACGAAGTCTGTCGTCACATCACTGGAAAAAGAAGCCTACCCCCTCCCCAGAAGGGTTTTATGGCAGCATTCACCCGATGTTACCGGCAGGGAACTGGTTTTCAGCGCCAATGTCACCAAACCGTCCGATAAGCCCCTGGAGGGCTTTATCATCGGGCAGGGTGATGCCGGCTCGGGCTATGCGGTGTATGTAAAAGACGGCAAAGTGAATTTTACTGTCAATCAGCATGGGCAGTCCGTCACGGCGGTCAGCAACGGCGTCCTGCCTGATAAATTCGACCTGGTGACGCGGCTGCAAGCGAACGGCACGCTGGAGATACGCATCGATGGCACGGCGGCGGGTACAGCCCGCGCCCACGGGTTATTCAGCGCTCCGCTTGGGCCCGGATTGCGCAGCGGAGAAGATCTTCTGGCAGAGACAGCGGCTATCGGGAGCTATCAGGGAGGGTTTGGCCTGGCCGGCAATTTCCAAAATGGCAACCTGGAGCTGATCCGCTCGGGCAACAACCGGAATACCAGCCACTCTGCAGGACATCAGAGGGACCCGGACGTCACCTATATCGATTTAAAAGCCGTACCGGACATGATGGAGTACGACAAAAAAATGGTAACCGTCAAAGCAGGCAGTAAGGTCGTGCTCACGCTCGACAATCAGGATTTTATGCAGCACAACCTGCTGCTCACCAGGCCCGGCAGTCTGAACCGCGTAGGCAAGGCAGCCGACGACTTCCTGAGAGATCCCAAGGCGATGGAAAAGCAATACGTGCCTGCTTCACCGGATATCCTGCACTACACGCCGCTGGTGAACCCCGGCGAGAGCTTCAGCCTGGAATTTACGGCCCCGGCACAGCCCGGCGATTACCCGTATGTATGTACTTTCCCGGGCCACTGGCGCGGTATGAACGGGATTTTGAGGGTTGAAAAATGAATGTAAGTAATTGGCTGCGGTTAACGACAGCAGCGTTATTTCGACGGTGCTTCGACCGCAGCGGCGGACCGCACGCTCAGCATGACGCAATCGTTACGCCAACATATAAAATATTGACAATAAACCAGTTAACTTTTTATACAATGAAACGAATTCCCCTTTGTACGTTACTGCTTCTACTGGCGGCTTTCCTGACAGGATCCGCGATGACGCCTCCCAAAAAATCGAAGCCGATCAGGACGCTTCTCGTAGGCGGAGGGGCTTCACACGATTTTGATCGCTGGTATAAAGACGCAGATGTCAAAACCCTTACCCGCGACGGGTTTGCGCAGGTTGCCTATACGGATGATCCCTCTGAAATTCTGGCGCAGCTGCCGCAGCTGGATGTGCTGATCCTCAGCAACAACCAACCGATTCCGGACAAAGCTACCCGGGACGCTATCTTTCAGTTTGTACAATCCGGCAAAGGGTTGGTTTTGCTGCATGCCGCCATGTGGTACAACTGGAGCGACTGGCCGGAATACAATCAGGAGCTTGTCGGAGGCGGTTCCCGCGGACATGACAAGTACGGGCCCTATGAGGTCACCATCCGGAAAAAGCATCCGATCACTAAAAATGTACCCACCGCCTTTACCCTGGCCGATGAACTCTACTATTACCAGGCCGATCCTCAAGCAACTCCCGTGGAAGTGCTCGCCGATGCCCGATCGCCTCATTCGGGCACGGTGTATCCCAGCGTATTCGTGGTGAAGCACCCCAAAGGCCGGATCGCCGGGATTGCGCTGGGTCATGATGCGGCGTCCCATGAGCTGGAAGCCTACCAGATCCTGTTGAAGAATGCTGTCAAGTGGGCCGCCGGAAGAAAATAAAAATCCTTACTGTATAACTGTTAAAATCAAATCAAATGAGTCAGAAACAAATCACCGTTGTCATCGTAGGTATGGGCTTTGGAAAGGAATTCATTCCGATCTATCTCAGTCATCCCAACATCAAAGCGGTGGGAATTTGTACCCGTAATCCGGATACACTCAACGAACTCGCCACTAAATACAACCTGGATCCCAACCTGTGCTTTGAACGGTTTGAAGACATCCCCGGCCGCGAAGACGTCGATGCTATTCACGTGGTCACCCCTGTCCCGGATCATGCCCGTATGACTCTTGCCTCCCTCAATGCGGGCAAGCATACTGCCTGTACGATTCCGATGGCGATGACCGTTGAAGATTGCAAAGCCATTGTAGCCGCCAAGCGCCGCTCCGGGAAAGTATACATGATGATGGAAACCGCGCTTTATACCCGGGAGTTTTTATACGGGCTGCAACTGGCACAAACCGGCCAGCTCGGGAGGATTCAATTTGTGCGGGGCTCCCACATTCAGGACATGAGTATGGACGGCTGGGGAGAATACTGGAAAGGCTACCCTCCGATGCTCAACGGGACCCATGCGATTTCACCCCTCCTTAAAATTAATGAGACCATCGCGGAAACAGTCGTTTGTCACGGATCCGGGCGTCTCAGCGAAGACCTGGCCAGCCGGTATGGTTCTCCTTTTGCCGTAGAAACCGCGACCTTTACTTTACGGAATTCGGATGTCGTCGCCGAAGCTACCCGTTCCCTGTTTGACCTCGTACGGCAGTACCGGGAAAGTTACGATGTGTACGGCACCAGAATGTCGTTCGAATGGGAACAGCTTCAGGATGAAAGCCACGTCATTTTTGACGGCGGTGAAAATGCGGCCCGGATCGATGTTCCGGACACCGACGAACTGCTGATTGAGCCGATCAAGCATTTCACCAAACGGGAAAAAATAGATGATCCCAACCACGTCTCCTTCTTGCAGGGCGCTGGTCATGGCGGATCACACCCGCACCTGGTACAGGAATTTGTAGCAGCCATCATTGAAGGACGGGATTCAGCAGTTGACGCCGCACTGGCCGCCAACTACACCTGTGCAGGCATTTGTGCCCACGAATCGGCTATGAAAGGCGGCATACGGGTTGACATCCCTGATTTCAGTAGTTGATCCCGCAGCCGCGGTAACTTTTCTGTAAGCAGCCGACCCAACTGCCGGAGCCGGAAGCTCCTCCCCGGTAGTTGAGTCGGTTGTTACTTTCCGGCCGGCAGCACCCGGTACCGGCGGTGTTTCTGCCAGAAATAAACGGCGGACAACAGCGTCAGTACAATGCCGGTCGCCGAAACCAGGTAGACCATCCGGATGTAAAAACCGCTCCAGGACATGTTCACATGTGCAAAGTTCCGGAAGAGCAGTACGGCATCACTCCCGATGTAGGCAACTGAATCGGCCAGGTAGACAATGAAGGCTGCATTGCCGCTGTATTTAAACGCCGCGATAAGCCTTTCGAACAACATACAGTTGAACGGCACATAAACCATGTATAACCCAACCCCCGTCAGGGTGATCCACCAAAAAGGAGAGACCATCCCCCCCGTATAGGCCCAGGTGGAAGCCATGCAGAGTACACAGCCGGCAATGATCAGCAAATGGTTGATCATCAGCGCCATCAGGTTATCCCGGAAAAGCACCAACAAACTCATCACCACCAGCACAACCAGGGATGCGGGGATTTCGGAGGCGGTATACACCGCCGATTGTCCCCCGAGCCCAAGCTCCTCCCAGATATTGGCCGCGAAGTTGCCGCGGTAGTCGCGCAGGGTCGTAAACAACATATAGACCAGCACCAGCAGGATAAGACCGGGCAGGAAGGTCCGGACAAAATGCCGGCGCATGGCCTTATCCATCGGCAGCCGTTCGGTACGCAATGCTTTATCTTCTTCTCCGGGCTGCGGGATTTTGCGCATGAACCAGATCCCGGCCAGCATGGGGATAAAAAACAACATCCCCGTTACAAAGGGCATCCACCACTGGCTGACCCGCCAGTCCAGTAAAATATACCGGCCTGCAGTTTGGGTCAGTCCTACTGAAAATATGAAGCTGGTGGTAAGCATGGCACCTAAAAGCTCTGTTGTGCGCCTGCCTTCCAGATAGCTCAGCATGATGCCGTAGATAATCCCTAAGGGGAATCCGTTGATCACAAACAGGATAATATTATAAGGCGCGGGCAGCACGGCAAACAGCAGTAACGCCAGTAATGCCACGGCAATCAGCTGTACCAGGACCTTTTCCCGGCGATTGTGTCTCAGCGCGCCAATGAACCGTATTCCGTAGAACTTCGCCAGGGTATAACCGGCTGTCTGCGTAAGGACGAGCCAGATTTTATAGTCGATGGACAAAAAAGCCAGGCCGTCGAAAGTCGCGGCTGTAAACGGTTTGCGCAGTCCCATTGCACAGGTATACACGCAAAAAACGGTAAGCCCCGTGAACAGAGTCATCCGCCACCCGGCAGGAGAGATTTTGGCAGCAGCTGGTCTCATCGGTCTTGAATTGGAAGATGCAAAAGCGTCTCGTCCAGGACTTGCCGCATCGACCGGTGCGGTTCTTCTTCCGGCGGTTCGTCTGCAAAGCCCGGGAAAGCCAGCGCTTCGGGAATATGGGTTTCCAGGTCGACTTCCTGTTGTGTCCTGAACAGGCAGACCCCTCGGGTGCGGAGCAACCGGGCCAGGTATTCCTGCTCCGTCTGGCCGGGAGTCGGTATCAGCAATGCTTTCTTCCCCAGCAGTGCCAGGTCCATCAGTGTCGAATAACCACTTCTGCAGATAACCAGCTCCGATGTCCGGATCACGCTTTCTAATTCAGGGGCATTCAGGTAGGGATGATACTGCACATGAGTCGGCAGACCGGCCGCCGGTTTTCCGATGGGTTTACCTGCTGCCAAAACAAACCGGTAGTCTTTCAGCGCCGAAAGTTGCGCCAGCAATTTTGTTTCCAATAGTTCCCGCAACGGTTCCGGCCCCGAGAGCAGCACCAGAATCTTCCCTTTTTCCGTTTCAACACCCGATCTCCCCGCCGCGAGCTGTGAAAGGAGTCCGATATACCGGGCATTGCGCGGAATTTCTCCCGGATGCGAAAGCCTCCCGCCCAGGTTATGCTCCCCTGGCCGGTCCACCACCCAGCAAGCGGCAAACTGCTCCAGCAGGCGGAAATGGAATTTTTGCAGCACCCGATCCGGCCACGTTCCCCACCCGGACAGGATGCGAAGCTGATGCGTGAGAATCACTGTGGGGACGCCCGCTGCCGTTAAGCCATAACGATTATCCGACACCACCAGGTCGAAGGCCTCCTTTTCAAGAAACGTCCGAAGCCAACGCTGTTCGTACCGGATTGCCCGCAGGATTTTCGGTACCTGCACCAGGATTCCCGGTATGAAAGCAAACCGGTTGCTGCTGTAGCGGATCTCATAACCACGCAGCGGCACTATCGGCACCTCCGGGAAATTACTCCGTAAAAGTACTGCCACCGGACCTGTTGCCGCAATGACCACCTCATGCTCCTTTTCGAGCAGGTAACGGATCACAGGGATACAGCGCGTTGCGTGTCCCAGCCCCCAATCCAGCGGTGCGACCAGTATTCTGAATCTCTTTTTGATAAGCCGATCGGTTGTTTCGATCGTTAAAACTGCGTATTAATCAGGAGAAAAGAAAAGATCCCGGAACCAAAATCCTGTCAAAAGAAAGAATCGCCCGCACTCCGGTGATTCAAAAGCCCCACCGCCCATTCCCCATTCCCTATTCCCCATTCTCTATTGCCCATTCCCCTATTCCCTATTCCCTATTCCCCATTCCCTATTGCCCATTCCCTCCGAACAGCAGCACTTACTTCTTATGCCACCATATAATAAACCCGGTAACCGGAAGTGTGGCCACGATCAGGGAAACCAGCAAATAGATCCATTTCGTAGCCAGTCCGCCAATACTGCCTACATGCAGGTCAAAGTTGAGCGACCTTGCCCTTCCTCCGGGGTCCAGCGTGGCAGACGAACGGACATCGACCAGCCGGCCCGTTTCCTGTTCAAAATAGTACCATACAAAATCACTCGTTTTTCCCCGCTGCAGACGAATCTGAATGTCGAGGGGCACATCCGCTTTTTCCCGCAGCCGGATGGACATCATGTCCGCAGAGGGGTGCTTTTGAAGGCTATAGGTCAACGCGTGGTCCAACAGCTGTTCGGAGGGCAGCGCAACGGACTGCGATACTGCAGTTGCCCGGACCTCAGAAGCGGAAAAACGATTGAACAGGTTCTGGGTAGCCGTGTCTATCCAGGGAAACGCAAAGACCAGGCCTGTCCATCCGACCAGCAGGCCCAGCGGCAGGCTATAAAATCCGAGAACATTATGCAGGTCATAATTCAACCGTTTCCACTTCGCATTCCACTTCAGCCAAAGGCTTCGTTTGACCGATTTCTTCTTCCATTTTTTGGGCCACCACAAGACTATTCCACTGATCGCTAACACGACAAACAACAGGGTAGCGTACCCTACGATCGGTTTACCGTAACGATGTCCCAGGAGCAGGTTCATGTGCAGGCTGAGGACCAGTTGGAAAAATTCATTCCGGCTGTCTTCGATTTCCACCACGTTTCCATCGTACGGGTTCATGAATACCCGCTTGTAATAGGTGTAGTAGTTCCAGTGTCCCAGCGCATCTTCCCGGGTTTTGACCGCCCTGAAAACCCAGGTGCGATCAGGCCCCGGATAGACATCTACCCGGCTGATTTTCTCGCTGTCGCCCAATGCCTGCTGCGCGCGTTCTTTCAGAGCGCTCAGCGGCAAAAGCGCCTGATCGCCTTCCGGTATGAAGTATTTCTGAGGGTACAGCCATTCCCGCAATTCTTCCTGAAAGACATACACGCATCCCGTCAGACTGACAATGCACACCACCATTCCCGTAAGCAGTCCCAGCCAGCGGTGCAACCAGCGTATCACAGCCATTCCGGTCAGAGTTGAAATGAAACATTCAGATTGGCGATCATACCGTTGCCACGAACGTATTCCGCGTCGATTCCTCTGTACTGGCTGACCACCGGGTAATACGAAGTGTTGAAAATATTCTCAATACCGAGCGACACCCGCCATGAGGGATTAACGGTATAACCGGCCGCTAAATTAAACAAGTTAACCGGTCTGACGGCACCTTCGCTGTTGTTGTACTTTCCGCTGCTATTCACCTCAAAACGGTCGCGGGAACCGGTATGTACCCAAAACAGCCGCAGGTCGAGCCTCTGGACCGGTTTGTAATAAATATAACCCGTTCCTTTGGGCGGTGCAATGCGGATGCCGTTCAGGTATACCTTCTTGCCGTCGTCGAGTTCCGCCTTTCCTTCCACATAGGCATAGCTTCCGCCCACAGACACTTTGGAGCTCAGCCGTGCATCCACTGCCAGCTCATAGCCGCGCACCTCCTCCGGCTCCCGCTGCGGCATCAGATAGCCTCCTACATCCACCATATTCAGCCCCAGTTCCGATGTGCTGAAATAATAGGCCGCCGACAGGCTGAGCCATTGATACCGGGAAGAAAAACCCACCTCATAATTATTGGTAATGATCGCGTCGGTTTCAAGGTTATCCAGGGTACTTTCCGTGGCTCTCCGTAAAATCCTGCCCAGCTCATTGATCGCAAATCCCTGAGAAAAACTCACAAACGGGTTGAACAGGTCAAACCGGGTGTACCGTAACCCTGCGTTGAACATGGTCGCATTATACGGGATCTTTCCGCCCTTTACAAAAATACTGCCCTGCCCGTCCGGACCGGTTGCGATCGTGTTGAAATCCTTTACCGTCACCGAGGCGTTCTCATACCGTACGCCTCCCTTGAAAATCAGGTCCGGAAGGAGGTCCGCTTTAAGCTGCGCGTACGGGGCCAGGTTGACCATATCCATGTCGGGAATGTAAATCCGGCCATCGGTTAGAAACTGGTTTGTTTTATCATTCAGCAGGTCAATCCCATAGGTGACTTCTCCCGGTATCGGCCCCAATTTCCAGGGGGTATTCAAATTCAGGCGGATGCCTTTTTTGGTAGATTGGATCTGGGTTTGTCCGGGACCATACCAGGCCGTGCCGCCGGGCACATACCGGTTCATTGAAATAAAATGATTGTAATAGGCCGTCAGATCGAGCGAAGTTTGTCCGAAAAGTTCATCCCTGTGGAAGTTGAGCGACACGTTGTGGTTGAACGGCGTCCCGGCCGGATCGCCCGGATTATCTCCCTTGATCCCTATTGAAGGCGTTTGTCCGTACACGCCCGCCTTGTTGATATAATCCGATTTCTGGATGCTCTTATAAAAATTATAGAACGCTGTGAGCGAGGTTTTGTCATTGAACTGATAGCCCGTCTTAATAAAAGCATTATACTGGTAGGTATTGGAAAGCCCGTCATCCTGACCATTGGCTTCGCCTTTGCCGTCGCGGAATAAGCCGGTATAATCCATACTTCCGCTGACCACGTAGCTTAACTTATCCAGTTTCCCCTGCAGGAGCTGAGACGCCCTGTAACTCAGTGTTTCAGAGGTATGCAAGGGATTGAGGCTGGTCCCCACATTGGTTTGTCCGCTTATTTTCCTGTCCCCCTGCGGCTTTTTGGTAATGTAGTTAATGATGCCGCCGCCCGATCCGTTTCCGTAAATGGAAGTGGCGCCCTTGATGACTTCGACGCGCTCGATGGCCAACGGCGAAATTGTCCGGATATCCCTTGAACCGTTCATCAGCGGCGTAGATTGCGGGATACCGTCGATCAGCACCAGCACCTGCCTTCCGCGGAGCGTTTGGCCCGAGTTCGATGCTTTGTTGGTCCCGGTTCCCAGCCCGGGCACGCTGTTGCCCAGGATGGCCGACAGGTCCTGGCTGATCATGGCCTGGGCTTCTATTTCCCTGCGGGTAAGAATGGAGACGGAAGAAGGGATTTCGTCGATACTTTCTACTTTTCTTCCCGCCGTAACCACTACTTCTTTCAACCGGACGTCGTCCATGGCTAACGTAACCGGCAGCACGGTAAGGGTATCCGGTTTAACCCGGACCGAAAATGGCGCGTAACCTACTGCAGTGATCAGGAGATTCATCGGATTTTTCAAATCGGATTGCAGGGTATAGGTCCCTTGTTCATCGGATTTACCGATTGCTTTCTGGTTCAGGTAAATCGTCGCATGCGGAACCGGTAGCCTTTGTTCATTCGTAATCCGGATTTGCCGTTCCTGGGCCACTGCTTCAAGCCCGGCCAGCAAAGAGATAAAAATAGCTGCTAACGAGATTGGTAATTTTGCATACATTTTATTTAGACTAATTATGTTTAGTCTGCAAATGTAAAAACATTTTTGACAGACGTGTCGTTTCCCGGCAAAATTTACCTTTCAGTGCGTAAAAATGAGCGCCGGAAGTCAGATCAATCCATACTCGGTTGCTATTTTCAGAACGGTAGTAGTGTTCGGCGCCCCGAATTTGTCCATCAGGTTTTTGCGGTGGCTTTCCACGGTATGCGTGCTGATGAACAATTTCCCGGCGATCTGCTGTGTTGTATGCCCCTCGCCTATCAGGAGCAGGATTTCCTTTTCGCGGCGGGTGAGGCGGGGTATTTCCTTTAAGGCCTGCCGCTCCATATTGCCGAGGGCGCTGATGACGCCGGGGCACAGGTACATTTTCCCGCCCATCACGTCCCATAAGGCATCTATAATATCACTTCCCAATGCATTTTTCAGCAGGTATCCATTGGCGCCGCTCTGCAGCATGTTCAGGATTACCGGCCGCTCATTGTGGACGCTCAGTGCGATGATTTTAACGGCAGGATACGTCTCCCGGATCTGCTTGCACACGTCAACCCCTCCCCTGTCCGGAAGGTTGATATCCAGCAGTATGACGTCGGGCTGCGCCTTTTCAAGCGCTTCAAGTGCCGCGCCCGCACTGGCAAAGGCGCCGGTCACGTGAATACTTTCGCGCTGACGAAGCAGGTTCTCCAGTCCTTCCAGTACAATCGGATGATCATCAATGATAAATACGTCCATATCCTTTTTCCATTAAACAGGGCATTCCAGCGTGACGGTGGTACCATTGCCGGGAGACGAGTGGATAGCGAGTTCTCCTTGTAAAAACTCGGATCTTGCCTGGATACTGGCTATCCCCGAACTGACTTTATGGTTAATCCCATCGGTTTTGAACCCAATTCCATTATCTTCTACCGTAACGTACAGTATTGCATCACGCTGTTGCAATACCACGAGAATCTGGCTGGCCCGGGCATGCTTAACCGCATTATTCACCAGTTCCTGAATGATCCGGTACAGTACGACCTCCTTTTCAGCGGGTAATTGACCCTGGTAGTTGAAAACCTGGCAAACCACTGCTGGGCCGGTGGGAATACTCAGTGACTTACAAAATTCACGTACTGCTTCCGTCAATCCGTATTGCGTCAGTATCTCGGGCATCAGGCTTCTGGCAATTCGCCGCAGCTCGTTCACGGCCGCATCCAGGTGCCCGATAACCGGCTGAAACTGCTCTCCGTTTCCGGCATGCCTGATCTTCTCGGATAATTCAATTTTAATACCTGACAACAATCCTCCCAGACCGTCGTGAAGGTCGCGGGCAAGGCGGGTCCGTTCCTGCTCCTGCCCTTCGAGGATAGCGGAGAGCTGCAGAATCCGCTGCTCCTGCTTCAGCTTATGAAGTTCGAGTGTATGCACTTGCTGCTGGTGCTCCATCAGCTTACGGGTATTCCGGTAAAAAAAGAAAAGCAGGGCAGCCAGTACCAGCAAAAACACGCTAACCGTTCCAAGCAGCCATTGGAACAACTTGTTGTTCCTGATCGTCAGTTCCGCCTTTTCATTTTTTGATTGCAGTAAGAGAATCTGCCTTTCCTTTTCCGATGACTGGTACCGGGCTTCCAGGGCGGCTACTTCGCGGGTGGTCTGTTCCATCTTGGCGCTATCTGCCAGCACCGTAAATTTCAGGAGCCAGTCGTAGGCCTTAGAGTAATTGTGGAGCAGCGCCTGGGTTTCCGCCATGTGAAAATAGTGGAGCAGCCGGTTGCGGGCAACCTGCATTTCATCTTCGCCTTTCATGACTGTTTCCAGCGTCGCCACCGCCTGCCGATACTTCTTCTGCGCTCTGTACACCCGGTACTTCTGGAACAATATCGCTGCCACTTCCTCCTCTCTTTTCACTTCCTCCGCCACCCGTATCCCCTGATCGAAGCTCGTCAGGGCCGCCGAATAATTGCTATCCAACTGGTGGTACATCCCTTCGATCAGGTAATACTCCGGCCAGTAGTGAGATTGCCGGTCTTTCGCGAGCAGCTTTTTTGTTTTTTGAAGATAGGCCGGAACAGGTCCGGGCTGCTTTTTAAAAATATAATTCCGGGCAAACTTCAGGTAAAGATCTATCCGGTCCGGATCGTCTGCAGGGTGTTGTTCAAAAATCGCTTCTGCTCGTCTGAGGTACTCGATCGACCGGTCGTAGTTGACCTGATTCGTCAATATGATTCCTAACGAAAGGTAGTGTTTCCCGACCCTTACCGAATCCCTGGCCATTTGTGCAAACGGAATCGCTTTGTTCAGCAGAATGTCAGCAAAAGCATATTCGTCGTCCTGCGCCTGCTGCAAAGCGCCGTAGTTATGCCATGCCCTGGACCGGAACACGTAGGCTTCCGGCGTCGTAAATGGCTGAAGCAGGCTGTCTGCCTTCAGGTACAGGTTGGCACTTTTCTCACCATCGTAACTGAAATAATTCCCCGCCAGGTAAAAGTATCCGATCGCATTCAGAAAGGGGTCGGACCTGCTGTTCTGCAATCCCTCTCTGACATAATAAAACGCCTTGCTGCTGTCACGGTCGCTCCAATAGTCGGCCAGCAGGTACTGTATCCGGATTTTAGCCGAATCGGGAATCGGTTTTTCAAGCGCCGTCACCAGGCTGTCGGAGTAGCCGGTTACGCCCGGGATTCCCTGGGGCGCCTGCAACAGGAGCCATCCCATCTGCAGGATCAGCGGAATCCATAAACAGTAAATGCCGTTCAGTGTGCGGGACATAGGTGCTGGTTTATACGTCAAAATCGTCTTTTCTACCGCTCTCACACGATATCGTAATCAGGCATTCAAGTGTTAAAAAAATGAATATACCATTTAGCGGTTACTATCCGGTTAACCGGCTTACTTAATTTTCATTCCGGCCGAGCGGCAAATGCTTCACATAAGTAAAGTTGATGGCCGTCCCTATATTGCTGATCGCACCATTGACATTACCGGCCTCGGCGCGGCGGCGGTTAAGCGCATTGAATCCAAGGTCAAAAAGTAGGTTTACACCGATTCGGCCGGATTCCCCGGCCTTAAACGTCACCCCCGGATTGATGCCAAACGCGGGCTGAAAACGCCGGTAGGTTTGCGTAAGGCCGTTCCCGAATTTCAGACTGCCCGATTCATGGGCAGATTGCCCTGCCGCAGTATGCACGCTGCTGCGGTACGATCCGCCGATTGCGAGGTTAAAGCTGGGGCCGGCAGCGATGAAGAACCCGATTTTGTCATCGGTGAACTGATACCTAAAAAACAGCGGAATGGTAACGAAATTTGCCTTTTCCCATCCTTTCAGATAGCCGACGCCGCCATTATTCAATCGGAAGTTCTCGGTTTCGGCCCTGGTACCCTTTTGCGTAAAGTGGATTCCCGACTGGACTCCCATTTTACCAAAAGCAGCGCCGGCAACAAATCCCGCGGTAATCCCTGCCACCGGTTTTCTGCGGGTATAGTAATCGGCATAATCTTCCGTCATAAAATAAGACGCCAGGTTCAGACCGGCGTTTCCGCCGAAAAAGAATGTCTTGCGCTGCTGGGCCTGTACCGGCTGGCTGACTGCCGCCACGATTACCAGGAGCCATAAGGGTAGTGTCTTCATAAGAATATTTTGTTTAATGGTGAATGATTAATGGTGTGAACACCTGTCGGAACGGGTAACCGTTCGCTGCAAAATTCCGTAAAAGGGTCTTTGAAAAACACCCCTGATTTCAGCCATTTTTCAACCTGGAAAATCTGGTTGAATACGGGTATGTTTTCTGCCTGCATTTCCGTGCAACTTGCATCCATTATAATCCAGCAGATCCGCAACCATTTAACAGTAAATTTTATGACAATCAGAAATTTCACGATCAGTATGCTGCTCACGGTAGTGAGCATGGGCGCATGGGGGCAAAAGGCATTTTTCGAAAGGGGAAAAGCCGTGTACGTAAGCGGGGAACCAAAAGAAATTGTACAGGATATAAAGCGTAATCTGCAGCAATGGGGCTATTGGCAGGTAGTCAGTACGAGAGGCAGCGCCGATTTTGAAATGATTGTCCGCGCACACGGCTCCACAGGAATCACCTGGACTTCCTGGGGCGGGAAATCGATTGAAGTGCGTGTGGAACTGCACGCGGGAAAAGACGAATGGCACTCACCCGGTTATAAGGCCAGTCCCAATGGCAGCAATGGTTTTAATTCACAGCAGGCGGCCATCCGCAAATTGATGAAGGGGTTAAAGAAACAGGCCGGGCAGCCGGCAGCGCCATAAATTTGGGGGCTGTTCTGAATAAAATGGATTGTTTTGTATCTTTAGCTTGTTGAATGGCTTTTGGAGGTCGGCTTTCGGCTGTCAGCTTTCAGCTTTCGGCTGTCAGCTTTCGGCTTTCGGCTATCGGCTTTCGGAGGTCGGAAATGAACCTTAATTCCATACAGATGAAATAGCCATGAGCTTTTAGGTTTTAGCAGCACACAAACCGGCCGATGAATAAGGCGGCCCGCCGCGCGGCTAATGCCTGACAGCTAATAGCTCAAACCTTTTTATAAACATGAAAACGCTGCTTGTTGTTCTGATGCTGTTTGTTTCAGGCCTTGTCTGGTTAAATGCTTCGGGGCTGCGGCCTTCGGAATCGCAGCCGGTGGTCATTCCCGTCTGCGGTACGGCGGGCACGGAGAAGATAACCTTGTCGGCGGAGGGCCGGTACACCGGCGCATTGCCGGGCTGGGGCAGTCATTCGTATCCGGTGACCACCGATTCCGACAGCGCACAGTATTTTTTTGATCAGGGACTCAGCCTGT
>JBEBSD010000105.1:0-18110 GCA_040394475.1 Telluribacter humicola | reverse complement strand
CTACCTACTGCCAGATGGTACATGTATGAGTAGATTAATGTATTTAACTAATTAATTGGGGCCGCTACAGCGAATTCCCTGCTTCAAATTCCGTGACTTCCAGCTTGTCATTTTCATACTTGGAAGGGCATTTCAGAAGGATTTTCTCTGCGTAAAAATAATCCTTTTCCATACGGCCGATGACAACTACCTGCTCCGATTTATCGAAATCCTGTGGCATGGGGCTGGGATACACTACTTTTTGTTCGCGGTTTTCATTGTCGATAAGCGCAAATTCAAAATAGTTGGGATCTATTTCCGGGCGGTACAACATATTGGTGATCTGGCCGGCATCGTCTTTAGTAAGCACTCCTACCACATGGATACTACCATTATCGCCCTTGGCAGCCATGGCCTCGGCCTGGCCGAAAGAGACGTAAGTACTGGCATCGCCGGCAGTAGAAATAATAATACCTACTGCTATGGCAATAACAATGAGTCCGAAAATGTGAATTTTTTTCATAACCAAAAAAGGTAGCTGGTGATAGGCATCAGTTTATAGTTTACAACCACTTCACCTTTATTATATACAATTTACAAATTCTGATATCCGATAGCTGATTTCCGAAAGCCACACCTCATACCTAACGCCTCATACCTCATACCTCACATCCCTACTCCTTCCGCACCTGCTTTTCCAGTCTGCTGATTTTACGGTCGAGCCGGATCAGATAGGTAATGATACCTATAAAAATCAAAACAATTACTCCGACAACGACCCATATTTTTCCGTCTTCCCGCAGCTTATCAGCCATTTCGATACCACCTCCAGGCTGCGCCCAAAGGGAAGAAGCGGTTAAAATGAACAGGCCCAACAATGATAACAGTTGTTTGGTGAATTTTGTTTGCCAAAAGTTATATTTAAAGTTCATAATACGGGTTAATTTTCGGTAAGGTTTCTTTCTGCTTTTTTCAAACGGACCCTAAGAGTCGTTATCCACACACCCAAGAGGATCCAGCCGAGAATGGCCGGATAAAAAACGGGCTTCATAATGTTGTCGTTGTCGTAGATATTAAATCCCGGATTGCCGCCCTGGCCGGGGTGCAGGGTGTCGGTCATACGGGGAAGAATATAGATGAGAACATTGAAAATCACAAAGGCAAAAATATTGTAGACGCTGGTAATGCGGGCTCTTTTCTGCTCATCGTCGAAGGCCCCGCGGAGAATTACATAGGCGAAGTAAGCAAGCATTGCGATGGCTGCGCTCAGGATTTTAGGGTCTTTCGGAAGTGGAGAACCCCAGGTGTAGTTGCCCCATAACGCCCCGGTTGCGAAGCCGATCATTCCAAAGAGGATCCCCGAATTGACAAATTCAACTGCTTTGTCGTCTTCCGAAATTTTTCCGGAACGGAGATAGCGAATGGAATAAATCAACGAAATAAACAAAAACGTCGTCATCGCGAACCACATCGTGACATGGAAATACAGGTTCCGCACCGTTTCGTTGAGAATAGCCTGTCGGGGGACCTCACCGGCCAGCCCGGCAATGAGTACGTAGATCAGAAGAAGGATTGTAAGTATTTTCCACCATTGTAATTTCATGGCACCGGCTAATTTAAGGGGTTACGATTTCCAGATATAGGGAAACAAAATGAGTGATAACGCGATAACAATGGCATCAATTGCCAGTAGTACATAGATTTCGTCCAGGCTCACGGCGGGGTCCAGCCCGTCCATGGCGTTTTTTGCCATTTTGATCGCCATCAGCAAGAGGGGAACTACCATTGGAAAACTCAGCACTGCCATCAGCATCCCGCTGTTTCCCGCTTTGGAGGCAATCGCTGCAATCATAGTGAGCACCGAGGCAAAACCAATACTGCCCAAGAGCAACGATAATAAATACATGCCGTTGTCACCTACCGGATTGCCCATTATAAACTGGTACAATCCAAAACCTGCCAGGGAGAGGATGACCATCAGCAGGGAGTTATAAATGATCTTGGAAAGGATGAGCGCATAGGGACTGGTCAGTGTATAGTAGTACAACAGACGCCCCTGGCTGTCCTGGGTGAAACTTTTACTGATGGTGTTGACCGCGGTAAACATAAGAATAATCCAAAACAATGTATTCCAGACGATCGGGTTGAGGAGATTCTGATTCAGGTTAAAGTTGAGGTAGCAGATGAAAATGGTACTGACAATGTATAGAATCATCCCGTTGAGGGCATAGCGCTGCCGCCATTCCAGTTTGATTTCTTTCCACAAAAGTGCCTGTACCTCTTTCAATACGACTCACTGAATTTTTTTGCAAAATTAGGTGATAAAGCCGACAAAGAGGAATTTGAGGGGAGCTTATTTGGCCTTTTACGACCCGTAGAAACGGGATTGCATTATTTATTATTTGATTATATCAAAGCAGAGCCGTTTCTTTGTGATACTTATACTGAATCTAAATTGCAACGATAGGCTGATCCTGCCGCGATCGGCAGTGACGAAAGCGGGAGAAGGTTTTCGCGAGATGGTTGTAAGGGTAATTTTTATAGTGAGATGAGTCGGAGTATAGCAGATTTGAAAAGAGGCGAGACCGGGATAATCAAATCCCTGACAGACAGATTAATTTCCCATAAACTACTGGAAATGGGGTGCCTTCCGGGAAGGGAGGTGCAGGTATTGGCCCTCGCACCCTTCGGGGATCCTGTATGCATCAGTATAGGAGGCGGCTATCACCTGGCGCTGCGCCAAAGTGAAGCCAGGAGCATCCTGGTCGAAAGTCCTTTGTAATCCGCGGGTACGGCTGAATGCCCTCGTCCTGTGATCTTTAACGCGTACGAATATTGAAACCTAGAAAACCTGTTGTTGCCCTTGCAGGCAATCCGAATTCCGGAAAATCATCACTTTTTAACGAACTGACCGGGTTGCGTCAGAAAGTCGGGAATTTCCCGGGCGTTACCGTCGATAAAAAAACGGGAATTACGCGTGTCCCCGGGAAAGGGCAGACGGAAGAAGTGGTGGTGGTAGACCTCCCGGGCCTGTATAGCATTTACCCGAAATCGGAAGATGAAAAGGTGGTCATGGACGTACTGGCGAATCCGGACCATGCGGACTTTCCCGACGCGGTGATCGTGGTGGCGGACGCCTCCAATCTGAGCCGGAACCTGCTGCTGTTTACGGAAATAGCGGATTTGGGGCGGCCGGTTGTGCTGGCGCTCAATATGCTGGATATCGCCGTGAGCATGCAGCTGGAAGTAAATGCCGTAAAGCTGGCCATGGAACTCGGGGTGCCCGTCGTGAAAATCAATGCGCGTAACGGCGAAGGCCTGGATCGTTTGAAGGAAGCGGTCGCCGGGGTACTGGAGCAGCCATCACCTGCCGTCTCGTTTTTTAATCCGTCGGCGGATCTGCAGCCGCTGCTGGAAGAAGTCAGCCGGGAATATGGTATCCGGAATCCGTACCTGGCGCTTCAGTACGTGTGCCAGCATGATCACCTGAGTTTCCTGCAGGCGCCCGCCAGGGTGCGGCTGGACCAGCTGATTGAAAAACACGGGTTCGATGAAGCGGCGTGGCTGCAGCATGAAACCATCGCGCGGTACGAAGCCATTCATGCGCTCACGGATAAGGCTGTCAAGAGCAAAGGAGGGACAGGACAGCATCCGGCCACGGCGAAGCTTGATAAACTGCTGCTGCACCCGTTTTGGGGGTATGTTATTTTCCTGGCCGTATTGCTGCTGGTTTTTCAGGCCTTGTTTTCCTGGGCAGCCTACCCGATGGATCTTATTGACGAAGCGACCAGCCAGGCGATTTCCTGGACGAAGGAAGTCTTGCCCACGGGCCTTTTAAACGACCTGCTTACGGATGGCATCATGGCCGGGATAGGAGGGGTGATTATATTTATCCCGCAGATCGGATTGCTGTACGCACTCGTCGGACTGCTGGAAGAATCGGGTTATATGGCACGGGTGATGGTGATTATGGACCGGATCATGCGGCCGTACGGGTTAAATGGCCGGAGTGTTGTTCCCCTTATTTCGGGTGTGGCCTGCGCCGTGCCGGCGATCATGTCGGCCCGTACCATTTCCAATCGCTATGAACGCCTGGTGACCATTATGGCGACCCCGATGATGGCCTGTTCGGCGAGGCTTCCGATTTATACGATCCTGATAGCCCTGGTGGTGCCCGATCAAAAGGTGCTCGGGGTACTCAATTTGCAGGGACTCGCTTTGCTGGGGCTTTATTTGCTGGGGGTTGCGGGCGCCATTTTTACTGCCTACCTGATGACCGTTTTCGTCAAAAGAAATGAAACCGGGTACCTGATCCTGGAACTGCCAACGTACAAATGGCCCCGGTGGAACCATGTAGGGGTGATGATGTACGACAGTGTGCGGGCGTTTGTGGTACAGGCCGGTAAGGTCATTGTCGCTGTTTCTATTATCCTGTGGGTATTGGCGGCCTACGGACCGGGCGACAGCCAGGACAGGGCGGAAGAGCAGGTCCGCGAAGAGCTGACGATGGTGTCCGACGAAGCGCTGGAAGCGGCCGTTTCGTCGGTGCGGCTGGAAACTTCGTATGCCGGCAGGATCGGGCAGGCCATGGAGCCGGTAATCAGGCCACTGGGATACGACTGGAAAATCGGTATCGCTCTGCTGGCTTCTTTTGCCGCCAGAGAAGTATTTGTCGGCACCATGGCAACTATTTATAGCATCGGAGCCAGCGATGCGGAGGATGAAAGTACGATTAAGGAGCGCCTGCGAAATGAAATCAATCCCGAAACGGGAGGGCCGAGGTATACCCCGGCAGTTGCCATGTCGCTGCTGGTTTTCTATGCGTTCGCCATGATGTGTATGAGTACCCTGGCGGCCGTATACCGTGAAACGGGAGGATGGAAATGGCCCCTCATCCAGTTGGCGTACACCATGTCGCTGGCATGGATCCTGTCGTTTGCGGTCTATCAGCTGATGAATTAGAAGGATTAGCAGCGCCCGCATCGGGAATAGCCGGCACCTGAATTTGCCCAAACCGCGTTAAGACGGTTTGGGCAAATTGCTTTTACAGGTATCCTTAGTGTTTAATGATCGACAGGTGGTCGATCCGGATATCATCCTCCCCGGAACCGTCAAACTTATGGATGGACAATTCGAACGCTTCCTTTTCCAGGGCGTTGGAATGGAGGGCTTCCGGTGTGATCTCAAAACGAAACGTCTTCCGGGTCCTGGAGTCAGGGGCATGGTGCTGATGGCCCGTATGCTGATGGTCGGCCCCGAAGAATGTCATAAAGCCGGCAAAATGGTCGCTTTCGGGGGTAGGGGTTTCCGTTGTCGGAAGGTTGAGGTATACCTCGAAATCGCCTTTGGGAGCCTTGGTAAATGAAACCGTGACATTCAGAATGAGAATTTCACCCTCCGGGTTGGCGGCGCTGAGCAGGTTCGCCTTTTCCCGGTTGAGGTTGGCGAGGGAGATGTTGGTGACTTTATTATTCAATGAGGTTGCCCTGGTGATTTTTGCCAGCGTATCTTTTGTCTGGACAGCAGCCAGGTTAAGGCGTTTTTCCCGGAGTTCAGGAGCCGTCTTGGGGGCTACCGGGGTGTCGTCATAGTCGTAGTCGGTTTTATAAAGGTTTTCGACAACTTCTTCGATCGTATACGTGACCTTTTCTCCGTTTTCATCGAAAAAAACATAAGGCCAGGGAGCCGCTTTCAATTCTTCCAGGAGAACATTCTGGCCATTTTCGGAATTGGTCCATTGCTGCCAGATCCGGTCGATATTGGCATGATGTACCCAAAAGATCGGATCAAAGGCTGCCGTTGCCACCTCCGACATCATCCCGTTGGTAGGTTGTTGCCACACGCTGTTGGGCAGGCTTTTTCCCCGGATATCGTTTCCGAAACCTATGTAATTGTGCATGGCGCCGTGCGGGGCGCTGTTGATATTCTCATTGTACAGTGCATACAACCGGTATTCATTCAGCTTAGATAAACTGAGTCTCCGGGTAGCTTTACCGCTGATGGGGAACCCGTTATTAAGACTGTCCAGGCGGGCGGGTTCGAACAGATGGGTGGAGCCGGTTCGGAAAATAGCGGGCATCGTCCGGCTTTGAAGGGTATCCAGTGTGTCGGTATACCCCCAGTAAGGCAGGGCGAAGTCTGCATACCCGGATAATTTCCGGACGATCCGTTCGAAATGCCAGGTATACAACCGGTGCCAGACCAGGAAATGAATTTCTTCGGCCCCGCTTTCCGTATGGGTGCAGTTGTCCCAGGCTTCTTTCAGGTCGGCCATCGTCTGGTAGGAGTCGCAGAGCCTGTTGGGGCCGTTGATGGTGTCGGGAATCCAGTGCATGGCGCCCTGATAATACCAGCTGAGAGGGTCAGAGCAATCTTTGCTGCGCATGATTTCCAGTGCTTTGTCCAGCGCCTCCAGGTCCCTGGCGACGTCGTCGGAGTAAACACTTTTCCGTATAAACTTGTCGGGTACGTTTTCTTGTTCGCCGCATCCTGTCAGGAAGAACAGGGACGCGAGCACAGTGAAATAAAGGAGTCTTTTCATTTTTGAAGTTGTTTAACGTTAATGATCGGTATTGTACTTGGTAAATTCGTTGCAGGGATCAGTAACCCGGGTAACAGGAAAGGTTCCTTTAGCTCGCTTCAGGTAAATCTGGCTGATGATTAAACCGCCCGGGAGGAGGTCCTCCGGGAACGGGATAGTTTCATAGCGGGGGTTCGTTGTTGTTTCTGTAAATCGTTTCAGGCAGGTTGCTGCCGGCATTTCGTGAAAAGCTGTTCCAAATATAGCAATTCTGGTAACGAATAGCAGGAAACCTGTTTTTTTTCTGTAAAACGCGCAGGCGTAAGACTTAACAACGGGAGATCAAGTGCCTGAGGAACTAAAACAACCGGTTCAGGATCTTGACCTCATCGATGGTAATGGTGTAAATCAGCTCGAATAACTCATCGATGGTACGCAGTTCCGATAATTCCCTGCTAAGGGAAGGGTCGCGGACTCCTTCTCTTCCCGTCTCCCGGATTTCCTTTTTGATACTGGCCAGCATCTCCAGCAGCTGTTCATTCTGGGGGGTGGGCTGGCGGATCACCACCGTCCGTTCCACATAGCGCCCTTCCACGATGTCGGCTGCATCTCCCAGGTTCCTTTTGATTTTACGGATACGTGGTGTAAAGGCGGTTATCTGGTATTTGTGCCCTACTGTCTGGGCATAGGTCGACAGCGAGGCAATATACGAAGTCAGCATGTGGCTGGTCGCTACGAACTGGTGGAAATCTTCCAGCTTGACACGCTGCCGTTTGGGTTCGGACATCATGCGCTGGAACGTATCCGATAAGTTGGCCAGTTCGATAAAGGCGTTTTTCCGGCTCATTTTAAGGGCGCCCATATCCAGCGGTTTTCCTTCAAAAACCCCGGCGACGGTGTCGAAATAACGCAGATTGGTACGCAGCGCCTGCAGGATAAATCCTTCGCGGTGCTGGTATTCCCATTGAGGCAGGACAAAAAGGGAAACGATGGTCGCAATGGCAGAACCAATGAAAGTATCGGTCACCCTGTCCAGTAAAACTGCGTTGATAGCATGGGGGGTAATAAAGCTGAAGGCCAGCAATACATAAATCGTAATCCCGATAGAGGCTACGAAATAATTGAGCTTCAGAAAGGTATGCGCGACGATCATGGCAATGATCATGCATGCGAAAAGGGTGATGGTGTTATCGGTCAGGTAGAGTAACAGGAAACCGGCAATTGCGCCCAGCACCGTACCCGCCATCCGGTAAAGATTACGCTGTTTGGTGATACTGAAGGCGGGTTTCATAATGGTGACGATGGTCAGTAAAATCCAGTAGCTATGTCCGATTTCCCAGAAAAGGGAGAGAGAATGGCCAATCAGTAAGGCGATGGTCAGCCGCAGTGAATGCCGGAAATGGCCCGATTTGAGGGAAAGGTTGTCGAGCAGCAGCCGGGGATGGTAGTCCTGCGGCGGGGCGATTTCGTCGGAGCTTACATAGGTCTGGATATCTTCAGGCCGTGTGGCCTCGTAGCGGGTCGCCCGGTGGAGCTTTTTTATCCGCTGCGTGACATCCCGCATGCTGTTGAGAATTTGCCGCAGCATGATAAAATCTTCTATGTTGTCCTGGGTCATGTGGGTTTCCCGGTAGCGGACAAAGATCAGTTCACACTTGTGGAAGGATTCATCCAGATCGTGACGGGGCCGCGAGGGGATGCCGGCCTGCACGGCTACGCCTATATGCTGGACTTCAGCCCCCAGCCAGGAGAGATAGGTCCCGAAAACCCTTAAAATCTTGGAGTTCCCAAAGGCCAGGTGCAGTTTCTGGTAATCCTGCTGAGAGTTGAGTATCTGTTCAAAGAGGTCGATACTATCGAGAAACATCAGCATGAGTGTCCGGCTTTTGTTGCTGGATTCCGAGACAAGCTGGCGGGTGCGGAAGAGGATCTCCCGCAGGTTTTCCTGGTTTTCCCGGATGCCGATTTGTTGTTGCAGCATCTTGTCAGAAAGCCGGGAGAAGTTGATATTCGCCCGGTAAAACCGTGATTTAGTGGTGAGAAGCGCTCCCAGATTGACAAAGTTTTCGCCCATCAGCTGCTGCACGTGCTGGTAAGGACGGAGTTTATCAAGCATAAAGAAAAGCAGGAGGTACCAAATACCGCCGGCCGCGAAAATGATCGCCTGCGAGAAGGTGCCGCCGGCTGCAGAAGGACTGTCGATTGTAATGATGAAGATGAGCAATGAAATAGTCCCCACGCTGCTGCCCCTGTTTCCGTAAACGCCTATCATGGAAAAGAACATTCCGAAACAGATGATGGCGAAAAAAAACAATACCGGCAGGTCGTGTAGCAGGCTGGTCCCATAGACAATAAGGAAGGCCAGGAGGATGGTGAGGATCAGGGTATTCCGCCGGGTATGCGTAGGGCCCGGACTATCGGTTCCGGCAATAAACAAGGTCCCTAACGGGAAGGAGATCATGGCATCCAGTATCCCGTAGTGCGAGAAAATCAGGCAGGGGATAATGGCCGCCAGCGTTAGTTTAAGGCCGGTCGCAAGATGCTGGCTGAAAATAAATTTGCTGAATCCGTCCAGATAGTTCATAAAGTAGCACTACTGTTCCAAGTGCGCAATACTACTCCTTTTTGCCTGGATTTACTAACATCACCGGTTCAGGGAATGGCACCTTTGGACAGGATCGGGTCTATAAAACGAAAGAGGAGGTAGAGAACGGCTAAAAGCGATAGCCCGCCTATCCAGGTAGCCTGGCTCATCATCGGTTTTTTCTTTTCGGTTTTTCCAAAATAATTCAGGTCGGAATGTAACGGTCGCATGGTGGTACTATTTATAATGGTAGGGATATTGTTTCGGTAAAGTTACTCTCAAACTTTATGCCAGGCCAGTAGGCAGGATAATTGTTCGTAAACGGTGGGCTTTACCAACGGAGGTATTCGATCAGGTCGGAGGCAATCAGTGCGGGTTGCGTATAGTTTCCGGCAGCCCTGTCGCCGGCTTCTCCGTGTTTGTAAACGGCGACGCGTGCGGCATCTTTCGGCGGATAGCCTTGCGCAAGCAGTCCGGTAATGATCCCGGTCAGGACGTCGCCGCTGCCACCCGTGGCCATTCCTGGATTCCCGGTATTGTTAAAGAAGATGGTTTTATCCGGGAGGATCACCGCGGTGTGCGCTCCCTTCAGGCAAATAATAACACGATAGTTTGCGGCAAACTCCTGCGCCAGCACGAGGTTGTGGTAGTCGTGGTCCGCTTTTCCTGCCAGCCGCTGAAATTCTTTGGGATGTGGCGTTAAAATGCTGTTTTCCGGCAAAAGCTTCAGCAGTTCCGGATACGCTGCCAGCAGGTTCAGGGCATCGGCATCCAGCACCAGTGGCCCTGAATACGTTTCAAGCAACTGTCGGAGGGCTGCCGCCGTAAGGGGATCGGTGCCGATTCCGGGCCCTATCCCGATCGCTGCATAGGGTTCCAGTGACGGCAGACCGGAAATGAACGCATAGCCGGGGGCCGTGAGCACCATTGCCTCGGGCAGATTGCCCTGAAGTACTGCGTAACCGCAGCGGGGAGTATAGAACGTGAGCAGGCCGGCTCCCGAACGAAAGCACGCTTTGCCCGCCAGGTAAGCAGCGCCTGTTTTTCCGTAGCTGCCGGCAATGAGAAGGGTATGACCATAGGTTCCTTTATGGGAAAATTTGCCACGCTGCCGGAGGGTGTGGGGTATATATTCCCTATCCGTCAGGTGCCAGTCCGTGGGTTGCAAGGCCATAAACCCGGCGTCCAGCCCAATCGGCACCACCTGCCAGTTGCCGACAAAGCGATCGTTGCCGGGAATCATAAAGGCGCGTTTGGGGACTTCAAAAGCCACTGTGCGAGTGGGTTCGACGATTGCGTCGTCAGCACTGTTCGGGGAGTCGGACCGGAGCCCGCTGGCGATATCGACGGCAATGATTGGCAATCCTGAAGCATTGAGCCGGACGATGATTTCACGGAGGAGGCCGGTTACCGGCCTGGATAAACCCGACCCCAGCAGGGCATCGATCAGGATGGCCTCTTTCGGGAGGACGGGGAACGCCTGAGGTTCGGAGAGGATCTCCGGGGTTAAATGTGCCTGCAGCCGTTCCAGGTTCGTGTTGAAATCCGGAGTGCCGCCGGCCGTATAATCGGCGATATACACCTTTACTGTGTACATGCGCCGGGAAAGGAGCCGTGCAATGGCCAGCCCATCCCCCCCGTTATTGCCTTTTCCACAGAATATACAGACGATACGGGTGGGATCATAGTTGCTCACGAACCATTGCGTAAAGGCCCTGGACGCACGTTCCATCAGATCGATGCCCGAAATCGGTTCATGTTCAATGGTATAGGCATCCAACGCCCTGATCTGGGGTGCCGTAAGGATTTTCATGGGTAAACAGTTTGGTAACAGGTATCGGGTCTAAAAAAGTCGCACCACAGGTCGGAGGGTGCGCTGTGTCGGCGATCAGCTGTCAGAAGTCGGCTATCGGCTATCGGACGTCGGCTGTCAGCTATCAGCCATTGCCTGACATGACCTGCTCTTTCCCGTCTTCGACGGTGAAAGCGTGAGTGCGGGTCTGAGACCCGCACTCACACCCCGTAGTTCCGCAGGTCAGGAGGCAGCCGACCTCCGACAGCTCCCTAACACCTAACACCTAAAAAAACCTCATCTTTTAACGCTTTTACCAAAATTTCACGGCAAACATTTTTATAGTCGGAATCTTCACTTATTTTTGCACTCCTTTTTAGGAAACTGCGTTGAATGAATGGGCGCCACCCAGTCCGCTGAGCACAGTTGATACCAAACAGTATTAATCAAACCATCGTCATGAGCGAATTAATTAAACTCGTTGAGGCTACTGTGGAGAACCGCAGGGCGGAGTATCCCGATTTCAAGGCGGGCGACACAATTGTAGTGCATGTAAAAATCAGGGAAGGGAATAAGGAACGTATTCAGCAGTTCCAGGGAACGGTGATTCAACGCCGTAATCCTAATTCGACCGGAGAGACTTTTACCGTTCGTAAAATTTCAAACGGCGTCGGGGTAGAGCGTATCTTCCCGATCCTTACACCGAGCATTTCTAAAATCGAATTATTACGTCGCGGTAAAGTACGTCGTGCAAGATTGTTCTATCTGCGCGGCCGTCATGGAAAAGCTGCCCGGATCAAAGAACTGAAACCCAGCAAATAGTTATTACCCCCAAAGGGTAGGAGCCGCCTTCGCAAGAGGGCGGCTTTTTTCGTCTGGTTCCGTGTGTTGCGGATGGATCGGCGGGGAGGCTGTTCCCCGCTTTTTCGACTGAGCCGACGGCTCTCCGGGCCGCACCACTAAATCCTTCCCTACTCCTTCAGTATTTTGACCACGCTTCCATCCACGGTATATAGCATGTAAATCCCCGTCGCGTACTGCTGCATGGAAAGTGTCAGGATGGGTTCACTGACGGTAATCTCCTGCAGCTGCACACCCGCTACATTGATCAGCCGCAGTTTCGTGCCGATGTATTCCGGCCCGACTTTCACGGTCACCCTGTCTGCCGCCGGATTGGGATAAACGCTTAACCGGCTACCTTCGGCAGCCGAAACGCTCACGATCAGGCTGTAAGTGTAGGCGCCATCCAGGTCCACCTGCCGGATACGGTAGTAGATGTTTCCTGCCGCCGGGACGGGGTCTGTCACGCTGTACTGGTGTATGCCGTCGCCAAGGCTTGCGATCATGGCTATTTTTAAGAAATTTTTGGCGTTGGCGCTTCTTTCCACTTCGTAATGCGAAACGCTGCTTTCATCGACTTTCCATTCCGGCACACCCTGATGCTGTTCGTTTAACCGGGCAGCGAAAGAAATCCAGCGTACGGGCAGCGGCGCGCTGGTTGTTTTGACAAAAAAACCGCTGAAGCCAGTCACGTCAAAGCTCACTTCCCAGCGCTGCTGACCGTCGTTCCAGTTCACTTCGGCGTTTGTAATCGTCTCCGGACTGCCCGGGTAGGTGTTGGGTCTTCCACTGCCGTCTGAACTGACCCCGCCGCGCTTTTCGATCAGTAGTTTGGTAATATCCCCCGCCGGCCCATCCGGGAGTCGGGCGGATGGGTTGTTACCATTGAACGCATCGAAATCAGCCTGTGTAAAGTAGAGCGTGACCCTTCCGGTAGCGCCTCCGGCATTGCCGGCCGGCGTGATTTCGTAGTGACGACGGACGTATTCTGCCGGTTGCCGGTTCGCCATCCATACTCGTGCCGTGGTGCTGCCTTCGATATCGGTCGCCTGCCCACTCGTGGTAACCGACGCCAGCCAGTCGTTACAGGCGTTAACATAGTCGGTCCTCCCATTTTTGGATTGTATCGTTTCCACCTGGCCGGACGACGCAACCAATCCGGAGGATGGCAACTCCTGGCTTTCATAAGCGCCCATGTCTATGCGATCCGCAAATACACGCGGCTGCCCCGCCAGGTCAGTCGGCGGAAGATTTAATCCCGTGATATCCGGTGTGCCGGCGTTGATGGCAGGCGAGCAGCGTAGCAGCGTGTAGTCGCCGTTGACCGGATTGGCAAACAACGGGTCCTTATCCGAGGCGAGATTATGGTTGGATGATAAATAATAGTTTGGGTTATCGCCTTCTGTCTGGTCCTGCACCAAACTGTATTGGGTGTCCGGGTAATTTCCGGTAACACCATTGCCCCAGATTATCGAATTACGGATCACGGGTTTATCATTGGAAGACCATTCATTTTGAAATTCACTTCCGGTTTGTGAGGCTGTATTACCGCTGATAATGACATTGGTCAGGATGGGATTGCCAACGTTGGAAATCCCGCCGCCGTAGCCTGCCGTATTGCCGGTGATGACGACATTGGTCAGGACCAGGTCTGAATCATAGGTCGCAATCCCGCCGCCTGAAGTCCCGGTTGTATTTCCGGTGATGATGACATCAGTCAAGACCGGGTATGAATAATAGCTATATATCCCGCCGCCGTAACGTGTAGCTGTATTGCCGCTGATGGTAACATTGGACAGAATAGGGGATGATTCATAGTCATAAATTCCCCCACCGCTAAATGCCGTATTTCCGGTGACGGTGACATTGATCAGCGTAGGAGATGAATAGTGGTTATGAACCCCACCTCCATAATGCAGCTCAGGTCTCAGTTGATTGACAGTCATATAACTGTATGATTCCGCGTTTCCGCCGCTGATGGTAAAGCCGTCAAGTATGGCGTTGCCGACGTCTCCGGAAGAGATGACGACGCAATGCACATTATCGGTATTCTCCTGGGGTACACCCAGATCGCCGGAAAGGGTTGTGCCGGCCTGGCCCGAAGCGGGCAGGATCCGCCGGTGCGACAATTCCGTAATCCCGTTCTGTGGATCAAAGCCTCCGGAGAGCTGTACGTTTTTGACCATCACAAAACTGTTGCTCCGATCCGCGTTGACAAAATAGTCATGATCGGCGGCATTGTAAAGGGGCTTGTAGTTGCCGCGGGCCACGTAGATCTTCAGGGGGTTTTCTGCTGTGTGGTTATTTAGAAACCGCGCGTAACGAAGTGCGTCGGCCAATTCAGTTAACGCATTGTCCCAACTGCTGCCCGTGTTATCGCTGCCCGCAACGTTTTGATCGACATAGAGAATATTATCCGAACCGGGTGTAATGGGAGCAATCTGGCTTTCATAAGCGCCCATGTCGATGATGTCATTAAAAATACGGGGATTGCCGGATAGATCCGCTCCGCCCGGAAGCGCGGTGCCTCCGTTGACCGCGTTCCAGTAGTACTGGTTATTACCCGCATTGGCGGCCTGGCTGTATAGCAGCGTGAAGTCACCGTCGGCCGGTTGTACAAATATGGGGTCAGTATCTGATGGCAGGTTGTGGTTGGCCGCTTCGTGATAATCCGCCTCTGTCTGGCTTTGCACCAGGCTGTATTGCGTATTTCTCAGTTGCCCGGCAACGCCCTTGCCCCAGATGATCGAATTGCGAACCACGGGTGTACCCGAAACGTTGTACCACTCGCCGCTTTCTTCCGTTGCAGCGGTATTGCCGCTGATGGTCACATTGGTCAGTACAGGATCGGACCCTTGGTTGTAACAGCCGCCGCCTGACGCCGCCGAGGTATTGCCGGTGATGGCGACACTGGTCAGCACAGGGGCAGAAGCAAAGTTGAAAATTCCGCCGCCCTCATAGCCGGCCACATTTCCCGTGATGCGTACATTGGTCAGCGAAGGGGATGATAACCAAATCAATGCGCCTGCGCCCCCCAGATTTCCGTCAAATTCGCGCTGGTTGACAGTGATACTTTCCAAGGGTGTATCCGCGTTTCCACCGGTGATAGTGAAGCCGTCAAGTTTGGCGTTACCGACGCCTCCGGCAGAGATGACGACGCGATAGGCGTTGTCTGTATTCTCCCCGGGGGTACCCAGATCGCCGGAAAGGATCGTGCCCGCTTGCTCCGAAGAAGGCACGATCCGTTGATGCGACAATTCCGTGATGCCGTTAGCAGGATCAAAGCCCCCGTAGAGCTGGACATTTTTGACCATTACAAAGCTGTTGCCCCTATCCGCATTGGCACCGTAGCGAGTATCGTCGGCGCTGTAGAGGGGCTTGTAACTGCCTTTGGCTACATAGATCTTCAGGGGATTTTCTGTGGTGTAGTTATTCAGGGTTCGCGCATGACCCAGCGCGTCGGCCAGTTCGGGTATGGCATGGGCCCAGCTACTACCTGAGCCATCACTGTCTGCAGCGTTTTGATCGACATAGAGAATATTGCCGGGGCCGGGTGTGCGACTGGGAGATACCCGGCTTTCGTAAGCCCCAATGTCAATCGTCCTGAAAGCAATACGAGGATTTCCCGATAGATCCGCTCCGCCCCACATAGAAAGTGCAACCCCTCCGTTGACCGCGTCCCAGTAAAACTGGTTACTACCTGTATTGACAAGCGGGCTATTGTTTGTGAGGCTGTAGTCACCATTATTGGAGTCGGTAAATTGTGGGGCAGTGTCCGGAGCCAGGTTGTGGTTGGTTATTGCATAATAGGTTGGGTTGTCCGTTATTGTCTGGTCCTGTACCAGGCTGTACTGGGTATCGGATAGCGGTGCACTACTATTCCCGGTAACGCCATTGCCCCGGATAATCGAATTACGGATCATGGGTGTACCTGAAGCATTGAACCATTCTCCTCCCCTGGTGTTGGCTGTATTGCCACTGATGGTGACATTGGTCAGTACCGGATCAGAAGCGACATTGTACCCCCCACCGCCGAAAGTTGACGACGTATTGCCGGTAATAGCGACATTGGTCAACACCAGGGAAGAGAAATAGTTGTAAATTCCTGCACCAATATAGCTGGCCTCATTTCCTTTGATGGCGACATTGGCCAGGACGGGGGAAGATCTCCAGTTGCAAACGCCGCCTCCGAGATTTCGTTGAAAGGACTGTTGGTTGACACGGATACTCGACGATGAATTTGCGTTTCCGCCGCTGATGGTAAAACCGTCCAGTCTGGCGTTTTCCACGTCTCCGGCAGAGATGACGACGCTATACGCATTGTCGGCACTCTCTCCGGTCATCTCCAGGTCGCCGGAAAGGATCGCACCTGTCTGGTCAGAAGAAGGGAGAATGCGTGGGTGCGATAATTCCGTGATGCCGGTGCCCGGATCGAAGCCACCATAAAGCTGTACGTTTTTGACCATCACAAAGCTGTTGTAACGCCCTCCGTTGGTATGGAATTCCTCGTCTCCAGCGTGATACAAGGGTTTGTAGGTGCCTTTGGCCACGTAGATCTTCAGGGGGTATCCTATCGCGTGGTTATTCAACTCCCGCGCATACCGAAGCGCGTCGGCCAGTTCAGGTATTGCATTGCCCCAACTGCCGCCTGAGCCATTGCTGCCCGTCACGTTTTGATCGACATAGAGAATATTACCGAAAGCGGGTGCTATGTCGGGGATAACCTGGCTTTCATATGCGCCCATGTCAATGGCGCCGTTAAAAATGCGGAGATTACCGGACAGATCCACTCCGTCCGGAAGTGCGGCACCTCCGTTAACAGCGTCCCAATAATACTGGTTACTGCCGGCATTGATAACCGGACTGTTGCTTGATAGCCTGTAGTTACCGCTGGTCGCATCAGAAAACAAGGGGGCGATAGTGGATGAAAGGTTGTACTTGGTTTCTTGATTATAATCTGAATTGTCTTTCTGGTTCTGTATGAGGCTGTATTGGGTGTTACCTAGGTGCCCGGCAACACCATTGCCCCAAATAATCGAATTGCGGATCACGGGGGTGCCGGAGTTGTTATACCATTCGCCTCCGCTGTCTCCGGCTGTATTGCCGCTGATGGTTACATTGGTCAGCACGGGAGTGGAATTTTCATTGTAGCAGCCGCCGCCATCCGTGCCGGCTGTATTGTCGCTGACCAGCACATCAGTAAGTGTCACGTCAGCATTTTCACTATTACTCATCCCTCCGCCCCTGCCTAAGAAGGAGAGGTATGAATTCGTGACCTTATTCCTGGTGATTGTCACCTTGTCGAAATGGGAGGAAGTGTTGTTGTTATACACCCCGCCGCCAAAATAAAGAGACTTGTTCTCGATAATAGTCAGGTTCGCAAAGGTGGCATTGGAATTTACATTGTAAATACCTCCGCCCTGATCCGCGTGAACCTCCTGGTCGTTGACTACAATAAATCCTGATGAATTATTAGCACGTCCTCCGGTAATGGTAAAGCCATCCAGTACGGTATTGGCTGAAACACCTGCCGCTACCACCACGTGGTACGCATTGTTGGAGTCGTCTCCGTCGTCTGTCCACTGACTTGCAAACTCCCCGGTAAGTGTCGTTACAATTTGGGTCGGGTTGCGCGAGCTCCATCCTCCCCCTGGTGGAAAGCCGCCGTAGATTTTTACACCCTCCTTCAAGACAAAAGCATTGCTTCGGTCACTGACAGCAGGACCCGTAACGGCATCTGCTCGCCGGATGGGTCGATTTAAAGGGGAGGCCACCCAAATCTGGTCACCTGCACTGGACTTATTGATCATGGCCTGGAGGTCGCTGGAGGCATGTTGCCAGTCATCGCCGGAGCCCGTCGCAGTACCACCGTCGCCTGTGGATTTTACATAGCGGATAGTCGTCTGGGCCCAGCCCTGGCCGGCCAGCAGCAGCAATAATAGCAGCGCTGTAAATAAAGGTCTTTTCATCGTTCACCACAGTTATGGTATGTATACAAACTTACCATCCCGCTGATTGCCTGTGTTATCACTTGCGTAACAGATACTATCATTTTCCGACCAATTGGGCCGCAATCATGGCCTGTGTGGAAAAAAGGGGGGTATGAATGCCACGCAAGAGCGGCGGAACCGTGTGGTGTTTTTCGGCTGCAAATAAAAAAGCACTTAGCGAGTTTTGTCTCGTAAGTGCTTGATTTTGATGTGGGCCCACCAGGGCTCGAACCTGGGACCACCTGATTATGAGTCAGGTGCTCTAACCAACTGAGCTATAGGCCCTTATTGTTTTTTTTCTTCATTTTACCTCCCGGACCTGTGTCGCTGACCACCTGATTATGAGTGAGGTGCTCTAACCGACCGGCAAACGTTTTGTGAGCTATAGGCCCTTATTGTTTTTTT
>JBEBSD010000104.1:0-18232 GCA_040394475.1 Telluribacter humicola | reverse complement strand
ACGGGGAATGGGCGGTTGCTGATAGCCGACTACTGACCGCCGATAGCTGATTTCCGATAGCCGACCGCCGATAGCCGATTTCCGATAGCCGCCAGCCGACTTTCGATCCCCAATTACTGACCGCTGCCGGCAAAAGTAAAAAAATAATACAATAGCAGGTAGGTATAGGAAAGTTTCAGGTTTATAATGAGGTATGTTTGCTAATGAGATAAAAAACACCGAAAAGGACAACATTAAAATATACTATTTAACACAATCGCAGAAAATGTCAAAGAATCCAACCTTTAAGTATGTCAGTTATTTATGGGACGAAGCAAAGGCCGCCGAATTAGCAGGCGATGAAGTTGCTTTGTTTATTTATAGGTCCAATTTATTAGGGGCTGACCTGAGATTAACGAATTATGGCGGAGGCAATACTTCAGTTAAAATCACGGATAAAGACCCGCTCACAGGGCAGCCGACCGACGTAATGTGGATTAAGGGTTCCGGCGGCGATATTGGAACGCTTACCAAAGCCGGGTGTGCTGCGTTGTATGTGGACCGTCTCAGGAGCCTGGAAAATGTTTATCGTGGTTTGGAGTTTGAAGATGAAATGGTGGAACTGTTTAACCATAGCATCTTTGATCTTGCTTCGAAAGCGCCCTCCATTGACACTCCTTTACATGGTTTTCTCCCTTTTAAACATATAGACCACCTGCACCCGGATGCGGCCATTGCAATCGCTGCGGCGAAAGATGGCGAGAAAATCACGCAGGAATTGTTCGGGGGGACCGTTGGCTGGGTTGGCTGGCAGCGTCCCGGATTTGATCTGGGATTGCAGCTGCGCGCCTGTCTGGAGGAAAATGCCGCCAAAGGAATTCAGTTAAGAGGCATTATGCTGGGTTCGCACGGGTTGTTTACCTGGGGAGACACTGCCTATGAAAGTTATCTGAACACCCTGGAGGTGATCGAAAAGTGCGCGGAATACCTGGAAGCGAACTATGGTAAAAAAGGCCCGGTGTTCGGCGGACAAAAAATACAAAGCCTGGAAAAAGCTGCCCGCCTGGAGCAAGCGGCAGCACTGGCGCCGGTGCTGAGAGGATTCTGTTCCAGCTACGTCCGGATGATCGGGCATTTTACCGATGACGAGCGCGTACTGGAATTTGCCAACTCCAATGACCTGGAGCGGCTGGCTCCTTTGGGAACCTCTTGTCCCGACCACTTCCTGCGCACGAAAATTTCGCCGTTGGTACTGGATCTGGCACCCGACGAGGACCTGAGCAATACCGAAGCTATCAAGGAGAAAATCCTCCCGGCGATTGAAGCATACCGGAAAATGTACACCGGGTATTACGAAACCTGCAAGCGTCCGAATAGTCCGGCGATGCGCGATCCGAACCCGGTCGTTATCCTGTATCCGGGCGTCGGAATGTTTACGTTTGCCAAGGATAAGCAGACAGCCCGGGTGGCCGCGGAATTTTATACCAATGCCATCAATGTAATGAAAGGCGCCGAGGCGGTGAGTGCGTATACGTCACTTCCCCGTCAGGAAGCTTTTGATATTGAATACTGGTTGCTGGAAGAAGCAAAATTACAACGGCTGCCCAAACCGAAGCCCTTGTCGGGTAAAGTGGCGCTGGTTACCGGCAGCGCCGGGGGAATCGGTAAGGCAATTGCCAGGAAATTTGTTCAGGAGGGAGGTGTAGTGATTTTGAATGATATCAACGAAGATCGTCTGGAAGGCGCTAAAGCGGAGTTCCAGAAATCGTTTGGAAGGGATGCCGTTGCCACCACAACGCTGGATGTTACCAGTGAGGCGAGTATTGTCAATGCATTTAAAGCTTCGGCGCTGGCATTCGGCGGGGTCGATATTATCGTCAACAATGCCGGTATCAGTATCTCCAAGCCCTTGACCGATCATTCGATCGCAGATTGGGATAAACTGTACGATATCCTTGTAAAAGGCCAGTTCCTTGTTTCAAAAGAAGGCGTAAAGGTCCTGCGCAAGCAAAACCAGGGGGGAGATATTGTGAATATTGTTTCAAAAAACTCTGTGGTTTCAGGTCCTAATAACGCCGGTTACGGATCGGCGAAGTCGGCGCAGGCGCATTTGTCGCGGTTGCTGGCTGCCGAACTCGGCGGCGATAAGATCCGTGTCAACAGTGTCAATCCGGATGCGGTTATTGCAGATTCCAATATCTGGGCCGGCGGATGGGCGGAAGGACGCGCGAAAGCATACGGGATTACCATAGAAGAATTACCGGCATACTACGCAAAGCGTACCTTGTTGAATGAGGCGATTCTTCCGGAAGATATTGCCAATGCCTGTTTTGCGCTGGTTGGCGGTTTACTGGATAAATCGACCGGCAATGTGCTGAACGTAGATGGCGGGGTAGCCATGGCGTTCCTGCGATAATCTTAAGCAGACAATCCCGTCTCAATAAAAAAATAGGCTGCCACCGGGCAGCCTATTTTTTTATTGAGACGGCTCAACGTTGATAATACATTACCAGAGAAGCCTTTTCAAGGGTGTTGGCCCAGATGTTGAAACTGACGAGTGCCGGGGGCGTATTTTTGTCAAGGTCCAGGCGCTCCGTTTTCAAGGCATAGACCGTGAACATATATTGATGGAATCCATGCCCTTCGGGCGGGCAGGGGCCGCCGTAACCGTATTGTCCATAATCGGTCAGGCTTTGAACTGCACCGTTTGGGAGCAGTTTTTGCTCCGGGTTGCCGGCGCCGGTTTTCAGCTCCTGTAGAGTAGAGGGGATGTTAAAAACCACCCAGTGCCACCAGCCGCTCCCGGTGGGAGCATCGGAATCATGGAGCGTGACCGCAAAGCTTTTTGTACCTGCCGGCGCATTTTCCCAGCTGAGTTGCGGCGAAATATTGTCCCCTGTGCAGCCATTCCCGTTAAAGACTTGCGTATTGGTCGCCTGCCCTCCTATGTCGGCGCTTTTCAAGGTGAATGTTTGATTCATAACTGACAACTTTTGATGAATGAATAGCGCCGGGTTTTGCTATGAAGTTCCGGCGCCCGTTGGCAAATTTAACCGTTTATCAATTAAATCGTCCGTTCACCCGCAAACTTGTCACATGCGGGTATTCCTGACCCTCTTTATAGTGAAAATTAGCCATTCAAAGTAAACCATTTAACCAGTGATGTTATGAGAAAAGTTGTGAGGAAAATCGGTATCGGCTTTTGCTGTTTGTTGTTGATGGCGGGAAGTGTGGCAGCAACCCCTCCCGCAGTTCCGCTCCCGCAGGAATCCTTTAAAATGGGCATGTATCGCGTAAAAGATTCGTTGAAAATGAAATTAATGCTGGAGAAGGAAGAGGGGAAGGCAGTTTCGATTAAACTGTATGATAACAAGGGAAGAGTTTTACAACGGTATGTGCTTGGTAAGAAGGCGGGGATACACAGCATTCAATTCGATTTTGCCAGTGTCCCGGACGGTGCGTACCGGATGGTGGTGACCAGCGGTGACGAAAGGATGGTAAAAGATATCCGGTTGTCTACTGCCCACGTCGTAGAAGTACCTGCCCGGACCCTGGTAGCCTTGAACTAAAGGCAGCGGATCACTGTTCCTCTTTCAATCAAATTGGAAGAGGAACTTTTTTTAGCAGGACATGGAGCCGATACAATGGAACGATTTTGAGAAAGTAGATTTACGGGTAGGAACGATCCTGGAGGTGCAGGATTTTCAGAAAGCGCGGAAGCCGGCCTACAAGCTATGGATTGATTTTGGCGAACCGATCGGAGTGAAAAAGAGCAGTGCACAGATCACCGGGCTCTATACCAGGGAAGCGCTGATCGGACGCCAGGTAATTTGCGTGGTGAATTTTCCGCCCAAACAGATTGCCGATTTTATTTCGGAGTGCCTGGTAACGGGGATGGAGGATGAAAACGGCGCGATTGTGCTGAGCAGCCCCGAACGGAAAGTACCCAATGGAAAGCGGTTGTGTTAGCGGTTTCCGCTGGACAGCCCGCAACCCTGCCTAAAACGGCAGCTTCCCCAGGTCGACATTGCCGCCGGTGAGGATAATGCCCACTTTTTTACCCTGAAACCGTTCCTTGTATCTGAGCGCAACGGCAAGTGGTACGGCGCCGGAAGGTTCCACGATAATTTTCATCCGTTCCCAGATCAGCCGCATGGCACTGATAATTTCGGCGTCCGAAACGGTCAGGATATCCGAGACATGCTGACGGATAATGGCAAAGGTTTTAGGACCCAAAGTCGTCAGTAAGCCATCGGCGATGGTATTGATATAGGGCGCTTTGCAGATACTGCCGGCGTGAAACGATAAGACGGCATCGGCGGCGCCTTCCGGTTCCGCTCCTATAACCCGGGTACCGGGTGAAAAATACGCGGCCGACAGGGCGGTCCCGCTGAGTAATCCGCCGCCGCCCACCGGACAAAGAATATAATCCAGCATCGTATCGGTTTGCCGGATAAGTTCCCGTGCGGCGGTTGCCTGGCCGGTAATAACCTGGTCGTTATTAAAAGGATGGATAAAGGATGCGCCGGTGCGGAAAGCGATTTCATCGGCAGCCCGCTGGCGGTCTTCCGCCGTATTCTCACAAAAGGTAACCTGGGCGCCATAAGCACGTACCCCGGCAATTTTTACCTGCGGCGACTGATGGGGCATCACCAGATAGGCCGGGATACCGACTGTTTGCGCGGCATACGCCACACCCTGGGCGTGATTGCCGGAGGAATGTGCAACGACCCCGTGTTTTCGCTCCGCTGCAGAGAGACTGAGCACTGCGTTCAGTGCCCCCCGGGCTTTGAACGCCCCGATTTTCTGGAAATTTTCTGTCTTAAAAAAGAGCTCGGCGCCGGCTATAACGCTAAGCGTTTGGTTGGTGTATACCGGTGTCCTGTGAATATAGGGGGCAATCAGCCGGTGGGCCGCCTCAATGCCGGCAGCGGTGGGGAAGGGAGTGACTTGCATGGGATTCAGCGGCATTTAATGAAACCACTCGCGTATAAAACTCATTTGATAAACCAGTAAGGTGAAAATAACACCCCAGACAAGACCGCTTATCAGCATCCAGGTGAAAGCAGGAATTCTCGGGGCCCTGAAAGCCACCATCAATGCACCTCCAAGAGGCGGCGTAAAGAGGGCGGGGGTCAGAAAGGCGATACCCGCGATCCCGAATTTACTCCAGATTTTAATAGCAATCCGGTTGAGACGGGTGAATTTACGCTGCGGTTTTTTGCGGAAACGCCCGATCAGCTGCAGAATCAGCGTCCCGGCAAAATTGGTTAACAAGATCGTAACCATCATCCCGACCGTGGAAAAAATCACCGTTTCGATCCAATGAAGACCGAGCGCAAAACCGGTAAAAGTACCTCCCAGGTATTTGAGCGTGCTCGCAAGGATTACAGAGAGGTATTTGGACAAAAGACCTAGGTCGGGCATATCTTTGACTTGAGCTGTTCAGTGGCTATTTCCCTGGTTTCTTTATCCGAGGCAATGTAATCATCCAACGAAGGACGGTCGATGAAACTTATATGGTGCATGCAATATTCGATCAGATCGGAAATTCCCAGGAACGACAATTTCCCTTCGAGGAAAGCCGCGACGGCGATTTCATTGGCGGCATTGAGAATGCAGGGGAGATTTCCTCCTTTTTCAAGCGCTTCATAGGCCAGCGAAAGGTTTCGGAACGTTTCCCGGTCGGGCGCCTCAAAGGTGAGCGCCGGAAACGCGGAAAAATCGAACCGGGGGAAGGCGGAAGGCAGCCGCTCGGGATAGTGAAGGGCAAACTGGATCGGCAAACGCATGTCCGGCAATCCCATTTGGGCCTTGATACTGCCGTCCTCAAATTGTACCATGGAGTGTATGATGCTTTGCGGGTGGACAACCACGTCGATCTGTGCCGGCTGCAGGTCGAACAGCCATCTGGCTTCGATTACTTCCAGCCCCTTGTTCATCAGGGTCGCAGAATCGATTGTGATTTTGGCGCCCATTGCCCAGTTGGGGTGTTTCAAGGCCTGGGCCGGTGTGACGGCGGCCAGGAAATCACGGTCTTTCCCCCTGAACGGACCGCCTGATGCGGTTAAGATAATTTTTTCGACGGGGTTGGCCGCTTCTCCCGTGAGGCACTGGAAGATGGCCGAATGTTCCGAATCAACCGGGTAGAGGGGAATGTTTTTGTCCCGGGCCAGCTGGGTAACCAAGTCGCCCGCGACCACCAGCGTTTCCTTGTTGGCCAGGGCAATGTGCTTCCCGGTTTCCATGGCTTTCAACGTAGGGAGGAGGCCCGCATAGCCTACCAGGGCCGTAAGGACCAGGTCCACATCTGACTGGGCAACCACTTCGGCCAGCGAGGCGGTCCCGCCGTAGACCCGGATACCCAGCGGGAGCAACTGCGCCTTGACCTGCTCAAGCAACGACAGGTTTCCGATGACCACCTCCCGGGGTCTGAACCGCGCAGCCTGTTCGATCAGGAGACCGGCGTTATGGTGCGCTGTCAGCAATTCAACTGAGAACCGGTCGGGATGACTGGCAATTACGTCGAGGGCCTGCGTGCCAATGGAGCCGGTGGAGCCGAGTATCGCTATTTTCTTTTGTTGCATAGACGTTGTCATAAGGAGATCAGACCTTCAGCAATGGTGCGGTCGTTCGCTAACCGGGGTACCTTATTTTGTCCGCCCAGTTTTCCCTGTTTTCTCATATACGTGATAAAAGCATTCGGCGACAAAGGCGTGATGACCAGTTTTTGCAGGATATTGCCTTTGATCAGGTCGTCATAATAGGTATTGAGTTTCGTCAGCTTGTGATCCAGGTCGATCCGGAAGCGCTCCATATCGTCAGGAAGCCGGGCAAATTCGATCAGCCATTCATGGTAGGGGAGCCCCTGGTCCGGAGCCACCATCGGGGCAACTGTAAATTCGGTAACCACCGTTTCGGGGTGCCGTTCCATGGCATACTGCATGGCCTTTTCTACCTCCTCTCCGATAACATGTTCCCCGAATGCCGAGATGAAGTGTTTGATTCTTCCCGTTACCACTACCCGGTAAGGATCGGTGGAGACAAACTTCACCGTGTCGCCGAGCGAATATCCCCATAGCCCGGCATTGTTGTTGATCACCACGGCATAATTCCTGCCTACTTCTACCGCTTCAATGGAAACACGTTTGGGGTTTTCGTCGAAGTAATGTTCAGTGGGGATGAATTCAAAGAAAATGCCCGAGTTCAGCATCAGGAGCAAGCCCTCAGCTTCCTGGCTGTCCTGATAAGCGATAAATCCTTCCGATGCCGGGTAGGTTTCGATGGAAGCCACGTTTTTCCCGATGGCCTCAAAGAGTTTTGCCCGGTAGGGTTCGAAATTGACGCCGCCATAGATGAATAAGGAGAAGTCGGGAAATACCTCTTTAATAGGCTTGCCCGTTCGCGCCAGGATCCGGTCGAAATACATCTGTACCCAGGGCGGGATGCCCGAAATAAGCCCCATCCGCTGGTCGATGGTTTCGTCGATGATCCGCTCAAGTTTGTCTTCCCAGTCTTCCATGCAATTCGTTTCGTAAGAAGGAAACTGATTGCTGCGGAGATAGGCCGGAACATGGTGGTTCGAAATTCCGGATAAACGGCCGGTTTTGATCCCGGCATTTTCCGTAAGCACAGGGCTGCCCGACAAGAAGATAAGCCCGCTGTCGAGGAATCCGGACCGCCGGGTTTCATTGATGTAAAACAAGATGGCATTGCGTGCCGAATCGATATGATTGGAAATCGAGTCCGTGGAAATCGGGATGTATTTCGTGCCCGACGTGGTGCCCGATGTCTTGGCAAAATACAAGGGCTTTCCTGGCCAGAGGACGTGCTGTTCCCCTGCGAGGATACGGTCGATATACGGCCGGAGGCCTTCATAATCCCGAACCGGAACCGCCTGCCGGAACTCTTCATACGTGCGTACCTGCTCCAGCCGGTGCGCTTTCCCAAACGCTGTGGATTTGCCTTTTTTTAGCAATTGAGCCAGCCAGTGCTGCTGCGCCTTTGCCGGTTCGCCTATCCATTTGCGTTCTTGTTGTGTTATAAATTGAGCCAGCGGAAGGCTTATAACCGATCGTATTCCCATAATCGCAAAGGTAAACAGTATTTAGCAAATCGGTAAAAAAAACGACTTTCTTAAAAACCCGTTGAATCGCAAGGTTAAATAAAATTTTACTATTTGATTGTACTCAATAATCTTTATTTTTGCAGACCATAAGGCAGGCTTTACCGATTATTATAAATATACAATGGGGTTATTTGATTTTTTGACGAGTGATATTGCAATCGACTTAGGGACGGCCAATACGCTGATCATCCATAAGGATGACATCGTGGTGGACGAACCTTCGATCATCGCTATTGATAAAATGAGTGGGAAAATGCTGGCAATCGGGCATAAGGCGATGCAGATGCATGAAAAAACCAATGAAAATATAAAAACGATCCGTCCGTTGCGGGACGGGGTGATCGCCGATTTTACGGCAGCCGAAATGATGATCCGCGGGATGATTAAGATGATCGATTCGGGGAGCCGCTTCTTTACGCCCTCCCACCGGATGGTTGTGTGCATTCCTTCCGGCATTACGGAAGTAGAAAAACGGGCGGTTAAAGATTCCTGTGACCATGCGGGCGCCAAGGAGGTTTACATGGTGCATGAGCCGATCGCAGCTGCTATCGGGATCGGGATTGATATCACCCAACCCAATGGGGTCATGATTGTGGATATTGGCGGAGGGACTACTGAAATTGCGGTGATTGCCTTGTCAGGTATCGTTTGTGAGCAGTCAGTACGGATCGCCGGGGACGTATTTACCCGGGACATCGTGGATTACATGCGGCGCGAGCACAACCTCCTGATCGGTGAGCGCTCGGCCGAAATGATAAAAGTAGCGATCGGGTCGGCGCTTTCGGAATTGGAGAATCCGCCTGCGGATTATGAAATCCGGGGACGGGATTTAATGACCGGTATCCCCAAAGAGATTAAAGTAGGGTATAGTGAAATCGCCTACTCCCTGGATAAGTCGATTTCCAAGATAGAAGAGGCCGTTATGAAGGCGCTGGAAATCTCCCCGCCCGAATTGTCTGCCGATATTTATAAAAACGGGATCTACCTGACCGGAGGCGGAGCACTGATACACGGCCTCAACAAGCGAATCGCAGCCAAGACGAAGTTGCCCGTTCATGTGGCGGAAGAACCTTTGAAAGCGGTTGTTCGGGGTACTGGTGAAGTATTGAAAAACCTGGAATTGTATAAACCGGTGCTCATGACCTGATGCTGGCATGAGAACCCTGCCACTACATGTTGCAACTCGTTGAGTTTATCTCAAGAAACAAAAGTTTTATTGTTTTTATACTGCTGGAAGTACTTTGCTTCCGCCTGTTGATCCATAGCAACTCCTATTGGGGCGCCACTTATTTTAATACTTCCAATTTTTACGTAGCCAGGATACTGGGTTTTTCAAACGGGGTCCGGGAATACCTGCACTTACGGGATGTTAACAAGCGGTTAGCCGAAGAAAATGTGCAGCTTAACGAGCAAATTACTTACCTGCAGCAATTGTCGCCCGCAAAGGCTCCGGCCGAATACCGCCCGGATTCGGCTTTTGCGCAGCGCTACCGGTTTACTGTCGCTAAAGTGGTGGATATGCAGCTGCATCAGGCCAATAATTACCTGACGATCGACAAGGGAACGGCCGATGGATTGGCGCCGGGGATGGGGGTTATTTCGGCGTCGGGAATTGTAGGGAAAGTCCAGGTCTGCTCGGAGCATATGTCGGTGGTCACTTCCATTTTGCATAGCCGGTTTATGGTGTCTACCCAATTGTTGCGAAGCGATGAAATCGGGCCGGCACAATGGGACGGGAAACATACGAACGAGATTCTGCTGACCGATATATCGCGGTACAAACCGGTTTCTGTCGGAGACACTGCGGTTACATCCGGTTATAATGCTGTTTTTCCGCCGGGTGTTATGGTAGGGACGGTCAACGCTATTTCGACCCCCAGCAACCAGACCTCCTATACGATAACTTTACAACTGGCGACGGACTTTAAAACGCTGTCCTATGTATACGTAGTTCACAATCAGGTGCGCCCTGATCTGGAAGAATTGCATAAAAAAATAGACCCGTAGACAAATGAACCTGAGAGAAGTACTCTATTACGTAGCAGGCTTTGTGGTGTGTATGTCGATACAGCTCCTGCTGCTGCGGAATGTGGCCCTGTTGGGGTACGGGTTTTGTTTTTTGTATATCGGGGCAATACTGGTGCTGCCGCCCGAGACCGATAAAACACTTTACCTGCTGATTGCCTTTGCAGCCGGCATTCTGGTCGACACCTTCATGAACACCCTCGGCCTGCATGCCGGCGCTACGGTGCTTGTCGCGTATAGCCGCAGCTTCTGGTTCCGGTACCAGGTGCTGGCCAAAGGGGAAGAAGTAACAACATTAACCCTGCACCGAATGGGATTCGTACGGTTTGTACAGTTTATTTTTCCGCTGATTTTGTTGCATCACAGTGCGTTGTTCCTGATCGAAATGAATAGCTTCACGTTGTTGGCACAAACCGCTGTCCGTATTCTGGCCAGCACGGGACTGACAACATTTACCGTTCTCCTGTGGCAATCCTTCCATCGGCGGTAAATTATGACATTTTGGCGCAAACTTTTTTTTGGCCCAACTTTTTTGCTGACTTTTGTAATAGGCAGTTGTCTGAAAATATTCGGAAGTAAATCGGATTGAACGATTGTTGATCAGAATAGCGCTGCCTGGGGTGAAAGGAATAGGTGCAATTTACAAATCCGAAAGACCTATGTTAGTGGCCATGTCAAAAAAAGAGATAAAGGAAGAATCAAAAGACGACCAACGATACGCAATATTCAACAAGGAATTCATGCCCCATATTGATTCCATGTACAATTTTGCGTTCCGTTTAACGATGGATGAAGACGATGCGAACGATTTGGTTCAGGATACGTACCTGAAGGCCTTTCGTTTCATAGCGTCTTTTGAAGAGGGAACAAATGCCAAAGCCTGGTTGTTCCGGATCCTTAAAAATAGCTTTATAAACGACTATCGTAAGCGAAGCAAGGAACCCGCCAAAGTGGATTACCAGGAAATCGAAACCACCTATAATTCCGAAGATGGCGGCGATCTGCAGCATACCGTAGACTTACGTGCCCATACTGTCCAGGATATGATCGGAGATGAAGTGGCAAATGCGCTGAATTCACTCCCTGTCGACTTCCGGACGGTTATCATTATTTGTGATATTGAAGGGTTCACTTACGAAGAAATGGCGAAAATCCTGGATATTCCGATCGGTACCGTAAGGTCGCGGTTGCACCGGGCCAGAAACCTATTGAAAGAAAAACTAAAAAATTATGCATCAAGCATGGGATATAATGCATGATTTGAAACTTTTTTAGTGTGGATTGGGGTTTATCAATCAGCATGTAATGAGTTAGTCCAGTAAGAAAATAGTAAAATTCGATGAGTGTAGAATCCAATAATTCGCCGGCAGTGGGTGGGCAACGTGAAATGAAGGAATCATGTGAGCACCAGGAGCAATGCATGCAAATGATTCAGGCCATTTTGGATGGAGAAGCGTCAGAAGCAGACAAGGAACACTTCAGGCAGAATATGGATGTTTGTATGCCCTGTATCAATGAATACCACCTCGCCAAGTGCATCAAAGATTCGCTCTGCCAGAAAATAGAACGTAAATCCTGCCCTGAAAACCTCATTACTACAATAAAACTAAAATTGGATCTGCTTTAACCGGTAGGTCTTTGTTGTTTAATTACGTTGACCGTAACCAAAAACGCTCAGTAAATTTTAGTGAAAGGCAAATTAATCATCTTCTCAGCCCCTTCCGGATCCGGAAAAACGACGATCGTACGCCATCTGCTGGAAACGTTTCAGGATAAGCTATCGTTTTCCATCTCTGCGTGTACACGTGCACGGAGAGCGTATGAAGTGCAGGGGCGTGATTACTACTTTATGACGCCGGAGGATTTCCGGCACCGGATTGCAGCCGGGGAATTTGTAGAATGGGAGGAGGTTTACGCCGGAAATTACTACGGTACCCTGCGCTCTGAAATTGAACGTTTATGGATGGATGGTAAAACCGTTCTGTTCGACGTGGATGTAAAGGGCGGGCTGAAGTTGAAAGAAGCGTTCGGGGAACAGGCACTTTCGGTGTTTGTGAAGGTTTCCAGTGAAGAAGAGATTTGCCGCCGGCTGGCTGACCGGGGTACCGAGACCGAGGAAACCATGAGTATCCGCCTCGCTAAAGTCCGCTACGAACTCAGCTTTCAGGACGAATTTGACATCGTGCTCCTCAATGATGATCTTCCTGCAGCCTTGGAGGAGGCCGCGGAGATCGTGCTGCAGTTTTTGAAGCTGTAAAGCCGCGGATCCCCCGCACGCTGCTATACGACCCGTCACGCTGTGAACCTGCGGTCGAACGGTTGATAGATTCTTCGACAAGCTTAAATTATTCCAATACCGGTTGCTTTTAGCTCAGCTGTCGCAGGACGGCTCGCAGCACCTCCTGGTCAGTGACTCGTACTGGCGGAAACGTCGGTCCGCCAATTTTCCGCCCGATCCTGAAGATGTTCGCCGGAGAAATGGACCGGGTCCCGGCGAAGCCCTGATCATAAAACCGGCCAGCTGTGAGGCCGGCCGGGACTTGATGAGAGAGTTTAAGTAGATAGGGTTTTAGAGGGAAGGCGGTTATCATAATTGATACATTCAAATGATCCCGCAATATTAGGGGTAGGAGCAGGTTGAAGGGTGTCATTTTTTTTACAAATCCTGTCAATTTTGTTACAGGATGCGTAAATTGGCACACGAAGCGATAGCCAAAGCGTGACTTTATAATGACCGTGCAGTATTTGAAGACGATTTGTTTGTATGTTCCTGCACTTCTCGTTCTTATTCTTAGCCTACCCCTTGCTTCGTTTGGTCAGTCGGGGGGATTGCCCAATCCGGAGCATATTACCAGTGAGCAGGGACTTCCGCAAGCCTTTATTGCGTCTATTCTGCAGGACCGGCAGGGGTTTATCTGGATGGCCACCCTGGATGGACTTTGCCGGTACGATGGCCGGAACTTTAAAGTTTTTCAACCGGGCTCGGGACAAAAGCCCTCTCTTTCGAGCACCGCCGTAATCAATCTTAAGGAAGATGCCGCGGGGGGGATCTGGATCACAGCCGAAGACGGGTCCGTCGATTATTTTAACCCCCTGGACGAGACAATCGAAAATATTTCGGAAAATCCGAATTATAAAAATGCGCTTCCCTGGAGACCTTATGCTATTTTGCCGGATACCCGGAAAACGCTCTGGATTAGTTTTAAAGGACAGGGGCTGGCGGCATATGATCTGACTACTCAACAGACAACGTACTACCGGCACCTGCCGGAAGACCCGCATTCGCTGAGCCATGATGAGGTGCGGGGAATCCTGGAAGACCGGAAAGGGAATCTGTGGATGGCTACCGGCAACGGATTGGACCGGCTGGACCGCGCTACCGGACATTTTCTCCACTTGAGGCATCAGCCCGGCGTTCTTAATTCTCTTCCGGAAAACAATATTTTCGGCATCCATGAACGTCCGGATGGTACTTTGCTGGTTACTTCCGCGAACTATGTAACACTTTTTAATCCGGTGACCGGCGAAATGAAGTCGTTCCGGTATCCCGAAACAGGTGAGATATTCACAGAAACGACGTTTGCAACCGACCTTCAGGGAAACGATTATATTGTTCAGTATGGGAAAATGTTCCGGTTTCATCCCGAAAGCGGCTTGCAACTCCTCCTGAGTGATAAAGAAACCTACGGGATTAAAGGGATCTACGTGGATCGATCCAATGTCTTGTGGGTGGGTACGGTCGGGGAAGGTGTTTTAAAGTTTAACCTGATGGCCTATCCCTTTACGGCGATGGCCTACGAGAAGGACTTTCACACAGACTTAATTCACCGGATTCTCGGGATTCCCGTGCAGCAGATGCCTCCGATCTCTGCTGCTACATCGCCTTATTTTTTCCGGGCGACGCTGGATCACCGGAACCGGGTGTGGTTCAATACAGGGGCAACCCCTTTTTACCGCTGGGACCCGGCGAGCAGGCAGCTCGATGCGATTCCTTTTTTAATCAACTTTCAGAACCAGGAACCTTTGCCGCCCGCTTCCCTGGCAACTGATCCGGAAGGCAGGGTTTGGGCGCTGTACGACACACTGGCCGCCTGGTACGATGAGCCTGCCGGACAGTGGGTGAAGTTTCCTTATTCCCTCGACTTGTCCGGCCTGATCTCCGACCGGGCCGGTTATATGCGGCTGCTGCAGTTCGTGGTCGATGCCGACAACCTGTGGATCATTACCAACTCTCAGGGATTGTTCCAGGTAAGCCGGAAAACGGGAGCAGTACGCCGGCATCTTCCCACTCCGGACGATCCTTCTTCTATTAGCAGCCTGGCGCTTTTTTGTGTTTTTTCCGATCCTGATGACAGCAATCTGTTATGGGTAGGAACGTACGGAAGCGGATTGTGCCTGTTTGATAAACGAACGGGGAAATCACGCTGGTTTACCATAGAGAACGGATTGCCCAATAATGTTATTTACGCGGCTATTCCCAGTTCGAACGGGCTGCTCTGGATAGCGACCAACCAGGGACTGTGCAAAATGGACCGGTCTACCTTTGCTACTAAAAACTACACGCGGTCGGATGGTTTGCAGGCAAATGAATTCAATCGTTTTCATTTTCTGAGACTCAGTGATGACCAGGTTGTCCTGGGGGGACTGGAGGGAATTACGGCTTTTTATCCGGATCTGGTCCGGGAAGATCTCTTCGAACCCCAGGTAGCTGTCATCGATATCCAGGTCAACAACCAATCGCTGGATCCCGAAAATGAATTGCTGGAAGACTTCGGAGCCATCCAGCAGGTGCCGCATTTAAACCTTTCTTTTGACCAGAACTTTATCACGGTCGGATTTGCCGGGCTGCAATACAACAACCCCGGGAAAATGAAGTTCCGCTATTTACTGGAAGGAATCAACGAAGATTGGGTCGTAACCAGTCGTCCGGAAGCAATTTATACCAACCTGAGTCCGGGCGCGTATACGATGAAGCTGAATGTTTCCAATACATCGGGGGTGTGGAGTCCGCATGTTCGTACGCTGACCTTTCATATTTCTCCTCCTTGGTGGGCTACCTGGTGGGCGTACGGATTCTATACCCTGCTGATCGGCGGACTGCTCTACGGATGGCGGAATTTATACGCCCGTCAGAAAGAAGCCCAGCACCTGCGGATCATCGATGAAATGAAAAGCCGCTTTTTCTCCAACATCACCCATGAGTTCCGGACACCGCTCACCCTGATGCTGACGCCGCTGGATCAGATCGAAAAGCAGCTTGCCGATCCGGACGCTGTCGGGATAAACAATAGAAGGATTAGCGGTATCCGGCGAAACGCCCATCATTTGCTGCAAATGGTTAACCAGTTGCTGGAACTATCCAAACTGGACGCCAAAGTCATGAAAGTGGAGAATTCCTGTGGCGATCTGCGCCTTTTTGTAGAAGACCTGGTGCATTCGTTTATGCCGGTAGCGGAAGAAAAAGAGGTAGCCATTGTATTCAATGCCGGAAATATTGCGGGTCAGTATGAGTTCGACAAGGAGAAACTGAAGCTGGTGGTCTATAACCTGGTTGCGAATGCGTTGAAGTTTACCGATTCGGGCGGGCAGATACAGGTGCGGCTGACCGCCTTGTCCGGAGGGGTTCAGTTAACGGTACAAGACAACGGGATAGGTATACCCGCCGAGCAGCAGCATACGGTGTTTGACCGTTTTTACCAGATTCATAGCGCTGCTCATAATGGAACGGGTATCGGCCTTTCGCTGGTGAAAGAACTGGTAGTCCTGCAACAGGGCACCATCACGGTTGCCAGCGAAATCAACAGGGGGAGCATTTTTATGGTTTTCCTGCCGCTTGTCCCGGTTGGCGATGAACGTCATGATCCAGCGATTGCATTACCGGCCCCGGTCAATAATCCGGTGGTGAAAGAGCCGGAAGGGGTGCCGGATGATTTTCCTACGGTACTTTTGGTAGAAGACAATCTCGAACTGGCGGAAATGATTATCGATATTCTCAAGGATACCTGTCATGTCCAGCATGCTTTCAATGGCAAGGAAGGCCGGGCCAGGGTGCTGGAGCTCATGCCCGATATTGTGATAAGCGACGTACTGATGCCGGTAATGGATGGGATGACGCTTTGTCATCAGCTTAAAACGGATCTGGCGACCTCGCATATTCCTGTTATACTGCTTACCGCCAAATCTTCACAAATCAGCCGGATGGAAGGACTGGAAAAGGGGGCCGACCAGTACCTGACGAAACCATTTCATGCAGACGAGCTGATCCTGACCGTCTACAATTTGAATGAGCAACGGAAGCAATACCGGAAATGGTTACAGGGACGTATTCAGGAATTTCATTCGGATAAAGAAACGACAGTGGTTTCCGATCCTTTTTTGGAGCAGTTTTACCAGACGTTAGAGCAGCAGCTGGATAATCCTGCTTTTGGAGTGGAGGAGTTGGCCAACGAATTGGGTATCCATCGCGCTACGATGCTTCGTAAGGTAAAAGCATTGACGAACCAGTCCATTATTGAGCTGATTCGCCAATACCGGATGAAAAGAGCCTCTCAATTGCTGAGCCAGGGTATTTCGGTGACGGAGACTGCGTACAGGGTTGGTTTTAACAATCTGCCCTATTTCAGTAAATGTTTCCGGGAGGTCTATCATAAAACGCCGTCGGATTACATTACTGAAGGAAAGTTCTGAGGCAGGCGGATCACCTTTTTTCCAGTTTCAGCAGTTCCGCGTCAAGGTATGCTTTCGACAACCAGTTTTTTCCCATCATAACGCCTTCTATTTTCCTGGTATGAGCAATATGGTCTAACGGGTTATCAGCCAGCAATACCAGATCGGCGGCATACCCGACCCGAACGGCTCCGGATTTTTCCCGGTCAAGAAAGCCGGCCACATTGACTGTTCCGGTTTTGAGCGCCTGATAGGGCGTCAGGCCTGCGTCGACCAGGTACTGCAATTCATGGTGGATGGAGAATCCCGGTACATTGAAAATTTGAGGGGCATCTGAACCCAGTAGTAATTCAACGCCATACCGCTCACATTCCCGTAACAATTGGTGCCTGAGCCGGATCAGGGCTTCGGAGTGTTCTCTGTTGAAGTGCGGGCCGCTGTTATAATTCTGTTTGGTTCTTATCCACTGGTCGATCACCTTCTGATCCATGTATTTGAGGTCAGGATCATTTTGGAATTTTTCGACACCGTCCGGTGACATCCAGCGTTCGGCCAGCGCCTCGGTCGGGACCACCCGGATGTTTTTTGCCTTCAGGGCTTCCATAAGTGCCGGGATTTTGGTGGTATCGGCACGATAGGCGATCCGGTCTCCGAAAAAGCCGGCTTCCTGTGCAGCAAGGGTATCAATGCCGGGGGTAAGCGCTTCTATAAATCCATCCATATGGTCAATGGTAGCGTATCCGGCCTCAATAGCTGCCCAAACGCCCACGTTGAACGAAACATGTCCGGCAATGGGAATCCCTACTTCATCAGCGGTACGGGCGATGCCGGGGAAGGTCGCTTTGGTCAGCCCGGGGTGCAGCTTCAGAAAATCATACCCTGCCTGCTTCTGTTCCGTCACCATCGCTATCCCCCGCTCGGGGGTCCGGACACTCTGGCCGCTCAGCGAGGGACCGGAGGTAATGAAATGGGGACCCAGGATCTCGCCGGAATTGATTTGTGCCCGCAGCTCCAGATGCGAAGGAGTTCCCAACATGCCCCGGATGGTCGTAATACCATTGGCCAGGTACAACAGCAGCACTTCTTTCATAGCGTTCCAGTCGTCGCCGGGAGGTACATGCGCATGCATTTCCGACCAGCCGGGCAGGAGGTATTTATCCTTTGCCGCTACGATCAGGGCATCGTTCGCATGTTTTACGGTACCCGTAGTACCCATAGCCGTAATGATCCCGTTTTTTACAACAACGGTCTGATTGGTTAGTACTTCCGGAGTGTGCATCGGAATTACATTTACCGAAGCAAACACGATCTCACGGTTGTCGTTGCGAATAGGTTCCTGGGAAAAAACCGTGCTAACCACCATAAACATGAAAAGAATCAGGATTGGTCTCATAGTATTGGATTAGGTGTTAGGTTTTAGGTGTTAGGCATTAG
>JBEBSD010000103.1:0-19043 GCA_040394475.1 Telluribacter humicola | reverse complement strand
CGGCTCGGCGAGCCTTCAACAGGTGGTAAAAGAGGCTGCCCTTTTAGACAGCCTCTCCCTTTCCCGCTGATAGTGGCTGGTCTGTGGAGACACAGACCAGGGATGGGACCAGGGTATATACTACCCAAGCCGGAAGTATAAACACCTTCTTCTTGACTTTATTCTACTATCTTTGCTATATTAGTTAACCCATTTTGTAAATCCTCTCCGTACCCGGATGGCCTCAGGCTTTCGCTGCAGGGCCATTGTTAAACACTTTAACTTATGAACTGGATAGCGCTTATACAAAAACCCTGGCCCTGGTATGTGGCGGGCCCGCTCATCGGATTGACCGTACCGCTGCTGCTGCTCTTCGGAAACAAACCATTCGGCATTTCGTCCTCCTTACGGCATATCTGTGCCGCCTGTATTCCCGGCAATCTTCCTTTTTTCAGCTATAACTGGCGTAAAGAACTCTGGAACGTGTTTTTTGTGGCGGGTATCATGTTCGGAGGTTTTATAGCGGTCGTCTGGTTGAAAGATCCCAATCCGCCCGTTATCGCCGCCCCTACCCGCGATGTCCTTCAATCCTTCGGTTTACAGGACTTTTCGGGTTTATTACCCATGGATTTGTTTGCGACTGATCATATCCTGTCGGTACGCGGACTGATTTTTCTGGTTGCCGGCGGGTTTCTCGTGGGCTTCGGGACGCGGTATGCAGGGGGTTGTACTTCCGGACATTCCATTATGGGCCTTGCTAATCTCCAATGGCCTTCACTGGTCGCAACCATTTGTTTTATGATAGGCGGAATAGTTACTACCTTTTTTCTGCTTCCGGTTATTCTGAAATTAGTCCTCTGATTTTTCCTGCATTAGCAATGACTTCATATCCCAAAACTGATCATATCGAATCCGACGAATTTGTCCGTCACGAACCATACGGATCCAAATCGCGGGAAAGCTTTGTTTCGCTGATCAAGTATTTTATACTTGGAAGTGCTTTCGGCATTGTATTCGTAAAATCCGAAATCATCTCCTGGTTCCGGATTCAGGAAATGTTCCGGTTTGATTCCTTTCATATGTATGGCATCATCGGGTCGGCCGTGCTGACCGGTATGATTTCGATTCAGTTGATCAAACGCCTGCGGATCCCCACACTGGGCGGCGACACCATCCTTATTGCTCCCAAGATCTTTCATAAGGGCCTGATTTACGGCGGATTACTCTTCGGGATCGGCTGGGCAATCACAGGCGCCTGCCCCGGCCCTCTTTTTGCCCAGATCGGAGGCGGTTATGCCGCCGTATCCGTCACCTTGCTCAGTGCGCTAGCCGGCACCTGGTGCTACGGATCCCTGCGTCACCGGCTTCCACATTGACGCCCCCACATGCCTGCTACTCTTATTTCGGAACATCTCCACCAGTTGAGACAGCTCCTCAGGGCCGGCCCTACCAAGGCCAACCGTGACCGGATGATCAGCTGGATCGGGCACGATCCCGAAAAAATGGCTGCGCTCATGGAGCTATTTCAAGATGGGGGCTACCGGGAAGTCCAACAGCTGGCCTGGGTGGTCGGTACCGTTGGAGAAACACATTCCGGCCTGCTGGATCCCTACCTTCCGGACCTTGTCGGGCAACTCCGGCGAACCGATGTACATGATGGCGTTAAACGCAATATCCTGCGTCTGCTGCAATTTGCAGTCCTCCCGGAAGAGGTTCATGCGGAACTCATTTCGATAAGCTTCCAGATACTTTCCCATTCCGGGCAAGCGATTGCGATCCGGGTTTTCGCAATGGGTGTGCTGGCAAGACTTGCTGTGGTTTATCCGGAAATTGGCGGCGAATTGCTGGAAATTCTGGAGCTGGAGCTTCAGAAACATCCGTCCCCCGGCTTTCTGAGCAGGGCGCGGAAAATACAGAAACAGCTGAAAACACATCGTTTGTCGTAAATTTGTATCCGGATACCTAATCAAAGTGATGCGCAAACGACTTACTAAAATTTTCGGGACTCAGATTATCAGCCAGTTCCCCAACCTTCCTGAAGGAGTGACACTGAATGTAGTGCTCAAAAACGGGCATACGTTTTTCGGAAAACCGGAAGCGGTGACCCCAGACACCCTGCACATCCGCGACAACCGCAACCACCCGCATGCCATTCCGGTCACCGCTATCGATCTCATCATTTATGATACGGTGAATGCGTATTAACCCGGTAGTTTCTTTTTAATTTGTCTTTTTGCTGATTAACTTCAACATTCTAATTTCGTCAGATACATGCTCACGCATCTGCTCATCAAAAATTACGCCCTTATTGAACATCTGGAGTTCTCACTCTCGGATGGACTGACCATCATTACGGGTGAAACAGGTGCCGGAAAATCTATTTTGTTAGGGGCAATCGGTTTGCTGCAGGGCAACCGGGCAGACACCAAAGCCCTGCACAATCCCACCTTAAAATGCATCATTGAAGGCACGTTCGACAGCTCGGGATACGCGCTGGAAAGCCTGTTTGAAGAGGCTGAACTGGATTACGCGCAGCCTTCCTATATCCGTAGAGAGATCAGCCCGAACGGGAAATCCCGCGCGTTTGTCAATGACACCCCCGTAACGCTGGATTTACTGAAACGTATTTCCGACCGGTTGCTCGATATCCACTCCCAGCACGATTCCATTTTACTCGGGCAAAATGAGTTTCAGCTCGACATCGTGGACGCAGTTGCGGGATCCGGACCATTGCTGCAGGTATTCCAACAGGATTTCGGCGCATTTAAAGACGCCAGACAGGAGCTGGAGACCCTGCAGGCGGAAAGCTCAAAAATCCGGAAAGAGCTGGATTATCATCATTTCCTGCTCACCGAACTCACCGACGCCTCCCTGCAACCCGGAGAGCAGGCCTCGCTGGAGAACGAGCTGGCCCTGCTTGAACATGCCACAGAAATTAAGTCCCGCTTACTGCTGGCCGGCGACTATCTTGACAATCACGAGCATTCGGTTTTGTCCGTCCTCAAAGAGGCCCTGACACAATTAAAACAGGCCACCCGGCTTGTACCGGCTTTCCAACCCTTGGCAGACCGCACGGAAAGCGCACTCCTGGAACTGAAAGACCTGGCTGCTGAAATTGCCGGTAAATTCACCGAAACAACCGTTAGCCCGGAACGCCTCTCGGAGGTGAATGAACGTCTGAACCTACTTTATCAACTTCAGAAAAAACATCAAACCGCCGATGTGGAAGCGCTGATCGGTATCCGGGACCAGCTTCAGGAGCAAATCGACAAGGCCCTGAACCTGGACGCTGATTTAAGCCGTTCGGAACAACGGCTTGCGAAAGCCGGGGAACAGCTCGACAAAAGCGCGCGGCAATTGTCCGTCGCCCGCAAAGCGGCCCTACCTGCACTCGAGGCGGCCATTTCCGGTAAGGTAAAAGAGCTGGGCATCCCGGATGCGACTTTTACCATCCGGCTGCAAGCTGCACCCGTTACCAAAAACGGAATTGACCTCCTTACGTTTCTGTTTTCTGCCAATAAGGGAATTCCCCCTCAGGAACTCCGGCAGGTTGCATCCGGCGGGGAGTTTTCCCGCCTGATGCTGGTCATTAAATCTATTATTGCTACCAAACGACAACTTCCTACCATTATATTTGATGAAATCGATACCGGGATTTCAGGAGAGATTGCGGTCAAAATGGGAGAAATGATCGACCAGATGAGCAAAAACCACCAAATCCTGGCCATTACCCACCTGCATCAGATTGCGGCCCGCGGAAAAGAACATTATTACGTGTTCAAAGATAATTCCGGTGACAAAACCATTAGCAAAATCAAAAAGATTACGGGGGAAGAACGGGTTCTTGAGCTTGCCCAGATGATCGGAGGACAGCACCCCTCCCCACTGGTCATCTCGAATGCACGCGAATTGTTAAGTAAATCGGTTTAATCCGGCCAAAATCGTATCTTTGCGTCCTACATCAATACGGATTCAATCCGATGAATCAATACGATCATGAGCTATTTTAACTCGAAAAACCTGCTTGCGCTTTCCCTTATTGCAGTGTTGAGCGCCTGCTCGGGAGCTTCCCAGAATTATGACGCGCTGGAAACAGAGGTGCTGGCCATCCATGATGAGGTGATGCCCAAAATGGAGGATATCATGCATTATCAAAACCAGCTCCGGCAGAAGATCAGTAGCCTGGACAGCCTCGAGGCGGAAGGGGTCAGTGGCAATACGCTGGCCGAAGAGCGTCTCAAAGCCAATGACCTTATCCAGCAGCTGAACGCCGCCGACAGCCTGATGATGGACTGGATGTTTTACTATGATGCCGATTCAGCCAAAGCGCTGAACCCGGAAGAAACACTGAGGTATTTTGAAAATGAAAAAGTGAAGATTCTGGATGTTAAAACCAGGACCTTAAAAAGCCTGGAGGAAGCGGCATCATTTGTAGCGACCCCCTGAGATTAATTGCGAATACGAATGAGAAGAATCCCCTTTTTGATCCGGGTGCTTTTCCCGGCCCTGATTGCCTTGCATGCCTGCACCGACACTCCTGAAAAGCTGCCCATTCTGGGAGAAAGGGAATGGACCGAAAAAACCGTCGACGGAGAAACGGTCACCGATACTATTTATCATACAATTCCTCCTTTTGCGTTTGTCAGCCAGTACGGTGATACTGTTAACGAAAATACCCTGAACGGCAAAATTTACGTCAGCGACTTTTTCTTTACATCCTGTCCGACCATCTGTCCTGTCATGAAAAAGAACATGATAAAGGTACACAAGGCTATTAACGGCCGGAACGATGTGGCTATTTTATCCCATACGATTGACCCCAGGCATGATACACCGGAGGTCTTGAAACGCTATGCAGACGACCTAGGCGTCACCGGAGATCAATGGTTATTTGTTACGGGATCCAAGGAAAAAATCTATGAGATCGGTCAGGGCAGTTATATGGTCACGGCTAATGAAGACAGTGCCGCTGCCGGCGGGTTTATTCATAGCGGGGCCTTTATTCTGGTCGACAAAGAAAAAAGAGTCCGCGGAATGTATGATGGAACAGAAGAAAAGAGTGTGGAGAAGCTGATCCGGGATATTTCTGTTTTAGCAAACGAATATAAGTCAGAGTGAAAGTATTATTGCTTTCGGCAGCGTTGCTGGGCATGCTTGCCTGCAACTCCGCCGAGCAGGTCAAGCGCGATCAGTATTATGCGGAGGGTGCTGCACTGTATGCCCTTCATTGTGCCAACTGCCATCAGGCCGATGGCGCCGGAATGGCCAATCTGTATCCTCCCTTGCATTATTTGGGACTGAAAGACCGGTTTATCTGTATTGTCAAGAATGGAATCAGCGAAGAAATTACCGTAAACGGTGTTTCCTACAATCGCCCCATGCCCGCCAATCCCAAATTAACCGATCTGGAAATTGCCGAAATCACCACTTATGTATACAATACCTGGGGAGAAGAGACCGCCTATACCCGGATCGACAGTGTCAAAGCCGCGCTGAATCACTGTCAGCCTTAATCGCTCTTCATGCTGAAAATACCGGATACCCGGCGCAAAGCCATCTCGGAGAAATCCTGACGGGCATCCAGGCCGGTTCCGTTCAATACATCCGACATCTTTTTCCGGACAATCCGGTTGGTTGTGTCGTTGTATACTTTTTGGGTCACCGGATTCCAGTTGAGTATCGAAGTGTACAGATATTCCTGTTTGATGGTGTTGACGACCACGACGTTCCCGATCACCGTATAAATGTTCCTGGCATTTTCAAACCTGCCCGAATCCGACCGTACCGTGGTAATGGGGATTCCACTATCGTCATAAAACGTAATCGTTACCGAATCGGGGAAAACTTTATTGTCATTTTCATAGCGCAACTGCCTGGGAGTCTTCATCTCGACCGTCACTTTTCCGCCCTCACTGTAGCGTACCCCTACGTCGTACACTTCCTCCACGGGGCCATAATAACGCTCGAAGCCCTTCTTTTCTTCCTCGCTGCAACCCATCGTCAGCCATGCGGCCAACAACCAGGCCGTGAATAATTTCCTATTACTGCCGTGCTGTTTCAACATGAGTCCCTAGAAAAACGATTCACTGCTTTTAATCAATCTTTTGCTTCACAAACCAGAGATCGGTAAACGACCAGGCCAGTACCATTCGTACATAACGCTCACGAATGGCATTGGAAACCAATACTCCACGCTGTCCTCCCACAAACGCGAGACTCAGCGTACTGGCGCCTCGTCCGATGGGCAGGCCCAGCCCCAGGCTGATATTCGTTTCATTGAGCTGGTTGCCGTTGGGGGTGTAAGGAGATTGCCCGAAATTAATCCCTGCGCGGTAGGCAATCAAATCCCAATAGCGGGTTGAGCGCATTTTAGGAATATATTCAGCGCCAAAGCTAAAGCGGCCGACGTCCGAGAGCTGTTCGCTCTTAGGGTCCTTGTAACTTTTAAATGCTGTCCAGTTCGTGTACTCGTAATCTGCCGAAAGCGTCAGCAGGAAAGGCCATTCCAGACTGGCTCCCACCCGGTATTGAGACGGCAATCCGATATGCCCTTTCGACTCCTTCTCCAGCGTGTCGCCACTGGTAGACGGATAGAGCGGGAACGAATCTCTGGTTAAAACATAGGTACTGGTTCTCCTGACTGCCAGGTCATTCCCGAGCGAGTAAGTTCCCCCCAGGTTAACAAACAGCTTGTTGTCTTTCCGGACGGGGATGCGGACAGCCGCCCCGCCCCTCACGGAGAAGTTCTTCATGTTCAGCTTTTCGTCCAGCCCGACAGTATTATCCTCCCCGTCGCCTGTAAGGATCGTCACCTCACTGGATTGACGTACATTACCAAAGAGATAATATGCTTCCAGGCCCAGGCTCACATATTTTCCAATCTGGAAACCATTCGTGAACGCTACCTTGTTGACCGCTCCCTTACCGGAATAATTGTAGACAGTCGGGTAAACCGTGCCTGCTACCATCCCAGTGGCGGAATTGCTGTAGTCGATATAAGAGTAGGGTTTCAAGCTAAGTCCGGTCGTCCATTTGGGGTTCACCGGAAACGCGATCGCCAGGAAGCCGATATTGGCGCCAAGGTCGGCCTGGTTGCTCCCCGGCGCCTCGATTCTTTTGAACTGTGCGATGCCGCCGAACTCAAAGGTGGTATACCGGTTACGAACCCAGAGCGCCGGATTCAGGTTATTAATCTGCATCCCGTTGCTGGAGGCGACCCCGGCGTTACCGGTAGCCATACTGCCCGACAGCGCATCTCCCTGAACTTCTCCCAGGCCCAATACCGAATAGGGTGCATTTCCCAGCCCCTGACCGAAGCTGACGGAACCATTCCACACAAACAAAGCCACCAGGGGCAGCAAAAGAAAACGCTTACTCGTAATATGCTTCAAGTTGTTACTGTATTTCAGTGACATTATATAGTAATATTCTGTTCAATCCTATTAGAACCAATTCCGGGAGTGCAAATATGGGTAGTTTCAGACGACTTTCAAAAAAGCCTGCATCTCCCCCGCATACCAATACCCGGCAGTTCGGGTATTGGTGGCGGTATGCCTCCACAATTCCGCCGATTTCCGCCAACATCCCGTTTACCGCTCCGCTTTGCATGGCTCCTCGCGTACTTTTCCCGATAAGCGCTCCCCCCTCGGGGATCTCGATTAACGGCAACCGTTTTGTAAACGTATGCATGGCCTTCAAACGCATACGCAAACCCGGGGCAATGATCCCCCCCTGAAATACCCCATGGCGGTCGATCAGGTCGTACGTGATGCAGGTTCCCGCATCGATCACTACCAGGTCCTCCCGCGGAAATAAATAATTGCCGCCGGCCGCTGCCGCCAGCCGGTCGACGCCAAGCGTTTCCGGTGTCTCGTAATCCACACCAACCGGCAACGGCAACTCGTTGGTAAGATGCAATACCGGCACCCGGGGTTGCAAGGTCTGTCTGAATTTATCAAATGAATGACTTACGGACGAATAAAGTATCCGGGTCACCGGATGGGACCGGACCGCACGGATCATGGCATCATATCGCAGATCGGTCCGGTACATGACCAGTTTATCCTGGTCGAACCAACCAATTTTTGAGTACGTATTCCCCGAATCGATAACTACATTCATATTTTCCGGCACAAAACTCCTTGTTTATTACGAAAAATACTAGGAGATCTATTTGTTTTTTTGTTTTTTTATATACCTTTGCATTCAGATCTCATATCTATTTTCTTTTTGGGATATCGACTATATCCCTTTCTAGTTCATCTATCAGTTTATTTTCAAGTGATCAACAGGCTGGTGCCACTATTTGACGAACCTTTGTGTCTGCTCAACCCGCTGCAACTCCATAACAATAATTATTTATTCAGGTAGAGTCCTCTCTCTTCCTACATGTATACTGTATGTTTAATATTGATGATTTAAATCTTAAGCTTCTTTCGGAGTTAAAGGAAATTGCTGAAACTTTTGGTATTACCAGTTATACCGGGTTGTCAAAAAAAGATATTATCTACCGGATTCTGGATAAACAGGCAGCCATGCCTGGTGCTGCCGTGCCGGTAGCGGAAGAGCCCCACCCTGTTGAGAAAAAAGGGAATGACACCGACGAAGCGCCCAAGCGGAAGCGAACCCGCATTATCAAACCTAAGGGAGAAGAGTCGTCTGAAACTGCTTCCACCGCAGTCACCAAACGCAAAAAAGCCGCACCGGCGCTTATAGCCGACGAGGAACAAGTTGCCGTAGCAACCGAGGAAGCTGTTGAACTACCGGAAGAGGAGTTTACAACGTTCACTGAAGACATTGAGGCCCCTGAAATGATCGATACATTCGATCTTTACAGCGATGTTGAGACGGCCGATCTGAATACACCCGAATTACTCGAAATTACAGGTACAGAAGGATTTAGCCTCCCGCCTGCCACTACCAGTAAAGAGACACAGCCGGCCGGTGCTCCGGGCGAAGGCGAACGGACGCTTCCACGGAACGACAATGCCCTCAAAATCAAAAAAAACTATAACAATTATGTCCGGGAATTTGACGGACTCATTGTAAATGAAGGGGTTCTCGAAATTATGCAGGATGGCGGATATGGTTTTATGCGTTCATCGGATTACAATTACCTGGCAAGCCCGGATGATATATATGTATCACCGTCCCAGATAAAATTGTTTGGTCTCAAAACCGGGGATACCATCAAAGGACAGATCCGGCCGCCTAAGGACGGCGAGAAATATTTCGCCTTATTGCGGGTAGAAACCGTCAACGGAAAGACCACCGAAGAAATACGGGACCGGATTCCATTTGAATACCTCACCCCGCTGTTCCCTGAAGAGCGTCTGAACCTGAGCTCCAAAGCCGATTCTTACTCTACCAGGATCCTCGACTTGTTTGCTCCTATCGGAAAAGGCCAGCGGGGGATGATTGTCGCCCAACCCAAAACGGGTAAGACTGTCCTGCTTAAAGAGATTGCCAATGCGATTACCCGGAACCATCCGGAAGTATACCTGCTCATCCTGTTGATTGACGAGCGTCCGGAAGAGGTTACGGATATGCAGCGCAGTGTGAAAGCAGAGGTCATTTCCTCCACATTTGACGAACAGGCTGACCGGCATGTAAAGGTGTCGAGCATCGTTTTGGAAAAAGCAAAACGAATGGTAGAATGCGGTCATGATGTGGTAATTCTCCTGGATTCGATCACTCGTCTGGCCCGTGCGTATAATACGGTGGTTCCATCTTCCGGTAAAATTCTTTCCGGTGGTGTGGATGCGAATGCCCTGCACAAACCGAAACGTTTTTTCGGTGCGGCCCGGAACGTGGAGAACGGAGGTTCTCTGACCATTATCGCAACCGCTCTTATTGAGACGGGATCCCGGATGGATGAGGTTATTTTCGAAGAATTCAAAGGAACCGGTAACATGGAACTGCAACTCGACCGGAAACTATCCAACAAACGTGTTTTCCCTGCCATCGACGTGATGACCTCGGGAACACGACGGGAAGACCTGCTTCTCGACAAAGAAACGTTGCAGAAAGTCTGGGTATTACGGAAACATATGGCCGATATGAACCCGGCAGAGGCGATGGACTTCCTGCTGGCCAATATGCGGGGAACCCGGAGCAACGAGGAATTTCTTATCTCGATGAACCGATAGGTTACCAGGGGTCTGTACCAACAAAAAGAGCGCTGCAGCTGCAGCGCTCTTTTTGTTGGTACAGACCCCGCTTCCCAAAGGCCTGCCAACCCGGATTTTATTCAAGAGCCGGGTGCCGGACCTTGTCTGCCTCCGGTACGGGGTACAGGTATTTTTATCCTGATCAAACATTCCTTGTAAATTTATCCGGCACAACCCGCACATTTATAACACTTTTCTTCTAAATTCGTCTCTGTCAAAGCGCTAAACCATTCACATATGTCCATTTCTAACGTATTCTGGTTGCTGGCACTGATCGTTTGGATCGGCGGTTCTTCCTGGTGGCATACCTGTAAAATAAAATTACTTTGCGAAGAACCCGCGTTGGCCCGTGCGGCCGACCAGCCTGCTCCCGAGCTTCCTGCCCTCCATATTATGGACGGCGCTCAGCTGATGTTGATGGCGCCGGGTAATTTCAGTTTTGCAGCGTCGGGTGCCGAGCCCGGTATCGCTTCCATTCGGAGTGAGCTCGATTCTGTGGCCCGCTATCTGCTGGCCGATCCCGACCGAAGAATGCTGCTGACCGGCTATTACAGTGCTTCGGAAAACAATAACACGTCCTGGCCCGACCTGGGAATCGCCCGTGCTGAAAATGTAAAAATATACTTCGTACAGCAAGGGGTACCGCCCGCTGTCATTCAAACCAGCGGGGAACGTTCGGAAGAGTTGCTGTTCACTGCTGACTCGCTTCGGGGAGGACTGGAATTAAACTTTACAACGGCGCTGGGACTTGCCGAAAATGCCCTGGCCACGTCTCAGAAATTCGAAACCATCTTCCAGTCACTTGATCTGTATTTCAATACAGGAAGTGTGCAGTACATCCAGACTCCGGACAACACGCAGTTTATTGAAGAAGCCAGGAAATACCTGGTGGAACACCCGGACAAGAAGCTGCTGCTGACAGGCCATACCGACAACGTCGGAAACGCACCGTCCAATCTGGCATTGTCACGTGACCGGGCGGAAGAAGTCCGCAATCAGCTGGTAGCCTCCGGGTTGCCCGCCGACCAGTTAACGGTAGCCGGAAAGGGGCAAACACAACCGAAGGCTTCGAATGCAACCGAAGAAGGACGTGCCGCAAACCGTCGTGTGTCCCTTGTAGTCAATTAATCCGTCATCACCTAATAATCTGCTATTACAATGTTTCAATTAAATCCACACGGACTGCTTGACGCCTGGTGGCAACACCTGTTGATGGTAGGAGTTTCGGCGGTAATCGGCTATATCATCGGGTACCGGAACGGCTATCGCACTATTCATACGCTGGAAGACCAGCTGGCACGTTCAGGGGTAGATTTGGAAAAATGCCGGAAGAGCCTGGTGGCTCTTGTCCCCCCCGCAACAGCGATAACTGATGACGACCTTACCATCATAGAGGGAATAGGGCCGAAAATCGAAAAATTGCTGAAACAAGCGGGCATTACTTCCTACAGCCAGCTGAGCACTGCCTCTGCGGACCGCTTGCAACATATCCTGCACCAGGCGGGCCTGCAGCTGCACGACGCGACAACCTGGCCCCGGCAAGCGCTTATGGCGCGGGACGGCAAATGGGAAGAGCTGAAACTATGGCAACAGCAACTGGACGGCGGAAAAGAATAAAGCCCGGGTAAATGACTATCAACGCATCCTTACAGCTATTATGACCTTATTAGAAATCAATCCCTTATCTCCGCTGACGGCCGTCAGTGAGATTGTGTTACTGCTTGCGGGGGCAGCGCTCATCGGTTACGGGCTGGGCCGCTGGATGACCAATAGCCGCATACAGCGGCTTCGTACGCTCCTGACCGAACGGGAGGCGGCGCTAAGCGACTGCACCGCAAAAAGGGAAGCGCTGAGCGCTCCTGCCGCAGCCGTCGCCCCTGACAACCTTAGGCTGATCGAAGGGATCGGCCCTAAAATTGAAGCGCTCCTCCACACCAAAGGGGTTTATCAATTCCGGCAGCTGGCGCAGACGGACGCGCATACACTTACACAATGGCTGCAGGAAGCAGGTCCCAGGTTCCAGATACACAGCCCCGTTACCTGGCCGCAGCAGGCAGCCCTCGCCCGTGACGACCAGTGGGAAGAGCTGGAAGCCCTCCAGGCACGTTTATCCGGCGGAAGGCCGGAATAGCCGGAATACCTCGCCTGTTACCAGGGATACAATAAAAGCGACTGCCTTGAGAGACAGCCGCTTTCATTACGACACGTGTTTACGATCCCGTAGAACCGGAATCATCAATTATCGTTATATTTCCCGGATCCAGACATTCCGGAAACTGACCAGGTCTCCATGATCCTGAAGCTTGATAGGCCCTTTCCCATGCGGCGAATTGGTAGGCTGTCCGACGAACGGCGTAGTCCCCTGGATTTGCGTATGGTGCTGGACAACAACACCGTTATGGATCACCGTAACATAGGCAGGCGTTGTTGGGTGGCCGTCCTTGTTAAACCGCGGAGCCGTATAAAACACGTCATATACCTGCCACTCACCAGGCCCTTTGCTGGCATTCACCAATGGCATGGTCTGCTTATAGATCGATCCTGCCTGTCCGTTGGAATAGGTCCGGTTGTTATAACTATCCAATACCTGCAGCTCATAAACTCCCTGCAGAAAAATACCGCTGTTACCCCTTCCCTGTCCGTTGCCCTTCACTACTTCCGGACTTCTCCATTCAATATGTAACTGAAAATCACCAAAAACCTCCTTGGTTTGTGCATCTCCTTTTCCGGGGGTTACCGTCATTGCGCCATCCGCCACAGTAAACGGAGCGGGCGACTGGCCATCCTTGGAGGATACCCACTGTCCTGTCGCCGTTCCGTCAAAAAGAACCAGCGCATCGGAAGGAGCGGTAGTTCCGAGAAGGGAAGGGGACATTTTTCCGGGAGTTACGACGCGCGGCTCCGGGTCCCAGAGCTCGCTTGATTCCGGTGTCATTTTCGAGGGCTGCAGCTGTGCGTGGGCACCGGCGGCAAGCAACAGGGCAAAGGCAGAAAGGGTTAATCGTTTCATACGAATCTATTGAAAATTAAAATGTAACAACTATGCATTTTTTTAGACGGCGTGCTTTTTATTATAAAAAAAAGCCAGCTAACTTTCGCATCCAATTTCAAAAGTAACATTTTAGTTAAAAAGCAGGACATCACTTCCTGTAAATTATATTTTCAAACCGAATATCCCTATGTATAAAAAACCCGTTATGATTGGTAGAATCTTACCCCTTATCGGGTTCGTATTCCTGTCGGGCGGTGCCTCTTTGGCCCAAAACATTGCCCTGGACAATCTCCAGGCATTCAAAAGCCCTACTAGCAACTGGCAGATTGTCGGGAATGTCACGGCTGATTTCAGGGTAAAAGAGCAGCTGCGTTTACAGCCGGGCACTGGTATTCTTGCCAATCAGCCGCTAGACCCCAAGCTTGCAAAAGATATTTACACCCTTGCAGAACACGGGGATGCCGACATTGAGCTGGAGTTCCTGATGGCAAAAGGATCCAATTCCGGTATTTACCTTCAGGGCCGCTATGAAATCCAGCTGCTCGACAGCTGGGGCAAAGCTTCTGCAGGCGCCGGAGATTGCGGAGGGATTTATGAACGTTGGGAGGAAAGCCGGCCTGATGGCGCCAAGGGATACGAAGGGTATGCTCCCCGGCTTAACGCCAGTCGCGCACCCGGATTATGGCAGCAGCTGCGAATCTCTTTTCAGGCCCCCCGCTTCGATGCAGGCGGCAAGAAAACCGAAAACGCACGCATTATCCGGGTTCAGCTGAACGGCCTGACCATCCATGAAAACGTCGAGCTGACGGGTCCGACACGAGGAGGAATGAACAACGATGAAGTGGCGCGCGGCCCGCTCCGGTTTCAGGGCGATCATGGCCCGGTGGCTTTCCGGAACCTGAAGATCCATACGTTTGACAATCCCAAACCCGCCTTTCGGCAACTTACCTATGAAATTCACGACGGCCGCGTCGTAAAACCTGAGGAGTTGGCGAGCCTGAAACCGGTGAAGAAAGGCGATGCAACCCTTATCGATCATTCCGTCAGTAACTTCAGCAACAATTATGTGATTCGTTATACCGGGAAAATCACCATTCCTGCTCCCGGAAAGTATCGTTTCAGGGGTATCTACAGCGGCGGCTACGGACAATTAACTGTTAATAACCAGACCGTTTTTCCTTTCTCCTGGTCAAACAACAGCCGTGAAGTTGAGCTTCCGGCCGGAGAGCTTTCCTTTGAATACAGTTATTCCAAAGTAAACGAAGGAGACCGTCCTTCCTTGGGGCTCCTGGTGGAAGGGCCCGGAATCCGGACGGTTGCATTGCATGAGCCCGGCTCGGTACGACCCTCCGGCAGCAGTAATCCTATTTACCTCGAACCCGCACGGGAAGCACTTATTCACAGGAGTTTTATCGACTTCAACGGGCAACGCCTCCCCTATGGCGTATCTGTCGGCGATCCGTCCGGAATCAATTATTCCCTCAATCTTGCCAACGGCGCCCTCATCCGTACCTGGCGTGGAGACTTTCTGAACGTAACCCCGATGTGGAACGACCGGGGCAATGGTACCAGCGTTCCGCTTGGCAGTCCTGTAGACCTCGCTGTCGCTCCTCAAATCACAACAGTAGCGGGCGCGCCGGCCGGGCAGTACCTTTTCAAAGGTTACCAGGTGGATCCCGGGAATCATCCGGCCTTTTTGTACGAGTACAATGCTACCGGGTTTGAAGACCGTATTGTACCGGATGATGAGCAAAAATACCTGGTCCGGACCCTGAAAACAGTCCGGGCGGGCACTTCCTTCTCTTTTGACCTGGCAAAAGGCAAACGTATTGAGACACTGCCTGACAATACCTTTCTGATCGATGGGGCCTATTATATCCAGGTAACCCAGGGAGGCAGTCCCGTAGTTGCAGAAAAGGACGGAAGCCAGACGCTCTCCATACAAACCAGCGGTTCGCTTTCCTATGCACTTATCTGGTAGCAGTTTTTCCTCCGTTAGATTCACCGAATTATAAGACTCATTTTCCCATGTTCAACAAGATATTCCCCAAAAGCCATTTACTGACCATCCTGGCGGCAATTGGCTCAATAACAGGCACTTTTGCCCAGAATACCGCTTTACCGGTCAGTGAAAGCGACTACTATCCGATCGTAAACCTGCCTGTACCGGAAGGCATTGTAATGGAAGTAGGCGGTATGGTCACCTTGCCCAACGGTTCCCTGGCGCTCGGCACACGTCGCGGAGAAGTCTGGATAGTAGAAAATCCGGACGGCAACTACAACGGCCGGCCTCATTATAAAAAATTTGCCGGCGGCTTGCATGAAATTCTCGGGATGGCCTATCAGGACGGGGCCCTGCTGACGGCTCAGCGGGGAGAATTAACCCGGTTAACCGACACGAATATGGACGGTGTTGCGGATAAATACGAGACCATCTATTCGTGGCCCATCAGCGGGCATTACCATGAGTACAGCTACGGCCCCAAATTCTTTCCGGACGGCAGTATGATTGTTACCGGCAACGTCGCTTTTGGCGATCAGGAATGGTGGCTGGGAGAAAGCCGTGTTCCCTGGAGGGGCTGGGCCATGCGCATTACGCCCGATGGGAAAATGGAACCTTTCGCCACCGGCATGCGGTCACCCTGCGGCATCGGCATAGTAGACGGCGAGTTTTTTTATGCCGAAAACCAGGGAGACTGGATGGGTTCAGGCTTTATCACACATGTAGCAAAAGGCGACTTTGTCGGCCACCCCGCCGGCCTGCGGTGGGCCGACCGCCCCGAGTCTCCGGTGACGGTTCGGGTAGACGATATTTATTCCAGGGTAGACCCGCGCTCCAACCCGGTCGGGGGGCCCTACGTAAAGCCTGAAAACCTGCCGGGAAGAGGGACGCCCCTCTTTGAAGTGGCCAAAGAGGTGAAGGGGATAAAAACGCCTTCGGTATGGCTCCCTCACGGTATCCTGGGAATTTCCACCTCCGATATTCTTACCATACCGGACAATCAGCGATTCGGCCCCTTTGGCGGGCAGCTCCTGATCGGCGACCAGGGACAAAGTAAAATAGCCCGGGTATTTCTTGAAAAAGTAAAGGGACAGTATCAAGGAGGCGCCGTCCTCTTCCGGGAGGGATTTCGCTCCGGGGTACTGCGGATGAGCTGGGGAAATGACGGTTCCCTGTACGTAGGACAGACCAATCGCGGATGGGGGTCCACGGGTCCGGATGCTTATGGCCTGCAGCGGGTAGTCTTTACAGGAAAAACACCTTTTGAAATTCAGAAAGTGACCGCACAACCCGATGGCTTTGAGCTGGAATTCACCCAACCGGTAGCCAGAGAAACCGCTGAGGATGTCAACTCGTATGATATCACCGGCTTTATCTATAAATACCATCCGGTTTACGGCAGCCCGGTCGTGGACGACAAGAACTGCGCCATCACAGGTATCAAACTTTCAGCAGACGGCCGCAAGGTCCGCCTGCTGGTAACGGGCCTTCGGGAAAAGTATATCCATGAAATCAAGGTCCCCGGGGTAACCAATACCGATGGGACGCCCCTGCTGCACGCAACGGCCTATTACACCCTGAATGCCATTCCGGACGGACAGAAGTTAACCGGCTATAAGGCCGTAAAAGCGACCCCCGCAGCAGCGCATGCGGGTCACGTCGTGCCGGCCGGAACACCGGTTGCCGCATCACCGGCTGCCGGAACACTTGCGAAAAGAACAACTGCCCAACCCGGCGACTGGACCAGCGGCCCCGATCAGAGTTTTATCATCGGAACCGAACCCGGCCTGAAGTTTGACAAGAAAGAACTCACCGTAAAAGCCGGCAGCCGGATTAAGCTCACGATGACCAATACGGATGATATGCCGCATAACCTGCTGATCGTGACCAGCGGATCGGCCAATGCAGTAGGAGATGCAGCCATTAAACTTGGCTTGAAAGGGAATGAACTGGGGTATGTTCCTGACCTTCCGAGTGTCTTGTACCACACACAGCTGATACAACCCGGGGGAGCAGATACCATCTATTTTAGAGCGCCGGCGGAACCGGGCAAGTACACCTATGTCTGCACGTATCCCGGACATTATTTTTCGATGCAGGGTACGTTGAATGTCGTTCCTTAGCAATCAAAAAGCCTCTTTTTCTACTAACAAAAGAGGCTTTTTGATATATTTGTTTTTTTATCTGAACCGGCATTCTCTACTACCTTCTTTCCATTCATGTCCAGATTTGATTTTCTGATTATTGGCTCCGGAATAGCCGGACTGAGCTATGCGACAAAACTTGCCCGGTATTTCGAAAGGAAGAAACAGCCTGTCTCCATTGCAATCATCACCAAAGTGCAGGCCGACGAAACCAACACCAAGTATGCGCAGGGAGGGATCGCGGCGGTCTGGTCCGAATCCGACTCTTTTGAAAAACATATCGCCGATACGATTGATGCCGGAGACGGGATCAATGATCGGAAAATTGTAGAGATTGTTGTAAAAGAGGCGCCCGACCGCATCCGTGAACTGATCGATTACGGTACCCGTTTTGATAAGGAACCGGATGGGGACTATGACCTGGCCAAGGAAGGAGGCCATTCGGATAACCGTATCCTGCATTTTAAAGATATTACCGGCGCCGAAATTGAACGGGCGTTGCTGGAAGAAGTCAAACGACATCCCTCTATCCGGCTCTTCACCCATTACTACGCCGTAGAGCTCATTACCCAGCATCATTTGGGCGAGACAGTTTACCGGTATCGAAGCGATATCCAGTGTTACGGCGCCTATGTTCTCAACCGGGAAACCGCCCGGGTCGAAAAATTCCTGGCGAAGACCACAATGCTCGCTACCGGCGGAATCGGTAACTGCTATCAGAATACCACCAACCCTTCTGTCGCCACCGGCGATGGCATCGCCATGGCCTACCGGGCCAAAGGGATCTGTGATAATATGGAGTTTATTCAGTTTCACCCGACCAGCTTTTACCTGCCCGGCCCGAAGCCGTCGTTCCTCATTTCTGAGGCAGTAAGAGGCTTTGGAGGAATCCTGAAACATGCTGATGGCAGTACCTTTATGGAGCGCTATGATCCCAGGCTGTCACTCGCTCCCCGTGATATTACCGCCCGGGCGATCGACTCCGAAATGAAGAAAAAGGGGGTAGATCATGTATATCTCGATGTCCGGCACCTGGACTACGACAAATTCCTCGATCATTTCCCTACGATCACCCGCTTCTGCCGGGACAACGGCATCGATGTGCGGCAGGAGATGATCCCCGTCGTTCCGGCACAGCATTTTATGTGCGGAGGGGTACGCGTGAACGAGTGGGGACAAACCAATATCCATCAGCTGTATGCCGTAGGAGAATGCGCCAGCACCGGCTTGCACGGCGCTAACCGCCTGGCATCCAACTCACTCCTGGAAGCAGTAGTCTTCGGCCACCGCGCCTTCCAGTCCACTGTGACCACGTACAACCAACTGGTGCTCCCGGACACCATTCCGGACTGGGACGACTCCGGCACCACCCATCCGGAAGAGCGCGTACTGGTAACCGAAATGACCCGTGAGCTTAACAGTGTTATGTCGAACTACGTCGGGATTGTCCGTACCTATCGTCGTTTAAAACGAGCTTACGACCGGGTAGAACTGATTTACCGTGAGCATGAACAACTCTTCAAAGAATCGAAGGTTTCGGTCCCTATATGCGAACTGCGGAATATGATTAATGTATCGTACCTAGTGATTAAAATGGCAATGGCCCGTCGTGAAAACGTGGGGCTGCATTACAACCAGGATAATGTGAAGGGGTAACGGGCGGCTATCAGTTTTCAGCAGTCGGCAGTCAGTAATCGGACAAAATACGATGGGTGAGCGGAGTCGAACCCAGGAGCTGAGCCCACAGCTTTCAGCTA
>JBEBSD010000102.1:0-19661 GCA_040394475.1 Telluribacter humicola | reverse complement strand
CTTTTCCATTGGCAAAGCCAGTCCTTCGACAAAAGCTCAGGAGCCGGCCGGAAAGCGGCAAGGGGAAGTCGTACATCCACCACGAAAGGGATGGCAAGCGGATATTGCTTTTTGTAAGGGAGCCCAGCGAGGACGAATTTGGCAATGCGATGGGCATGGTGTTTTTGGGGGAAGCCCGCTTGGTAAAGTACTACGGAAGCAAACCCATGAGCATTACCTGGGAGCTCGTGGAGCCCATTCCGCATTATCTGTGGAAGGAGTCGGCTAAGATGGCGGTGGGGTGAATTTCAGGGTGACGGATGTCTCCTTGCAAGTGACTTTTCAAGATATGCTTACATATCTTGAAAAGTCACCCAACAAATTCAATCACTGGGAGTGTGTCTGTTGAGTTTTTAGAATGGATACTTTGCAAATTCTGATACAAAGTAAATTGATTCGATTATTGGTCGGTATCTATAATTATTTCTGCCCTCACGCCATCTAAAAAAAACTTCAATTTAGCCTTTACAGATTGATGATTTAGATAGTCTCTATAATCACCTTTTATCAAGGCAAAGCTTTTATAAAAGGGAGATAATATTTTAACCATTTTTGTTTTTTTGTCCTTAACTATTTCAGCATCAAATATCTCAACATCACCTTCTTCCCTCATCCAGTATAGGAAAAAATCTGGATTTAGATTACTGAATCTCTCGTTTCTCAATTCGCTTAGTTCATCCAAACCATCACTCCATCTTAAGTTATAAAATTCGCATATTGAACTAAAGTAATGATATCTAAGCGGCGAATCTTTTTTTAAAAATTCGTTTTTAGAAACCAACTCAAAAAATTTAACCCTGTTATTTACTAAGTTAAGGCTTCTTCCATATTGTTTAAAAAGGAAATAAACGACATCTTTGTTGTCAATGTAATTTTTAATTTCATCGAATAACTGCGTGCATTTTTCTTTTTTATCCAAGTGTTCGTAATAATAATAAAGTAGCACTGCTGAGGAGGGTCTTAAGAAATGGTCTTGATATTGCTCCAAGAGAAATTTCTCATAATCTTGGTTTTCTTGCTTGATTCCAATAACAGAACTATATTCTTCAAAAAGCCTATCTATTATGGCTATATTCCCATTTAGTGTTCTTGTTGCTTCATCGAATAAAACATTTAATGTTTGATATGTGTACAATTTTTGTTCATTAGTTAGTTTAATATTTTTTAATTTCCATGTCAATATATTGAAATAGTCTAGATAGCTATACGGTGATAGAGGATCCAGCATTTTTTTAATATCGAACCAATCCTCTGCTTCATTTAAGTATTCTACGACTTCGGAGTTTTTTTTGTCTCCTTGAAATAATGTCTTTGCTATCTTAAAACAGATACTTCCTTTTCGATGAACTAATCTATGGTTACGTCTTTCTAATGTGGATTCTAGTATCGTTATATCACGAAGACACTCTTTTAATACTAATATAGAATTTGTGTTTTTTTCTAAATTTGTAACGTATCCTAACATAAAATGGGGAGAAGACTCAAATTCCCTCTTTGCAATTTGAAAATATCTGTCAATTTGCCCTTTTGTTATGTCAGAATCATAATTTCTAATGCTTTTTATTAAGTCAATTATGAATCTAGCGTTAAAATCGCTGTAAGTGAGAGATTCAAAAATGTCTTTGTATAATGTATTTTTTTCGTTGTTTTTAAGAAATCGTAAAACAAGAGCTTCAGCTATTATTGGATGCTTTGTTTTAAAATATAAATCTGGTTCGTTTCTGATTGAGTACTTATTTATTTGAAACAAAATGCCCTTTCCGTCTCCTTTTAGGATTTTCATATCAAATTCTTCCCAGCTAATATTTTTAATAGAGTTTTTGATTACGCCAACCGGGCAAAGGATGTTAAATCTGTGAATAAGTGCCGTAATCTTGAATGCTACTTTAACATCCGATGAAAGTTCATTGTACGCCTTTTCTAAGAGTTTATAGTGGGCACCTCCCTCTATTAATTTGTATAACGTAATAAATGAATCACCTTTGTAGTTTTGTTTAATATCATAAGTGATAGCACTTTTCTCAGAGATGTCTCTATAATTTATAAGTCCCACTTCTTTTAAATTCTCAACTAATTGCTCCAATTCGCCGTCTGAGTATTTCGGGTCATAATTGATCTCGCAAAGGTTCGCGATGTTAAGTTTCGTGTGATTGATATATTTTTGCAGTATGTTTTCTCTAATAGAGGAAATAAAAACAACTTTAATATCGCCATTTTGTTCAGAGGCTAATTCAACTCGCAATTCCAAAAATGCTTTGAATATACTGTCCGTTTCTATATTATCGCAATAGAAAATAAATTGTGTTGCTGTTGATTGTCTTATTAGTTTGGCAACATATCCTTTTTTTAAATTACTTGGATTTGTGAGTTCAAATGCTAATGTTGAAACTTGTCTCCGTAAGTATTCATTTATGGACCTAAGGGTAAATGTTGTTTTTCCTGTTCCGAAATCTCCATTTATTAATATCAATTTGGGTATTGTAGTCTTCGTGAACTCATTAAATGATTCTTCTAATTTTTCTAATAGATTATCTTGTTGTTCGGTTTTTACTACGTCAAAGTTTTCCAAAATGACTTGATAATTAGGTTCTTCTCCGATGTAGAAGTCGTATTTTCTTACTTTATTCGTTGATCTATAGTCGTCTTTTAGCTGTACAATATTGTTGTCAAGATATAAGCGAGAGCTTGTGTCTATTTTAATTGCGGATCCTTCTCGATTTGTGAATTTTTGTAGGGTTCGTAAGTAGTTCTTGTTATTTTTTTCAAACCAAATTTTGTAATTGGTGAAAAAATCATCGAAACTTAATTTAACAACACATATTTGTTTGCTTGCTAAATAATTGAGACGGTGTTCATTGACATACGGATCGACGCAGTATAGGATTCGTCTATCCCGGGTGTCGGAACTCGCAACTTTTTCTAATAGTCTTTCGGAGAATAGGTCACTAAATGAATATCCAAAAGAGATAAATAAGATCTCATTGGAGAATTGATTGTAAGATGAGGTTACTTTTTTGTAAAATGAATTTTGCTTGTTGAAATCCTCTGTAGAAAATACTAATGGATATAGTGATAAATCAGTTTTACAACCGTTTAGCTTTATATACGTTATTTCGCCATCACTCTGAGTGTAATTTAATTGATTTTTGTTTCTTATTACTCGTAATTTTAAATGAGTGTCATTATTCCTCTGAACTTCGTCGGATGCCTCCTCTAAAAGTGTATCATAATTAGTTGTGATTACTTGCTTCCAAGGAATTGTCACAAAAGTCTTATGCCCATTACCGGGAGTTAATTTTCTTAGCTGGTCGACAACAAAGGTGTCGAAATCGTTTCTCCTTAATCCGGGTGTTTCTTGTAGAATGTCTACAAATTGAATAATATCATTAGTTTCAAATTTTTTTGATATCTTAGATTCATATAGATCTATCAGTTGCTTTGACAGAAACTGTCTGTTTGTTACAGAAGCACCGGCCCCGAGAAGTGCAAGTGCGTTTTTTTTGTAGATTACTTCAAAAATATTTGATAATAGATTATAATCGCTACCTAGAGGGTCCAGTATATGCATGATTAGTGTTGAATTTTGCTTTTAGTTTTATTAAAGTTGGAGTTAACGTTGTGTTAGTAGAGAGCTGAGCAGAAATCTAGTATTTCAGATGGAAATAATTTAAATGAGATACTGAGAATTGTTGAGGCTAATCTAGAGAGCTATTTTTTAGATAAACATTGTTGCTTAACGAATCTACTATGGTAGTTCTGTTATGGTAATAATGCTGCATCATGAAATAACGGGCATTCGCTGTCCCACGCGTGAGGGATAGGAGCGGCATCCTTTTGTGGAGCTCTTGCGGAACAAAAGATACAGCGGATAGCCCGACCCGTTAGGGGCACGCCCAAATATTACTCCTTTCCAGCCAATCGCTCTATCCTCGCAATCATCTCGTCCTTTTCCTTGAGCATCTGTTCGTATCCTTTCAACATTCGTTCGTAAAGTGCCATCTTCTCTTCGTGAAGCTGCATAAGTTTATCAAGAGGGTTATTGTTAACTGTAGCAATGACCGAGCTTCCGATCATCGCTTCTTTATTAAACGTATTCGCTATAACGTTGACGGCGTTTTCTTCATCAAAGTTCTGAATCGCTTCGGCGGGGATTTTGAGGATGGCGGCGAGCTGATCGAGTATGGGTCGGTCAATGGTTTCTTTTTGCTCGAGGAGGGATACTTTCTGCTGGTTCCAGTCCTCACCGAGCTCCCAGGCGATGGCCTCCTGCTTGAGGTTGAGCATCTCTCGGAAGCGCTTCAGGTTGCGGCCTTGATGGATTGTGTGGTTTGGCATAGTATTGAAATTTAAGGGTCTAACAAAAATATACAATTTCCGGTGCGTTCGGAAGTAAACTGAAATACAAAGCGTGTAGGGTATCAGGAGCTTACTGATGACCTGTCTTTTAAAACCGAAGGGTCTGTTATTTGTTTTTTCTTACGAGCAGCCGCGTCGCTTCCCGCTCAAAATCGCTTTCAAATGTCCTGTCCTGGGTCACTCTGAACTTATCGTATTGTCTTTCTGCCAATCCTTTGGCGGCTTCGTGGTTGATCTTGCCGGCATCTTTCAGAATGTCGTATTCATTGAACTGCAGAAACGCGTCCAGCTTGGTTATCCAGTCGGCCATTTTCATAGGAATCTGACGTGCCGCCTGGTTTTCGGCATAATCAAGATACATCGAAACGACGCGCTCCAGTGCCTTTATCTCGTCTTCTTCCAGGTAGTTTTTGGCAACTGTACTATCTGTTTTTAATATTTTCCCATGCGGCGCATTCTTCCAGGTTTTTAGTCCCATATTCGGTTGAGAGGTGTCAGCCCGTCTAGCAATCAGCTCCGCTGCCGTATGACCTGTAATGGCCCAATGCAGCTTGTTTTGCACGGTTTTGAAAAAAGTCCGGGTGACTTCCGCATCCTTATTGTAATCGATACTGCACTGCTCGTAGATATCGGTGATTTTGAGGTAGAACCTGCGCTCGCTGGCGCGTATTTCCCGGATACGCTCCAGTAGCTCATCAAAGTAATCTTTACCAAATCGACTCCCTTGTTTCAGACGTTCGTCATCGAGCACAAATCCTTTGATCATGTACTCCCGGAGTACTGCTGTTGCCCAGATGCGGAATTGGGTAGCCTGAAAGCTATTTACCCGGTACCCCACTGCGATGATGGCGTCCAGGTTATAGAAATTGGTAAGATACTTTTTCCCATCTTCGGCAGTTATTCGAATTTTTCGAATAACTCGACCTTCCTGTAGTTCTCCGCTTTTAAATATTTCTTTCAGGTGGTAGTTGATGGTGTTGACTTCTACACCAAAAAGCTCCGCCATACGCTTCTGGGTGAGCCAAAAGGATTCATCTTCATGGAGCACCTCCACCCGGATATGGCCGTCCGGAGAAGAATAGAAAATGATATCGGTGGTAAAAGGTTCCATGTGTTGTCAGGCTCCGAAGCGCTTAGGATTTCGGCCGTCGGGTATTGTGTGATGTGCCATAGTGTTAGAGGTTGTCGGATTAACAAAAATAAGCATTTTACTGTGCTTTCGGAAGGAAATGTAAAATACAAAGAGGATATAGTACCGTACCGGCCGCGCTCTGCGAGCCTGGTGAAGCACACCGGCGGAATGTGGTGTACCGGCGGGCGGATGTCGTGCTTTGACCTAAAAAAAATGCCAATGGAAACGATCAAAGAATCTCACGCGAAGGTACGCACGCTTAAAGTGTACGACAAGGCATTGTTCCGCGGTGGGAATGTGAAGCATGCCCGCCGTTACGTGTTCTACCCCGAAATCAGGCTCATGGGGCAATGGCTGGCTGATTGCGGATTCAAGCCGGGGCAGCATATAGAGGTGGTAGAGGAGCAGAACCAGCTGACGATAAAGGCCGTGGAGGGGTAGTCACAAAAGGCACGCGTTGACAGAAGCCGCGAATTGCAGTTTTTATTCGCGGTTCCGAAACGGCGTACCGGCCGCCCGACAGTCGGCCGGTGCAGTGAATTCGCGGCTCTGCTTTTTATTGCTCCCGGGTCAACCGCTTCAACCGCTCGAGTTGTTCGTCCTTTTCCTTCAGCATCCGTTCGTACAGCTCCATTTTTTCCTCATGCAGCTTCGAGATCCATTCGATGGGGTTGTTGAACACCGGTCTGATGTTAATAGCCGACGCGGTGCCTTTGAAATCGCTAAAGGTATTGCCTATAATATTCACGGTTTTTTCCTGGTCAAAGTTCTGAAGTGGGTTCACTGGTATGTTTAGTAAGGCTAAAATCTGCTGAAGGGGATTGGCTTCGGTGGGCCTGGAAAGGGAAACTCGCTGCCCGTCGCGCGTGGTGGTTTGATTTGGCATCGTATTCAGAGTTTGGTAAAGAGCAAATCTAAATCAATCCCGACGTGTTAAAAAAAGTGCGAGCCGGTAAATTACCGTATGGATCCCTACTGCTTCGACCGGTTCCTGAGCGCAGCCGAAGGACAGCCACCGGGAAACCAGTTCCTGAGCGGAGTCGAAGAACGCTGCTCTTCCTCGTCTCTGACGAGCGGAGGAGTGAAAGCAGGTCTCCGACCTGCGGGATCAGGGAGGCTGTTCACGAGTCGGGGTCTGAGACCCGCCTTCACGCTTTCACCGTCAAAAAGACGGGAAAGAGCGGCTTCGACGGGCCTCCGGGGAAACCGGTTCCTGAGCTTGCCGAAGGACAGCCACCGGGGAATTGCGATGCCTGAGCTCCGTCGAAGGCAGGAACTGTACCACGACCCTAAGGCTTCGACGGGCTCAGCCACCGGGGAATATGCGATGCCTGAGCTCCGTCGAAGGCAGGAACTGTACTACGACCCTAAGGCTTCGACGGGCTCAGCCACCGGGGAATATGCGATGCCTGAGCTCCGTCGAAGGCAGGAACTGTACCACACCCCTAAGGCTTCGACGGGCTCAGCCACCGGGGAAGCTAGTTCCTGAGCGGAGTCGAAGGCTTACTGGAACAAATTCTCCCATTGAATCTTCTGTTAAAGTCCAGAGTTCATTATCTTCGGCTTCACACTATACTCAAACTAAGAAAACACAATGAGAGGCTGGATGTACATATTGGAATGCGCGGACAAATCATACTATACTGGCAGTACTAATAATCTGGAATTAAGAATACAACAGCATGAAACTGGCTTGGGCGCAAATTATACAAAGAAAAGACTGCCTGTTAATCTGGTTTATTATGAAGAATACGCACGAATTGACGATGCTTTCTACAGAGAAAAACAGATTCAGGGCTGGAGTAGACGAAAGAAAGAAGCTTTGATAGCTGGACGAGCGGATCTTCTTCCGGAATTGGCTATTTCCTACGGAAAACGGAATGTAATACTGAAGTGATGCCTGAGCACTCCAAAACGATGCCTGAGCGCCGTCGAAGGCAGGAACTGTACCACGAATCCTAGGCTTCGACGGGCTCAGCCACCGGGAAACTGGTTCCTGAGCGGAGTCGAAGGACAGCCGCCGGGAAAATATGCGATGCCTGTCGAAGGCAGGAACTGTACCGCAAACCCTAGGCTTCGACGGGTTCCTGAGCGGAGTCGAAGGACAGCCACCGGGGAATATGCGATGCCTGAGCTCCGTCGAAGGCAGGATTTAAACCAATGCCCCTACCCTTTCCAACACTTTTTTAGTGGCTTTGATACCGTCGTACTCCGACAACTTGCTGCCTTCATATTCAATGCCCACAATCCCTTTAAAACCACTCTTTTTAACGATTTTCAGAATCTTCAGGTAATCCGTTTCGACGACATCTCCTTTATCATCAAAATTGTTCGCTTTCGCGCTTACTCCTTTGGCATATGGCATCAGTTCACGGGTGCCTTCGTAGCGGTCATATTCATCCAGACACACCTCCCAATCACCCGGTTTCCTTTCGATGCAAAAATTCCCGAAATCAGGTAATGTTCCTACATTCTTCATGCCTACCTGCTTCATGACCCCGGCCAGCCAGCTTCCCCTGGACGAATGGCTGCCGTGATTTTCAACAATCACATTGATCCCTGCCTTAGCCGCAAACTCTCCCAGCTTGCCCAGGCCATCGACGGCCGCTTTGCCAACTTCATCCGCAGTCCCTTTGCCAAAGGCATTCACCCGGATCGTCTGACAACCCAGATGTTTGGCCGCTCCTACCCATTTATAGTGATTTTCAACCGCCTTGTTACGCACGGCATCGTCCAGTTCACCCAGGCCCCCTTCCCCGTCAATCATGATCAGGTGGTTCCGCACGCCGTTGTCTTTAGAGCGTTGCAGCAATTCATTCAGATAGGTTGTATCCTCTGCCTTGTCCTTAAAAAACTGGTTGACATACTCGATGATATTGATCCCAAATTCTTTTTTCGAAATTTCCGCAAAATCCATGTTCGAGATTTTCCCGGCAAAAAGCGACTTGTGTAACGACCATTCGGCCAGCGAAATCTCAAAGAACAATTTTTTGGCGGCCTCACCGGCCATCAGTTCAGGTATAAAGGAAGCGCTCAGGGCCGCTGCTCCCGCCCTTTTAAGAAACTCTCTCCGTGATGCTAGCATAAAAATGATTGGTTAATTTTGAATAAATAGCGTTAATTCCGGCCGGGCCGCTAAAGGGAACCCAAGTGCTGGTTGGTATGTAATTTTTGATTTTGCGAGACATTTGCAAGCTTCCAGGGGATCAGCTGTTCAAATGCATGTGCGCGTTCCGGGCAGTTCGTCAGGGGACAAAAGGGACAGCATGCCGGCAGGCAGGGATCAGAATGGACGAAAATCTCCATTTCCCCTTCATAGTCTGCTTTCAGGATCCGTTCAAATTCTCCTACGTGTTCATGTACTTTCTTCAGATCCCAGTAAAACGGCCAGGTCAGGTGACAGTCCAGGTGCAGATCCGGGCCATACTGCTGCACCCGCAGGTTATGGACGTCCACCCAATAAGGCTTCCGGTTATTATTCAGCGTGGTCAGCAGCGCTTCCACTACCTCTGCATCCTGTTCATCCATTAACCGTGCTGCAGCTCCCCTGACGATCCGGATACCGTTATACCCGATCACGCCGGCAAACACGAGTGAAGCCACGCTATCGATCCATACTTCTCCGCTGGCCCAGACCAGCAGCAGGCTAAGCAGCAGCAAACCACTGCTCAGGCTGTCGGATAGCAGGTGTTTCCCGTCCGCTTCCAGCGCCATCGAATTCAGCTGCTTTCCCTCGCGTACCAGGAACTGCCCCAGCAGCAAATTGACCACCAGGGTAGCCACGATCAGTACCGATCCCGTCCCCAGCGCCTCCAGCTCCACAGGGTTCAGCAACCGTACAATCGCACCGTATCCTATGAAAATAGCAGCAATACTGATCAGCGCTCCTTCAAATCCTGCCGAAAAAAATTCTATTTTCCCGTGCCCGTACGGATGGTTGTGGTCTTTGGGTTGTGCAGCCAGCCGGATGCTGTAAAAAGCGAAGCCGCTGCCGATTACGTTAATGATCGACTCCAGGGCATCACTCAGAACAGCATTGGAAGCCGTAATATAATAAGCAAAGAACTTAATCACCGTCAATACAATGCTTACTGCAAAAGAAAGTAAGATCAAACGTTGTTTGCGCCTATTTTTATTACTTTGCATTTCAAACGGAACTGTTAAGGTTCCAAAACTACAAATATTACACGGTATGACGACCGAAAACAACTGGAAAACACTCGCTGAGAAAAAAGTATACGAAAACCCCTGGCTCACCCTCGAACACCATGATGTAATCACTCCCGCGGGCACTGACGGCATCTATGGGATTGTACGCTTCAAGAACAAGGCCATCGGGATTATACCGCTCGATGCGGAGGACCATATTTTCCTGGTAGGTCAATACCGGTATGCTTTGAAAGAATACTCCTGGGAAATACCGGAAGGCGGCGGACCGTTAACCGAATTGCCCCTGCATACCGCCAAAAGAGAACTGAAAGAAGAGACTGGGTTAACTGCCGGAAAGTGGGTGCAGCTCGCCAGGATCCATACGTCCAATTCGGCCACGGATGAAGAAGGCTTCCTCTTTTTGGCAGAAGAGCTGGAACAGTTCGAGCCCGAAACGGAAGAAACGGAAGAAATTACCGTCAGAAAAGTGCCGTTGGCGCAAGCCGTTCAAATGGTCATGAACTCCGAGATTACCGACTCGCTGTCGGTATGTGGTATTTTAATGGTAGCCCGTTTAAAAGGATACTGACACGATCCTCCCTACGCCCTGACCCCAACATATGATTACAGCCATTGCCTTCGGGCTCCTGACGGGCGTCCTGCTTTGTTCTACTTTCGGAACGGTTTTCTTTTCGCTGGTCCAAACCAGTGTGGATAACGGTTTCCGCAATGCATTGAAAATTGTACTGGGCGTTTTAGTCTGTGACATGATCTTCGTATTTTTTGCAGTGTACGGGACCTCCGTCCTTCCCGATATCCCTTATTTCAGGCAGTGGCTTGGCGGTGCAGGTGTTGTTTTCCTGGCAGCCCTGGGGCTGGTCAATCTCGTGAAGGGACAACCTAAAATCGCTTATCCCAAAACACGCTTCGGGAATTTTATCTATTATTTCTCGACAGGTTTTCTGCTTAACGGCCTCAATCCCGTCAATTTCATCAGTTGGGTCACGCTGGCGACCTATATACGGACAACACTGGGCTATGATATGGACCAGGTAGCAGCCTTTTTTTCCGCCAGTTTGCTCACCGTTTTTCTGACAGAAAGCCTGATCGCCTTATTTGCGCGAAAATTTCAGCGTGCTTTTACCCCCCGTAGAATCCTGATGTTCAACCGGGTAACCGGTGTGGTGTTTGTGCTGATTGCTGTGCAGATTTTCTATGCCACTTTCATCAGCGACTAGCACCCATGGTCTGTGTCCATGGTCTGTGTCCCACAGACCATTTTGGGGTCCAGCCGGAGGCGCCCAGCCGGGAACGAAGCGGCAACCTGGAAGTGGTCTGTGGGGAAGACCGCGGGGACTTGGGGACTACAAAGTGGTCTGTGGGGACACAGACCACGGACAGACCACGGGGAAACCATGCCATTTATAGCGTCGCTGCCTACACGTCAAAGGTGACGCCTTCTGTGGCGTATTCTGTTTCCGGAAATAGCAGCCGGGCTTCTTCCAGGAGGACTTCCGGTTCCTTGTAGCGGGATGACAAATGCCCGATCAGCAGCTTTTTCACACCGGCATCCCGTGCGAGCTGCGCTGCCTGCCGTGCCGTGGAATGTCCTGTCGCGATAGCCCTTTCGACCATTTTTTCAGAAAAAGTGGCTTCATGATAGAGCAAATCCACTGCCTTTAAATAGGTGCTTAGTCTTGGAAGATAAGCGGTATCGGAACAATAGGCATATGATTTTTCGGTTCCGGCCGGGTAGGCCAGCTGCGCTACCGCATATTTCACCCCGCCCTGCTCGTTGTACACATCTTTCCCGGCCTTCAGCCACCGGATCTCCTGGACCGTAATGGCTTCCGGCAACCGCTCTTTTATCAATTTGCGCTCAGGGGGACGCAGCTTGAAACAAAATCCCGTACACGGCACGCCATGCAGCAGCGGGAAGGTCTCTATGCGCAGGTACTCGCCGGAAAAAACCACTTGCACCTGATCGGGATCCGTTGCGATAAAACGCAAGGCGTAGGTAAGAAAAGTTCTCCCCTGCCGCAGGATTTCTGTCACCGCCAAATCCAGCCCCGGCGGGCCTATCAGCAGGAGTTCTTCCGTCCGGCCATTCATGCTCATCGTATTCAACAAACCAAAAATACCAAAGTAGTGATCTCCGTGCAGATGAGAAATTACGATTGCCCGCAGTCGCAACAAGGGGAACTTCATTTCCCGTATCCGATACTGGGTTCCTTCTCCGCAGTCAATCAGAAAAAGTCCTTCGGGTGTACTGACGATCTGCGCAGAGGGGTGGCGTCCCGGCAGTGGCAATGCAGACCCCGAACCGAGTATGGTAACCTGTAATGACAATTAATAGTCCATTTTAGTGCTGGTGTATGGCAACAATGCCCTAATCTTCCGTATCGTAATCCTCTTCATCATACCCATCCTCTCCCGCCCCGAACTCGTTTTCCAGATCATGCATAAAAACGGCATCAATCGCCTCTTCTACAGTGTAAAAAATCTCCAGGTCCGGGATTTTGACCTCCTCCAGTTTTTCAATAAAATCATCGTCGTTCGTCACCACGATACAGATCCCCAGGCTATTGGCGCAAAGCCGGTTGATTTTACGGAGCACAACCGCCCCTGCCGGATCGATATCCTTTGTGGTCTCCATGTTGATGATGAGGTTATGAACATTCTCTGCAAACAACTGTCGCGCGACCTCTTCCAAAGCAGCGGGAATATCCCCGGACAGTGACGTTTCTTTCAGTTCAAGAAGGGCATACTGTTCTTTTTTGTCCAGCTTGTGCTCCATAAAAGCTTCTTTTTTATTGCTATTCGTTATTTCCTATTTCGTCGCCAGCGCCTTTCGGACATTGGCCTCGATCCGCGCCTGGATGGCTGTTTGATCGGCCTTTTCAAAGGGCATTCCGGTCACTTTCTCAAACAGCTCGATATAGCGTTCCGATATCAGTGCTACGCGGGCATCATCCATTTCAGGCACTGTTTGTCCCGTCTTTCCCTGGAAATTGTTGGCGATCAGCCACTCCCGGACAAACTCCTTTGACAACTGGCGCTGCGGGATGCCCGCCAACTGGTTTTCCTCATAGGTATTCCCATAAAAATAACGGGAGGAATCCGGGGTATGTATTTCGTCAATCAGGTAAATCCGGCCGTCTGCCTGTCCGAATTCATACTTGGTATCTACCAGGATCAGTCCTTGTGCTGCGGCCATCCGGGTTCCCCGCTCAAAAAGTGCCAGGGAATATGTTTCCAGCTGCGTATATTCCTCCGCAGGTACAATTCCCTGCTTGATAATTTCCTCCTTCGAGATATCCTCGTCATGACCTTCCCGGGCTTTGGTGCTGGGGGTAATCACCGGAACCGGCAACCGGTCGCTTTCTTTCAGGTCATCGGGCAGCGGTACGCCGCACAAGTGTCTTTTCCCTGCCTGGTATTCCCGCCACGCATGCCCGGCCAGGTACCCTCTCACGACCATTTCCACCGCATACGGCTCGCAGCGAAGCCCTACACTCACGTTGGGATCGGGAACACTCAGGAGCCAGTTAGGGACAATATCCCGGGTTGCTTCCAGGAAATGCGCCGCCAGCTGGTTCAGCACCTGCCCTTTAAAAGGAATAGCCCGCGGCAGTACCACGTCAAATGCCGATATCCGGTCGGAGGCGACCATGACCAGTTTATCCTCAAACGAATAAACATCACGGACCTTGCCCCTATAGAAGCCCAGTTGTCCGGGAAATTGAAAATTGGTTTCTTTCAGTGCAAACATACTTGGTTTTATTGTGCGGGTTGTCCGTTACCATTCGACCTTGGCATTCGGTTGGTTATGTGCTTTATCGCCCAGCTTTCTGAACTGATAAATATACTGCATTTCGTTTACTTTCATGGCCTCCAGTATCGACAAAGCCTGCTCTTCGGACATGTTCATCCGGTCGAGATTCTGCAACAATTGTTCTCGCTGCGCAGTTTTTTCTGCGAGCAGCCCTTCGCCCGGGGCAGCAGGAGCAGCCGGGACCTCCTGGGGCTTCTCCGTAGCTTCTCCCGACGGATTTTCCGGATTTTCCTCCGGCAGCCCCGTCCCGGAGTAATGATACCGCAGCACTTCAAAATTGGCTACGCCGACCCGGTTTTCCGGGTCCAGTAAAATCGCCTTTCTCAGGCCGGCGAGCGCTTCCAGCGTATCCTGTTCCCCGACTGCCAGCTGTGCCAGCTGCACATAGGCCCGGGACGCCAGCTGCGGGTCCCGTACACGTGTCAGGAGTTGGTAATTCTCCAGGGCCAGGTCCTTTCTCCCCGCCTTATAATAGGCATTCGCCATGTTCATCCGCCCGGCCGGATCTGAAAAAAAAGAGGCATCCACGATCTGGCGGTAATAGATAGCCGCCTGTTCATACTCTTCCAGCCGGTAAGCCTCCTCTGCCTGGTACTTCGTTGTATTCCATAACGAGGTCGACGGAAGCGATACATTGTCCCAAATCCACAAAAGAGTATATAAAAAAAATGGAATCATAGACTGTGACTAGTGTTATGCTTTGGGATCTGGCGGCCATCACTCAACCATTCCGGGGCAAAAGTACAATTTTGTCGTCTAAACACGGAAGGTCCGGAAGGTAATTAGTATGTCGATGACCAATAAAAGCAAAGCAAAACCCAGGAAATAGTAATATTTGTTACTCGTGACATCTACCGAGCGGCTGTCAATCAGCTTATCCTGTAATTGGTTAATGGTCTCAATCAGTGCTGCGGTTTCATTCTTTTCATTGTTGATCTGGAAATAACGGCCATTGGTTTGCTGCGCCATCCGCTGTAACGACTTTTCATCCATCGAGCTGATCACGATCTCGCCGTTTTCTTTTCGCAGGACCTGATCGTCAAACGGGATCGAGCTGCCGTTGCGTGTTCCTACTCCCACATAGAACAATTGAAAATCAAATTTCCTGAAATTATTGAACAAGCCTGCACTGCAGTCATTTTCCCCTTCCCCATCGGTGAGCACCACAATGATTTTAGATTTGTTCAGGGAAGAACCGCCCGACATTTTCTCGAAGGCCAGCGCCAGCGGCGCACAGAGGTTCGTGCCATGCTCCGACATGATATCGGTGTTCAGCGACCGGAGCATAAATTCCAATGCTTCCGTATCGAACGTTAGCGGGGATTGTACCTGTGCATTATGGGAAAAAGCAATCAGGCCGACACGATTATTGGCCAGTTGCTGCAACAGGTGCCCCATTTCGTATTTTACCTTTTCCAACCTGCTCGGCGCCACATCCGTTGCGTCCATCGAGCGCGATAAATCCACGGCCAGGTAAATATCCTTTCCCTCTGCCAGCAGCTTCCGTTCCGCTTCACCGAAAAACGGTCCTGCCAGCGAAAGCAACAGGAGCACAAAGGCCAGCGACCGGATAAAAAACTTCACAAACAAGGTTCTTGACTTCGAATGCAGTTTTTGGGCAATACGGTAAGTCCGGATAAAATAGAGCAGGTAAAACCCCAGAAAGGCTACAATAAAAACATACTCTGTTGTACCAAAAGAATGATTCCAGTTCATACCGCTTAGTAATTCTTCACACGAATTCTGTCCAAAGTTAGGCAATGAGGTCCTTACCCGAAGATTTTTCAGGCAATGTTTGTAAATATAATCACGCTTCAGCTATATTTGCGACCTCGTAATGCTCCCCGGAGGGATGGGTGAGTGGCTGAAACCAGCAGTTTGCTAAACTGCCGTACGCGCAAGTGTACCGCGGGTTCGAATCCCGCTTCCTCCACGAAGCGGCCTGGCTAACGCCGGGCTGCTTTTTTTGTACCGATCCGGACAACTAATCGCAGGATCCGAGTCAACTCTAAACGTAGATATAGTACCTGTTATATCCTGCCTACGGAACAACAATTACTTGATGAACTGAGATGAGCTCGATAGAGAGAGATAATGTAAATAAATTATAAGATAATCTATTATTTTTCGATTATCATTTGTATGATAGTGGCGACTGGCCTGAAGAACCTATCACGGAAACCGAATTCAAAATACTTCTTCACCAGAAGATCGCCACAGTTAATATCCAATATGTAAAGGACGACATCAGCAGGTTCATACGAGACTCTAAGGCTTTAGACATTTGGACGCCTACCTATTTCCATGAATTGACAGATCGACTTATATGCGAAAATTAAACAAGATAATCGGGTGACAATAGCTTATCTTGCTATACTAGAACAGTAGGCTTACACGAGAGGACCTGGGTTAGCTCCAGATGCATGTAAACCACCAGGATTGCTTGGGGAAAAGGACTTTGAGAACCCTACCATCGGGGTGCCGGTACCGGCCGGCAAAAACGATGCTAAGGTGAAGCTTATGCTACACGTTTTGTTGAACAAAATAGTAAAATTTCCGGTGGTTATAGCTGAAAATGTCAGCCATCGTAGTCCCGCAGATCAAAAAAACAATCAGACCTATTACGGCTAGAAAAGCCAAGTAAACCTCCATTCATCACCTACTTATCAATTTTTCGGATCGGTTGGGTTAATTTTCCCTACGGCCGATGATTTCATAAAAGCGATCCCTGTAAGTGAGTGAAACCGGAATAATTTCGTGCAAAATTTTAATGCGGTCCCGTTCTATAGATTCGATCTTATCGACTGATACAAGATAGGATTTGTGAACACGGCAAAACTGCCTGGAAGGAAGATGCTGCTGAAAATATCCGAAAGTTTCAAGCGTCATGATTTTTTCGTCTTTCAAACAAATTCTTCTGTAATCCCGCATTCCTTCGATATATAGAATATCGGCAAACATCACCTTTTGAAGCCGGTATTCAGATTTAACAAACAAAAAGGAATTTGGGGGTTCCTGAACGTTGAGCGCCTCCATCTCCTGAACCCGTAATACGGCCTGAAGGAAACGGTCAAATACAAACGGCTTCAACAGATAATCGGCAACCTGCAGGTCAAATGCTTTTAGCGCATACTGATCAAATGCAGTTGTTAAAATGACAGAGGCCCGTTTTGGCAGCGCATCAAGTAATTGAATTCCTGACATCCCGTCCATTTCGATATCCAAAAATACAAGGTCGATCTTTTCATTCCTGAGTATTGCCAACGCTTCCCATGCATTGTCAACGGCATAGCTCAAATTGAGAAACGGCACACGTGAAACGTATTCCTTAAGACGGAGCATGGCCAGCGGCTCATCTTCAATCAGCAGACACTTCATGGATCCTGACGGGTAAATTTAGAATTACAATGTACTCATTTTCATTGTTATGTATACCAAGAAGATAATTGTCACCATAGATCAGAGAGAGCCTTTGCTTTACAAGCTGATTCCCAAGGCCATTATGGTACTCTGGTTGGGCCCGAAGGTTTTTGGTGATGTTATTTTTACACAGGAAATGGATTTGTGAATCGTTAATGGCAATCGAAATATGGATTGCTTCGGTATTCTTTTTATTGGTTGCATACTTGAATGCATTCTCAATATACGGTATCAGAATCATTGGCGGTATCCTGATCTGATCCGTGACGCCGTCCAATTCAAGAACGACAAAATCCTGATTTTCCGTTCTTATTTTCTGTAAGTCAATGTACTTTTTTATGTATTCTAATTCTCTTGTCAGAGAAACCCACTCTGCCTGTGCTTCATAAAGTACATACCTTAAAAGATCCGACAACTTATTAAGGTATAAAGAAGCTTTTGCAGGATCGTGCTCAATGAGCACATCAATGTTGCTGAGGGTATTGAATAGAAAGTGCGGGTTAATCTGAGCTTTCAGTAAACTCAACTCGGTTTGTAGTTTGTTGGTAATAAGTGCCTGCTTTTCCTGGTTGACTTCATACCAGGTAATAAATCCTTTAACAAGCGTTCCTAAAACCCCGTTAACCAGCGCCAGTATAGAGAATGCTGCTATTAACCATATTTGGTCCCGGAATGAAAAAAGAAAGAATTCTAGTTTTTGAAAAGCAAGAAACAAAATGAAACTAACCACCAAAGAAAAGCCGGTTGTTGCCAGCACGGACATGGCTAAACTTACAGCCAGTCCGGAACCGATAAATGTCTTGATCCGTCCTGCTGTAAGATACGATGGCGCCAGCCAAAGATAAAATGTGTAGAAACTGGCGGCTCCGGTTGAAGTAGTGATCAAAAGAAGTACAACCAGATCATCCCAGTTTTTAAAGCCATCGGACGAAGCTATTCTCGACAGGATAAATAAAGCGGTGATCAGGATTTCATAAAGAATCCAGTATCCGACATGCAACGCTGTAATATTGGATTTTTTCATCGCTGTAAATTGAAAAAACAGGCTGCAATGGCATCCATCTCATTCAAATTAATTCTTGCTCCGCTTATATTAGCGGTAATCGCTATCACCAGATCATTTTCCGGATAAATAATAAGAAAAGCCCTGCCTCCATCTATCAGTCCGCCATGGTGAACAATCTTTCTTCCGTGCGGATCTTTACCAATACGCCATCCTAATCCATAGTACGTATTTATTCCTGTGCTTAACAGCTGTGGTGTAAAAAGCCCTTCTACAGTCTCTTTATTTAGTATAGAATATGTCATAAGCCCGGTTCCCAGTTTAACCAAATCAACAGGCGTAGATAAAAGACCTCCACCTGCCCATTTATAACTGTTATCCACCAGGGCAGCATTAACCGGTTTTCCATTCCGAAGCTCATAAAATCTTACACGGTTACTTACTAGGCTATCACTATAGTCGGGGCCTGTATCAGTCATGCCTAAAGGAGAAAAGACGGATGTGTTCATTAAGGACAAGTAATCCTTGCCGCTCGCACCTTCCAGAACAGCACTCAACAATGTGTAGCCATAAGTAGAATACTGGTAGGCGCTGCCTGGTTGAAATGATAGGCTGTCCCGGGCAAAAATTGATAACGCTTCCGTGACATTGCGGTATTTTTTTGGACAAGCCAACGGATCATCATCACGATAATTACGGATTCCAGATGTATGCGTAGCGAGTTGCCTCGTTGTAATGTTGATTTTTTTCTGCGGAAAGCCTGGAACATAAAGCTGAACCGGAATATCCAGATCCAGTTTCCCGTTTTCAACCAGCTTTCCTAAGGCCACTGATGTCAATGATTTGGATACGGAGCCTAGCCTGAACCTGGAATGTATCGAGACAGGTAAACGCGATTCAAGATCTGCAAAACCAAATCCTTCTGCCCATAAAATACCACTGGCATTACCAACAGAAACGGACAGACCGGGAATGTTTTGTTTGACTTGTAATGAATCTAAATACTTATGCGCCTGCTGAATCGCCTGATGCCAGGCTACATTTTTAATCGATTCCTTTGGTGCAGTTATTTGCGCCAGACAAACGTTCAAATTTAAAAGGCAAATGACAATGGACACTATTTTCATGATACTTGGTAGATTGGTTATGAACCAAAATTCAATAGAAGCATAAAGTCTGCAAAATATATTCTGCAAACGAGGCTTATTGTTCTGCAACGTGAGGTATTTAAGGGTTTAGATATTCTATTTCGTTCTTTTCAAAATGGATTGTCTCAGGGGAAAGCATAGGATTTGATAGTAAAAAGTGCTGTATAAAACACAATGAGGGACACCCTATTGAATTTGCAGCCTCTTACCCAAATTATCAGTAGTTTGCTTTGTTAAACAAATTATCAAAAGATGGAGGAACAAACCCTGCAGGCTTGTTCCCCTTCAACATTGGACCAATATTATATTATTGATATTCAATTACTTAAAAGCACCCAAAAACATCAACAACGGAATAAGGTGTTCGACTGTGATCCCTCTCACTCCACGAAGCTCCGCAGCAGTGCGGGGCTTTTGTATTTTAAAGGCTGACACCGCTTGGCTACTGCTTTAATGCAATTCCACGATGTCAATCTCTTCGTCCATAAGCAATTGCAACGCTTGCCCGATTTTTGGCCTGATGCGATCCCAAAGCAACTGGTTGCTACAATTTCCAATTTTTAGGTTAATCAATTTTGG
>JBEBSD010000101.1:0-19890 GCA_040394475.1 Telluribacter humicola | reverse complement strand
TGAATTATGAATTATGAATTATGAATTATGAATTATGAATTATGAATTATGAATTCTAATACCTGACAGCCGCCCTCCGATAGCTGACTGCTGATTTCCGACAGCTGATTTCCGCCCTCCGATAGCTGACAGCCGATTTCCGACAGCTATTCATCCCTCAAACTCTCCACCGGATTGACTATCGCGGCCTTAATCGCCTGCCAGCTTACCGTGAATAAGGCAATCACCATGGCTGCCAGCCCTGCACCGGCAAACATCCACCATTCGATGGCAATCTGGTAGGCGAAGTCTTGCAGCCACTGGTTCATGGTCCACCAGGCGATGGGAGAGGCGATGATAAAAGCGATTACAACCAGGCGTGAAAACTCTCCGGCAAAAATCCACAGGATCTGGGCGACGCTGCTGCCCAGGACCTTGCGGATTCCGATTTCATTTGTTTTTTGGGCCGTCATAAAAGATACCAGGCCGTACAGCCCCAGGCAGCCGATAAATATGGCTATAGCGGCGAAAACCTCTACCAATCTGAGCATAAGCGCTAACGGCTCGTACATTTCAGCAACTTGTTCGTCAAGAAACTGATGTTCAAACACCTGGTCTGGATGCCTGTCGCTCCAGGTTTTCTCCAGCGATGCCAATGTAGCGGCGGCGTTGGAGAGGTCAATTTTTACGGCATAGCTGTTATACCCCTCGCCCCGGGATGCAATACAGACGGCATTGATCTGCTCCAGGAAGGAACGGTCGTGGAAATCCCTGACCACACCCACAATCGGTCCCCGCTGGGTGCCGCCGTTGATGCTCAGCATTTTCCCGATCACTTCATGCGGCGATTGGAGGTTGAGCTTTTTGACGAACGTTTCATTCACCACAAATTCCCTTACGGTATCGGCAGGAAAGATATTCCGCCCCGCTGCCAGCTCCAGTCCGAACAAGGGAATATACTGGTCGTCGGCAGAGCGCACACTGATCCCGAAATTTTCGGCTTCGCTCCGGTTATCGTACCACAACGACGTATTCCAGTTGTTGTCCGAGAGCGGGGCCGCCCAGCATAAAGATACCTGCAGCACCCCGGGCAGCCCTGAAAACTGCGCTTTCAAGGTGTTCCGGGTTTGAATGTCCGTCCCCGTCGCGATGGGCAGCATGACTACGGCGTCCTTGTCGAAACCCAGATCCGCCTCCGTGGCATACCGCATTTGGCTGGCCATGATGATCATGCCAATGATGAGCAACTGCGAAATGACAAACTGTGTGACAATGAGTGACCGCCGGGTATTGAAGCCGCCAATGTTCCGTTGGGAAACCCTGCCCTTAAGCGCCGATACCGGCTGAAACCGGGACAGGATCAGTCCAGGGTAAGAACCTGCCAGGAACGTAACCGCAATGATTAACAGCGCAATAAAGACAATGAATTGCCCATTCAACAGGAAAGAAAGGGGCAGCTGCGCCTGGAACCATTTGCTGATAGTGGGGAGTGCAAGCATCGTGCAGCCCAACGCCAGGACGACCGCCACTATGGTGATCAGCCCCGTTTCCAGCAGGAATTGCCCGAACAGCTGCCCGCGGGCGCTGCCCAGGACTTTCCTTACACCTACTTCCCTGGCGCGGTTGAGGGCCTGTGCCGTGGCCAGGTTGATAAAGTTGACACATGCCGTGAGGATTAACAGCGCTCCGATAAGGCTCAGCGCCAACAGGATGGGCTTAGGTGCTTTGCCCTCATACAAGGAACTGAAATGCACATCGGAAAGGGGCTGCAATTTGTAATGATGAACGTTCTTGCTTTCCGCGCGGTACTTCTTAACATAGGCGGGCAAGACTTGCTCCACCTCATCGGGTGATACACCCGGCCGCAGCCGGACAAAGCACTGCAATGCACTGCTGATACCTCCCCAGGCATCGTCACTGGCCAACCAATCGTTGTATTGTTTGAGGGTAACATAAGAGAGGTAGATTTCGGTTTGGCGGTCGGTATTGACCGGCAGCTCCTTGAGTACGCCTGTAACCCTGAAATCAACCGTGTTGTCTAACCGGAATGTACGGTTGACGGGGTTGGCATCGCCGAAATACTTCCTGGCCATCCGCTCTGTCAGGATGGCCGTACCGGGTTCATTCAGCGCCGTTCTGCTGTCTCCCTGCGACAACGGGTAGTTGAAAATATCGAAGAATTCAGGCTCGGTAAATGCCACGCCTTCTTCCTCCTTGAATTTCCTGACCGTTTCTCCCTCCTCAATGGTAATCAAAACACTGTTGTACGTGGCGATGCGGGCTACTTTTTCACCGAAGGTATAATCTTCGCGGAACACCTTGCCCAGGGGACTCGGAACGCTGCGTGAATAACTGACCCCTTCGCGTTGTGCCTCCGTTACGAAGCGGTAAATCCGGTCGGAATCCGCATGGAAATTGTCGAAACTCAGGTGGAAGCTGACCAGCGCAAAAATCAGGATACCGCAGGTCATTCCCAGTGCCAGGCCCAGCACATTAATCGTCGTGTAGGCCTTGTGGCGTACCAGGTTTCTGAATGCTATCTTGAAATAGTTCTTGATCATTTACGATTGACGATTTACGATTTCTAATACCTGATTTCCGATAGCCGACAGCCGATTTCCGATAGCCGACAGCTGATTTCCGATAGCTGACAGCCGATTTCCGATTTCCGATAGCTGACAGCTGATTTCCGATAGCTGATAGCCGATTTCCGACCTCCGCCAGCTATTCATCCCTCAAACTCTCCACCGGATTGACTATCGCTGCCTTAATCGCCTGAAAACTGACGGTAGCCAACGCAATTACAACAGCCGCCAGGCCTGCTATTGCAACCATCCACCACCGGATGGTGATGCGGTAGGCAAAATCTTCCAGCCAGGCGGTCATCACCCACCAGGCCAGCGGCGCGGCAATCAGGATGGCGATCAGCACCAATTTCAGAAAGTCTCTGGAAAGCAGCTGTACAATACCCATTACCGAAGCGCCCAGCACTTTCCGGATGCCGATTTCCTTCATCCGCAATTCCGCCATGTACATCGATAACCCCAGGAGTCCCAGGCAGGAAATGAAAATGGCTATGCCCGCAAAAATGCCGAATAAGAGCTGCTGCGTCTCCTCCCGTTCGTATAAGGTTCCGAAGCGGTCGTCCAGGAACTCATACCGGAAAGGGTTGTCCGGGAAACGGGCTTTCCAAACAGACTCCAGGTAGTCAAGTGTCGGCTTGATCCCGCCGCCGCCGGTACGAACCGACCACCACGAATAACCATCGGGGTTCATGGCCATTGCCAGCGGAACCATCTCCTGGTGCAGGGATTCGAAATGGAAGTCCCTGGTAACGCCGACAATCTGTCCTTTTTGATTTCCATAGGCAAATGCCTGGCCGATGGCGTCGGCCGGGTTGCTCCATCCCAGCATCGCGACCGCCGATTCATTAAGGAGAAATCCCTCGGTAAGGTCCGTAGGATGCTCGCGCGATAAGTTTCGCCCTGCAGCCATTTCAATCTGATAGGTGGGGATAAATTGCTCATCAATGGCCAGCCCTTTGATCATCATACCGGAAGGTTGTAACCCGCTGCCCCGCATCACATAGGCACTCTGTCCGTCCAGTAATCTTCCCGTAGGAATACGCGATGACCGGGCCATCTCCACGATACCGGTGTGCGGGAGGAGCTGTTGCCGCATCGATTCGTAGGCGAGGGAGTCGCCCGCTGCGGGTAACAGCACAATTTGCTCTTTTGTATACCCCAGTCTGAACTCCCGTATGTGCTGCATCTGGTTGTAGACCACCGTCGTGCAAATGATGAGCAGTACGGCGATAGCAAATTGAACCGTGACCAATAGCTGTTGCAATATTCCTTTTTTGACATCGGTTGCCACTTTTCCCTTGAATACCTTAATGGGTTGGAAAGCCGTCAGGAAGAAAGCCGGATAGCTACCCGAAACCAATGCCGTGAACAGTATCACAAGCGCCATGAGACTCATGAATGCCGGGCTCAGGAGGTCTCCGAACAGGAGTTTTTTGCCGGATAGGCTGTTCATTAACGGAAGGGTCGCCAATACAAAAACAAAGGAAACCAATAATGCAAGGATGGTATAGAATAACGACTCGATGAGGAACTGTCGGACGAGCTGGCCTCGTTGCGCGCCTACTACCTTGCGCATGCCCACTTCCTTTGCCCGTTTCGCCGACCTCGCAGTGGTCAGGTTCATGTAGTTGATGCAGGCAATCACCAGGATGAACAGGGCGATGGCCGCGAAGAAATAAACATACCGGATATCCGATGTAGGCTCGACTTCCGAGTCCGTATGCGAGTGCAGGTGCACGTCTGTCAGTTTCATCGGGTGCAGTAGGGAGTATTTGGAAGTGTTTGAGCCCATGTGTTTGTCCTGGAAAGCCGGAAAAGCATCGGCCATTTTCCGGATAGCATAGCCTTCCGGGAGCAACAGGAAGGTGTTAAACGCATTGTTACCCCAATCCGTCCGAAGCCGTTCCGCACCATATATTTTATCATCGTTCAGTGTGACAAATGAGATCAGGCATTCAGGATGCATGGTGGACTGCGCGGGCAGGGGTTCAAATACCCCTGAAACCATCATTTCTCCCTGGTTGTTCACGCGCACCATCTTGCCTATTGGGTTTTCATTGCCGAAATATTTTTTGGCCATAGGCGCCGACAGGAGGATGGTAAACGGTTCTTTCAGCGCCGTATGCGGATCACCCTGGACGACATTGACAGTAAACATCTCCAGAAAGCCGTCCTCCGCAAAAAACACCCGTTCCTGATTGAACAGGGCTTCGCCGTACCGGATGGTCAGGTTGGTTTCCAGCATACGGACCATCTGTTCCACCTCGGGAAAATCCTGGGCGATCAATGGCCCGTAGGGCGGGGCTATGCGTGCCAGATGGAGGTCAGTTGAACCATCTTCTGATAAAAATTCCCGCGATATCCGGTAAATCCGGTCGGCTTTCTCATGAAACCGGTCATAGCTCAGTTCGTCCCTGATGTACAGAGCAAGCAACAGGAATGCGGTAAGCCCGATGGCCAGTCCGGTAATGTTGATGACGGAAAATACCTTACCTCGTAAGAGATTCCGCCACGCGGTTTTGAAATAGTTTTTGATCATTTTTTTATTGATGCGTTCACGTTACGGCGGATTATATCCGCCTTTTATGGTGTTGGGGCGGATTGAATCCGCCCTTTTATGGTAATGACCGACCCTATGATAGGGCGGATAACGATCCGCCCTTTACGGCGATAATAGGCCCTATGATAGGGCGGATAACCATCCGCCCCTACCTATTCTGTATGTAATGATTCCACTGGGTTGGCCCCTGCGGCGCGGATGGCCTGCCAGCTTACAGTCAGCACAGCAATCACCGCCGCGGCCAGCCCCGCTCCGGCGAACATCCACCATTGGATGTCGATGCGGTAGGCAAAATCTTCCAGCCATTTGTTCATGGCCCACCACGTGACGGGAGTAGCGATCAGGATAGCGATACCGACTAACTTTAAAAAATCGGACGACAGCAGGCGGACCAGCCGGAAGACGGAAGCGCCCAGCGCTTTGCGAATGCCGATTTCTTTCGTGCGCCGTTCCGCAGTAAATGTGGCCAATCCGAATAGCCCTAAGGAAGCAATGAAGACAGATAGGGAAGCGAATATGGCAAATATGCGCCCCATCTGCTGTTCAGTGCGGTAGGTCTGATTAAATGCGTCATCCATGAAGTGGTAACTCAATGGCTGTTCAGGAACATAGCGCTTCCATATTGCTTCAATCTGATGCACCGTTTGCTGAATATCGCCGCCGCTGAGTCTTACCGCAGCACCACCGGTATGCGGACGCAGCAGCAGCGCCAGGGGAGCGATGTTATCCCGCAGCGATTCGAAGTGGAAATCCTTCACCACTCCCACCACCGTAAACGAACGCTCTTGTTGGATATCCACCAGACCGGTCACCTCCTGGCCGACAGGATGGTCGATCCCGAGCAGCCTGACGGCCGTTTCATTGAAAATAATGGCAGAGGAGTCGGTCGGAAAATCGGGGGTGAAATTCCTGCCTTCCAGAAGCTGTAGGCCCAGGGCTGTCACGTAGTCTTCATCCACCCACCAGGATTGCATGTTGATGCCGTTAGCGCCGGTTTTGTCTCCTTTGGGAAAGAATGCATCGTATCGGCGGTCCGATGGCGTCGGCAGATAGCCGCTCCATGACATGCTTTCGACGGAGGCTAAACTGAGTACTTCTTGTTTAAACACGTTGGCCCGGTTTCCCAGGGGATAGGCGTCGCTGACGACGAGCACCTGCTCTTTATCAAACCCGAGCTGTTTGGCCCTGATATAGCGGAGCTGATAAAAGATAACGGCGGTTCCCGCAAGAAGTATCACCGAAACCGTAAACTGGAAAACAACCAATGCATTCCGCAGTGCCGGACTTTGCCCGGCGAAGCCTGAATTTCCTTTTAACATGCGCAATGGTTTGAAACCCGACAGGAAGAACGCCGGATAGCTGCCTGCCAGCAAGCCGACTCCTGTTCCCGTCAGCAACAGGAGGAACCAAAATAGCGGCGTTTGATAGGGCAGGGTAATCTGCTTGCCGGCCAGGTCGTTGAAAAAGGGCAGCGAAACGGCAGCGATTGCAGTGGCCAGCCCCATGGCAAGATAACTGAGCAAGGCAGCTTCTGTAAGAAACTGGACGATCAACGGCCACCGCGCCGACCCGATGATTTTACGTATCCCTACCTCACGGGCTCTGCCGGCAGCCCTTGCGGTCGCAAGATTCATGAAATTCACGCAGGCGATGATCAGCAGGAAAACGGCCGCTGCTGAAAAAATGTAGACATAGCGCACATCGCTATTGACGCCAATCTCGTCTGTCTTATGGGAATGGAGGTGGATGTCCTTCACCGGAAACAACGAATAGCGGAGACGGTTTCCTGATTCCCGGAATTGGGCAACGGATATTCCGAAATTCTGTTCAAGAGCGTTGTTGACATGCTTTTCGATGATCGCATCCAGGTTTTTTCCGAAATCGGCTGCCTGAACACCGGGTTGCAGCCGCATATAGGTGTGAAACTTATGGGTAATCCAGTCGGTCTCCTGCAGGTCGGAAAAGGAGGACATGGACAAAAACATGGTGATCCCGCTGAGATGCGATTGGGAAGGCAGGTTTGCTACTACTGCCGAAACACGGTAGATAACCTGGTTGTCTACCAGGATTGACTGATTGACAGGAGGTTCACTGCCAAAGAACTTTTTCGCGGCATCGGCGGTAAGTACGACGGTGTTGGGCTCGGAAAGCGCGCTGTTGACATCTCCGGCCAGTACAGGCAATGGAAATACCGTGAAGAATGAAGAGTCGGCAAAAACGACGCGGGTTTCTCTCTGGCCTGTGGCCTGATCGGGGCGGCGGATAACTTTTCCGCGCGGTAGTTTCCGGATACGCGTAGCAGCTTCCACCTGCGGATACTCATTTATCAGTACGGTAGCCCAGGGCGCCGGGACGGTTGTCATCTGTACCGCTTCTGCACCGAATTTAATATCCGCATCTACCCGGTATAACCGATCGGAATGTTCAGCGAACCGGTCGTACCGGAGTTCGTCTGCGATGTACAGTGTGATAACCAGGCAGCTCGCCAGACCAACCGCAAGCCCCAATACATTCAATGCAGCATAAAATCGCTGTCTGTTCAGGCTTCTACAAGCATTCTTGAAATGGTTCTTGATCATAGCTATCCGCTTTCGGCCATCCGCTATCCGCTTTCAGCCCTTTGATAGTAGTGAATTCCTTCTGCTCGCTTTAATATCCCTATGCCTTCCGGCGACGCCTGGCGTTGCGGCGCAGCCATCACTACTCATCACGGAGCGACACCACCGGATTAGCCACCGCTGCCCTGACCGCATGGTAGCTGACTGTTGCCAGGGCGATCGACGCGGCGGCGATACCAGAGCAGGCAAATAGCCACCAGCTTACGTCGATACGATAGGCGAAATCATCCAGCCAGCGATTTCCTGCCCACCATGCCAGGGGTGTGGCGGCAACGATCGCGATACCCACCAGGCTCAGAAACTGTTTGGAAACCATAAACGCAATGTTGCCCACATTGGCCCCCAGGACCTTCCGGATGCCGATTTCTTTGGTACGCTGCGTGGTAGTAAACGCTGCCAGTGCAAATAATCCCAGGCACGCCAGCACAATGGCCAGTCCGGCGAAAACCGAAAAGAGCCCGGCAATCCGCTCTTCTGCCTGATAGAGCGCATTGAAATCGTCGTCCATGAAATGGTAGTCAAAAGGGCGGTGGCCGATCCGGGATTTCCAGGTAGCTTCCAGTGCGGCAAGCGTCGTTGTGAGGTGTTCCCCGCGGATTTTGATAAATAGCTGCCTCACCATGGTGGTATCCAGAAAGACCAGCAGGGGGCCTATCGGTGTATGCAGCGACTCAAAATGAAAATCCTTTACCACACCGACGACTGTCCCCGGAGCCCCTCGTGAGATGGTTTTCCCGATGGCTTCCCCGGGAGTCCACCCCAGGTCTGCAGCCGCTTTTTCGTTCAACAGATAAGATGCCCGGTAGTTTGCGTAGTTATTCGTTGTGTCCTGCAGTGCAAAATCGGCCTTTGTGAAATCTCTTCCGGCCGCCAGTTCCATCCCCATCGTTTGCAGGTAATCCAGATCGACCGGTGTCGCATTCAAGGTAAGTTCCCTGGGCCCGCCGTCGTCGTCGGTCCGGATGCCATCTCCCCAGCCAATGGACGTGGGGTCTTCGTAAGCTCCGGTAATGCTCCGAACACCGGGGTCGGAGCTGAGTGCGTCTTTCAATCGCGGATAGACGGCCCGTGTCTTGCCATCAACGGGTAACACCAGTACGTGCGACCTGTCGTAGCCCAGTTTTTTGTGCTGTATGAAAGCAATCTGATCGCGTACGATGAGCATTGTCGCCACCAGGAATATGGCGATGACAAACTGGAACACGATCAGTCCCTTGCGCAGTCCGCCCCCCGAGTGCGACAGCCGGGGACCGGACTTCAAGATGTTTATCAACTTTTTACTGCTTAAAAACAGCGCGGGGTACATGCCGGAGAGCAGGCTGATGATAACGGTCAGGAAGAGGGCCGATCCTAAAAACTGAGGAGTAAGAAAGACACCGGCGGTAAAACTCTTGCCGGTAATCGCACTGAACACCGGCAGCAATGCCATGCTGATTACCAGGGCGAAAATCAGCGCCAGTGAGGTGATGAGTGCAGATTCACCCAAAAATTGATTCAGCAACTGCGACTTATCCGCCCCCATCACTTTACGGATACCGATCTCAACGCTGCGGTTTACCGACTGTGCAATGGCAAGGTTGGTGTAATTCACACCGGCAATCAATAAGATGAGCGCGGCCACTATGCTCAGTACATAAATGTAGGTCATGTTGCCATTCGATTCCAACCCGGCTAAATCAGAATGCAGGTGTACCGCCTTCAGCGGCTCCAAATGGAACGTCCAGTAATCCGTTCCGGGAATTCCCATCTCACCACCCTGGTTGACTTTCTTCATATAGTCCGAAATGGAAGTTGCCAGCGGGCTGATCTGACCGGCGTCTCCGAGCAGCAAATAGGTAATGTAATTGGCCGTGTTCCAAACCTCCGTCCTCGAAGCGCCCAGGCTGCTGAAGGAGATAATCAGGTCGTATTGAAGCTGCGAATTGAGCGGCGCGTCGCTTGCAATCCCTGTTATTTCATACTCCTTCCCGCCGCCATTGAGTCGGAGCGTTTTACCAACGGGATCTGTCCCGCCGAAATATTTCTTCGCAGTGGAACGGGACAGCACGACTTTCTGAGGGGTATCCAAGGCTGTTTCACGATTACCCTGACTCAATGGAAAGGAAAACAGCCGGAAAAAATCCGCATCTGCATAAAGGATATTGTTCTCCTCAAACGATTGCTGCCCGATGGCGACCGACGCGGAGCTTTTCATCGTACGCACGTAGTGGGTTACCTGGGGGAAAGTTCTTTGAAATTCCGGCCCCACTTTTGTGCCTGTTTGGGCAAACCGGCGTTCGGTTCCGGCTATCCGGAGATCGGAGGTTACCCGCACAATCCGGTCGGCATTTACATGAAACCGGTCATAGGTCAGTTCATTCCAGATATACACGCCTATCAGCATACAGGCCGTCAACCCGGCAGTCAGCCCCACTATGTTTACAAAACTGTAGAGCTTGTTTTTACGGATATTCCGCCATGCGATTTTGAGATAGTTCTTGATCATTTTTCGATCATTTTTTATTGATACGTTCCCGTTGGGGCGGATCGTATCCGCCCTCTCCCTCTTGAGTTTGGCTATTTGGGGCGGATAACGATCCTTGACCGATAAGGATCCTGGGCGGATAACGATCCGCCCTTACCTAATCTGTCCGTAGTGATTCTGCCGGGTTGGCGACGGCTGCCCTCACGGTCTGCCAGCTCACCGTCAGCAAGGCGATTGCCAGGGCCATCAGCCCCGCCAGGGCAAACATCCACCATTGGATATCGATGCGGTAGGCAAAGGTGGACAGCCATTGTTTCACAAGAAAGTAAGCGATCGGAACGGCAATGATGTTGGCCAGCAGAAAAATCCGGAAGAACGGTTTGTTGAGCTGCAGGAAGATATGTTTCCCGGATGCGCCCAATACTTTCCGGATCGTCATCTCCTTTTCACGGATACGGATGGAATAAGCCGACATGCTGAGCAGTCCCATCATCGCAACGATTATTGCCAGGACAGCAAATAAGCTGACCGCGGATTCCAGTTGCGCCTGTTGCCTGAATAACGCTGCATACTTCTGGTCTGCGAATTCGTACCGGAAATAGTCGCCGTCAAACGTATTCAATGATGACCAGTCCTTTTCCATGGAAGCCAGTGCGCGTTGTGCCGCTCCTTCCCGGATTTTTACGAGTATTTCCGATTTGAACTGACCGCACGGGTTTCTGATGGAATACATGGTAGGGGTAACCGCATGATCAAACCCGAGCATTTTGGCATCGCGGACAACCCCTACGAGCCTGAAGTCGGTATCGCAGCCGCGTATCACCTGGCCGGTCACCTTGCGGATGTTCAGCGTCTTCATGGCAGCCTCGTTGATGACCAGTGCATTGGCGGAGTCAGCAGGGAAATCGCCGGTAAAGACACGGCCTTCGACTACCTCCATACCCATCGTTTCGAAATACTCAAAGTCAACCCCGATGTGATCGATCGTGTAGGGGACATCCTGGTATTCCGCCCTGGCAGGCGCCGGAGGATTGCCTCCGGGGACACTGGTGGCTACGGTGGCATATTCAACACCCGGGATGGCCTGGAGGCGGTTTCTGACGGTCTCAAAAGCGATGCCCCGCGCCGGATTCCCGAAGTCATTGAGATTCTTGATATACACAACCTGTCCGGGATCAAACCCTTTGTCCCCGTGCCTCATAAAGTTCAACTGCCGGGTGACGAAAAACAGGGACGAAATAAACACGAGGGCGATGACAAACTGGAGGGTCAGGAGCGCATGGCGAAACCAGGCAGTCTGATGGCTGGTTTGAAAATTGCCCTTCAGCATACCGACCGGCCGGTAACCGGACAGCACGACAGCCGGGTAGATCCCCGACACGGCGGCAGTCGCGAGTGCTGCCAGAAGCAGCGGGAGTGCAAATTTTTGGGCACCTGCTACGATGCCGCCGGCGACATAGGCGCTGAGATCATGCGCCAGCCATTTCTGCAGGGCATGCTGACCCAGTATAACAAGCCCCCCGGCAAGGAGTGCGGCGACCAGGCATTGCGCGAGTATCTCCATAAAGAAGTGGAACGCCAGCTGTGACCGGCTGATGCCGAAGATTTTCTGCAGCCCGATTTCCTTTGCACGTTTATGGGCCTGGGTCACCATGAGATTGGTATAATTGATCGCCGCGAGCAGCAAGATCACCGACGATAAAATACCGATGACCACGATGACGACATAACCGGTATTGCTTCCATGCCGGGGTTTGAGATGCAGGTTTTTCAGCGGATCCAGGTATAACGTTGTGTGCTGCGCCACCCCGGGAACAACGTTATGCAGCCGGCTTACCTCGTTCCGGTACACCGCGTTGATTTTTTGTTCAACCGCACTGATATCAGTACCCGGCTTTACCTGGATAAAAGTTCTGACTGCCGGCATATTCCGGACTCCGTCAAATCCTTCAGCGATGTCGCGCGAGACATTGAGGAAATCGAAAGCAATCAGCGACAAGCCTTGCGGCTCCTTCGCAATATCATCAATCTGCATAGGGATTCCGGTTTCCCTGTTGGCCATCATAAGCCCTTCGGTAAAGAGCTTGTCATGGTAGAGAAGCTCCCCGGCTTCATGACTTAAAATACCCAGTTTGGGTTTGGTAAGGGAATCCAGGGTGCCTTCACGGGTCTGTATTTTAAACATTTTTGCCACCGCCAGATCGGCCGCAAACCATTTCTGGACGTAGAAAACCCCCTGGTCGGTAATGAAAGGTATCTCGAAGGGCGCCTGGTTAATTCTTCCCGCATGGACTACTTCAGGAAGCTGTGCTGCTATGGCCGGGGCAAGTCCCGCCAGGACTTCGCCTGATTTTTCACCCTGATAGTCGGCGCCCACCAGATAAATAGCGTCATAATCGGGATTCCAGGCATCGTAGCTGCGCTCCCGGTCGATATAGGAATAGGCCAGTATAAAGCCGGCAAAGCCTAATGCCAGGCCCAGCATCGTTATACTGGTAAATCCCTTGTTTCTTACGAGATGCCGCCCGGCGATTTTTACATAATTCCGCAACATTTTTTATCAGGGGTTTGATGGGTGTGCAGGAGCGCGCCTGTCAGCCCACGGTTTCCATAATCACCTGTCCGTCGAGCATCCGGATTACCCGGTCGGCGTATTTGGCATCGTGCTCACTGTGAGTGACCATAATAATCGTCGTGCCGGCCTCGTTGAGCTCCGTCAGCAATTGCATGACTTCGTTCCCGTTTTTGGAATCCAGGTTACCGGTAGGTTCGTCGGCCAGGATCAGCTTCGGATTGTTTACCACTGCGCGGGCGACGGCCACGCGTTGCTGCTGACCGCCGGACAGCTGTTGGGGAAAATGGTTCCTGCGGTGCATGATCTGTACTTTTTCCAATACCTCCTCTACCCGGCGTTTCCGTTCAGTTGCCGGCACCTTGGTATAGATCAGCGGCAGTTCTACGTTTTCATAGACCGTAAGCTCATCAATCAGGTTAAAGCTTTGAAACACGAAACCGATCTGGTGCTTACGGAGTTGGGAGCGTTTACGTTCGTTAAACGGCGCAACTTCAATTTCATTGAACAGGTAGCTCCCGCCGTCCAGGTCGTCGAGCAGCCCGATGATATTCAGTAAGGTAGATTTGCCGCAACCCGAAGGCCCCATCACCGCCACAAATTCCCCCTCTCTGACATGCATACTAAGGCTGTTAAGCGCAATGGTTTCGACCTCTTCGGTGCGGTAGAATTTTTGAAGGTCAGTGATTTTGATCATTTTTTTAGCTTTTAGGTATTAGCTTTTAGGTTTTAGCTGTTAGGTTTTAGCTTTTAGGTATTAGGTTTTAGGTATTGGTTTTGGTTTTGGTTGTTTCTGATAATAAGTTTTGCGTTATTACTGTATTGTTAGGACCTCGTTTTTAGAGTGGCCTGTCTTTTACTATACTTAATTTGTAGATTCCTTCACTTGAAAATTTTTAAATCCGATGCGCGATTTCAGGGAGCTTCTTATTTGGCAAAAAAGCTATGCACTCACTATACTGGTTTATAAGGCGACCTCCTCTTTTCCCAAGGAAGAAAGTTTTGGGTTGACTGCACAAATCCGTCGATCCTGTGTCTCTATTCCTGCTAACATTGCGGAAGGTTGTGGCTATGAAAGCAATTTGCAATTTAAGCGCCATCTTATCATTGCCTCCGGTTCTGCCTCTGAACTTGATTGCCATATTATGTTGTCAAAAGATCTAGGTTTTATTTCTGATCTCACCTATCTCGAACTACAGATTGATATCTCAGAAATACGAAAAATGCTCTTTGCTTTTATCAAATCCATTAAAAACTAAACTACCAGCCCAACACACCTAAAACCTAAAACCTAAAACCTAACACCTAAAACCTTACTCCACCCTCAACTCCTGCACCCTGTCATACGTCTCATAACTGGAAGTAATTACACGATCTCCCGGTTTCAGGCCAGAGATCACCTCGTAGTATTCCGGGTTTTGCCGGCCCAGCTGTATGTCTGCTTTGTAGGCTGTTTCACCATCCTGGCCAAGTTTGAATACCCAGTTACCTCCCGTTTGCTGGTAGAAGCCTCCTTTGGCAAGCAGCAGCGCCTGGGTTTCGTCGCTCAGCGCCAGGCGGATCTGGAGGGTCTGCCCTCTGCGGATACTTTCCGGCCGGGGGCCCTCGAATTCCATATCCACCTGAAAACGCCCGCTTTGTACCTGTGTATACACTTTCTTAATACGAAGCGTATAGGATTTTCCCGATACAGTGGCTTTGCCTTCCAATCCCTGGAAGATCCGGGAAATGTAATGTTCGTCAACGTCGACACGCACCTTGAAGCCCGTCACGACATCCAGCTGCCCGAGCCGTTCCCCGGCGTTTTTGTTTTGTCCGATTTCCGCATCAAAGGAAGTCAGCTGGCCGTCTACCGGCGCCCGTACCACCAGATCTCCTACTTTCCGCTGCATTAACGTCAGCGCGCTCCGGGTACGGTCATAGGTTTGTTGACTTTGTTCCAGGTACTGCGCCGTGGACACCGAGTCCTGGCTGAGTATCTGTTGGGTCAGCTCTTTTCTTTTGCGTTGGTAATTATAGTCATTCAATGCCTTTTGATACTCCTGGGAACCAATGGCTTTTTCTTCATACAAGTGTTTGTTCAGCGTAAAAATACGTTCCGCCTCCCTAAGTGCATTTTCCACATCTGCCATCTGATTGCGGTTGTTGATGGAAACCTGCTGGGCATTGGTCTGTGCAATCCGGGACTGGGTCAGCAGGTTGAGTACCTGTGTTTCCTGATTGATCAGGCTGAGCTCCAGATCCGTGTTGGAAAGGCGCAGGATAGGATCCCCCTTTTTCATGAAGGTCCCGTCTTCCACGTATTTTTCTTCTATCCGCCCGCCCACGGAAGCGTCCAGGAAGATACTTGATATGGGAAGTACCGATCCGTTTACAGGGATAAACTCCTGGAACACCCCCTCCCGTACTTCGGAAATCGTAATCCGTTCCCGTTTGACATTCAGCCGGCTGTTTCCCGACGTAAAAAAATAACTGCTTCCTATTAATAGTATCAGGGCGGCAACTCCTCCTGTGAGTGTCAGCCGTCTCCGGTTCCAAAATTTTTGGGGTAATGCGCGATCCATTTTACTCTTTGTTTGCTGAGCAACTTAAGAATCCTGTGCCAGTAATTCAAATGGCTGTGTATCAGTAGCTTCGTGTTGAAACAGGCAAGCTTCCTGTCCGAAATCGGACACTTTTTGTCCGCTTGCGGACAGGCCGGTCAGGTGCCATTATGCTTAATGAATTGATTAGCAGACTGTTGGTGGGTTTGGTATACATTGTGATTGCTAACAGGTAAAACCAATAAGAAAATGAAAATCCCTTGTATCATCCGGCTGCTGTTGGCCCTGATGTATTACTATTATAGTACCGGCGCCTGTTTTGCACAGGCGGGAAATGATTCTTTATCGCTGGAAGACTGTATCCGGATAGCCTTGCAGAATAACCCGGAAGCCCGGCGGATGACTTACGCTACCCAACGGGCCGGAACCGATAGGAAAGAGGCGCTGTATATGGCATTACCTTCTGTTCAGGCCGGGTGGGGGCATAACCTGAGCTACGGCCGCCGGATAGACCCGGCCACTAACCAGTACTACAACCAGCAATTTACGTCCGGAAATCCTTATATAAGCGGTTCGATGATCCTGTTTGATGGTTTGGCCAACCTCCGTCGAATCCGGCAGCAGGCGACCGCCAGCCAGGCGGCAGAAGCAGAAGAAGATGCTTTTCGGGAGCAGCTGATGCTGGAAGTTATGCTGGCCTATGTGCAGGTGCTGACTGCCAGGGATATGGAAGCGCAACAGGACCGGCGGCTGGAAGTGACGGCCCAGCAGCTGAAGCGGACAGAAGACCTCCACCGTTCCGGGGCCGTCTCCCCGGCAGATTATTATGACCTGAAGGCACAGCTGGCGGGAGACGAAAATGCGTTGTACCGGATCCGGCAGACATACCAGCAAACCTTGAATGCACTGGGGAAATTACTGAATGTGCCGGAAATGGCTTCCCTGAAACTCCAACCCCTGTCGCTGTCCTGGTCGCCGGATACTACGGCTCTTCGGGCGGAGTCTCTTTTTGATGCCGCCAGCCACCGGTTGCCGCTTATTCAGGCAGCGCAATACCGTAAGGTCGAGGCGCTGCAGAACATCCGGACAATCCGTTCCGGATTTGTTCCCCGGATCAGCGCGGGAGCCGGTTTTGAAAGTACGTATTCGAGTAATGCCGAAAACAGCTATCTCGACCAGGCACGGGGTAATATCGGGCGGTATGTGTCTTTTAGTCTTACAATACCGCTTACCAATGGATTTCTCGTAAAAAATAACCTGTCACGTGCCAAACTGGCCCTCCGGGAAGCGGAAGATCAGGAACAGGCGCGGCTGCATGATTTGCAAAGAGCAGTTGTCCAAAACTTGCTGGACCTGGAAACTGCGGGCAGGAGCTATCAGAGTTTCCGGGAGCAGGAGCAAAATTTTGAGGCCTCTTTCCGGGTAGCGCAGGTTCGGTTTGAAGCAGGGGATTTGCATTCCGCGCTGTTCCTGACGGCGAAGAATAATTACGAAACCGCGCAATCCAACCGGCTGATGGCCTGGTATGCCTTGCGTTTACAGGAACTGCTGACCAGTTATTACCAGGGGAGCCTTCCCTGGTATCCGGAAGCGCCGGTAAGCGGGCAGCAATAAAAAGTTTTGCCTAACCTGCTTATTCTGCTGTCCGAAGGTTTTAGATTTGAGTAATATTCGATAAGGCAGGAAATGTGATCCCTATGAAGTTAAAGCAAAGTACGGTTTTAGTAGTAGACGACGATGCCGATTTGTTGACGGCAGTAGCCTTATTGTTAAAACCTAAGGTCGGAAAAGTCATTACCGAAAGAAATCCTGAGAAGATCCCTGCTATCTTATTCCGGGAAACAGTGCACCTGGTCCTGCTGGATATGAACTTCAGGAGTGTCGTCCATACCGGCAACGAAGGCCTGTTCTGGCTGAAGCGTATCCGGGATATCGACAAGGAGCTTCCGGTGGTGATGATTACGGCCTACGGCGCTATTGACCTCGCTGTTACCTCGTTAAAACAAGGCGCTACCGATTTTGTGGTCAAGCCTTGGAAAAATGACCGGCTGGAAGCAATCCTGCAGGAGATCCTCCTGGAAAAAGGAAAGAAGCCGGTTCGCAGCAAGACGCCCGGAGCGGAACTTTCGGAGCTGACCGGGGCATCCGATGTGATACGTGAACTGCTGATAAAGATTCAGAAAATAGCTCCGACCGATGCCAATGTCCTGATTTTGGGAGAAAACGGCACCGGTAAGGATATCATCGCCTCGGCCTTACACCGGTTGTCGCTCCGGAAAGACAACCCCTTTGTAAAAGTAGACGTAGGAGCGCTTACGGATTCACTTTTCGAAAGTGAGTTGTTCGGCTATAAAAAGGGAGCCTTTACCGATGCGCGGGAAGACAGGGAAGGCCGGTTCCTGGCAGCGCAGGGCGGTACGTTGTTTTTGGATGAAATCGGCAATATTTCCCTGCAGCAACAGGCGAAATTGCTGAGTGCCTTGCAGAACAGGCAAGTGGTGCCGCTCGGCAGCAATGTGCCGCAGCCGGTGGATATCCGGCTGGTTTGCGCCACAAACGTCCCCCTTGAGACCCTGGGTGATGAAAAGTACTTCCGCAAAGACCTTATTTACCGGATCAATACCGTGGAAGTACGGGTGCCGCCGCTCCGGGAACGCGGGGAGGATGTAGTGTTGCTGGCCAATCATTTCTTAGGGGTTTATAACCAGAAGTATTTTAAATCATTTAATGGATTTGATCCGATGGCGCTCCAGAAGCTCCGGCAGTACCATTTCCCCGGAAATGTCCGGGAGTTGCAGTACAGTATAGAGCGTGCGGTAATCATGGCCGACGGCGAGGTGATCACGGCGTCCGATGTTATTTTTTCGCCGCTGGAGAAAAAGGAAGACCGCGTGCAGACGGATACCAATTTGCTGGAACTGGAACGGGTAACCATTAAACATGTAATTGAAAAATACCAGGGAAATATCAGTAAAGCCGCCCGTGAGCTGGGAATTACGCGTACAGCCTTGTATCGCAGGCTTAATAAATATGATATCTGATGAGTGGTCGCTGGCTCTCCCAATTCATGCTCCGGATTGTGCTTTTGCTGGCAACGACCGGTGCAGGCGTGTGGGTATACAGTACGGGGAAGCCTTCCTGGCTGACGTTGGTGATTCCGCTGCTGCTGGTGCTGATTTATGACCTGTCGAAGTGGCAGTATAAGGTTTACAGAGAGCTTCATGATTTTTCCGAAGCGGTGCGTTTCCGGGATTTTACCAGGTATTATCCCCTGGCATCGGCTCCGGTAGAAGAAATGGAAATGAGAAGGGCCTTTAACGAGATAAACAAGGTGTTTAAGGAAATCAGCAAAGAAAGGGAAATACACTTCCAGTATTTGCAGCATTTGCTGGACGTGGTCGATACCGGGATTTTGTCGTATAACCGCACCGATGGCCAGATTGTCTGGCTTAACGACTCCTTCAAGCGGTTGTTTGGTATTCCGTTCCTGAAAGGACTGGCGGGACTGCGGAAGCGAAATCCGGATTTGTATGCTGAAACATCCGGGCTGACGGTGGGGAATCAGGTATTGCGGACCGTTCCTTCGGCCAACGGACCGGTGAAAATACTGTTGCTGGCCAAGGATTTCAATACGGCTGAAGGACAGTTTCGGATGGTCATGTATCAAAATGTAAATGATACCATCGATAAGACCGAAACACAGGCCTGGCAGCGGCTCCTGAGCGTACTGACACATGAAATCATGAATTCGATCGCGCCGATTTCCTCACTGGCCGGAACAATCGGTACGCGGCTGGAGAAACCTCCCCAGGGAGAGGAGCTGGACGATATACGCCTGGGGATCAGCACCATTCAGCGGAGATGCCACGGGCTCCTCCGGTTTGCACAGTCGTACCGCTCTCTCAATAAGGTCTCCCGGCTGCATCAAGAAAAAGTATACATTTCGGAATTATTCGAGAATGTCTGCACGTTACTGGAGCCGACGCTGCTGGAAAAGAAGATCGACATCGATATTATTCTGAAAGAACCGCAGTTAGCGTATGAGCTGGATGTGAGCCTGATGGAGCAGGTGCTGCTGAACCTGACGCTCAATGCGATAGAGGCCGTCAGGAATGTGCCGGGGCCGGTTATCAGTCTGAGTGCCAGACTCCGGGACGATAAACTGGAAATCCGGGTGAGTGACAATGGCAAAGGGATTCCGGAAGAATTGAAGGAGCATATTTTTATCCCGTTTTTTACTACCAGGAAAAAAGGAAGCGGCGTGGGACTGACCCTGAGTAAACAGATCATGCTGCTGCACGGGGGCTCCATTGTAGTCGATAGCCGCGAAGGGACGGGAAGTACGTTTATCCTGCAGTTTTAGGGGAATGGGGTTTTAGGTTTTTGGTTTTAGGGAATGGGTTTTAGGGAATGGGGTTTGGGGAATGGGGTTTGGGGAATAGGTTTTAGGGAATGGGGTTTGGGGAATGGGGAACGGGCGTAGGCTTTTCAGGCTATTGCCGACTAAGAACCAACCCGTCTCACAATCCCCGGCATCATTGTCTAAAGAGAAACAGGGAACGACCAACA
>JBEBSD010000100.1:0-19921 GCA_040394475.1 Telluribacter humicola | reverse complement strand
AGCCCCGGAGGGGCGGCATTTTGGTAGTATTGAGGATAATCCATCCCGACAAAAGCCCCGGAGGGGCGGCATTTTGGTAGTATTGAGGATACTCCATTCCGACAAAAGCCCCGGAGGGACGGCATTTTGGTAGTATTGAGGATACTCCATCCTGACAAAAGCCCCGGAGGGGCGGTATTTTGGTAGTATTGAGGATAATCCATCCCGACAAAAGTCCCGGAGGGGCGGTATTTTGGTAGTATTGAGGATAATCCATCCCGACAAAAGAGGCTGCCCTTTTTAGACAGCCCCTATCTTCACCATCGCCATGAACTTAGGGTTAAAAGATAGCACTACTCACTCCCAAATGGTCTGTGGGGACACAAACCATGGAGTTGCGCATCAAACATTTCCCATTACCCGCAATGCAGAAAGATCCGGAGTCGGGCTCCCGCCTTTTTTCTCTACTGTAATGGCGAAGGCCTGCGCATCTGTAATCGTTTTCATTTTGCAAAGCCCATCGCACGCTCCGATCAATCCTGCGTCTACAGGCTTACCATCAACAATAGCCCATAACTGATACTGTTGATTTTCCTCCACTTTTTCAAGTTGGGACGGCATGAGGTAAACCGCACCCGAAACCCGGTTCCAGTAAACAACGGCATAGGCATTCTCCTGTCCTTCCACACCTGACAAGTTAACGGCTTTCATTCCCGGATGGTTGATCAGCAGCAAACTCTCCTGTAAGGCGCTCACCCGGCCGTTCAAAAGACTTACATTAGAAGCCAGCAGTTGTCTCTCTTCCAGCATGGTCTGATACTGCCTTTCAAAGAACTTGCTTTTAGTATAGAAAACGACGTTCAGTACCGCACTAAGTGCCAGCAGTATGCTGGCGGCCACTGCCAGGTAACGCCATTTAATGGCTGCACGCCCCGTCGGGGAACTATCCCTGACGGCTGCAGGGGGTGCTATACTATCTACGGCTATATCCTCCCGGATCGCCTCTTTTATTTTCTCTTTCAGAAAACCAGGCGGCGCTACCGCCCGGGCCTGCGCCTGCTGCTCCATTACCCTTTCAAATGCCGCTACCGCTTCTCTCACTTCAGGATACTGCCGCATAGCCGATTCGATCAAAGCTGTTTCTTCCGGGTCTGTGAGTCCCATCACATAGCTTTCAATGATTCCGCTTTGTATGTATTCCTTTATATCCACAGTAGCCCAACAGTTATCATCAGTTCCATGAGTTTACGCATCTGCAGCAGCGCCGCCCTTAACCGGGTTTTTACGGTCCCAACCGGAATGCCCAGCGTATTCGCAATTTCCTCCTGAGTAAAGCCCTTAAAATAAGCATATTCAATCAAAATCCTGAAATCTTCTTTCAGCTCTCTGGTCAATGCATGCAGTCCGATATGGTCTTCACGGGAGGGTGAAGCAGACACACTATTATATACGGATTCCGTTAACTTCCGGTTTTCCGACGTTCGTTTAAAACCAGTGCTTCTCAGGCGATCGATCGCCCCGTGCCGGGCAATATTGATCATCCAGGTAAATAAGCGGCCTTTGGCAGCGTCGTAACTCCGGGCCTGCTTCCATATCCTGACAAATACTTCCTGCAAAACATCATTGGACTCTTCCGAATCTTTTACAATGGAAAGAATCGTCCCGTAAAGTGCGGCGCTGTAGTGCTTATACAGGTATTCAAAAGCCAGCTCTTGGCGCTGCTGAAGCGCCAACACCAATTCCTCTTCCGAATATTTTGCTTCTATCGACACCTTACTGGAGTTATCCCGTTGACAAGCTGCTACCGGTTTTGTAAAAGTATCGAAAAAAATCAGAAAAAATCTTTATCCCAAAAACCGCAGCTGCAATTTCTGCGTATGTATGCGCAAACCGATCTGAATAGATCCCAAACTTTCTAAATCATGTCTACACAAAAAGAGAAACAAGAACCGGCACTACAGCAATTGGTCAGAGAGACGCACCCGAGAAGAAAATTTTTGAGCTATTCGCTGATTGCAGCCGGCGGACTGGGCCTGCTTGCCTCCTGTAAAAAGGATGACGATCCCACACCGGCAGGAAATGAGGTCAACCTGGGTACTGATGACATCGGGATCCTGAATTATGCCTATGCACTGGAACAATTGGAAGCAGCTTTTTACACCAAAGTTTCCGAATCCAGTATTGCAGGTATGACCGGCATGGAGATGTCGCTGCTGGCAGACATCCGGGATCACGAAATTGCCCACCGCGAATTTCTCAAAAACGCACTGGGTTCCAATGCCATTAAAGGACTTACCGTTGACTTCAGCTCCATTGATTTCACCAAAAGAGACACTGTGCTCGCTACTGCAAAAGCATTTGAAGACCTGGGTGTATCGGCCTATAACGGAGCCGGTAAGCTCATTCAATCAGCCGATTACCTGCTGTTTGCCGGAAAAATCGTTTCGGTGGAGGCACGGCATGCCGCTTTTATACGAGACCTGATTATGAACGGGAGCTTTGCCGACAGCAGCGTGGTTGATGCCAACGGCCTCGATAAAAGCCGGACGCCAATGGAAGTCCTTACCATCGCGGCGCCCTACATTCAAGATAAAATCAATTTCAGCGGGCTTCCGCAATAAAACCTGAATAACTATGAATTTCCTGCATATAATCAATGAAATTTCTGACAGCGATCCTGAATTTCTGAACAGGATCGATACCCGGCGGTCAGCCATGCGCGGTTTCCTCGGCATGAGCAAAAAAATAACGATGGCCACACTCCCTGTATTTGCCGGAACCCTTTTTCAAAAGGCTTACGGGCGGACCAACGATACAGTGGTCGAGATTCTCAACTATGCCCTTACGCTGGAGCATCTGGAAGCCGGATTTTATCAAAAGGCAAATGAAGCAGCCGATAGCCTGATCCCCGGTGAGGCGGCGAAAGGTGCGATTAAAACGATCGGGGATCACGAAACAGCACATGTCAAATTACTGGAGGACGTGATACGGTCTATGAGCGGAACACCCATCGCAGCGCCTGTTTTTGATTTTACTGCCGGCGGCATTTTCAATGACGTTTTCAGCAATTATGTCACGTTCCTGGCAGTTGCACAGGCTTTTGAAGACACAGGCGTCAGGGCTTACAAAGGCCGCGCAGGAGAGCTCGTAAAAGGAGGCGATCTTCTGGAAGCAGCCTTGAACATCCACTCCGTAGAAGCCCGGCATGCAGCCCATATCCGGTACATGCGACGAAATGCCAATCATGCAGCGGATATTAAACCCTGGATCACCGGTAAAGACAGTGGAATCGGTGCGGTAGTTCAGCCAGTTTACGATGGCGAAGACAACTCCAAACAGGCCGGAATTGAAATAACCACTATCAACGGACTGGTTATTTCGAAAGATGCCGCAACAGAAGCATTTGATGAACCTTTGACCAAAGAACAAGTATTAGCAATCGTAGGCCCGTTTATTGTCAGTTAATCAATTGAAAATCTCCCCTTTCCACTTTCACGGAAGGGGGGGATTTTGGCTATCGGAGGTCGGCTATCGGCTTTCGGAGATCGGCTATCGGCTGTCAGCCATCAGCTATCGGAGATCGGCTATCCGCCATGCCCCTAACAGCCACAACTCATAATTCATAACTCAGCTATCAGCAGTCGGAAATCAGCTTTCAGAACACTATTTTATACGGATCTCCAAAGCTTACCCCGTCACCAGCAGCCCTAACTCATAATTCATAACTCATAATTCATAACTCATAACTCAGCTATCGGCTGTCAGCCATCAGCTTTCGGAGGTCGGCTTTCGGAGATCAGCGGTCGGTCACCAACAGCCCTAACTCATAACTCATAACTCAGCTATCGGCTATCGGCTGTCAGCCATCAGCTTTCGGAGATCAGCGGTCGGTCACCAACAGCCGTAACTCATAACTCATAATTCATAACTCATAACTCATAACTCATAACTCAGCTATCAGCGATCGCCCGGAATGAGGGTTCCAGCCAGGAATTGTGCATACCAGCGGATCAGGAAATCGTTAGGATGGTTGATATTGTTTCCTGTCAGGTCCTGATAAGTTTTATGCTGCAGGAGTTCGTCGTGCACTGCGGTGATGTCGACCAGGGTACATCCCGGACCGGTCAGTTCCTCCAATACTTTTTTAAAATCACGCTGAGTACCCACAAAAAACGATTCCGGGTTGGGCAGCATGGTGCTGATCAGCAAAAACTCCGTTGCCGGTTTGGCCGCTTTTGCCTGGTTTATAATGCTGGCGATGTTCTCTTTGAAGACTTCCGGGGCCATTTTTCCAGTCCCATCGTTCATTCCGAATGCCAGTACGACCAGATCCGGCTGATGGGCCACCACCGCCTGCGGCGCCTCGTCCTTTCCCCAGGCAGAGGTCTTCCCTCCTACCGCCGTATTCGTAAAGACCACCTCCGTTCCATACGCACGCCGCACTTCGGCGGCGAACAATTCCCCCCAATCCGGAAGATCGGGAGCCGTGTTGGCACGGCCGCTGGCGTTGGCTCCGGCCGCGATACTGTCGCCGAATAACAAAATATGTATTTTCTCCTTCCGTCTCAGTTTGTCCGTCGTAACCGGCAGCCGGTCTCCGGCAAACACCGGCAGCGGGCCTTTCCATTGGTTTTTACGATGCTTGTAGGTTACAGCCAGCTGGTGCTGGTGAAAAAAAGCCCCTTCCTGATGCAGTACATACCCGCCGCCAACCCGCTTAAACCGCCCGGAGTCAGGGGCCAGTTCAGCGCCCGTCATGCTCACAGCGGAAGTTCCGGGCAGCAAGTACAACTTTCCGTCTTTGTATTCCCAGTCGATGCCCTTCCGGTATTCCTTATCCAATCCCGAACTGGTTACTTTCAGGATTCGCTTAGGCGTAAACAGCAGCCGGGCTTCGGGTTGCTTTCCGTCTTTCGAAATCATCATTACGGACTCATTATACATGACTTTCCCCTTCCAGAAGGGCAGCATCGGTTGCGCCCATGAACTGCCTGCCAAGCAGACAAAAACCCCTATACGCTTGAACAAAGAAGAGATGCTGTTAAAAGTGAGACGGTTCATTATTGGAATTACTAAAATTAAACAGGTACCTGTACAGTTACGAATTATGATCGCCGGTCGCAATCGTTTCCAAAAGTACAACCGCACAAGCAATTTACCCATCACCCCGGTGAAATCCTGCATTATGATCCGTTACTGAACCCATTCTTTCGAAAAATGCGGATCGCTTGCCCGGCGCAGGTATGCCGGCTCAATCGTAAAATACATGCAGCCGGTTATCGGTCACCGTGGCCCGGAATTGTTCTCCGACCTGTAATTCCTGTACTTCCGTCAGGCCCGCCACCGGGTTCTGATAGATAATCGCCTTCCCGTCCCGTCCTTCGGTACAGATGCAAACCGGCAGTTTATCCTCGTAGTTTTTCACAATCTGGCTTTGTCCGGGGTTTTGTTTCACCCGTGACGACAGCGCCGCGTCGCCTGTACTGCCGGGAAGAGGGGTAATCGTTTTCCCGTTTACGCGGAAGGGACAGTATTTCACCGATTTGCTGACCCTGTCGCTCACGCCGCTGATCTGGCTGTAAAGCCAGGCGCCGATAAATGCTCCGGTTTCTCCTTGCAGCGTCATTTCCGGGAACTGCGACCGGTCATTGGTAGCAATCATTTTCGGATGGTCCGGGGCTCCGGGCTGGTAGGTTACGGCGGGTTTCCCCAGGGGCTGCCAGCGGGTCTTCCAGTCGTCCTGCCCTCCCTGCCAGCTTTGCCGGAATGTTCCCGGATCCGGGTTCATAGGGATATTGCTGTTCCAAAGAATGTAATCATTCCCCAGCAGGAGCTGATAAAACGACTCCGCCATCATGGTGTGCAGGGGAAAATCATAACCGGCCAATCGCATCACGTCACCTGTTCCCAGTTTCAGCCGCTGAAAAGTACCTGAAATCGTAATCAGGTCCATGTGCAGCCCTTCGCTGAAGGCACTCCCGTTTTTCAACAATTTCCGGTCCGGCACAGCCAGGTTCGCCTTTTCCAGGTTATAAATATTCTGATAAACTCCGCCCTGGGTAAGGGTATGAAAGAGGTTTCCCAGATACCCGTCCAACCGGTAGTTCCGGTAGCTATACGCCCCTTTGTTAAAATACTCCGACGTATACCAACTGCCGTCGTAATACCGTTTCCGGGCATTTTCAACAGAAGCAAGACCTCCTGTTAACTGACTGACCGGCATCTGGTCAAACGAAACCTGGAAACTATACCCGTACAGGCCGGCAAAGTAATCGTCGTATAGCCGGGTTTGCGCAGGCGAGGTTATCCCCAGTTCCTTTTGATAACGGGCATACACCCCTTTAAAAACGGATTCGGCCTTATCGTAGCATCGCGGACAATCGTTCTCCAGGTTACCATAATTCTCTGCCAGTTCGGCCAGCGTAATGTAATCGGGGTCTATTGTGGTATGTTCAATCACCCAGTCGGGTTGCGCCAATTCCCCGGAATGGTTATACGCCTGGATATTTTTCCATTTTTTGCCGGCCGGGAAAGAGTCCAGCCAACTGTATACATACTGTAAATGGGTCATTTTCCCGAACAGTTCCCCGGGAGGCACCCCTATGATATAACGGGTGGTCCCGAAAGCTTTGTCGGCAGGTAAGTTCAGGGAATACGGCAGCAACTGGTAATGCGGCAAAAAACTTGCCCGCAGCAAGTCGGCGGGCACCTTCACCCCTTCCTCCGGCGAGCCTTCCGCTGTAATGGAGAGGTAAAGGGTCTCCATCATGGCTGAATTATCGTGGTCGGTTCCACTGCCCATCCCAAACAGGTTCCACAAGTGGGCCCTCGCGTGCTCCCAGGAGGACGCATTCAGATAAATCACCCGAAATGCATAATTGCCCGGCGTCAATTTCAGCCCGTCTCCAAAAAGGGCTTCTTCTTCCTTTGCGGGCAAACGGTTATCGTAGAGGTCTCCAAGTAAATAGCGCGTACAGTCGTTTTTCCCGTTCCAGGACTTTTTTGTCGAGGGAGCTATCAGATTCACTTTCCCCTGCTTCACCTCTACACTGATATTTTCGCTAGGGATCCATTCGTATAAAATCCCCTCCGTTGTTTGAGAATAAACACCCGGGTTGCTGAATTGCGCCAATGCGCGTATGGAAATCCCAATTAAAATGCCTGCTATTCCTAAATTCTTCATGCTATCACCTTAATGTATCGCGGAGACTATCCTGCCTACTTAACGCTCCCGTTTTCACTTCCTGCATCCGGCGAATGCTTTATTTGTCTGAGGACCACCATGCAGTATGCACCCGGGACAGGATAAAAAAAGTCCTGACGGTTAACGGTCAGGACTTTTTTTTGAAGAAAACCTACGCGTGTCCGGCCGTCAGATTAACATGCTGAACGGATTCTCCAATAATTTTTTCAAAGTCTGCAGGAAGGATGCTGCGAGGGCTCCATCCACCACCCTGTGATCGGAAGAAAGTGTCACTTTCATGATATTGGTCGGATAAACCGAACCATCTTCTCTGAAGGCCGCCTGTTTCTTAATGCCTCCGATTGCCAGGATACACGAATCGGGCGGATTGATAATGGCTGTAAATTCATCTACTCCAAACATGCCCAGATTCGATACGGAAAAAGTATTTCCTTCCCAATCCTTGGGTTGCAACTTCTTGTCCTTTGCTTTTCCGGCCAGGTCTTTCACTTCCAGTGAAATCGCGGCAAGGCCTTTCGTATCCGCGTTCCGGATGACCGGCACCAGCAACCCTTCGTCCACTGCTACGGCAACTCCGATATTTACATAGTGATAACGGCGGATTTTATCTCCTAACCAGGCCGAGTTCACTTCCGGATGCTGCTTAAGCGCCAGGGCCGTGGCCTTGATGACCATGTCATTAAAGGAAATCTTTACCGTAGCCGCTTCGTTCAGCTGAGGACGCAGCGCCATGGCCTTATCCATATTGATTTCCATCGTAACGTAAAAATGCGGCGCGGTAAACAAGCTTTCGCTCAGGCGGCGGGCTATGGTTTTACGCATTTGCGTCAGCGGCATATCGGTGTAGTCGCCCGTTGCTGCGGCAGGCGCCTGTACTGCCTCTTCTTTCGGAGCGGCAGCTTTCGACGGCACAAAGCTGTCAATATCTCTTTTTACAATACGTCCGTTCTCTCCTGTTCCCTGCACCTTGCTGATGTCAATGCCCTTGTCGGCTGCCAGCTTGCGTGCCAGCGGAGAAACTTTCAGACGGTCATCGGTTTCGGTCGCTTCTTCTTCAGATGCAGCAGCGGGTTCCGCTTGTTTGGGAGCCTCTTCAGCAGCAGGGGGTGTGTCGGAGGCGCCGCCGCTTTCGCGAGCCAGCAATGCCTCAACATCAGCGCCTTCCTCTCCAATTACCGCGATAATCCCGTCTACAGGAACCGATTCACCTGCGGCAATTCCCTGATACAGGAGCACACCTTCATCGTATGCTTCCAGCTCCATCGTTGCCTTATCTGTTTCGACTTCTGCCAGAATGTCTCCTGACCGGACTTTGTCACCGACTTTTTTCTGCCACGATACCAATGTTCCTTCTTCCATCGTATCGCTCATTTTAGGCATCCTGATCACCACCGCTGCGATGGGAGCATCGGAAGATGCTTTTTTCGGCGGCGCTTCGGCCTCCGCAGGGGCTGTTTCGGCCGGCTCCTGTTTGGGTTCTCCGCCGTCTTTCTTTTCTCCTCCCTCCAGGAGGGCTTTATAGTCTTCCCCACTTTTCCCTACCACAGCAATAATTCCATCCACAGGAACGGAAGCTCCTTTTTCGATGCCTATGTACAATAGCGTTCCTTCCTCATACGACTCAAGCTCCATCGTCGCTTTGTCCGTCTCTACATCCGCCAGGATATCGCCTTCTTTTATGGTATCACCGACTTTTTTATGCCATTCGGCGATGACACCCTCTTCCATGGTGTCACTCATTTTAGGCATTCTGATTACTTCAGCCATATTGATTTGGGTACTATGTGGTTTAGCGGTACCATATACCGGAAGCCTATTTTAAAGCCAGGCCCCAAACAGACTTTCCAATAACCGGACCAATTATTACTATTTTTATCAGGCGCTCACCAACGTTTCCTTATCGAACTTCCAAAATTAGCATAAAGCCTGATAAAACCGCCAACGCTGTCTATAAAAAGTACGTATTTGATTTAGCTGACAGGCACAATCACTCCTATTCCCTCGTCATAACCTTTTGATTCAAAGCCCCTTTCTGTATTTGGCATTTTCGAGCGCGGGATAAAATCCCGTCGCGTCCGCAGGATCGCGGATAAAATTACGGAACGGATCACTGCATATCTTGAAAAAAATGCGTATTTCACCTAAATTTACAGCGTATTTTGATCACCAACCGCCCAGTCAAGCGGGCATCAGGACTATGCACACAACAAAAGAACAAATTTTAAAGGCCTATTTTGGCTATGATCAGTTCCGGCCGCTGCAGGCTGAGGTTATTGAGCACGTAGTGGCAGGCAACGACAGCCTGGTACTGATGCCCACCGGTGGGGGGAAGTCCCTCTGCTTCCAGATACCGGCGTTACTGCTGGACGGTCTGACGCTGGTTATTTCCCCGCTGATCGCATTGATGAAAGACCAGGTTGAGGCACTTCGCGCCAATGGAATTGCCGCTGCTTACCTCAATTCTTCCCTTTCCGCCGGCGAACAGCAAACCGTTTTCCGGGAGATCAAGCAGGGCGAACTGAAATTACTGTACATTGCACCGGAACGGTTATTTTCGGGCAATACCTTTCAGTTGCTTCACGATTGGAATATCAGCCTGTTCGCCATTGATGAATCTCATTGCATCTCTTCCTGGGGACATGATTTCCGGCCGGAATACCGACAGCTCAGTGCCTTGAAATCGTTGTTTCCCAAAATCCCGGTAATCGCCCTCACCGCGACGGCCGACCGTGTCACACGAAGGGATATTCTCAAGCAGCTTACCATCGGGCAGGCTCAGATCTTTCTGTCCAGTTTCGACCGTCCCAATATCGGGCTCAGCGTCCTGCCGGGACAAAAGCGACTCCAGCAAATCATCCATTTTATCAACCGGCGCCCCGGACAGCCCGGTATTGTTTACTGCCTTAGCCGGAAAACGACCGAAACCGTGGCAGAAGGCCTTCAACGGGCGGGGTTGAAGGCCGGCTACTACCATGCCGGCCTTGACTCCTCCGAACGGAGCGCCGTACAGGATCAGTTTATCCGCGACGATCTCCAGGTGATGGTGGCGACCGTTGCCTTTGGGATGGGAATCGACAAATCCAATATCCGGTGGGTGGTACACTATAACCTGCCCGCTAACCTGGAAGGTTTTTACCAGGAAATCGGCCGGGCCGGGCGTGACGGCGAACGGGCCGATACGGTACTTTTCTATAGCTATTCAGACATCGTTTCCCGCCAGGATATGATCCAGCGATCGGAGCAGCCGGAGGCTCAAAAGGAGCTGCTTCGCGCCAAACTGGAACGCATGCAGCAATATGCCCAGACCGATAATTGCCGGAGACGGATGCTGTTGAGCTATTTCAATGAGGAAACTACCGCCGATTGCGGCAACTGTGACAGCTGCCGCAACCCGCGATCCCGGTTCGATGGCACCATTATTGCCCAGAAAGCGCTTTCCGCGATCAGCAGGACCGGTCAGAAAGTGGCCATGGGCATGCTCATTGATATTCTGCGGGGAAGCCACAACCGGAACCTGCTGCAGCTGGGCTATGACAAACTCCCCACTTTCGGTGTAGGCCGCGACCTCCGGACGGAAGAATGGGCGGATTTCCTGCGGCAGCTGCTGAATGTAGGAGTGATGGATATTGCCTACGATGAAGGTCACGTGTTCAAACTCAATGCCCTGAGCCAGCGGGTACTGAAAGGAGGCGAAAAGGTACAACTGGTCCAGTTCCTCTCGGTTGCTGAAAGAAAGGCCCGGGAAGAGCTGCTTCTGCCGCGTGAAAAGGCCAAAAAAGAGGTTATCCGGGATGCCTTGTTCGAGCGCCTCCGCGCCCTGCGAAAACAATTGTCGGATTCCATCCGGATTCCGCCGTATGCCATTTTCAGTGATGCTACCCTATCCGAAATGGCACAAAAACGCCCGGTATCCGAAGCGCAGCTCAAAACGGTTTCCGGAGTCGGAGAAGAAAAATTCCGGCGGTATGGGGTCGCATTTATCAATGAAATCATTGCGTTTGCGAAAGAAAACACACAACCTGGAACCAGAATCGTAAAGGGGATGACCTACCTCGATACGCTGGCCCTGTACAAAGAAGGCTACGCGATCCCGGAAATTGCCCAAAAAAGGGATATGACCGAATCCACGATTGTCGTACACCTGATTAAGCTGCGGGGGGAAGGCTACCCGATCGTTTTGAAACCGCTGCAACCTGAAAAAGTCAGGCAGGAAATCGCCGCCGGGATCCGGGAAATGGGTTGGCGCCCCGGAGATCCGTTACGGCCGCTGTTTGACCTTTTTGACGGTAAATACGATTACGGGCAGCTCCACTTGTGTATTGCCGTTATGGAAGACGAGAAACAATTGACAGCGAGATAGGCTGCTTTTAAAACCGGAGGACAAAGTCTTCCTTTTCCTGTTCTTTTCGAAAAAAAACCATTCCGATCCAGAAAAGATCGACGGTGACCGTTACCTGTGGATGCCGCTTGATGGTTTCCCAGGCCTTTGTCATTTCCTGCGACCAGTAAATATCGTCGAAAATAAACAGCGAATCATTTCCGGCATACGGAAGGCATTGTTCAAAATAGCGAACCGTGGGTTCGTAACGGTGATTGGCATCCACATACACCAGGTCGACCACCGGATGCCCGAACTGCTGCAGGGCCGTCCCCAAGGTATCATCAATGTTTCCCACCAGGATATCGATTCCGGAAACATTCTCCCGCCCGAAATGGCCGGCCGCCAGCCGGGCCGTCTCGGGACACCCTTCGAGGGTAATTACCCGGGCTTCAGGACTTGCCTTTGCAAAATAAAGCGTGGTCAACCCCAGGGAAGTTCCCAGCTCCAGTATTGTCCGGGGCTTCCTGTAGCGTACCAGCCGGTGAAACAAGCGTCCGAACTTTGCCGGTTTTTCCGCGTTCTTTGCGATCTGTCCGACCCGCCGGCGATTCGACCGGTTGATACGCGACCCTGCCCCCAGGTCCAGGATTTCAATCTCCTCGCGACTGGCCAGCAATTCCGTTCGCAATTGCTGCAGCGAGGTATAATCTTCGTGATCGTCATCTCCCCTGATCACGTCCCGGTACAGGTCAAACACAAAAGGGGAATGCAGGGAATGTTCGTTTCCCGCACGATATAAATACTTTATATAAGGGAGTATCAAAAGACTGGTGATTGAAAAAGCAGGTGCGACAAAGGAGTCAGTTCAGGTGGTAAGGCACGATCAGGGTAAACTCCGGGATCGTAACCTTAAAGCGGTGACCATCCAGAATCCGTTCCATCAGGTAGGTCCCTTTCATTTTACCCAGACCGGTACTCAGGTTACATCCGGACACATATTCATGCACTTCGCCGGGCTCCAACACCGGTTGGCGTCCTACCACCCCTTCCCCTTCCACTTCGTTGATCCGGTGGTTGGAGTCATAGACATACCAATGCCTGCGGAGCAGCTGAACGGTATGATCGCTCCGGTTTTCAATTACAATTTTGTAGGTAAATACAAAATGCGATTGAAGCGGGTTCGAATAATTGGGCTGATATTCCGTAAGAACGCTTACTTTAACGCCTTCCGTGATGTCTGAGACCATGGCTGTTTCAAACTTTTGTTTGGACGAATTTAACAAGCGAAAACTTATGAAAAAAGTTTCAATCAATTATTTTGCAGGCGTTTTAGCCGGTCCGATACCGCTATCGATTAGTAAATCGGCCGGTCTGCTGCCTTTATCTAGCAATTACTTTTTAAAATGGATGTCAGAATTGAACCTTCCTGGAAAATACGGCTGCAGGCCGAATTCGAAAAACCGTATTTCCGGGAACTGATTGCTTTTGTTAAAGCAGAATACGGAGAACACACCATCTACCCGCCGGGCAAACTCATTTTTAATGCATTCGACCAATGTGAATTTGACGCCTGTAAAGTGGTTATTCTGGGTCAGGACCCCTATCATGGACCCGGACAGGCCAACGGGCTCTGCTTTTCGGTCAATGACGGGATACCGAAACCGCCTTCCTTACAAAATATCTTTAAGGAAATCCGCGATGATCTGGGGGCGTCCATTCCGGTATCGGGAAACCTGGAGCGCTGGGCCCGGCAAGGCGTACTGCTCCTCAATGCCACACTGACCGTACGGGCCCACCAGGCAGGCTCGCATCAAAATAAAGGCTGGGAAATCTTCACAGATGCCGTAATCAAGCAGCTTTCGCGTGAAAAAGAAGGACTTGTGTTCCTGCTCTGGGGACGGTATGCCCAGGAAAAAGGAAAGATAATCGATGCCGGCAGGCACCTGGTACTGACCTCCAAGCATCCCTCTCCAATGGCCGCGGCCTCCGGCGGCTGGTTCGGGAACCGTCATTTCAGTAAAACCAATACCTATCTTGAAAACCGGGGAATCGCCCCCATCCATTGGTAAAAAAAAATAGCCACCATCCCGGGCGACTATTTTTTTGCCATCTATCTCTCTTTATTTAATTAACGGGTAAGCCTTCGTTCCACGGTTTCGCTCTCCTTTCCATTCCCTAACTCCGTATGAACCTTACAAATATAAGAAACTTTTATTATTTTTGAATTATTTCAATAAAAAATAGTGCATAGTTTTCACTGCTTTTCGTGAAAATGATCAGAATCGGGGTGATTCCGGTGACGAACGGCACGGTGCACACTTATCCTTAACACACTAATTATGAAGCATTTACGCTGTACGATAGCCGTAATTTCGGCGGTATTGCTCCTCTCGGCCTCTCCCCCGCCGCCCTGGGGATTTTGGGCCCACAAGCGGATTAACCGGCTGGCCGTATTTCGTTTACCTCCTGAAATGGCCGTATTTTTCAAAAAGAACATCGATTTCATCACCGAAAATGCTGTCAACCCCGATCGTCGCCGCTACGCGGTTGTCGGGGAGGCTGAACGTCACTATATCGACCTCGATGTCTACGGCGATAGCGCCGCAGCGATTTTACCACGCTATTGGAAAGATGCGGTGGCCAAATTCGGCGAAGACAGCCTGCGGAAGCACGGTATTGCGCCCTGGCATATCCAGTTTCAGGTTGCTCAGTTGACCGAAGCATTCCGACAGCGGCACGCGGGCCGGATTTTACGGCTGGCTACCGATCTGGGTCATTATGTTGCGGATGCGCACGTACCGCTCCATACCACCCGCAATTACAACGGGCAGCTGACTGGGCAGGAAGGCATCCACGGGTTCTGGGAGTCGCGGCTTCCGGAGCTGTTTGCAGAAGACTATCCGCTTTGGATCGGTAAAGTAGTCTATGTCGACAACCCGGCTGCACGTATCTGGGAAGTTGTCTTTACCGCCCATCAGGCCTGTGACAGCGTTTTACTGTTTGAAAAACAGCTCACAAAGCAACTGGGGGCCGATCATAAGTATACCTATCAGGAACGCAACAACGTGCTGGTCAAAACCTATTCACCCGCATTTTCCAAAAGTTTTCATGAAATGCTGGACGGCCAGGTGGAACGCCAGATGAAAGCCGCTATCGGGCTCATCGGTGATTTATGGTACACGTGCTGGGTCAACGCCGGCCAGCCCGATCTGAGCGGATTGTCCGGCATCGCCCCGGCCGCGGAGACAGAGGCCCCGCAGGAAATTCAACGGCTCCGGCTTCTGAGACCGGAGCCGGACGTTGATCCTTAAAGGATCAGCTGTTTCATATAGTCGGCATCATTGGCGAGGCTGCTCATGACCGATTCGGGATACTGTTCCTGTTCAACGATAAATTCAGTCATACCGTTTTCCATAGCCACTTTGAGGATCCGTTTGAAATCAATTTCACCTGTTCCCAGGTCCCTTTGCTTTACTTCGGGCATTTTGACCACATCCTTGATATGGCAGAGCTCATACCTGCCGGAGTATTTCACCAGGTGTTCGGCAGGGTCTATTCCGGCGACATAAATCCAGCAAAGGTCGAGTTCATAGACGACCAGGCCCGGATCCGTTTGCTCCAGCAGCAGCTCCTGCGGGATAATCCCGTCCAATTCCTTGAACGAGTAATCATGATTATGATAGCCAAACTTGATGCCTTCCTTCTTACAAATTTCGCCACGCTGGTTAAACTCATCGGCGCGGATCTTCCAGTCGTCCAGCGTCGGCTGAGCTCCGATGTAAGGTTGCAGCAAGTAAGTTAGCCCGGCTTCCGCCGCCTGTCCGGCCAGCTGTTGCAGGTCTTTGGTAGTATCGGCATGCGAACTGACGATGGTCATCCCTAATTCATCCATATAGGCCTTGAATTCTTTGGGTGACATTCCCCAGAAAATGCCTTGCTCTCCCTGATAACTTTCGATTTTCTTGTACCCCATATCCGCAAGCTGCTTCAGTACCCCTTTAGGGTCTGCGCCGATCACGTCCCGGGCACTGTATAGCTGCAAACCGAAATCCGGTATCGTAATTCCCTCACCTGAAACATCCTCAGCATCTGTTGTTTCCTTACCTCCTGTAGAACAGGAACTTAAGTATCCCCCGGTAAGTGCAGCTGCTGCTGAAAAGCCAGCTGCTTTTAAAAAAAAACGACGGTTGTAAGCCATATTGTAAAGATGCAGGATTAAAAAATAGTTAAACTTGTGGCTTTATAAGGGGAGAGTTATTTATTCTTACCCATGATTAATTTAAAAATATTTAAAAATTGAGCTACCCGCCCGATCCCGCAGGAGTACCCAAGGCATTTCTGCATAAAGGTAAGGAAGACGTGCTCCGACGAAAACATCCCTGGATTTTCTCCGGGGCTATTGCCCGCATCGATGCCCCGGTTAAGGACGGCGACGTTGTAGCAGTGTTCAACGCGCGGAACGCCTTCGAGGCCTTAGGCCATTATACAGATGGCAGCATTAAAATCCGGATCCTGTCTTACCAGCAGGCCCCCATTGATCTACTTTTCTGGGAGCAAAGACTCCGGGAGGCTTACGACCTCCGGAAAGCTCTCGGACTGACCGACACCAACGCCTACCGGCTTGTTCACGGAGAGGGCGACTACCTTCCCGGTCTGGTCATTGATATCTACAACCAGGTTGCCGTCGTACAGGCCCACAGCATCGGTATGCACCGGGGAATAACCGAGATTTCCCAGGCTCTTCAAACAGTCATGGCAGGTAACCTCCTGGCCGTTTACGACAAAAGCAAAGAAACACTCCCGGCCGGATACGCACAAACTATTACCAATGGCTACCTGTTCGGCGCCCTTACCCTGCCCCACCAGGTTACAGAGTATGGTCAGCACTTTTTCGTCGATTGGGAAAGCGGGCAGAAAACCGGGTTTTTCCTCGACCAACGGGAAAATCGTCAGTTATTGGCCCACTATGCTCCCGGAAAAACCGTACTCAATGCCTTTTGCTATTCGGGAGGATTCTCGGTATATGCTTTGAACGCGGGGGCGGCTGCCGTACACAGCATGGATATTTCGCAAAAAGCAATGGCTTTGTGCAACGCCAATGTCGCCCTGAACTCAGGGAACGAACGCCATCAGGACAGTACGGAAGACGTTATGAAATGGCTTAAAACCTGCGATCACCACTATGATATCGTGGTATTGGATCCACCTGCCTTTGCCAAGGGAATGACTGCCCGCCACCGGGCTGTTCAGGGATATAAACGATTGAATGCAGAAGGATTGAAGCGGGTAAAACCAGGTGGTTTGTTGTTTACCTTCTCCTGTTCACAGGTGGTCGACCGGGAACTGTTTTACCATACCGCTGTAGCTGCAGCGCTGGAAGCAGGCCGGTCTGTCCGCGTACTCCACCACCTGACGCAGGGTGCGGACCATCCGGTCAATATGTTCCATCCCGAAGGCAATTATCTGAAGGGACTGGTTTTGCGTGTAGACGATTAATGCTACTGGCCACAGGAAACCGCCCTGTGGTCAGCTATAGAACAGCTCCTTGTCAAGAATGGCAACGATTTGCCGGAAATCCTCCGGATTATTGGCGTAATCCATCTCATTTACATCAATCTCAATAAACCGGCCGTGATCATACTCCGCCGCGAAGTGCTCGTAATACTTGTTTAAATTCTTCAGGTAATCCATCGAAATGGCTGCTTCAAAATCCCGGCCCCGCTTTTGGATCTGGCTTACCAGTTTCGGAATCCCCGCTTTCAGGTAAACCATCAGGTCAGGCGGATCCACGGTCTGAATAATCGTATTGAACAGCAGTTGGTAGCTCTTGTAATCCCTTTCGGACATAATTCCCGATTCGTAAAGATTGCGGGCAAAAATGAAAGCATCCTCATAAATGGTCCTGTCCTGGACAATAGTGGTGTAGGTCATGGAGCGGATTCTACGTGTCTGCTCAAAGCGGCTGTTCAGGAAATAAACCTGAAGATTGAAAGCCCATCTTTCCATATCCTGGTAAAAATCGGCCAGATACGGATTCCCTTCTACCGCTTCATATAGGACCTTCCAGTTATAATGGGCTCCAAGCATTTGGGTGAGGGTCGTTTTCCCCGCTCCAATGTTTCCGACAATGGCAATGTGCATACTTTCAGGATATCAATCAGGCCGCAAACCTAATCAATTTCTTACAAGTAGTTAAACACGTTTTTCAAAATCAGGACAGCTGCCTTTAAAACAAGCGGTTTTACACCCGTCCTTTATTCCGCATGGTTTATCCAGATGGGGCTGGACCATGCCAGATGATCGTCTTCAAGGGTCAGACGCACATAATACCAATGAAAACCAACCGGCCAGGCCTCTTCAAACCGCCATTCTGCCTGCAACTGATCAGGCTCCAGAAACGCTGCCGGTTTCCCGTCAGCGATTAGGTCGATGCGCCTGATCAGCCCATTGCTCGCAGCTTCCACATGGAACCGGAGCCGGCCACTGCCCGTCAGTTCCGATCCCATCGGATTGCCATTGACGGCAAATTTCAAGAGGGTCCGGTTGTTGGTAGTTCCATAAACCCTCCGGTTCCATAGCGCATCAAAGACGGCTTCTCTTGTCAGGTCTGCCGCCCAGACTCCCATTAAGCCGGGGCCCAGTAAATGCTTATACCCCTCCGGTTCCTCCTGAAGATTATGGAGCGAATCTCCCGGGCGGCCGTCATGGTCGTCACCTGTTCCGATCATGCCCAGGCGGAAACCCTTCTTCAGCGCATCCACCACATGACTTCCTTTAATCTCACCGATTTTCGCTCTCGAGGCGACCGTATTCGCCTCCGAAGCCGGCATCTCATTGACTCCGCCAATGGAATAAACTTCCACCAGACGCTCCACTTCCGGATCATGGCCGTTTTCCCATTTGGTAGTATGACCCGGACTGGCGGTATGATTGGCAATAATCAGCGCCTGCTGACTCCGGGCAATCGCATACAGCTTTTCCAGATCATCCTGATCCGGTGCGGAGCTACGTATTATCGGACCATCCGGGCCCCGGTATATAAAATTCCGGTGACCAAATTTCGTGCTGGTCCATTCTCCGCCGACAAACGTAACAAACCTTCCGGGTTGGTTAAAGTCATTGGCTACCTCTTTAAAATAGGTCCACTGCGCATTGGTAATGGCTTCTGTATGATCGGTAAGCGCGAATACATCCAAAAAAGATTCGTCCCTGGCAAAGGCATAAATTTCTTCTGGCAGCCGCACGCCGTCCCCGAAAATACTATGACAATGGAGATTCCCCCAGAACAAACGTTCTTCCGATTGGTCGCTCGTTACCCGGATAGGATTGCTGACGCCGACGATGCCGCTGACAGGATCGGCCACCCGGATATAGTGAATACCGGGAGTGGTGAACCGGAATCCCTCCAGTCTGCGGACAGGCCGTTCGTCGGCTTCATAAGGACCGGCTCCGTTTTTAAAAGAAAACCGGGAAGGCCCCTCATATCCCTCACCTCCGGAAATGGTTACTTCTTCTTTCCATACCGGTACAACGTTTTCCATGTAGCGGATTCCCCTGGAGGATTTGTTAAAGGGGCCGTTGACCGTCGCCCGGGTCCGTTGCCAGATCGGGATCCACTCCGCATAAAAGGGAACAGTCACCATCCGGATGCCCACCCAGAACGCTTCGTTCACCTGCACCGTCGAAGGAACCGTCACCCGGATTCCTGTGAGCGGCTTATCCGCTCCGGCTTCCTGCACCGGCGTACCGGCTATCCCGACAGGAGCACTCCATATTGAGGTTCCTCCTACAGCCAGTGAAATATTACTGAGAAATCTTCTTCTTTTCATAAATGATTAAGGGTATAGCTACCGCCTGGTTCTGAAATTCCCCGACACCCGGAGCGACACTCCTGTCCCTTTCACTGATAAAAATCAGCAACGCCGGATTTCTACCCGTAGAAAGAAGAAGTCCTCTACCAACAGACTCCCCTCCGTATCAAATTCACCTCGCCCATTGCCCGTTCCTAAGCTCTTTCCCGTCTTCGACCGGGTCACGCCGACGGTGAAAGCGCGATGGCGGGTCTCAGACCCGCGGATATGTCACTCAATTACGCAGGTCTGGAGACCTGCTGTCACCCTCCCATCGTCAGACGAGGGAGAGCAGTATCAGCAGTCGCCCGTTGCCCATTGCCCATTACCTATTACCCATCCTAAGCTCTTTCCTGTCTCCGACCGGGTCACGCTGACGGTGAAAGCGCGATGGCGGGTCTCAGACCCAAGGACATGCCACTCGATTACGCAGGTCTGGAGACCTGCTGTCACCCTCCCATCGTCAGAGACGAGGGAAAACAGTGTCAGCAGTCGCCCATTGCCCATTCCCTATTCAATGTCGTTTACTTAATGTATTTTGGAGTTTTTTCTATTCTTTTTCAGTGA
>JBEBSD010000099.1:0-20163 GCA_040394475.1 Telluribacter humicola | reverse complement strand
AAACACAAACCTAGAAAAATCCTATGCACTCCACAACTTTTGAGACTGATCCATTGTATGCTTGGATTTCAAGTTTTGCGCTTGATCCCAAAATGGTCTGTGAAGACACAGACCATGGATCAACAAAAATGCCCTTTACGGGACGTAAAGAGCATTTTGTGTACTGAAGGCGGGACTCGAACCCGCACAGGGCAACCCCCACACGCCCCTGAAACGTGCGTGTCTACCAATTCCACCACTTCAGCGATTCGGGATGCAAATATAGGGAGCAGATTGTAAATATCAGCGGCGGGACGTTATTTTTTTTCAGAATCGGAGACAGCCGGTTCCGGTCGCGTGCAAGTAATGACATTTCCTTGCGGATATTACGTTTGCAATACGCTATTTTTGCGCCATGAATTTTGCGGAACATTTGAAAGCGGTTGTCGTATTCCCGGTCATTTCACAGGCAGCGGAACAGCTGGGTGTCGAGACGTACGTGGTGGGGGGCTACGTGCGGGACCTGGTATTGAAACGGCCTTCCAAAGATATCGATATCGTGTGTGTGGGGAGTGGTGTGCAGTTGGCGGAAGCAGTGGCTGCGCTCTTGGGACCGGCAGTGGAAGTTATTGTCTTTCCGGCCTTCGGAACCGCACAAATCCGTTATGAGGGATGGGAAGTGGAGTTCGTAGGGGCCAGAAAGGAGTCGTACCGGAGCGATTCCCGGAAGCCGATTGTGGAGGAGGGGACGCTGCAGGATGATCAGAACCGGCGCGATTTTACCATCAATGCCATGTGCGTAGGGCTTAACCCGGATAATTTCGGGGTATTGACCGATCCGTTTGAAGGCCAGGCCGACTTGCGGAAGAAACTGATCCGCACTCCGCTGCAGCCCGGCCTTACATTTTCGGACGATCCGCTCCGGATGATGCGGGCACTCCGCTTTGCTTCCCAGTTAAACTTTGACATCGAGCCGGAAACGTTCGACGCCATTGTGCAAATGAAAGACCGGATCCGGATCGTTTCACAAGAACGTATTACCGATGAGCTGAATAAAATTATTCTTTCCCCCGTGCCTTCGTACGGGTTTAAACTATTGTACCATTCGGGATTGCTTTCGGAAGTGTTTCCGGAACTAGTCGCCCTGCAGGGAGTTGAGACAATGGACGGGAAAGGACATAAGGATAATTTTTATCATACCCTCCAGGTGCTTGACAACGTGGCCAGGAGCTCCGGCGACCTCTGGTTACGCTGGGCGGCGATTTTGCACGACATTGCAAAACCGGCTACGAAAAGATTCGATAAAAAAGCCGGATGGACGTTTCATAACCACGAGGAAATGGGGGCACGGATGGTGCCGGCTATTTTCCGGAAGCTGAAACTGCCGATGAATGAAAAAATGCGGCTGGTCAGGAAACTGGTCCGCTTGCACCTGCGTCCGATTGCGCTCTCCAAGGAACAGATTACCGATTCGGCCATGCGGCGCCTGCTGGTAGAGTCAGGAGATGACTTCGAAGCGCTGATGCTGCTTTGCCGGGCTGATATTACTTCCAAGAATCCGGACAAGGTCAAACGCTATCTCAATAACTTTGACAGGCTTGAAAAGAAGCTCGAAGAATTGGAGGAGCGGGATAAGTTGCGTAGTTTCCAGCCGGTGATTACCGGAGAGCTGATTATGGCTACTTTTGGAATACCACCCTCCCGGGAAGTCGGGGTGATCAAGGAACTGGTAAGGGAGGCTATCCTGGAGGGAGTGGTTCCGAACGAAATGGAAGCGGCATTTGACTTTATGACACGCGAAGGGGTACGGATGGGACTGACCCCCCGGCGTGATGAATTGAGCGGAATGTTGGAACGGTAACGGCACTTCCGGAGAATACCGGCCATTATAAATGCATAATCACATGGAATCTACGCGCTTTAAGCGTTTTTTTGGAGCATTGCTAACAATGATAGGCATCGTGGTGATCCTGTTTGCCTGTGTTGCCTTTCTTTCGGAAAAGCCCGTGCTGGGTATGGAAATTACCAAATGGGAAACCATTGTCCCTTTCCTGGTAGGAGGACTGTTTCTCTTGTCGGGTGTCAGCCTTATCGGGAATTCGTAACAAATAGGATCAGGAATCGGAACGGATCAGCGCGTTGCCGATATGGCAGTCCAGGCAGCGTTTCCGGGTGCAATAGTAGTGATGCCATTCCAGTAAGGCCTGAGAGTCTGCCGCCGTTTTTGCCGGCAGCTGCAGGGCCCGCCACTCGTGAATAAAACGATTGCGTTCTGCAGGAAGCTGCTCCAGCAGACGGATTCCCTTCTCCAGAAAAGCACGGTTCCCGGTTTTAGACGCATAGGCCGCCAGTAGCGGAACAACCACATTGATAATCAGTAGATGCGCAGCCTGTTTCCCGAGCGACGGGACCGCCGCCGGACTCACTTTTCCGAAATGGTAGTGGGTGGTCCAGTAAGCCGACTGCTTTACCTGGAAAACCGGTTCCAGGTCTGAAACGGTCGCAGGGTTGGTAAGGGAGGAAAACAAAGGGCCCTGCCGGTGAATCAGCTGTGCCAGCTGTGCGAGTCTGACGGTCGGGAAACCGGCAGGACGAAGCCGGAAAAAACGCCATTCGTGAGGGTGGAGCTGATTCGCCTGCAACCGGTATTTGGTGCGCAGGAACCGGTATTCTTCCGATAATTGCCGGGGGTACGGGTCTTCAGAATGTTCCGGTAGCAGCTGGGCCATGCCGAACAGGAGCGCTTCCAGCTGCGGGACACTATCCCGGTGCTTCAACAATACCTTGAGGGGGAGCCGGCGGGCAAGCTTCTGAAACGTATCGGCATTGACTGTGAATCCAAAATAGCGGGCGAGAAGCTGCCAGGCAGTTTCATTCCAGTCGGCCCCTGTCGCTATCAGCAAGACTTCCGCTGTTTTTCGTTCCAGCCGTTCGGTCAGTACACGATCCATCATCAGGCGCTTGTGCAGGTCCGAAACATTGCCGAACTGTGCATGACACGGAATGGAAGAAAGGTTCTCCTGCAGGTTCCGGTAACGGTTCAGCAGGGTCGGATCGGTATGGGGTTGAAGCGACAGCGTGGGGATACGCCGGTTGGGTTCCTGCTCCGGCGCCAGATCGTTTTTCCAGACCACATGCAGGATGACGTTTTCGTAGGCTTTGTCGGCCGAATGCCGGTGGAGGTTCCAATCGGAAGCACGCACATGCAGCTCAACGGTTCCAACCCACAGGATGCCGTCAATTTCTACACGCGCCTGTGTGAAGTCGGGGCCTGCATCCGTATTCCGCAAACCAGGACGGTGAATACGAATGAGCTCGCCGGCTTCTGTGTGCAGGGAGGCGTGATTAAAATACTGGTATTGCCAGAGGAAAGAAAGAAATAATTCGTTCATAAGGTATTGTGTGTTTTAAGGAAAGATAAAGTATGTGGCCGGCAACCGGCGTATAGCAGTTCGAAGATACGGATTTTTTTGAGAAACGCTTTCTAAAACAAGTTGTCTTTGTTTAATTCGTGCTGTCGTTTGAAGAACAAAAGAAGGCCTGCAAAATTAATTGATACCAGCGTGATAGTACGGTATGTCCTGACCTTCCTGGGGAAGCTATGTATTGGTTTTGTAGTCCTTTCCGTGCTGGGAGTGGTGATGTTTAAATTTCTGCCCGTTTGGGTGACACCGTTGATGGTTGCCAGAAAAATAGAGGCCGTAAAGGCGGGGGAGGAATCCCGGATTTATAAAAGCTGGACATCCTACGACCAGATTTCGAAGGAAATGGCGCTGGCTGTGGTAGCTTCGGAAGATCAGAACTTCCCGAAGCACTGGGGCTTTGACTTTACGCAGATAAAAAATGCCCTGGCTTCGGATAAAAAAAGAAAGCGCGGCGCCAGTACCATTACGCAGCAGGTGGCCAAAAATGTGTTTTTATGGCAGGGGAGAAGTTATTTTCGAAAAGGGCTGGAGGCGTGGTTTACCCTTTGGATCGAGCTCCTGTGGAGTAAAGAGCGGATTCTGGAAGTCTACCTGAATGTGGCGGAAACAGGGAAAATGACCTTTGGAGCCGAAGCGGCCTCTCAGCGGTTTTACAAGAAGCCGGCCAAAGCGCTCAACCGGCACGAAGCCGCGCGCATCGCAGCTGTTTTACCCAATCCCAAGCAGTTTTCGGTTCGTAATCCATCTGCCTACACCCAGAAAAGAACCGCCCAGATCGTGCAGCAAATGCGCAATCTGGGCGGGCAGCAATACATCGCGGAGTTATAGGTTATTCCCAGACCACTTCCAGTGCATACTCTTTCAGGTCGACGGTCGTGAACTTTTCGTTCGATTGCCGGCGGATATTGACTTTCCCGTTTACAACCGGAGTCGTTTGCTGGATGATCACGTCCTTGTTATTCTTTTTACGGTAAATTGCCAGGAGCCGCTCGTTGGTGTTGACCGGGAGTTCGATGGACCGCCCCTTCGCCGTTACCCGGAAATTCCGTTCCGGAAGCTGCAAGGTCGTCGCCCGGGCCAGGGCCAGGGCACGGGACGCCAACGGGACGCCATACCCCACGTAGTTATTGCCGAAAGGGTAGAGGTGGGCGGACTTTTCAATAATATCAATCAGCTGCTTACTGGAAAGGGACGGATTGCTCTGCATCAGGCACGCAGCAAAACCGGTGATTACGGGAGCCGACAGGGAAGTACCGTACAACGAGTAGCAGGATACATTCGGTTTGAGATAATTGAGGTTTTCAGGACCGATACTGCTGTATCCGATACGCGTCCATAGTTGCTGGTTGGTAGCCCCAACGGAAAGCACACCCTGGGCGTCGGCCGGGGCGGTGATGATTTTCCAGTTTTTATCGTCTCCTTCGTTCCCGGCGGAGATGACCAGCAGCATTCCCTTTTTATCGGCTGCCAGCTGGGCCGCGCGACTGATCGCAGTCGATTTGCCATCCATTTGATGGGGCTGATAGTTTTCACTGGGATCTGTGAATCCCCGCGCATACCCCAGGGAAGTATTGATAATCCGCACCCCCAGGCTGTCCATCCATTCCAGTGCGGCAATCCAGTTGTCTTCTTCGCCCCGCCACTCACGGAGTGAATAATCGGTACGGGCGAGGTAAAATTTGGAATTCAGGGCCATGCCATACTGGGTACGTTCGGCTTTGTCCATCCCTGAAATCGCCGAAAGCACTTCGGTACCGTGCATATCGGAGTACGATTCTGCAGTGGAGAAAAGCGTTTCGCCGGCCAGATAGGGTTTTACATAGTCCCGGATCCCCAGGATTTTCTGTTTTTCGAAAAGATGCGAAAGGAGTTCAGTGGAGTCGGCACCATAGAAGCCCGCATCAATGACCCCGATGGTCACGCCTTTTCCGGTCAGGTCTTCTTTCGTGAAAATGCTGGACTGTACCTGTTCCATTACCGGGGCGAGCATGGTCCTCTTTACCGGGGCCGGCGTGCGTGCAATAAAGAAATCGGAATTCATCGGAACTACTTCGCGTACAAAATCCAGTTGATTGAGACGCCATACCTGCTCGGGGCTAAGGGTGGCGGATACAGCATTCAGCCAGCGCGAATGATGGATAATCCGGACCGATTCCTGGGCCAGCTTGCTGGTATATTCCACTTTAAGCGGAAGGTCCGTGTCATCATAGGGCGCCAGTCCCATCAGCATCCGGTTCTGTAAAGTCGTTTCGGATACAGCCGGTTGATCGGTCTGATTTTTGTCCTTTAAGTAAATCCAGTATTTAGGACTGGCATTGGCCAGCAGGGATAAACAACAGAAGAGAAAAGCGGTACAAACGGATTTCATGAATGGTAATTGGAAAGGGATGGCTAATGAAACAACTGGTATATCGTTGCGGGAGTAAAGTCCGAATTTGTGAACAAAATCAGTTTATGCCCCGACGAATTATATTACATTTGACAAATTTATTCAGTGAACGATACGCAAGATAAGCGTATTTTTGCAAAAAAGATTCAATCTGTCTGCCGAAAATCTAAGTACTTACAGAATATGCGTGCATTACCGATAGATAAGACCCTATTTATTGAAAACCGCAAGCGTCTGGCCGCTTTACTCAAGCCCGGGTCGGCGGTGGTGCTCAATGCGAATGACATCATGCCGACCAATGCGGATGGGACCATGGGATTCAAACAGAACACCGATTTGTTCTATCTCACCGGCGTGGACCAGGAGGAAACAGTACTGGTGCTGTTCCCGGAACATCCGGATGAAAAATACCGGGAGCTGTTGTTTGTGCGGGAGACAAATGAGCACATCGCTGTCTGGGAGGGCGAAAAATTGACCAGGGAACAAGCCAGGGAGGTGTCGGGCATTCGGCAGGTTTTTTGGACCCATCAATTTGAAAGTATTTTTATCAATGTGGTATTCGAGGCGGAAAGGGTCTACCTGAACAGTAATGAACATACCCGCAACGATTCCGCGGTAACGACCCGGGATGCCCGGTTTATCCGGAATTTCAAGGAAAAATACCCGTTGCATGCACTCGAACGCCTGGCGCCGCTTATGCATCAGCTACGGGCAATCAAGAGCCCTGTTGAGGTGGAGCTTCTTCAAAAGGCTTGTGAGATTACAAGAGCCGGTTTTTTGCGATTGTTACAATTTGTAAAGCCCGGTGTGACCGAGTACGAAGTGGAAGCGGAAATGCTGCATGAATACGTCCGCAAGCGTTCGCGGGGATACGCCTATCAGCCCATCATCGCTTCAGGTAAAAATGCCTGTGTCCTTCACTACGTCCGGAACAACCAGGTTTGCAGGGACGGAGACGTGCTGTTGCTGGATTGTGCGGCCGAATATGCCAATTATAATGCCGACCTGACCCGGTCTATCCCGGTGAACGGGCGGTTTACACCCCGGCAGGCGGCCGTATACGACGCGGTATTGCGGGTCTTCAAGGTAGCCAGAAGCCGGCTGGTGGTAGGGAATTCCTGGGACGAATACCATGCCGAGGTGAACCAGTTAATGGAAAAGGAACTGGTGGGGCTGGGATTGCTTACAACAGCAGCGATCAGGGACCAGGATCCGGATTGGCCGGCTTACAAAAAGTATTTCCCCCATGGGACCTCGCATTTCCTAGGCCTCGACGTGCATGATGTCGGTAATAAATACCGCCGCTTTGAGGCAGGAATGGTATTTACCTGTGAGCCGGGTATTTATATCCGGGAGGAAAACATCGGGATCCGGCTGGAAAACAATATCCTGATTACCGCCGACGGCAATAGCGATCTGATGAAAGATATCCCCATTGAACGGGAAGAGATTGAGGCCCTGATGCAGGCATGAGGAAATTATTAAGTAAGTAGTAGTATAACGTCATGGAAAATTCGATAAATGCAGTTCTATGGGAGATCCTCCAGGATCATCTGACCGTTTCCGAAACGGAATGGATAGCGGAAAAAGGCGAAGCTGAACCAATTGGCCGCATGACGGCTTTTGTTGCCGCACCGCGCTATCTGTCCAAAAAAACGATCCAGCCATCCGTCGCGCAGGTGATGGCCCTGGACAAGGAATTAAAAGGATTGGCCGTCATCGACTGGTCGTTGGTGCGCCTGGCCAGGGTATGGCTCCTTGCGGGGTTTGATACCTCCGATCAGGAAGCTTATACCCGGCATATGGAGACGCTTTTTGATACCGCTGAAATGAATGAACTGGTAGCGCTCTATTCGGCGCTTCCGTTACTGGCGGCGCCTTCCAAATGGCTGCATAGGGCTACTGATGCGGTGCGTTCCAATATGGGAGTGGTTTTTGATGCGATTGCCCTGCAGAATCCCTATCCGGCACTGCACTTTCCGGAGCCTGCCTGGAACCAGCTGGTCATGAAAACGATTTTTAATGATAAGCCTATTCACCTGATCCAAGGGTTGGATGAGCGGGCGAATGGCGAACTGGCGCTGATCGTTTCCGATTTTGCCCATGAACGCTGGGCAGCCGGACGACAAGTCCCGCCCGGGGTATGGCGCCTGTTGCCGCGTTTCCTGACCGGATACTTTTTAGACGATTTGCAGCAATTATTGCTATCCGGTCACCCTTATAACCAGGATGCTGCTGCGTTGGTGTGCTGGCATTCGGATTATCCCCCGGCAAAAGCCTTACTGGCTACTTATCCTTTGCTGGAAAAACGGGTAAGACAGCAAGCGCTTACCTGGACTCATCTCGAAATTATCGAATAATACTTATGTGTCTTAATTGTCAATCCGCCAATCCTCAGATGAACCCCTCCCATTTCGGTGAAGCAGGGGGCGCCGGGCCAGAGGAGACCCACCGGGACATCGGTTGGGAAGAATACCGGGACCTTATTAAAGGAATGCGTTTTTTCGACCCGCACATACACATGGTATCGCGTACTACTGACGATTACCAGGCGATGTATGATGCAGGGATTGTAGCTCTTATTGAACCCTCGTTTTGGGTAGGACAGCCCCGAACGGGCCTATCGACCTTTAAAGATTATTATAACAGCCTGATCGGATGGGAGCGGTTCCGCTCGTCTCAGTTCGGTATCCGGCATTACTGCACCATAGGCCTGAACTCCAGAGAAGCCAATAATGAACGGCTCGCAGAGCAGGTGATGGAGGTATTGCCGCTTTATGCCTATAAGGAAGGCGTAGTCGGTATCGGGGAGATCGGATTCGATGACCAGACGGCCCTGGAGGAAAAATATTACCGCCTGCAGCTGGAACTGGCCAAATCTGCGCAGCTGCCGGTGCAGGTGCATACACCGCACCGGGATAAAAAGCGCGGGACAGAGCGGAGCATGGCGATTGCACTGGAGCACGAACTGGACCCTTATTGGGTGATCATTGATCATAACAACGAAGAAACCGTAGCACAGGTGCTGGACCAGGGCTTTTGGGCTGCTTTTACCATTTATCCCTTTACGAAAATGGGAAATGAACGGATGGTTAAAATCGTGGAAAAATACGGTCCTGAACGCATTATGGTCAATTCCGCTGCCGACTGGGGGATTTCCGATCCTTTGGCGGTACCCAAGACAGCCGCCCTGATGAAAATGAGGGGCATCGACGATGAAACGATCCGGAGGGTGACCTACCAGAATGCAATCGACGCTTTCGGATTGAGCAAGCAGATCGATGTGACCGATTTCGAACAGGAGATAGCCGTGGATCAGAACCAGAAGTTCTATGGAAACAGCATTCTCCGGGGGGGACAGCAACCCCGTATTTCAAAAGACTCACTGCTTATTTCCTGACGAGTTATAAATGGCGGTTAAACCATATTTGCGATTGACAAGGCCGGCGAACCTGGTCACCGCGGCGGCGGACATCCTGGCGGGTATGACGATCGGCCAGTTTCTGTTTGCAACCTCCGGGCCCTGGTGGCTGTTACCGGCGACGATCGGGCTGTATGGAGGTGGTGTGGTGCTGAACGACGTTTTCGATGCCCGGCTTGACGCGGTAGAGCGCCCGGAGCGCCCGATCCCAAGTGGACAGGTGTCTTTGGCACGGGCGGCAATTATGGGCGCGGCGCTGCTGCTGGCCGGAATTGTTTGCGCGGGATTGTTCCATCCGGTGAGTGCCGTATTGGCAGGGGCGATTGCGCTGATGACACTTGTGTACAACCGGTTTGCCAAGCATCACAAGCTACTGGGACCTGTGACGATGGGACTCTGCCGGGGAGGCAATTTGCTGCTCGGGATAAGTGCCGTTCCGGAGTCGGTTGCCTTGTGGTGGCCGCTGGCCTTCGTCCCGGTCGTCTACATAGCAGCCATCACGCTGATCAGCCAGGATGAAGTTCACGGCGGGAAGCGGCTTACCCTCTGGTTCGCAGGCGCCTTATACCTGGTGGTGCATAGTATACAGGCAGCCATCGCGTTCAGAATGGGGAACGGATTCCTTGCCCTGCCTTTTATTCTGATCCATGCCGGGATGATCGGGTACCCGCTCTTCAAAGCCATTCAAAATCCCGTTGGCCCCCTGATCGGGAAGGCGGTTAAGACGGGGGTATTATCCCTGATCGTTATGAATGCTGCCTGGTGTATGGCATTTGGCTACCCCCTTGTCGGCATGATCACGCTGCTGCTGCTTCCGGTGTCGCTCTGGTTGTCCAAACAGTTTGCAGTCACCTGAACCCGCATTGATTGCGGCTGAACGGAGAAAAATAAGAAACGCCGCTACGGCTTTTTAAAGGACAGCCGTCAGGATTTAGTTGTTTTCAGCGGCATGGAGTGCTTCGAACAACCGGATAAAACTGGCTGCCTGTCCATCGGGTTTTGCTGTCCCGGGTTCCGCTTTTAACGCATAATAGGCATCCATAAAACGTCCCGCTCCACTCCAGACGGTTTGCATCATTCCACGGTAACGGCCGGCAAGGTTTTTGTTGGCATGGGCCTTGAAGGCGACAAAATCCTGATGCTGCTGTACCGCTACTTCGGGTTTATTCCACGGACAGGTGATTACCTGAAACCCTTTCATGGCAAAATAGGCGGCAGTGGGTTCTGGTCGCTCGTAGTGCCAGTCACAGATAACCACGTCTTTCGGTATCAGATCGATGGCCCGGTGCGTCTGGTTCATGCTGGCCTCCCACATGCCCAGTCCGGTAGCCTCACCATCCAGGAGCCGGTCACCCCACATCCATAACACCCGGTTCTTCTGGTTTAAGTGATCCCGGATCCGGGAGACCTCATCGGCAAAAAGCTGTGCTTTGTCCTGCCCGGCGCACCGGGGACAACGATCGTCGCCAATGTAAAATACCTCATCCAGACCCGCATGAAAACCGGTGGCTTCGAAGGCATCCATGATCTCGTCTACCAGTGCAAACACAATTGCATGTACCTCCGGATGACGAGGACAATAGCTTTTACAGTAAAGTCCGTCGGAGTTAGGCCATTCGTACTTCTCCGGGAGCTGAACATGCGGCGTCTCATCGAATTGCGGGTAGGTCCGCAGCAGGTTCAATACCGTGCTGTGCCACGATTGATGTCCCAGTAAATTGATCTGCGGAACGAGGGTAATACCGTGCCGGCGACAGGTTTTTACCAGCTCCTTTACCTGTGCCTCACTGAGGTGCTCTGAATCCCGCAGCTCCGGATGCGAGCGGTAATCATAGTTGTAGTCTACGCGCAGGACCAGCGTATTGACGCCCATCGGAACGAGTTCTTCGGTAATAAATTTTACGAAACGGGGATGCTCTGAGGGAGAAGGAGCGGCAATGCAGAACCCTTTGATAGTCTCCGCTTCCTGGCAAAGAACGGGTAATGACAACAGCGCCACCCACCCCGGCAGCACTATCGTACGAAGGAAGTTTTTAAAGAACGGCAGCATAGTAATTCAGGTGAACGTTAGTGAAAATGCCTGAAGCCGGGTAATCTCCCTTTAACCGTAGGGAATAGTGCTTATTAACCTCCTGATCGGCGGGGCCGGCTATTTTGTCAGCACAAAAGTATTGATAAGCGACCAGCCGATCGTTAGGTTTCTTTCTCTTTCTTTTCAGAAATCCCTCAACGGCGCACTCGGGCAAGCTGCGAAAAACAGGCTGTCCGGGAATGCATCGCCAGGGCCGCGGGTATGATTCGGGGTCTCCGGTGGGTTTATACCGCAGAGAGCGGGAAGCAGGAGATCAGTTTTTCTTATAAATAACGTTATACAAACAGATCCGGACCGGCTCGAATAAAACGTGCAGAATAAAACGGGCGAAAGGCAGGAGATAAAGGGGAAAGCTGCCTTTTGAGTTCAGGGTACACAGGGACGTGCCTGTTTGAAAACAAATCACTAGTCAATACGAAACGGTGAACTTTTGAAAAACTGTGGATGCAGCACACTTTTTTACCCATATGGCTGGAGTCAAGGGGTATTTTTGTGCAAACATCCGAACATTCGTTAAAATAGAACTTATAACCAGGGAGCAATATTCCGCTGTTGCAGCGATTATTGTATCGGGATTCAGTAATGGATAGTATGCACATCTTAACCCAAACGTTCCAGGTTCCGTACCAATACAACGTTTACTTTACAAAGGAGTTGTTTTCGAAAGAAAACCAGTTGCTGGCGGATTTTTTCAAAAAAGAGCAGCGTGAAAATTATCTCGGGAAAGCGTTGATCGTAATAGATGAAGGCTTCCTGGCTTTTCACCCCCGGCTGCCGGCGGCAATACAGGCTTATTTCCAATCACTTCAGGAAATTGTGACGCTCATCCCTGAATGGGTGATCGTACCCGGAGGGGAGCGGGTTAAAAACGATCCGGCCTATTGGGAGGAAGTCGTAGAAGCGGTAGACCGGTTCGCGATTGACCGGCATTCCTACCTGATTGCGATCGGCGGCGGGGCCGTGCTGGATATGGCTGGTTATGCCGCGGCCGTCTCGCACCGGGGTGTCCGGCATATCCGCATTCCTACGACGGTCCTCTCCCAGAACGATTCAGGGGTGGGAGTGAAGAACAGTGTGAATTATAAAGGGAAAAAGAACTTCCTGGGAACCTTCGTGCCCCCTGTCGCCGTGATCAATGACGGGGACTTTTTAACCACCCTGGATGATCGGGACTGGCGTTCGGGGATTTCGGAGGCGCTGAAAGTAGCGCTGATTAAGGATGTAGCCTTTTTTGAATGGATAGAAGCCCACGCGCAGCGGCTGGCCGAAAGGGATCCGGAAGCCATGGCCTACCTGGTCCCGCGGTGTGCGGATATGCACCTGCACCATATCCGCAGCGGAGATCCCTTTGAGTTCGGCTCCTCCAGGCCCCTGGATTTCGGACACTGGGCGGCCCACAAACTCGAATACCTCACACAGTTTGAAATTCGTCACGGAGAAGCTGTGGCTATCGGTATTGCCCTGGATAGTATTTATTCGATGAAAAAAGGGTTGATCGCGGAAGCGGATGTGAAACGGATCCTGCAGGTATTCCATGTGCTCGGTTTTGAACTTTTTCATCCCAAATTGGCAGAGCAGAATAAAATCAACCTGATCACAGGGCTGCAGGAGTTTCGGGAACACCTGGGAGGCAGACTGACCATTATGTTGCTGGAAGCGCTTGGAAAAGGTGTCGAGGTACATGAAATGGATGACGACCTCATCAGGGAGTCGGTAGATTACCTGAAAACGGCGCAGGTTGCAACTTATGAATTGTGAGTTCGCGAACCTTGAACCCATTCCCCATCCTATTCCCTAATTGTATACCATGGAAACGGCTTTCGGGCACCTTACCTATTGCAGCAACATCCATCCGGGCGTCACCTGGGAGGATCATTTTAATGAGCTGAAAGCCAATTTGCCCGCCATACGGGAGCAATTGGTACCCGGAGAACGGTTTGCACTCGGTCTCCGCTTAGCACACGAGGCGTCACTGGAATTGGAACAACCCGGCACGCTTGAAGCGTTCCGACGCTGGCTGGAGGCCAATCACCTTTATGTGTTCACAATGAACGGATTCCCGTACGGAAATTTTCACGGAGCATTTGTCAAAGACCAGGTGCATGCGCCTGACTGGACAACCGAAGAACGTACGACGTATACCCTTCGCCTGTTCCGCATCCTGGCTGCATTGCTCCCGGAAGGAATGGAAGGAGGAGTTTCAACACCTCCTTTGTCGTATCGGTACTGGTGGAAAACAACGGCGGAAATGGTGGCCGCCCGGGAAAAAGCAACGCAGCATATCCTGCAGGTAGTGGCAGAGCTGATCGCCGTCCGGGAAGCCGGCGGCCCGGTGCTGCACCTGGATATTGAGCCGGAGCCGGATGGCATCCTGGACAACGGGGCAGACTTTTTTGCCTGGTACCGTGAGCAATTGCTGCCGATGGGGATTGCCTATCTGAAAGCATCGCTGGGATACACTGAACCCGCTGCCAGGGAGGCGATCCTGACACACGTGCAGCTTTGCTATGATGTGTGTCATTTTGCCGTAAGTTATGAAACCCCTGAGACGATTGTTGCGAGCCTGCTGGAAACAGGGATCCGGGTGGGAAAAATACAGGTGAGCTCAGCACTGCAGGCAGACCTGACAATAGACCGGGCGGCAAAACTGGAGGCCCTGAAATCGTTTGATGAACCGGTTTACCTGCACCAGGTAGTGGCACGTACGGCAAATGGCGCCCTGCGCCATTACCGGGATCTCGACCAGGCCCTGGCTGCCGACTGTTCAGACCACCTGGAGTGGCGCATCCATTTTCATGTGCCGTTGTTTATCGCAACGTATGGATTGCTGAACTCGACCCAGGACGAAATTGTAAAAACACTTGAGCTGCATAAACAGCATGCTATCAGCCCTTACCTGGAAGTGGAAACGTATACCTGGGGTGTATTGCCGGAGGCCATGCAGCTGCCTGTCGCCGAATCCATTGTCCGGGAGTTGAATTGGGTAAAAAATCAATTGAAATGAACAAAACCGTCGTAATCGATATTGTCGGACTGAGCAGCAACCTTATTGGCGAACACACTCCTTTTCTGAAGGCATATACAGGCAACAGGACGCTCACCCGGATTAAACCGGTGCTGCCGGCCGTGACCACCACCGCACAGAGTTGTTATGTGACGGGAAAATGGCCTGCCGAACATGGCATCGTCGGAAACGGATGGTACGACCGGGAAGATGCGGAAGTGAAATTCTGGAAGCAATCCAACCACCTCGTCCGGGCAGAAAAAATATGGGAACGGGCCAGAAAAGAGAACCCTTCCTTTACGGTTTCCAAAATGTTCTGGTGGTACAACATGTATTCCACCGCAGACTATTCCCTGACGCCACGACCGCAGTATCATGCCGACGGAGTCAAGGCGCCTGATTGTTATGCACAGCCGGCCTCCCTCCGGGACGAACTGCAGGCGGCGCTCGGCCAGTTTCCGCTCTTTAATTTCTGGGGACCCAATGCAAATATTAAATCCAGTAAGTGGATTGCCGATGCCTCCATCAGAGTAGATCAGCAATATGACCCGACGCTTACCCTGATTTACCTGCCCCACCTGGATTATTGTCTCCAGAAATTCGGTCCCGATTTTACTAAAATCAGTAAGGAATTAGGCGAGATTGACGAACTGGTCCGGCAATTGGTCACCCATTTCGAAGCAGCCGGGGCACGGATTATGCTGTTGTCTGAATATGGGATCAACCCCGTTACAAACCCGGTGGACATCAACAGGGTGTTGCGAAAAGAAGGTTATATTTCCGTACGGACAGAGCGCTGGTACGAGTTGCTGGATGCAGGTGCTTCCCGGGCTTTTGCAGTGGCCGACCACCAGGTGGCGCATGTGTATGTAAAAGATCCCTCCGAGATCGGGAACGTAAAGGCGCTCCTGATGGGTGTACCGGGCATCGAAGACGTGCTGGATAAGACCGGGCAAGAAGCCTGCGGCCTCGGCCATGAGCGTTCCGGTGATCTGGTGGCGGTGGCGAACACGGATAGCTGGTTTACGTATTACTACTGGCTGGAGGATGCCAGGGCGCCGGATTATGCCCACCTGGTGGACATTCACCGTAAGCCTGGCTATGATCCGGTAGAAATGTTTATGGACCCGAAAAATCCGTTCATCAAGCTGAAGGCAGCCTATAAGCTGGGAAGGAAACTGCTCGGGTTTCGCTACCTGATGGACCTGATCCCTTTCGATGCGCACCTGGTAAAAGGCTCGCATGGGGCTGTTAATCCCGGAAAGGAATATTACCCGGTGTGCATCACCGACCAACCTGCCGGTAAAGAAGAACTGGAGGCCGTCGATGTGTATGACGTGATCTGGGAGCATTTGACAGTCGCCCGGTGATCACGTCCGACGAATAGGTGTCACTGGTGTTCCGGTTTTAAAACGAGCCGGATGTATTGATTTTCATTGAGGTAAGTACTGCAGGTTTCCTGAGTCGACTGAGGTGTGACCTTTTCCCAGAGGGTTTGCTCCTCATAAAGCTGGTGCAGCGGTTCCTCCTGGAAAACGGCGGTGTCAATGTAGTGCAGCCAAAAGGAGTTCGTCTGTGTGGCAACTTCCAGTTTACGGCGTGATTCCGCTACGAATTTTCCAATATCCGAAGGATCTGCTCCCTGCTCCTTGATGGTCTTGATTTCAGCCAGGGTCCGTTGGATGAGTTTGTCCACGTTTTCCGGTGCACAGCCGAACGATATGGAAAGGTTATACTGCTCGCCGGGGAATTTGTGGTAATTCATGGAAACCCCTACGCCGTAAACGCCGCTTTCTTCTTCCCGCAACGCTTCGATGAGCTTGATCTGCAGGATATCGCCCAGTGCATCCAGTTGTACATTGTTTTCCAGGGAGTAGTGGTAGTCCCCGCTGAAGTACATGCTCACCATGCTTTTGGGCTCCCTGCCTTTAAAGACGGTTTTCTCTAGATGTCCGGCTACCGGACGGATGGCGGGATAGTCGAATGTTTCCTTTCTGCCTGTTGCCTTCAACCCTCCGATGTAGGTTTCCAGTAAAGGTGTAATTGTATCAATATCGAAATTGCCGACAAACGTAAAGACAAAATCGGAAGCATCTGAAAACCGGTCCGCATAAATCCGGTAGGCTTCATCCAGGTCTATTTTGTCGATATCGGCTGCTTCCAGCGGTTTCGCCAGGACATGATAATTAGTCACCAGCGCTTTAAGGGTGTCTGCAAAAACTTTTTCCGGGGTGATCGTCTGCTGCTGATTTTGCAAAAAGGCTTTTTGGCTCGACAGGATTCCCTGTACCACTTCGGCATCCTTCCGGGGGGTGTTGAAATACGCATACATCAGCTGAAGCGCTGTCTCCAGGTCTTTAGGAGTTGTGCTGCCGTTAAAGCCTTCGGTAAGGGTGCCGATGAACGGCCGGACGCTCACGGTTTTTCCCGTCAGGTATTTTTGCAGCTGGGTGTTATCAAACGGGCCGACACCGCCCGACGCGATCAGGTAACTGGCAAACTGTGCGGAAAACCACTCCTGCTGGTGAAGCGAAATCCCCCCGGGGCTTGTCGCCCTGAACAGGATCTGATCGTTTTTGAAATCGGTGGGCTTCAGGTATACCCGGGTTCCGTTGCCCAGGATCAATTCGGTGATATCCGTCTGCTTGTCGGTGATTTTTTCGATGACCGGTGTTCCATCCGGAGGCTGGCTCAACAGGGGCTGGTCCGACACATTGTCTTCATACGGGGTGACCTCCTTGCCGGTCGTCGCCAGCAAATCCAGGATTTCTTTTTCCGAAGGGAGCTTTGCCTTTCCGGATTCCGGGGCCATGACTACCACCGCAATGTTCTGATCGCTCATAAATTCCTGTGCCAGCTGGTTAACCTCTTCCAAGCTGATCTCCGGTAAGGTTTTAGTGGCAACGGCGAAATAGTTTTCAATCCCCATGATGGATTTATCAAGCAGGAAATGATCGGTATAGGCTGTGACGAATTGCGCCGATTGTGACTTGTCACGTTCTTTATAGGCACGTTCCACATGGTGCTGAAAGTTTTGTTTGGTCCGCTCCAGCTCGCTTGCCGTAAACCCGTATTTCCGGACCCGTTCATTTTCCTGTACCAGTGTGGCCAGCGCCGTAGTGAGCCCTTCTGTTTCTTTGGCGAGGGCCAGGGAAGTGTACGAATCAAGGTCTGCCAGGAAGTTGCTGTAGTTGCTGAAACCCACCAGGAACGGAGGGTCGGCCTTTTGGGTCAGTTCAGACATCCGCTGCCCCATCATCTGGTTGAACAATTGCCGGGAGATCGTGGTACGAACGTCGGCCAGGGTTTTTTCTTTCTTTTGAGGAAGCTGATAAATTACCTGAACGAGGTTTTGCGGGTACTCGGAATCCGTTACAATCGCCACCTTGTTGGAACCGTCAAGCGGGATGTTGTAGGTTTCCCGTGGTTTGGAGTTCTCCGCGGGGGGAATACGGCTGAATTTTTCCTGTATCAGCTGCTCTACGGCCACGGGATCGAAATCGCCCACAGCAAGTACTGCCATCAGATCGGGCCGGTACCAGTCTTTATAGAATGCCTGGAGTGTTTCGGGTTGGAAATTCCGGATAATGGAATCTTTCCCGATCGGTAAGCGCTCGGCGTAACGGGAGTGATTGAGGATCATTTTGAAGTACTGATCCTGCATCCGCTGACGCGCGCCGCGTCCCATACGCGATTCTTCCAGCACTACTCCCCGCTCTTTGTCGATTTCCGCGGGATCCAGTAAAGCCCCATGTGCCCAGTCTTCCAGTACCTGTAACCCTGTTTCGAGCAAACCTGCCGAATCGGTGGGAATAGGGAGCATGTACACGGTCTCATTGAATCCGGTATAGGCATTGAGGTCGGCCCCGAATTTCACACCTGCCTTTTGCAGGAAGTTTACCAGTTCGTTTTTAGGGAAATTGACCGTCCCGTTGAAGTTCATATGCTCCATAAAATGGGCCAGTCCCTGTTGAGAATCCGTTTCAAGAATGGATCCTGCCTTTACGACCAGCCGTAGCTCAGCTCTTTTTTTGGGTTCCGTGTTCTGCCGGATATAATAAGTGAGGCCGTTGCTTAGTTTCCCGATTTTAACATTTGGGTCTACCGGTATTTCCTGGGCCAGTGCCCGGGGTGTATAGCAACAGAGGAAGAGGAGTATCCCGATGCCGGTCTTCGCTAACGCTCGTCTGATCATAAGGGTGAAAGATGATTAATGGTGAATAAAAGTAACAGTTTAAACGGTTTGTTTTACCGGAATGCAGGTAATAGTTTCTCCAGGTTGGCCAGGTATCGGAAGGCAAGCCGTTCACGGTCGAAATAGTTTCGCGCCAACCGGTAGCCGTTAAGTCCTTGCAACCGGGCCAGTTCCGGCCGGGAGAGGTAGTGGTTTACTTTATCGGCAAAATCATCAGGAGCTTCCGGGATGATGTATGCACCGGCATCTGCATCCTGTATGAGCGACCGGCTGATGCCGTCGATGGCTACGAATACCGGTTTTTTACAGGCAAAATAATCAAATGTTTTATTGGAATAGACGGTTTTGAAAATTGCCGCTTTTTTGAGGACGGCCAGCCCGGCGTCTGACGCGAGTATGTAGCGGAAAATAGCGGGTTTGGGGACAGGATCGATAAAAAGGACATTGGATAGCTTGCGCCGGTCGGCACTCCGGATAAGCGAAGGTTTTTGCATCCCGTCGCCTATTAACAAAAACACCGCCCGGGTGTCGCGCAGCAATTCCGCTGCATCCAGCACCTGTTCCAGGTGATTGGCCACTCCGTGGGCGCCTGCATAGCAAATTACAAACCGGTCGTGCAGGTTCAGGGATTTCCGGAAGGCGACGGCGTTAAAATGCCGGCCGGCAAGGGATACGAGCCCGAAATCTGCGGAATTGGGAATGTACAGGATCTTCTTGTGTGGAATTTTCTGCTCTTGGATCAATAGCTGCCGGAAAGCCGGCGTAAGGACGACCAGCAATGCCGCCCGTTTATAAAGCTGCTTTTCAAGGCCGCGGGCCAGTTGGATAAGGACAGGATGCGATACGATCCCCAGTTCGATTGCGGACCTGGGCCAGAGATCCCGGATTTCAAAGACCAGCGGCACCCGTTTCCACCGGGAGAGCAGCCAGGCCGGGATGCCGGCCAGTAAGGGCGGGGAGGTGGCGATGACTAGGTCAACGGCGCGGGTATACCGTAATCCGGCCCAGAAACCCGAACCAAGGAAGGCCAGGTAACCCCATCCTCTCCGCCAAAAGTCCTTGTTGTATCCCGCAGGGGTATAGCAGCGGAAGATCGTGACCCCGTCTCTATTGCGTTCTTTTCGTACGAACGCTGTTGCGGCCGTGCCCGCTTCGCTGCTCAGATAATGCCTGTCACCCGCCAATACGGTAATTTCGTGGCCGGCCTTCCTCCAGATACGGGTAAACTCATTCCAGCGAGTCCCGCCGCCTTCGCCCTCTTTGAGGAAAAACTGATGAATTAAGAGAATGTGCATGTATAGTGGAATAGTTGTCGGCTATCGGAAATCGGCTATCGGAAATCAGCTTTCAGAAATCGGCTATCGGCATACAGATCCATACAGAGAACAGCCCTCGCGGGCACGACGAATCGAATGGCCCATGACCTGCTGATTGCTACGAATGGTCCCGATTCCCGGAAATGCGGAAAAACCTGGAATTAAAGATAGCGAAAATAGTAAACGCAACCAATTAGCTATCCTTCATTTTCCAGGTTTTAGCGCATCTTACTTTTCGCATCACCAAGCCCCAAAGAGTCTGCCTTTTCAGCAAAGCGCTGCAACATCCCGACATCCGCTAACGACCGGGATAAGCCCCGAAGGGGTGACATCCGTTAACGA